>NZ_JBIBYN010000009.1:127933-309136 GCF_043083325.1 Streptomyces sp. NPDC014734 | reverse complement strand
ATCGTGGTGTCGGGCGGGCGCGGGGTCAACGGCGCGGAGAACTTCGCGGTGATCGAGGCACTGGCGGACGCGCTCGGCGCGGCGGTGGGCGCCTCCCGCGCAGCGGTCGACGCGGGCTGGTACCCGCATTCCAGCCAGGTCGGACAGACGGGGAAGTCGGTATCGCCCCAGCTGTACATCGCGTCGGGCATCTCCGGAGCGATCCAGCACCGGGCCGGCATGCAGACGTCCAAGACGATCGTCGCGGTCAACAAGGACGCCGAGGCCCCCATCTTCGACCTCGTCGACTACGGCGTCGTCGGCGACCTGTTCCAGGTCGTTCCCCAGCTCACCGAGGAAATCAAGGCACGCAAGGGCTGAACCCCACCCCATCCCCTCGCTCTCCTCCCCACGGTCCGGGACCACGTGGCACACACCCACCACACGGCCCCGGACCGTTCGCGATCACCATTGACGCGGGATCGACAGCCTTATAACTTCACCATGCGGATCAATGATTCCGGAAGACGGAAACCATCTGGTTGTGGAGGATGTGGACATGGGTCAGCAGGAGCAGGTGGCGACGAGCCTCGCCGAGACGGTCCGTGCGGAGATCGACGCCTCCCTCGCCGCCGTCGACGCCGAACTCGCCCGCCGGTACCCGGGCGACCCGGGCACGCGCCAACCGGTCCACACCGTCTACGTCCCGGGCGACACGTTCACCGCGGACACCATCCGCTCCTGGGGCGAGCGGGCACTGGACGCCCTGGACGAGCACGCCCCCGACGCGGCGTCGTTCGCCGCCGTCCTCGGCATCCCCGACGAACTCGCCGCACCGGTCCACGACCGGGTGCGCGCCAAACTGGAACGCGAACCCGTCGAGGACCTGCGCATCGACTTCGAGGACGGGTACGGCACCCGCCCCGACACCGAGGAGGACGAGGCGGCCGCCGGAGCCGCCCGGCTGATCTCTCAGGCGTACGCGAACGGCACGGCCGCCCCGTACATGGGCATCCGCATGAAGTGCATGGAGGCAGCCGTCCGCGACCGCGCCATCCGCACCGCGGACATCTTCCTCACCGGTCTGATGCGGGCGGGCGGTCTTCCCGACGGACTGGTGCTCACCCTTCCGAAGGTGACCTACCCCGAGCAGGTCACCGCCTTCGTACGGCTCCTCGAAGCGTTCGAGCGGGCACACGAACTGCCCGTCGGCCGGCTCGGCTTCGAGATCCAGATCGAGACGAGCCAGTCCATCCTCGCCGCAGACGGCACCGCCGCCGTCGCCCGCATGATCGACGCCGCGCAGGGCCGGGCCACCGGCCTTCACTACGGCACGTTCGACTACAGCGCCTGCGTCGGGGTCAGTGCCGCCCACCAGGCAAGTGACCACCCGGCCGCCGACCACGCCAAGGCGGTCATGCAGGTCGCCGCTGCGGGGACCGGCGTACGGGTCTGCGACGGCTCCACCAACGTCCTCCCGGTCGGCCCCACCCACCAGGTCCACGAGGCGTGGCGGCTCCACCACCGACTCACCCGCCGTGCCCTGGCACGTGCCTACTACCAGGGCTGGGACATGCATCCGGGCCATCTGCCGACCCGGTACGCGGCGGTGTACACCTTCTATCGCGAGGGCCTGGACCGGGCGGCCGGACGGCTCGCCGCGTACGTCGCCGAGGCGGACGGCGACGTCATGGACGAACCCGCCACCGCCAAGGCGCTCAGCGGATACCTGCTGCGCGGCATCGACTGCGGTGCGCTGGACACCGCCGAGGTCGCCCGGCTGACCGGGCTGACACGCGCGGACCTCGACGCCTTCGCGTCGCCGCGCCGGGCGGGACTCACCACGGGACGCGTCTGACGGGTCGTCGGCCCGGGTGCGGGCGGACGGCAGGCGTATGCGCCCCTTTCCGGTGAACCTCGCTGGAAAGAGGGGTCGTTGACCGAAACGAGGGATGTGTCACCAGGCGTTGTCCTACGCTGGGCCGACGACGGCCGGTGGTGCCGTACGCACCTCTCGGAGACCAGATGGAACCGGCCGTCATCGGAGCACGTCTCGCGTCGAGCATCGTGACTCCGCTGATCAAGAAGCTCTTCCTGTCCGAAGGCCCCGGGGCAGGCCTGGTCGACGAACCCATCCGGGTGTCCGCGCTCGTCTCCTTCCGTGGCGAGAAGCGCACGCTCTCGGACAAGGACCTCCACACGATCGCGGAGGAACTGATCCGGCGCGCCGCGCAGTCGACCGGCGTCGAGGACGTCCTGCCCGCATTCGAGAAACGCGCCGTCGCCAACGCGGTCGCCGATTCCCTGCGGGTCATGGGAACCCTCGACATGGAGGACGCCCAGGCGGTGAAGCTGGGCCACCTGGGGCTCTCCCGGCACCTGAGGTCCGGGAGCAGGACGGCCACGCTCGGCCTCTCCAGCGACGCGGTCGCCCTGCACGCGAGCGTGATGGACACGGCGTGCCTGCACATCCTGAACTTCTTCACCCAGCGGTCGACCTTCGTACCGCGCACCCTGGTCGAGCAGAGCCGTTCCATCGAGGAACTGACGCGGAAGATCGATGCGTTGATCGCCCGTGCACCGTCCCCGGCCGACGGGCCGTTCGAGGACCGTTACGCCGGATACATCGCGGCGAAGCACGGCAAACTGAGCATTTTCGGCCTCGATCTGTCCGGGGCACCGGAGTCCTGGCGGCTCGACGCCGCCTATCTGAGCCTGGACGCCGCCGGTGACGCCACCACAGCGGCTCCCGCGCTGCTCTCCGCCGACCACGTCCTGGCGGGCCGCGACCGTGTGCTCCTGCGCGGCGTGGCAGGTTCGGGGAAGACCACACTGGTGCAATGGCTGGCGCTCTCCGCCACGCAGAAGGAATTGGACGAGCACCTTCTGTACCTCCACGGACTCGTGCCGTTCGTGCTTCCGCTGCGCACCCTGACACGGGGCGGTGCCGCACTGCCCGCACCACACGAATTCCTCTCCGCGGTGAACTGCCCGATCGCGAGCCTGCAGCCGCCCGGATGGTTCGACCGGGTGCTCCGGGCGGGCCGTGGGCTCATGCTCATCGACGGCATCGACGAGATCCCCGAGGACGACCGCGGCGACGTACGCCGCTGGCTCCGGGAACTCATCGGCGTGTATCCGGCCAATCGGTGGCTGGTGACCTCCAGGCCGTCCGCGGTGCAGGAACGCTGGCTGATGGACGAGGAGTTCACCGAGCTGGACCTCGCGCCGATGAGCAGGGACAACATCGCCGATTTCGTGGACCGGTGGCACCGGGCGGCGGGCATCAGCGACCAGTACGCCAACGAACTCCTGCGGGCGATCCGTTCCAAACGGGACCTGGGCAGACTGGCCACCAACCCGCTCATGTGCGGGCTGATCTGCGCCCTGCATCAGGCCCGGCGCGGCTACCTCCCCGAAGGGCGCAAGGAGATCTACGACGCGGCGCTCTCCATGCTGCTGTTCCGGCGCGACCGGGAACGCGGGGTCTACACGTCCGGCTCGATGTACATCGGCGAGGCCCACCACATCCAGCTGATCCAGCGGCTCGCCTACTGGATGATCCGCAACGGCCGCTCCGAGATGGACCGCACCGACGCCGTCGAGCTTCTGGAGCAGGCCCTGCCGATGATGCCGAAGGTCGCCGAACAGGGAACGGCGGAGGAGGTGTACCGCTACCTCCTGATCCGCAGCGGACTGCTCCGTGAACCGAGCCCGGATTCGATGGACTTCATCCACCGGACCTTCCAGGACTACCTCGGGGCGAAGGCCGCGGTGGAGGGGCTGGACTTCGACTTCCTCATCGCCAACGCCCACCTGGACCAGTGGGAGGACGTCATCAGGATGGCCGTCGCCCACGCCCGTCCCGCGGAGCGCACCCGGTTGCTCACCGGTCTCATCAGCAGGGACGACGTCTCACGGCACGGCATGAAGAGGCTGCACCTGCTCGCGGCCGCCTGTCTGGAGCACGCGACCGAACTCGACCCGGCGGTCGGCGCGCAGGTGCAGCGGCGGGCCGCGGCCCTGATCCCGCCGCGCTCGGCCGATCAGGCCCGCGCGCTCACCGAGGTGGGGCCGGTCGTGCTGGACCTGCTGCCCGGACCGCAGGAGACTTCCGCCGACGAGGCGACGGCACCCGACTGCGACGGACCCGGGGCCCACCCGACCGCGGACGAGGCGTACTTCACCGTACTGGCCGCCGCCCGCATCGCGACCGACGCGGCGATCGCCGTGCTCGCCCGGTACCGGGGGCACCGGGATCCGCGTGTGCGCGCGGAACTCGTACGGGCCTGGAGCCGGTTCGACACCGACCTCTACGGCACCGAAGTGATCGCGCACATCAGTGACGACACCCTCTACTTCCCGGTGACCAATCCGAGGGAGCTCCGGGCGCTCCACGCCTTCGGGGGCCGCTCGCGCATCAAGGTCTCGGGGGAGTTCACCACCGCCGAATTCGTCGAATCGAGTCGCAGGAGCGGTCGCCTCACCCACCTCTGGGTGGACGGCGGCATGGCGGGGACCTGGAACTGGTTGCACAACTTCCCCAACCTGCGCTCGCTCACCATCGAGCCCGTGCAGCCGCACATCGAGGTGGGCGGTCTCGCCCAGGTGCTCTCGCTGCGCACGATCCGGGTGCCGGAGGGCACCGATGTCATCGGCGCCGACGAACTGCCGCCCTCGATGGGGATCCTGTACGAACGGCTCGGCGGCGCCTGAACGCTCCCCCGCTCAGGCGGGCGGCAGTTCGCCCGAGCCGCGCGGCACGAGCGTGGTGGGCAGTTCCACCCGCGCCGGGGGGTGATCCGCGCCGTCCAGCCGGCGGAAGAGGTGCTCGGCGGCGGTGCGGCCGACCGCGGCGGCGTCCTGTGCGATGACGGTGATGCCGAGCAGATCGGCAAGTTCGATGTCGTCGAAGCCGACCAGCGCGATGCGTCGTTCCCGCTCAGCGAGGACCCGGACCGCCGTCACCGTCACCCGGTTGTTGCCCGCGAACAGCGCGGTGACCGGTTCGGGGCCGGACAGCATCCGTTCCACGGCGGCCCGGACCCGGCCGGGGTCGGTGGATCCGAGCGAGACCCAGGAATCGTGGACCGTCGTCCCGGCTTCCGCCATGGCCGCGTGGTAGCCGCGCAGCCGCTCGGTGGCGGTGTGGATGCGCGGTTGGTCGCCGACGAAGCCGATCCGGCGGTGGCCGTGCGCGATGAGATGGGCGACGCCCTCCCGGGCGCCGCCGAAGCTGTCGGAGAGAACCATGTCCGCGTCGATGCGGCCGGCCGGCCGGTCGACGAAGACGGTGGCGATGCCGGCCTTGATCTCCGGTTCCAGATAGCGGTGGTCGTCGCCGGCCGGGATCACGATCAGACCGTCCACCCGGCGCGCGCACAGGGCGAGCGCCAACTCCTGCTCGCGCTCCGGGTCCTCCGCGCTCGATCCGTTGATCAGGAGCGCGCCGTGCGCCCGGGCCACCTCCTCCACCGCACGGCTCAACGGTCCGTAGAACGGGTCGGCGAGATCCTCCAGGACGAGACCGATGGAGGCGGTGCGCCCCTTGCGCAGCACGCGCGCACTGTCGTTGCGCCGGAAGCCGAGCGCCTCGATGGCCTCCTGGACCCGGCGTTCGGTGTCCGGCGTCACGCCCGGCTCGCCGTTCACCACGCGGGAGACCGTCTTGAGGCCGACTCCGGCGCGGGCGGCCACGTCCTTCATGGTCGGCCGGTTGCCGTAACGGGGCTCGGAGGGACGGGCGGTCTCGGCCACGGTGCGCTGTCCTGTCATCGCTTGCGGGTGGTCCGGTCGGGTCCACGAGCGGTGTCGTGGGCGGGACCGGAGGCTGTGCCGTCGAGCATAGGGCCTGGACAACGTTGTCAGCTGAATGGAGACTGGTCGGACTGTTTCACCGAACCCACCAGGTCCCCGAGCACACGGAGCCGCACCGATGCATTCCGACCTCGTCGCCGCGCTGGACATCGGCGGCACCAAGATCGCCGCCGCGCTGGTGGACGGCAGCGGCGCGATCCTCGTACGGGCGCAGCGGCCCACGCCCGCGCGGGAGGACGCCGAAACGGTCATGCGGGCGGTCGCGGAGGTCCTGGCCGAGGTGTCCGGGTCGCCGTTGTGGGGGCGGGCGACGGCTGTCGGAATCGGCAGTGCGGGCCCGGTGGACGCCTCGACGGGAACGGTGAGCCCGGTCAACGTCCCCGGCTGGCGCGACTTTCCCCTGGTGGAGCGCGTGGGCAAGATCGTCGGCGGACTGCCCGTCGAACTGGTCGGCGACGGGGTCGCGATGACGGCGGCGGAGCACTGGCTGGGCGCGGCCCGCGGCTACGACAACGCCCTGTGCATGGTGGTGTCGACGGGTGTCGGCGGGGGGCTCGTCCTCGGTGGAAGACTTCACCCCGGCCCCACGGGCAACGCCGGGCACATCGGTCATGTCAGCGTCGAGCTGGACGGCGATCCGTGCCCGTGCGGATCGTACGGCTGTGTCGAGCGCATCGCCAGCGGGCCGAACATCGCCCGCCGGGCACGGGACAACGGCTGGCGGCCCGGACCGGACGGCGACGCCTCGGCCGCCGCCGTCGCCGCCGCCGCGCGTGCCGGGGACCGGGTCGCCCTCGCCTCGTTCGAGCGGGCGGCTCAGGCACTGGCGGCCGGAATCGCCGCCACCGCCTCACTCGTCGAGATCGACATCGCGGTGGTCGGCGGGGGAGTGGCCGGAGCCGGGGACGTTCTCTTCGCCCCCCTGCGCCACGCCCTGCACCGATACGCCACGCTGTCCTTCGTGCGACGGCTGACGGTCGCCCCGGCGGTCATGGGTACCGACGCGGGGCTGGTGGGTGCGGCGGCCGCGGCGGTCCGGAGGGGGTGAGCGGTGTCCCGTGCGCCCGTCAGCAGGCGATCCGCAGGTCCGCCCAGTCCGCGTGGTCGGAGTCGATTCCGTCCCCGCCGTCGGTGACCGTCAGGCGTACCACCTGCGCGCCGCTCACCTCCGCGGTCAGCGCCCGCGCGGGCATCGCATTGGTCAGCACCCCGGTCGACGCGACCCTCGTCCCGTCGGCAAGGACCTCGAAGGCGACCGTCCCCCCGGCCCCTTCCTCGTCGTCGAGCCCGACCCGCGCCGTCACGGTGCGGCACGCGCCGCCGGTGTAGAACTCGACGGCGCTGTCGGCGTGCACCCCGAGCCCCTTGGCGAAGACCGTCCCGCCGATGGTGAGCGGATTCCCGTCCCCCGCCGCGCTCTCGCCGTTGCTGGTGTCCCGTTCCACGGGTCCCCAGCCGTTGGTGGCCGAGAGCTGCGGCAGATCGCTCAGAAGGCTGACGCCCGTCGGCGGCGCGACGACCACCTGGACCCGGAACGGGACCGCCGACCGTACGTGTCTCCCGGCCGGTGTGCGGTACCGGGCGGTGAACGTCAGGCCGTACGCCCCGGCGGGGGTGCCCGGGGGAGCTGTCACCCGCCAGTGCGTGGTCAGGGCGGAGCCGGTCGGCAGGGCCGGTGTGCCGTTCGGGGTCACCGCCCCGACCCGCCAGCCCGACGGCCCGGTCAGCGCCGCGGACACCCGCGCGGCGGGGGTGCGGCCGAGGTCCGTCACCGTCGTGGTCAACGCGACGGTACGTCCGGCCTCGGCCAACAGGTTCCCCTCCAGGCCGAGTTCGACGGCGGGCGGGTGCGCGGCCCACTCGGGGTCGACGGCGACGCGCAGCAGCACGGTCCCGTGCGCGGGGACGGTCGCCGAGACGGCGCCCGCCGTGTTGTACGTCCGGTGCTCCCACAGGTCGCGCATCGTGTACGCGGCGGCCCTCGGCAGTCCCGCGGCCCCGGCCGTGGTCGAGACGCGCTGTGCGCCGCCGGTCTCGTTGAACAGGGCGACGACGCGACTGCCGTCCCGCATCTCCTTGGCGACGACCCAGCGTCCGTCGTCGGAGGACAGCACGGTTCCCTGCTTGCCCAGCGGGTCCTGGTCGACCGCGACGACTTCGCGGTTGGTGAGGATCTCAAGGGTGGCCGGGTCCGCCGTGCGCAGGTCGGAGCCGATGAGCAGCGGCGCCGCCATCACGGACCACATGGAGAAGTGAGTGCGGTACTCCGTGTCCGTCATGCCGCCGTTGCCGACCTCCAGCATGTCCGGATCGTTCCAGTGTCCGGGGCCCGCGGCGGCGGCGAGGGGAAGGTTCCGCTTCATGATCGACAGCATGCTCGCCCAGGTGTCGTCGATGTCGCCGGTGGTGCGCCAGAGGTTGCCCAGTTCACCGGCCCACTCCCATGGCTTGTTCTCGCCCCATTCGCAGATGCTGTAGACGATCGGCCTGCCGGTCGCGGCCAGCGCGTCCCGCATCGTCGTATAGCGCTGTCTCGCGTCCACGCCCTGGTTGTTGCAGTTGTCGTACTTGAGGTAGTCGATACCCCAGTCCGCGAACTGGCGCGCGTCGCTGTACTCGTGGCCGAGCGCGCCCGGAAGTCCCACGCTGTCGCAGGTCCTGGTGCCCGCGCTGGTGTAGATCCCGATCTTCAGGCCCTTGTCGTGCACGTAGTCCGCGACGGCCTTGATGCCGTTCGGGAAGCGGCGGGGGTCGGCCTCCAGTCTTCCGTCGGCGTCGCGTTGCGGCTTCGCCCAGCAGTCGTCGAGATTGACGTATTCGTAGCCGGCGTCCCTGAGCCCCTTCTCGACGATGATGTCGGCGATGCCCTTCACCATCGCCTCGTCGAACTCGGCCCGGCAATGGGTGGAGTTCCAGTTGTTGAACCCCATCGGCGGGGTGAGCGCAAGACCGTCCCCGGCCTGCTGGACCGGCGGTGGTGGCAGCGGGGCGGCGACGGCGGGAGCGGCCGTTCCGGCGGCGAGAAGCAGCCCTGCGAGCAGCGCTCCGATGATTCGGTGATGGCTGGTTCGGGTGGTACGGGTTGCGAGATGACGCACCGTTACGTTCCTCCGGATTCACGCATGATCGGATGACATCATGGGCATGCCAAATCGTTCGGTTACGTTAGAGCGCGTTGAAGTCTGTTGGAAGAGGGAGCGGTGCGATTGTCTGTCATCTCGTCAAAACCCTTGACTGGCCCAATAGTTGAGAGTGAGATCCCCTCGCACGTGCGATTGTGTTGGGTTACGTCCAGAGGAGTCGGGCATGGCACATTCTGCTGGCGGTAGGTCGCAAGTGCCGGGCAGCGTCGCAGGACATCGGATCTCGCGCCGCAATGTGTTACGGGGTGCCGTCGCCGGAGCGGGAGCGGTGACCCTGCCATCGGTGCTCGCCGCCTGCGGGAGCGGTTCCGGGGGCGACGGAAAGACGATCACCATGGGATCGAATTCCTCCGACCCGGTTCCGAAGAAGGCTTTCGCGCATGCCTTCGAGGCGTACGAGGCACAGTCGGGCGGCCGGAAGGTGAAGGTCAACACCGTCGACCACAACACCTTCCAGGAGAACATCAACCGGTATCTGCAGGGCAGGCCCGACGACGTCTTCATGTGGTTCGCGGGCAACCGGATGCAGTTCTTCGCCGAGAAGGGCCTGCTGCACGACATCAGCGACAACTGGCTGCACTACGAGGGTTTCTCGGCCGCGCTCAAGGACCAGTCGACCGGAGCGGACGGCAAGCAGTACCTCACCCCCTACTACTACTATCCGTGGGCCGTCTTCCACCGGAAGAGCCTCTTCGCCGACCGCGGCTACCGGGCGCCGGGAACACTCGACGAGTACGTCGCCCTCGCGCGGCAGATGAAGAAGGACAAGCTGACGCCGATCGCCTTCTGCGACAAGGACGGCTGGCCCGCCATGGGCACCTTCGACTACATCGACATGCGGACCAACGGCTACGCGTTCCACCGGAGCCTGATGGCGGGCGAGATCGCCTGGACCGACAAGCGGGTCAGGGAGGTGTTCGACACCTGGCGCAGGCTCCTGCCGTACTGCCAGCCGGGTGCCAACGGCCGCACCTGGCAGGAGGCCGCCACCAGCCTCCAGAAGAAGGAGGCCGGCATGGCCGTCTTCGGCCTCCCGCACCCCGGCGCGCAGTTCTCCGAGGAGGAACGGGGCGACCTCGACTTCTTCCCGTTCCCCGTCATCGATCCGCAGCACGGCCAGGACGCCGTCGAGGCGCCCATCGACGGGTTCCTGCTGGCGAAGAAGTCGAAGAACCTCAAGAACGAGAAGACCCTGCAGAGCGCCAAGGACCTGCTCGGGTGGCTCGCCACCGGGAAGGCCGAGGACATCTACCTGAAGAGCGACCCGAACAACATCGCGGTCAGCGACCGGGCGGACACCTCCGCGTACTCACCACTCCAGAAGAAGGCGGTGGAACTCGTCTCCGGAGCCAAGCAGATCTCCCAGTTCCTCGACCGCGACACCCGGCCCGACTTCTCCTCCACGGTCATGATCCCCGCGATCCAGAAGTTCATCAGCGACCCCGGCGACGTGGACGGCCTGGTCAACGACATCGAACGGCAGAAGAAGACCATCTTCGCGGCCGATTGACGCACGAGCGTCCACCGCCCGATCCATCCCGGGAAGCCGATCGAACCTGGAGTACCGACCGTGTCCCTCATCCCGGCACGGCGCACCGGACGACGGGGCGTGCGGCGGCGGTTCACCCGTCGCGACCTCCTCGTGCTCGGTGCGCTGCTCGGCCTGCCCGTCCTGCTCGACGTCACCATCGTGTGGGGCCCGACGCTCGCCTCCGTCGCGCTCTCCTTCACGAGTTGGGACGGCGTCGGCGACATCCGGTGGGCCGGGACGCGCAACTACGAGAACCTCTTCACCGCGTACCCGCCGTTCTGGCCCGCCGCCCGGCACAACCTGCTCTGGCTCGCCTTCCTCGGCCTGGTCGCGGCGCCGTTCGGACTGCTGCTCGCGGTACTCGTCGACCGGGGCGTGCGCTTCAGCCGCTTCTACCAGTCGACCCTGTACATGCCCGTCGTGCTGTCCCTCGCCGTGGTGGGCTTCATCACCCAACTGATCTTCTCCCGCGACCAGGGCGCGCTCAACGCGATACTGGGGGACACGGCGTCGCCCACGGACTGGCTCGGCGATCCGGACCTCAACATCTGGGTGGTCCTGCTCGCCGCCGCCTGGCGGCACACCGGTTACGTGATGATCCTCTACCTCGCCGGGCTCAAGGCCGTCGACCCCTCACTGAAGGAGGCCGCCGCGATCGACGGGGCGGGCGAGGCCCAGACCTTCTTCCGCATCGTCCTGCCCACCCTGCGACCGGTCAACGTCGTCGTCGGCGTCATCACCGTCATCGAGTCCCTGCGCGCCTTCGACATCGTGTACGCCGTCAACCACGGCCGCAACGGACTCGAACTGCTCTCGGTGCTCGTCACCGACAACATCATCGGCGAGGCCGCCCGGATCGGGTTCGGGTCCGCCATCGCAGTCGTCCTGCTGACCGTCTCCCTGGGATTCGTCGTGACGTATCTGGTCCAGGAGCTCCGAGGGGAGAAGAACCGATGACCGTACGAGCCAACCCCTCCCCGGCCTCCGCCCGCCCGGCGGCCCGTTCCGCCCGGGCGCGGCGCCGCGCCGGCGGGGTCGGCGTCCACGTCTTCCTCATGGCGGTCTCCCTCGCCTTCCTCGCCCCGCTGCTGCTCGCGGTGTACGCCTCGCTGCGCCCCTACGAGGAGACCTCGGCGCACGGCTACTTCTCGCTGCCGCGCCACCTCTCCCTGGACCACTACCGGCAGGCGTTCTCCGACTCCGGCATGACGAAGTACTTCGTCAACACCCTGCTCATCGCGGTGCCCGGAGTGCTCGTCACCCTCTTCCTCGCCTCGTTCGTCGCCTTCGCGCTGGCCCGCCTCGAACTGCGCGGCGGCATCGTCCTGCTCATGCTCTTCACGGCCGGGAACCTGCTGCCTCAACAGGTGATCGTCACGCCCCTGTACGTCCTGTTCAACCGCATCCCGTTGCCCTACTGGATGTCCGACTCGATGACGATGTTCGACTCGTACTGGGCCGTCGTCGTCGTCCAGATCGGGTTCCAGATCGGGTTCTGCGTCTTCGTCCTCGCCCACTTCATGCGTACTCTTCCGCGCGAGATCCTGGAAGCCGCGGTCGTCGACGGCGCGGGCGTCTGGACCCGCTACCGGCGGATCACCCTGCCCCTGTGCCGGCCCGCCCTGGCCGCGCTCGGCACGCTCCAGTTCACCTGGATGTACAACGACTTCCTGTGGGCCCTGGTCTTCGTCTCCGACGGCGACAAGCTGCCCATCACCTCGGCGCTCAACAACCTGCGGGGCCAGTTCTTCACGGACTACAACCTGCTCGCCGCCGGATCGGTGATCGTCGCCCTGCCGACCCTGGTGGTCTTCCTGCTGCTCCAGCGCCACTTCATCGCCGGGCTCACCCTGGGGGCAGGCAAGGGATAGGGCGGCAGGGGCGCCGCGGCGAGGTGGTGTGCGGCGTGCCGCACACCACCGACCGGTCACCACCGAGCGGCGCGGCGCTCCGCGGGGCGGCTACTCGCAGCCGACGCCGTCGCCGTCCCGGTCGAGGTGGCGGCCGTAGCCCGGCTCCCCGACGTGGACGGGCGCCGCACCGGCCGCGCGTGCGGCGGCGCAATTGGCGTAGTGGACGGATCCGCCTCCGCCGCCCCCGCTCCCCGCGGACCCCGAGCCGCCGGACGTGCCGTCGTTCTCGTCCCGGGGCGCGACGGTCACCTTGACGGTCTTCGTCACCGTGACGGTGGGCGCCGGTTCCGGGCTCGCCGTGACCGTCTCGGTGACGGCGGGCGCGGGCGCGGGCGTCATCGTGGCGGTCACGGTCGCCGACGGTGCGGCCTTCGCGTCCGTCGGCTTCCCCGCCTGCGCGGGCTCCGCCGACCCGCCGATTCCCACTCCGGTGAGGAACAGGACGACGGCGGCAGGAATCAGGACGCGCTTGCGCGTCCATTTCGGGCGTGCGGCCGGGGAGGCCGGGATCGTGTACGGGCTGTTGCCGGACGGCTGGGGCGGCTGGCCCCAGGGCGGCTGGTGATTCTGAGACATCTGTCCCCCCACGTGCGGTTCATGGCTGCATGAACGTATCCGCACCGGTACCAGTGAGGGAGCAACATATTCCGTTGGTGATGGAGTTGTGACAATGAGGTGAGTGACGATTCACTTTTCGGTGCGGGGGAGCGGAGACCGCACGCGCGGCGGCAAAGAGGCGGCCGACGCCGGCAAGGCGGATGCCGTCCTCGGCGCCCGCGTTTCCGCAGCGTTCTGGTGCGCCGTCGTCCACGCGGGGCGACGATGCCCGGAGCGATGCCCGGGGCGATTCCCCCAGAGGCTCGCGGTTCATGGGAATTCGACGGCTCCTTCGGGGTAACAGCATCGCCACAGCCGGGTTTCCGCGGCAGGGTGTTGCGGGCAAGCCACAGGGGGCTACGGAAGAGGGGGAACCGTGATCGTCTGGGTCAACGGTGCTTTCGGCGCGGGGAAGACGAGCGCCGCACGCGAGCTGGTCGATCTGATCCCGAACAGCACCTTCTACGACCCCGAGCTGATCGGCGCGGGTCTGCGCCAACTGCTGCCCCAGAAGAGGCTCGCCGACGTGACGGACTTCCAGGACCTGCCGATCTGGCGGCGGCTGGTGGTGGACACGGCCGCGGCGCTGCTTGCAGAGGTCTCCGGCGTACTGGTGGTGCCGATGACGTTGCTGCGACAGGAATACCGGGACGAGATATTCGGAGGTCTCGCCTCCCGGCGCATACCGGTGCGCCATGTACTGCTCTCACCTGAGGAAACGATCCTGCGTCAACGTATCGCCGACCGGGTGAAGTCCGCGGACGACATGGAACACGATGAGCGGGTCCGGCAGTGGGCCTACGAGCACATCGGCCCGTACCGGGCGGCGCTCGGCTGGCTCAGCCGTGATGCCCACACCATCGACACCAGCGCGCTCACCCCGTACGAGACGGCCGAGCGGATAGCCGAGGCCGTGCGCAGCGGAGCGGCGTCCGTCTGCGAGATCGTGCAGACCCCCGCCCCGACCGCGGAGACCGTCGCGGCCGGGGTGCTGCTCTTCGACGAACACGGCAGGGTGCTGCTCGTCGACCCGACGTACAAGCCGGGCTGGGAATTCCCGGGCGGGGTGGTCGAGGCGGGCGAGGCACCGGCGCAGGCCGGGATCCGTGAGGTGGCGGAGGAGATAGGCATCCAGCTCGACCGGGTGCCCAAGCTCCTCGTCATCGACTGGGAGGCGCCCGAGCCGCCCGGCTTCGGCGGGCTCAGACTGATCTTCGACGGCGGTCTGCTGCCCGGCGCGGACGCCCAGCGGCTCCTGCTGCCCGGCTCGGAGCTGCGCGGCTGGCGATTCGTCACCGAGGAGGAGGCCGCGACGATGCTGCCTCCCACCCGGTACGCACGGCTGCGCTGGGCGCTGCGGGCCCGGGAACGGTCGACCGTGCTCAACCTGGAGGCCGGGGTACCGGTCGGCTGAGAGCGCGCCGGGACGCGCCGGCGGCTCCGGGCACGGGCGGCAGCCGACACCGCGGCGTGAACGGGCCCCGGGGCCCGCCAATCCGGGCCCGCGGGGCCGAATCCGTTCCCCGGACCGGTCAGGACTGCTTGGACTCCGCGTAATTGCGCAGGAACAGCGCTTCGGCGAGTGACAGCCGCTCCAGTTCCCCGGGCGACACGCTCTCGTTCACCGCGTGGATCTGCGCCTCCGGCTCGCTCAGACCGATCAGCAGGATCTCGGCCTCGGGACAGAGGGCGGCGAGCGTGTTGCAGAGCGGGATCGAGCCCCCCATTCCGGACGTCTGCATCTTCTCGCCCGGGTACGCGGTCTCCATGGCCCGCGCCATCGACGTGTACGCCGGGCTGGAGGTGTCCGCGCGGAACGGCTGGCCCTGGCCTACCTGTTCCACCGACACCTCGGCCCCCCACGGGGCATGTGCCCGCAGGTGCGCGGTCAGCAGCTCGGTCGCCGCCGCGGCGTCCTGGCCGGGCGGCACCCGCAGGCTGATCTGGGCCCGCGCGCTCGCCTGGAGCGAGGGGGTCGCACCGACCACCGGCGGGCAGTCGATCCCGATGACGGTGACGGCGGGCCGGGCCCAGATGCGGTCGGCGACCGTGCCCGTGCCGATCAGTTCGACCCCGTCGAGGACCTTCGCGTCCTTGCGGAAGTCCTCCTCGGGATACCGCAGGCCCTCCCATTCGGCATCCGCGGTGAGACCGTCGACGGTCGTCGAGCCGTCCTCGGCGCGCAGCGATGCCAGCAGCTGGATCATCGCGGCCAGCGCGTCCGGTGCTGCGCCTCCGAACTGGCCGGAATGCAGGTTCCCCTCAAGGGTGTCGAGGGTGACCCGCAGCATCGTCATGCCGCGCAGCGTCGCGGTGACCGTCGGCAGGCCGACTCGGAAGTTGCCGGTGTCGCCGATGACGATCGTGTCCGCCGCCAGCAGTTCGGGGTGTGCCTCGGCGTACCGCTCCAGTCCGCCGGTGCCCTGTTCCTCGGAGCCTTCCGCGATCACCTTGACCGAGACCGGGACACCGCCGTCGGCGCGGAGGGCGCGCAGCGCGAGGAGGTGCATGATGAAGCCGCCCTTGCAGTCGGCGGCGCCGCGCCCGAACCAGCGGCCGTCCCGCTCGGTCAGCTCGAACGGCGGGGAGAGCCAGGCGGACTCGTCGAGCGGCGGCTGCACGTCGTAGTGCGCGTAGAGCAGCACGGTCGGGGCGCCGACGGGGCCGGGAAGGAAGCCGTACACCGACTGCGTTCCGTCGGGGGTGTCGAGCAGGGCGACGTCCTGGAATCCCTCGGCGCGCAGCGCGTCGGCGACCCAGTTCGCGGCAGCCTCGCACTCGCTCCTCGGGAACTGCGCGGGATCCGCCACCGACTGGAAGGCCACCAGCTCGGTCAGCTCCGCCTTGGCACGGGGCATCAGCGAGGCGATGGTCTCGGAGATCGGACGGGCGGTCATGGGCACGCTCCTCGTGGGTGCGACGTTATAGGGACGAATCCGGGTGCGTGCGCTTCGGAACGCGAGGTGCACGCAGAGCGAACGCTCGGTCGATCCTCCCACAGGGGGAGTCGGGCCGGGCGAGCCGTAGGATGCCGTGAGCAGCATGGGCCATTGGTGGGATCGGGAGCAGAAGCACATCGTGAGCAGCGAGAAAGCAGACGCCGGACGTGAGCGCGAAGAGTCGACCGTGTGGGACGTGGTCGTAGTCGGTGGTGGACCGGCCGGAGCCTCCGCGGCCTACGCGGCGGCGGTCGCGGGCCGACGGGTCCTGCTCCTCGAAAAGGCGGAACTGCCCCGCTACAAAACGTGTGGTGGCGGAATTATCGGGTTCTCACGGGATTCGCTGCCGCCCGGATTCGAGCTGCCGTTGCGGGACCGGATCCACGCGGTCACGTTCTCGCTCAACGGCAGACTGGCGCGGACCCGTCGCTCGAAGCGGATGCTCTTCGGGCTCATCAACCGCCCCGAGTTCGACGCGGGGCTGGTCGAGGAGGCGCAGAAGGCGGGCGCCGAACTCCGCACCGGCGCCACCGTGACGAGGGTGGAGCAGCACGGTGCCGCCGTGCCGGACCGGCGCACGGTCGCCGTGGTGCTGTCCGGCGGGGAGACGGTCCTGGCCCGTGCGGTCGTCGGTGCCGACGGCAGCGCGGGGCGCATAGGAGCCCACGTCGGGGTGAAGCTCGATCAGGTGGACCTCGGCCTGGAGGCGGAGATCCCGGTTCCGGAAACGGTCGCCGAGGACTGGGCGGGCCGGGTGCTGATCGACTGGGGCCCCCTGCCCGGCAGTTACGGCTGGGTGTTCCCCAAGGGCGACACCCTCACCGTCGGCGTGATCTCGGCGCGCGGCGACGGCGCGGGGACCAAGAAGTACCTGGAGGACTTCATCGCCCGTCTCGGTCTCGCCGGGTTCGAGCCGAAGATCTCCTCCGGGCATCTGACACGTTGCCGCAGCGAGGACTCCCCGCTGTCGCGCGGTCGGGTGCTGGTGTGCGGTGACGCGGCGGGCCTGCTGGAGCCGTGGACCCGCGAGGGCATCTCCTTCGCCCTGCGCTCGGGCAGGCTCGCCGGTGAGTGGGCCGTGCGGGTCGCCGAGTCGCACGACGCGGTGGACGCCCGGCGCCAGGCGCTCAACTACGCCTTCGCCATCAAGGCCGGTCTGGGCGTCGAGATGGGCGTCGGCCGCCGCATGCTGAAGCTGTTCGAGCGGAGGCCCGGGGTGCTGCACGCGGTGCTGACGGGTTTCCGTCCGGCCTGGAACGCGTTCGCCGGAGTGACCAGGGGGACGACGTCGCTGGCCGAACTGGTCCGCACGCATCCGCTGGCGCAGCGGGCGCTCTCGGCGATGGACCGATAGGGGACCGGTCCGGACGGAGCGACAGAACCGCGCGGAGGCCGCCGATACGGTCCGGCTCCGGATGTCACCGGCGGGACGGGGCCGGTGCACCACGGCCCGGATCACGGGCCGGGCCGGAGCGCGGACCCGGATCACGAACTGGTCCACGGAGCCGGTCACGGCTTCCGGCGCGGCTCGGAGTGCGGCCGTGGTGGCGTACCCGGTCCGCCGGGCCGGAAGGGAGAGCGGGCGCCGGCCACCGGGCGTCCCCGCCGGCACCCACGGCGGACCGCGCGGATGGATCCACGGTCGTCATGCGGCCTCGGCCCCGACGGTGATCCGGAAGACGGGGTGGTCCGGGCAGGCGGCCAGGAGTTCCGCGTCCGTGGACTTCGCCGTGACGCCCTGGAAGAACTGGTCGACCTGCCAGCCCCACCGCTCCAGGTACGCGCGGATCACCGTCGCCTTCTGCGCGTCGTCCGCGATCTCCACGGCGGCGAAGGAACGGACCCGGCGGCCCACCCGCAGCTCACCGCCACCGGCCGCGCGCATGTTCCGCACCCACTGCGAGTGCCCCCGCGCGGAGACCAGGTACTGCTCGCCCTCGTAGCTGTGGGGGTTCACGGGGATGCGCTGCAACTGCCCGCTCCTGCGGCCGCGCACCGAGAGCTCGGCGGAACCGCCGAGGCTGATACCGCGTCGTGCGAGCCAGCCCACGATCCCGTTCATCCGGACGTTGAGCGGGCTGCCCTGAAGGTAGTACGGCTGCGACATGGTGACTCCCCACCGAAATGAGAGCGGTGCTCTCGCTTGAGATCAGTGTGCCCGGAACCGGTGCTCAAAAGCAAGAGCAGTGCTCTCGACAGTGTTCACTGCTCTTTGCGCGTGGCAGACTGAGGCCATGAGCACTGTCCGAGGAGCCAGGGAACGGGCCCGCATCGAGGTCACCGCCGCGATCAAGGACGAGGCGAGGAAGCAGCTCGCCGCCGAGGGCGCCGCGAAGCTCTCGCTGCGCGCCGTCGCCAGGGAGCTCGGCATGGCGTCCTCCGCCCTCTACCGCTACTTCCCGAGCCGCGACGAGCTGCTCACCGCCCTGATCGTCGACGCGTACGACGCCGTCGGGGAGAGCGCGGAGGCCGCTCACCGGGCCGCCCGGGCCGAGGCCGCCCCGCACCTCGCGCGCTGGACCGCGGCGGCCGGTGCCGTACGCGAGTGGGCGCTGGCCCACCCCCACGAGTACGCCCTGATCTACGGCTCCCCGGTGCCCGGCTACACCGCGCCGCGGACGACGACCGGTCCGGCGTCCCGGGTCGGCCTCGTGCTCATCTCCGTCGTCGCGGACGCCTACCGTGAGGACGGTCTTGCCGTGCCGTCCCTCTCCCGCGAACTGTGTGCCGAGTCCGCGCGGATGGCGGCGGATTTCGCCCCCGGCCTTCCGCCCGGAGCCGCGGTCCCGCTGATCGCGGCCTGGTCGCAGCTGTTCGGGCTGATCTCCTTCGAGGTCTTCGGCCAGTTCAACCGGGTGGTGGAGGCGAGGGACCAGTTCTTCTCGGCGGCCGTCACCGAGCTGGCCCGCTCGGTGGGACTGCTCGGCCCGCGGAACGCGACCTGAGGTCTGCCCCGAGGAGCGGCCCGCCCCGTCGCGTCTTTCCCGGTCCCGCATGGGGCCTTGGGGCCGCTGCCCGTTCCGGGTCCGGCCACCGCTTCTCGTCCGTCACGAGCCGCTCCGTCACGAGCCGCTCCGTCACGGTTCCGCCCGAGTCGGCCCCGTCCGCCACGAGCCCCCCCCGCCGCGGCTCCGCACGTGCGACGTACTCCCCGGGGAGTACGGAGGATCGCCACGCCCGGCCGATGCCCCGCACCCGCCCGCCGTCTAGCGTGGCCGACATGGAAGAGCGACACCCGTTTCGGGGGCGCGGCGGGCCGCCGCGATGGCTGGCGCAGGCCCCGGAGAGCTCCGCGTCCCGGCTGCCCTGGCCCTCGACGGTCCTGATCGGTGCCGTCGTCATGATCGGGTCGACCGTCGCGGCCCGGGGCCAGATGGACGAGCGGGCGCCGCTGAATCTCTTCGCGCGGCTGCTGCTCCTTCTGGCCGTCGCCGCGCTCCTGCTCCGTCACCGCCACCCGGTGGCCGCGGTGTTCGGCAGCTCGGCCGCCGCGATGACCTATCTGACGGCCGGCTACCCGTACGGGCCGGTCTTCCTGACCGTCGCCGTGGGCTGCTTCGGCGCGGTGGTCTCCGGGCACCGGCGGGCCGCCTGGACCGCGGTCGGAACGGTATGGCTGGGCCACGTCCTGGTGGCCCACTGGCTCTACCGATGGCTGCCCCTCTCCGACGGCCGTGCCGCCTCGTGGGGGCAGGAACTGGGCATCGCCGCCTGGGCGGTGGCGATCATCGCCACCGCCGAGTTCGTACGCGTACGCCGCGAGCAGTGGGCCGACCGGCGTGCGGAGCGGGCGGCCGCGGAACGGCGGCGGGCCGACGAGGAGCGGCTGCGCATGGCACGCGAACTCCACGACATCCTGGCCCACAGCATTTCCGTCATCAACGTCCAGTCGAACGTCGGTCTCGCGTTGCTGGACTCCTACCCCGAGCAGGCCCGCGACGCGCTCACCACCATCAGGAACGCCAGCAAGGAGGCGCTGGGCGAGGTCCGTCAGGTCCTGGACGCCCTGCGCACGCCCGGGGACGCTCCCAGGGCGCCGGCCCCCGGCCTGGACCGGCTCCCCGAACTCGTCGAGCAGGCGGCGGGCGCCGGGCTGACGGTCACCGTCGAGGACGACGGTGTGCGCGGCACCGTACCGCCCGGCATCGATCTCGCCGCCTTCCGGATCGTGCAGGAGGCGCTGACCAACGTCGTCCGGCACTCCGGATCGCGCACCGCCCGGGTCCGGATCGGCCACGGCCCCGGCCGGATCCGGCTCCGTGTCGACGACGAGGGGCCCGCGACCGGTGACGACGCCGGCGGCAGCGGCAACGGACTCGCCGGAATGCGGGAGCGGGCGGCGGTGCTCGGCGGCACGATCGAGGCCGGACCCCGGACCGACGGCGGATTCCGGGTGCGGGCCGAGCTTCCGCTGCCGTCCGGCCCGCCGGGACCGGCGGTGCGCGGGGAGGGGACGACGTGATCCGGGTACTGCTCGCCGACGACCAGATGCTGGTCCGGGCCGGATTCCGGGCCCTGCTCGACGCCCGGCCCGGCATCGAGGTGGTGGGAGAGGCCGCCGACGGCGCGGCGGCCGTGCGCATGGTGCGCGAACTGCGGCCCGACATCGTGCTGATGGACATCCGCATGCCGCGCCTCGACGGCCTCGCCGCCACCCGGGCCATCACCGGGGACGCCGCACTGAGCGACGTCAAGGTGGTCATGCTCACCACCTTCGAACTCGACGAGTACGTCTTCGAGGCGATCCGTTCCGGTGCCTCCGGCTTCCTCGTCAAGGACACCGAACCGGAGGAACTGCTGCGGGCGGTCCACGCCGTGGTCGGCGGTGACGCCCTCCTCTCGCCGGGGGTCACCCGTCGGCTGATCGCCGAGTTCGCCGCCCGGTCCAAGGAACCTGCCGCTGCGCGGCTGCACGAACTCACCGAACGGGAGCGGGAGGTGATGGCGCTCGTCGGCATGGGACTCAGCAACGAGGAGATCGCCCGGCGGCTCGTCGTCAGCCCGCTCACCGCGAAGACCCACGTCAGCCGCACCATGGTGAAACTCGGCGCCCGCGACCGGGCCCAACTCGTGGTGCTCGCCTACGAGTCGGGGCTCGTGCGCCCCGGCTGGCTCGGCTGAACCGGGGCGGGCGGTCGCCGCGCCCCGGCAGGCGCCCCCGGCGGCCGGGGGACCGGTCCGGCTCATGATCTCCCCGGGGCGACCCTCCCGGCGGTTCCGGATCCCGTCGGGACGGACCCCGGCCGTTTCGGGCGTCCCCGACGCCTCATGCCCGTGCGGCGTCGCGCGCCCCGTACCCCAGAACGGCGGCGGTCGCGGCCAGCAGGGCCACCGTGGTGAGAGCCACCGGGAGGGAGAGCCATTCGGCCAGGAAGCCGATCGTGGGCGGTCCGAGCAGCATCCCGCCGTAGCCGAGGGTCGAGGCGGCGGCCACTCCGCCGGAACCGGCGAGTTCCCCGGCCCGGCCCACCGCCACGGGGAAGATGTTGGCAAGGCCGAGGCCCGTGACGGCGAATCCGAGGAGCGCCGCCCAGACGCCGGGGGCGAGGGCGCCGAGCAGCATCCCGGCCGCGGCCGTGGCGCCGCCCAGGACGAGGGTGCGGGTCTGGCCGAGTCGTTCCAGCAGTGCCGTGCCGCTCAGCCGGCCGGCGGTCATGGTCAGGGCGAAGACGGAGTATCCGGCGGCGGCGACACCCGGGTGGGCGCGCAGATCCTGTTCCAGATGGAGGGCGCCCCAGTCGGCCAGCGCGCCCTCGCCGTACGCGGTGCACAGGGCGATCACCCCGAACAGCAGCACCGTCCGGCGGGCGCGGGCGGTGGGGCGCGGCGACGCTCCGGAACCGTCGCCCGCGGCGGCGGGCCGCGGAGCCGGACGGCGCAGCAGTACGGGGCCGGCCGCCGCGGTGACCAGGAGCCCGATCCCGGTGAGGGCGAAGAGATGCGCGGAGGGGGAGAGGCCGCCCGCGACCAGTCCGCCGAGCCCGGCGCCCACCATCGCGCCCAGGCTGAACGCCGCGTGGAAGCCCGGCATCACGGGGCGCCGCAAGGCGGCCACCAGCTCGACCGCCGCGCTGTTCATCGCCACGTTCATTCCGCCGTACGCGGCGCCGAAGACCAGCAGCACCAGGCCGAGCGCGAGGGGCGAACGCGTCTGCGCGGGCAGGGCGATGCTCACGGAGAGGAGCCCCGCGCAGACCACCGTCAGCGGATGGCTGCCGAAGCGGCGGCACAGCCGACCGGTCAGCATCATCGTCACCACGGCTCCGGCGGACACACCGAGCAGGGCGAGCCCCAGGGCGGCGGCCGACGCACCGGTCTGGTGCTTGATGGCCGGGATGCGGACGACCCAGCCGGCGAAGAGGAATCCGTCGAGGGCGAAGAACACGGTCAGCGCGGTACGGAGGCGATCCGACGCGGGCGGGGCGGTGTTTCCGCCCGATCCCCCCGGCAGAGCCGTCCGCAGTTTGTTTAGTTGCGGCACAAACTCAGCATAGAGGCGCCCGGACAGCGGGTGCAAGCCGTTCGCGCCGTCGTGGCCGTATGAGGCGCATGTGTGCCACCGGGGCATCGGAGCCCTCGTGGATCGTGGGAGACTCGCCCCCATGAACGGCAAGGTGACCACCGCCCGGACGAAGTTGGAGAGGGGCCGCAGCGCGCTCGGACCCGCGCTGGAACTGATCCACACCGGACGCGCGCCCACCCGCGCCGTCCTCACCTCCGAGCTCGGGGTCACCCGGGCGACGGCCGGTGCGGTCGCCTCCGAGCTGGAGGCGCTCGGCCTGATCCGGGTCGACTCCCGGCCGGGCTCCGCCGCCGGTTCCCAGGGCCGCCCCTCGCACCGGCTGGCCGTCCGGGAGTCCGGGCCGGTCGCCGTCGCCGCGCAGGTGCACGCGGACGGATTCCGGGCCGCCCTCGTCGGACTCGGCGGGCGGATCGTCGCCACCGCCCCCGGCTGCGTGACCGTCACGGCGGACCCGGCGCAGGTCATCGGCGAGGTGGTCGAGGACTGCGCCCGCCTGTTGCGGGACGGCGGTCTGCGTTGTGTCGGCGCGGGACTCGCGGTGCCGTCCGCGGTCGCCGAACCCGAGGGCACCGCGCTCAACCCGCTGCACATCGCCTGGCCGGCGGGCGCCCCGGTGCGCGAGATCTTCGCCGCCCACGTCCGTGCGGCCGGTATCCCCGGACCGGCGTTCACCGGGAACGACGTCAACCTCGCCGCCCTCGCCGAACACCGGCACGGGGCCGGGCGCGGCGCCCAGCACCTGCTCTGCGTGGCCACGGGCCACCGCGGCGTGGGGGGTGCCCTGGTCCTCGACGGCCGCCTGCACTCCGGGAGTTCGGGGCTCGCCCTGGAGGTCGGTCACCTCACGGTGAACCCCGACGGCCGGCCCTGCCACTGCGGCGGACGGGGCTGCCTGGACGTCGAGACCGACCCGCTCGCCTTCCTGATCGCCGCCCGTCGCGAACCGGGCCCGGAGGAGTCCCTGCTCAAGCAGTCCGGTGATCTGCTGCGCACGGAGTACGACGACGCGGCGGTGCGCGGGGCGGCCGAGGAACTGATCGACCGGCTCGGTCTCGGGCTCGCCGGGCTGGTCAACATCCTCAACCCGGACCGCATCATCCTCGGCGGACTGCACCGCGCCCTGCTCGACGCGGACCCCGAGCGGCTGCGCGCGGTGGTGGCCGACCGCAGTCTGTGGGGACGCAGCGGCAGCGTGCCGATCCTGCCCTGCACGCTCGACTACAACAGTCTGGTGGGCGCTGCCGAACTTGCCTGGCAGCCGGTGCTCGACGACCCGCTCGCCGCGCTCGTCCGACCCTGACCACCCGTCGCGGACGGTCCGTCACGCAGCTCCGAGAGGGCGGTGCGGGGCGCACCGGACCCGGCGGACGAGGCCACCGGCGGACGCCGCCGGTGTCACGCCGGCCGTCGGGATCCGCGCCGCCGCGTACTCCTCGGGAGGTACGCGGACGGCCCCCGACGGTACGACGACTCGGGGCCTCTCCGGGGCCAGGCTCGACGACGTCAGGAAGACCTGACCTCGAACCCCGAACCGAGGGAGCCGACCGAGATGAACACCCTTGCGCACAGCGGCGGACCCGGGCCCTGGATCCTGCTCCTCCCGCTCCTCTGGGGGACCGTCGTCATCGGCGGCGTCACCCTGCTGCGACGCACCGCCCCGCCCGGCCGACGCGGGCCCCGGAGCACGGGTGCCCAGGGGGAGACCGCCGTCGAGCCCTCGCCGATCCCCCTGCTCGGCCGTCGCTTCGCCGCCGGAGAGATCGATGAGGACGAGTACTGGCGGCGCCTCTCCGTCCTCGGCGAGGAGTTCGGCCGGGGCGGCCGGGGCGGAGCGGCATGACCGCGGTCGCCCGGCACCGTCCCGGATCCGCGTTCCGGGCGCCGTGCGGTGCCCCTGCCTCCCGGCTAACCGACCACCATCGACCGGGCGATGGAAGGGGTGCGGCTCTCCAGGTAGATGAAGGCATCCGGCGCGAACGGCCCGTCCGTGGTAGCCCCGTACACCGGACGGGGCGGAAGCGCGGCGCACCGCGGGGGCGTCGGCAGGGTGAACCAGACGATCTTCCCGGCCCCGCCCCTCGGGCGGACCCCCCAGCTCTCGCTGACCGCGGCGATCAGCGCGAGCCCCCGCCCCGACGTACTGGAGGCACTGGCCTCGCGCACCGTCGGCAGCCTCGGGTCGTGGTCGTGGACGGACACCGTCAGCCGTTCGAGCAGCAATTCGATCTCGACGGTGCACGACTTGTCCGGCTGGGCGTGCCGGTGGACGTTGGTCAGCAACTCGGTGACGCCGAGCGCCGCATGGTCGATCAAGGGATCGAGATGCCAGTAGCGCAGTTGCGCCGAAATGATTCTGCGGACCTGACCGATCCGCGACGGCAGGGCCTGGAGCTCCACCGTGCAGTGCCTGCTTGGCTCGCTGATCACGGCTGCGACTCCCCGAAATAGGTCCGGAAGAAGACGGAGGAACGGATCCAGCAGACGGCCGGCTGCTGATTCCAGCCCGGCGGCGAGACAAAGTGTCACCGCCGGTAAACCATGAGTGACGTATGACCAATGTCGCCCAGGGCGCATGCCTCCGCAACTCGCGCCGACCGGCGCCGCCGCCCCCTCGGAGCCTGTCGGATGACCTCCGACCGGGCGGCCACGTCCTGGCACGCACGCTTCCGGGTGTCGCCGGGATGACCGGGCGGCTCCGCCACCGGGCCCTCCCGGCGCCCTGGAATCGCACGCGCCATTTGCCCCGTCCGCTTTCCGGCCGAAGGCCACCCGGCAGGCTCTCAGAGCATCCGGTCGCCCGCGCTGTGCAGTGTTTCGAGGAACCTTCGGGCGGGTCCGGTCCGGTCGGGCCCGCGGTCGCGCTGCCCCATCGTCAGCCGGTAGCGCGTCCCGTTGAGCCGTGCCACGGCCGCGCCGGCTCCGGCGAACCACGGCCTGCCCGCGCTCACCGCCCCCAACGGGGCACTGTCGATCTCCCTCCCGTAGCTGGTCAGCAGGGCCAGCCTGCCGTCCTTGACGACCACCTGTCCGGCCCTCGTGAGCGACCGGTCCCACCGCTCGATCCGCACGCCCGTCGCACTGAACTCCGATTCCTGCATGGTTGTCTCGCCCCCTTCGCAATGCTTCTGATGGGCAGTCTGCACAAGTGCGGACCGACGCGCCAGGTCGCGTTCCGGCGCACAGGCGCGCCCGTGCCGCGCGCGACGCCAAGCCAGGGCTATGGACAGTCAAAGGAAACGTTTGTGCAGGTGGGGGGAATATCGTGGGCGCGGAGAGTCCGGTCACACGAGGAGGAGCGCGCCCATGGGCACGGTTCAGCAAGGACACGAGGGCCCGGTCGCGGAGACCGTCGACATCGACCGTTCCGACCCCGAGTACCGGGCCTGGCTCAAGGAAGCCGTGCGCAAGGTCCAGGCCGACGCGAACCGTTCCGCCGACACCCATCTGCTGCGCTTCCCGCTGCCCGAGGCGTGGGGCATCGACCTCTACCTCAAGGACGAGTCGACGCACCCCACCGGCAGTCTCAAGCACCGGCTGGCCCGCTCGCTCTTCCTCTACGGGCTGTGCAACGGCTGGGTCAGGCCGGGCAAGCCGGTGATCGAGGCGTCCAGCGGCTCGACGGCGGTCTCCGAGGCGTACTTCGCCAAGCTGATCGGCGTGCCGTTCATCGCGGTGATGCCCCGCACCACCAGTCCGGAGAAATGCCGGCTGATCGAATTCCACGGCGGACGCTGCCACTTCGTCGACGATTCCCGCAGGATGTACGAGGAGTCGGCCAGGCTCGCCGCCGAGACCGGTGGGCATTACATGGACCAGTTCACCTACGCCGAACGGGCCACCGACTGGCGCGGCAACAACAACATCGCCGAGTCGATCTACCAGCAGCTCCGGCTGGAACGCTATCCGGAGCCGACGTGGATCGTCGCCACCGCCGGGACGGGTGGCACCTCGGCGACCATCGCGCGCTATGTGCACTACATGCAGTTCGACACCCTGATCTGCGTGCCCGACCCGGAGAACTCCTGCTTCTTCGACGGCTGGACCCGGCACGACCCGCTGGCCACCAGTGACTGCGGCTCCCGGATCGAGGGCATCGGCAGGCCCCGGATGGAGCCGAGCTTCGTGCCCGGGGCGATCGACCGGATGATGAAGGTCCCGGACGCGGCCAGCGTCGCCGCCGTGCGCGCCCTCGACCGCGCCATCGGCCGCAAAGCGGGCGGCTCCACCGGCACCGGACTGTGGAGCGCCTTCAAACTGGTCGCCGAGATGGTCGCGGAGGGTGCCACCGGCAGCGTCGTCACCCTGATCTGCGACCCGGGCGACCGCTACCTCGACAAGTACTACTCCGACGGCTGGCTCGCCGGCCAGGGACTGGACATCGCCCCGTACGCCCGGACCATCGACACCTTCCTGAGCAGCGGCGAATGGCCCGCATGACCCGGCCCCGACGGGTGGTCCGACGCGCGACGCGGTGAGCGGATCAGCGGTCGCGCTCAGCCCGCGGACCCGGTCAGCCGCCCGTCGAGCCGGCGGGCCGCGTCCCGGAAGGCGCGGCCCACTCCGGCGCGGCCCAGCCGCAGCGCGAACCGGAACGGGCCGGAGCCGTCCGCGGCGAAGGTCCAGCGCAAGCGCGTCCCGGCCCCGACCGGGGTGATCAGCCACTCCTCCGCCAGCGCCCGGAGGCCCGGGGCGTTGACCTCGTCGCCCCGGTAGGCGTAGCGCTCGCAGGGCTGCGCCGCGAGGATCGTCTCGCGCATCACCGTGCCGCCCCTGAGCCGGACCTCGCGGCCCGTGCCCTCTTCGAGGGGCCGGGCCGCGGTCACCGCGGTGAACCAGAGCGGCCAGCCCGGGACGTCGTCGGCGAGGGCGCGGTACACGTCCTCGGGGGACGCGGACAGCTCGGCGGCGTACACCAGGCGCAGGGGAGCGGACTCGACGAAATCGATTCCGACGGGACGGAGCGGGCGTGACACGGGTGCACCTCCGTGCGGTCGAGGGCGTACGGCACGGCGCACACCTTAACTGACGCTCCGTCACATGTCTTCGCCCGCAGGAAGTTCAGACCGCGGGATGTCTCGGGGCCGGGCGTGCGGCGGCGGTGATGTTGCGCGCCATGCCGCCGAACACCACCGAGTGGAACGGCCACACGCTCCACCAGTAGGCATGGCCGAGCAGCCCGCGCGGATGGAACAGCGCGCGCTGCCGGTAGACCGTCCGGCCCCGGTCGTCGCGGCTGACCGAGAGTTCGAGCCAGGCCGGGCCGGGCAGCCTCATTTCCGCCCGCAGTCGCAGCAGCTCACCCGGAACGATCTCCTCCACGCGCCAGAAGTCCAGCGAGTCGCCCACCCGCAGCCGCTGCCGGTCCCGACGACCGCGCCGCAGCCCGACGCCGCCGACGATCCGGTCGAGCCAACCCCGCACGGCCCAGGCGAGCGGGAACGAATACCAGCCGTTCTCGCCGCCGATGCCCTCGATCACCCGCCAGAGCGCGTCCGGGGCCACCGGCACCACCTGCTCGCGTTCATCACGGTAGAGCGTGCCGCCTGACCAGTCGGGGTCGGTGGGCAGCGGATCGCTGGGCGCCCCCGGGACCGAGGCGGAGGACCAACGGGTGTCGACCCGGGCGTCCTTGATCCGCTGGAGCGCCAGCCGCAGCGCCCGGTCGAAGCCGATGGGGCCGCCGGGCGGATCGGGCACGTACCGGGTGATGTCGTGCTCACGGCAGACCACCTCGTGCCGCAGTGATTCGGCGAGCGGACGGGCGATCGCGTGCGGCACCGGCGTCACCAGGCCGATCCACAGACCGGACAGCCTGGGCGTCAGCACCGGCACGGGCAGGATCACCCGGTGCGGCAGCCCGGCGACCTCGGCGTACCGCCGCATCATGTCCCGGTACGTCATGACGTCCGGACCCCCGATGTCGAACGTGCGGTTCACCTCGGCGGGCAGGGCGGCGCAGCCGACGAGATACCGCACCACGTCCCGCACCGCGATCGGCTGGATCGACGTGCGCACCCAGCTCGGTGTGATCATCACCGGCAGCCGCTCCGTGAGATGGCGCAGGATCTCGAACGAGGCCGAACCCGAACCGATGACGACCGCCGCGCGCAGGACGGCCGTCGGCACCCCGGAGTCGAGCAGTACGCGGCCCACCTCGGCCCGCGACCGCAGATGCGGCGACAGCTCCCGCTCGGGGACCCCGGCAGGGGTCAGCCCACCGAGGTAGACGATCCGCCCGACCCCCGCCGCCCGCGCCTGCTCGCCGAAGATCCGGGCCGCCTCGCGGTCCGTCTCCTCGAACCCCGGTCCGGAGCCGAGCGCGTGCACCAGGTAGTACGCCACATCCACGCCCCGCATGGCCTCCCGCACCGAAGCGGCGTCGCGGACATCGCCCGCCACCACCTCGACCCGGTCCACCCACGGGTAGTCCCGCAGCTTGCGAGGGGTCCGCGCCATCGCGCGCACCCGGTGCCCGGCGTCGAGCAGCGCGGGCACCAGCCTGCCGCCGATGTATCCGGTGGCGCCGGTCACGAGAGAGCGCGGTCCCGCATCATCCGAGGTTTCGGTCACCTGCCCGAGTCTTCCACCGGAGTGCCGCACCGGACCCGGCGAAGGGCTCCGAACGGCGGCACCGGCCGCCCGTGCCGCCCCCGCACGCCACGGACCCAACGGTGCGCGTGATGCGGACACCGTCGTCCCCGCACGCTACGGACCGGACCGCTCCGGACGATCGAGCAAACCGTCGATGACCCGGCCGAACACCCGGCGTCCCGCCGCGGCGATCAACGGATCGGCCCACCGGGGCAGCCCCCGCACACACAGCTCCTCCACCCACACCACGTGGGAACCGGTCTCCGTGGGACACACGCCGATCGAGGCCCTGCCCAGCACCGGCGAACCGCGCTTCTCCAGCAGGCACAGCCCCGCGCGCCCGGCGACGGGCGGCGCCCACCGCACCACTTCCATCGGGTCGTCGAACCCCAGCGGCCCCACCCCGGTCCGCGCCACGAACACCGTCCCCCTCCCGGCCGGCACTCCGGCAGGAACGGTGATCCGGGTCAGCGGCACCCGCTCGGCGTGCCGCTCCCAGTCCGTCAGGCGGCGCCAGGACTCGGCCGGCGGCAGGGACGTGAAGCGCTCGATCCGGAACAGGGCCATCATCCGATCCTGCCGCATCCGCCGCGCGTCGTCGTGATGCCCGCGCCGACCGGCGCCCCGCCCTCAGGGCCTGCCGGGTGACCTCCGACCGGGCGGACGCCGCCCGACAGGCCCTCAGCCGTCGTCCTCCACGGTCCGGCCCGCCACCAGCAGACCCGGAAGATACTCCTCGATCTCCTCGCGGTCGGCCGCCGTCAGACCCGCATCCGTCACGAAGGTGTCCACCTGCTCCAGACCGGCGAACGAACTCAGCCCCACCGTGCCCCACTTGGTGTGGTCCGCGACCACCACCACACGCCGCGCCGACCGGACGAGACGCCGGTTGGTCTCGGCCTCCGCCAGATTCGGCGTCGAGAGACCGGCCTCCACCGAGATCCCGTGCACCCCGAGGAACAGCACGTCGAAGTGGAGCGAGTCGATCGCCCGATCGGCGACCGGCCCCACCAGGGAGTCGGAGGGGGTGCGCGCCCCGCCCGTGAGCACCACCGTCGCGGCCCCGGCGCGCGTACCGCCCGTGCCACCCGCACGCTGCGCGGAGTGGAACACGTCCGAGACCCGCACCGAATTGGTCACCACCGTCAGATCCGGCACGTCCACCAGCCGCTGGGCGAGCGCGTACGTCGTCGTGCCGCCGGACAGGGCGATGGCACTGCCGGGAACGGCGATCGCCGCGGCGGCCCGCGCGATGTCCTCCTTGGCCGTCAGTTCCAGGACCGACTTGGCCTCGAACCCGGGCTCGTGGGTACTCGCCTCGACCACCGGAACGGCACCGCCGTGCACCTTCTCGATCACGCCCTGGCGGGCCAGCGCGTCCAGATCCCGGCGCACGGTCATGTCGGAGACGTTCAGCCTGCGGGTGAGTTCATTGACCCGTACCCCGCCACGCCTGCGCACCTCGTCGAGGATCAGGGCACGTCGCTGCTCCGCGAGCAGATTCTGATGGTCGCTCAACGCCCCGGTGCTCCTTCCCGCCGGTCGCCTGTGCCGGAACGGGATCATCCTGCCACGCGGTGTCGTCGACCCCCGCAGTGGGGAGATTCCGTGAGAGCGGCGCGGACCGTACCGCTCCGCCACAATCCTGGTGACTTCCCATCAGTATTTTCCCCCACACGAACGAGAGTGAGTCACCCCAGTGCCACCTGCCACCCAGGCCCCACCACCCCCGGGGCCCGCGCTGGAGCTGCTGGTCCACGGCGTGGGCGGCGCCACCCCCCAGGAGATGCTCGACGACCCGCAGGTCGTCCGGATCACCGGCGACGCCACCGCGGCCATCTACCGGCGCCCCGAGGACACGGACGCCGAACAGCACCCGGACCGGTACCGCGACCGGCCCATCGAGGAGGCCTACTGCTGGTCCAACCTCACCTCCGGCAACGGCTCCCGGGCCCTGTGGCTGCTGCTGCTCCCCTTCATGGTCGTCAACCTCGCCCACTGGATGCGCCCCACCGCGCGGGCCCGCACCCGCGCGGTACGCCTGTACGGCGTCCTGGTCCGGCTCGTCGCGCTCAGCCTCACGGTCCTGCTGACCGCGGCGGCCTGCGAGGTCGCACTCGACCTGACGGCCTGGCAGTGCGCGGGCGTGCAGGCCTGTTCGGGCCGACGGTCCTGGCTCGGCTTCCTGTCCTCGGCGCAGGGAGGCTGGTGGTCCCAGCCGGGCCGCAGACTCGCCGTCGCCGCGCTGGTGCCCACCGCACTGGTGGGGTTGCTCTGGTTCCTGTCCAACCGGACGTGGAGCGCGTACGAGTCGCAGCGCCCGCTCACCGGCGCCGTGCCGGACGACGCCGATCCGGGGACCGGACACGGCCCGGACGGCACCGCCGCCACGACCGCGAGCGACCCGGCCCTCGGCAGGCCGGGATTCTGGTACGGCCGCCGGCTGGTCGCCCGATTGCGCGCCGCCCACACGGCCGCGGGATTCCTGACGGTCGCGGCATCGGTCGCGGGCGCCGCGACCCACCACGACCGCGCCGTCACCGGCCCCGTGCCGGGCGTCCTCGGCCGGCTCATCGAGACGACGCTGGTCCTGGGCGCGCTCGTCGTGCTGTGGGTCGTCTGCCGACGGGGCCGCAGCGAGCAGCGCCTCGACAACCGGCTCGACCGCGCCCTCATCACCTACCTGCCGGGCGCCTCCCTGACGCTGCTCGTCCTCACCGGGATCTACGCCGCCTGGTCGCGTCCGGGCTGGGTGTCGGACGGGGCCCTGCCCGGTCACCTGGCCTTCAGCGTCGTCACGCTCGTCCAGGTACTGCTCGTCGCCCTCCTCGCCGCGGTCTCCCTCGGCCTGTACCGCCGCACACCCGAACCCCGTACGGTGCTGTACGGACTCGGCGGCCCGGTGGTGGCCATGCTCGCCTGCGCGCTCGGCGGCGTCATGACCGGCGGGGTCGCCCAATGGGTCGCGGACTGGCTCGACGGTCCCGGCACCCCGGGCATGGCAGGTGAGACCATCAAGGGCCCGCCAGTGCTGCTCAGTTGGCAGGCGGCGGTCATCCCGGTCCTGCTGATCCTGCTGGTGCTCCCGGGCGTCCTGCTCCTCGTGCGCACCTGGCTCAAGGCCCGCGCCCTGGAACCGGAGGTCGACCGGGAGTACGCACCGAAACTGCCGGACCCCGCCCGCACACGGCAGATCGCCCGGATCCGTGCCACCGCGGCCCTCACCGACTCCGCACCGTGGATCATCGGCCCGGTCTCCGGCGCCGCCCTGCTGCTCGGCGCGGCGGCGGTCGGCGGTGCCTGGGCGAGCGGCGAGGTGCCCGGCGAGGCGATGAAGGGGAACGGTCCGTTCGCCGAGGCCGTGGCCGAAGCCGCCCAGTCCACCGGTTCCTGGATGATCGGATTCGGCTTCGTCCTGTTCGTCACCTGGGGGCGGCGTGCCTACCGGGACGCCTCCGCACGGCGCACGATCGGCATCCTCTGGGACGTCGGCACCTTCTGGCCGCGCGCCGCGCACCCCTTCGCGCCACCCTGCTACGCCGAGCGCGCCGTTCCCGATCTGGTGTCACGGATGTCCGGCTGGACCGGGCGCACCGGTGGCCGCCTCGTCATCTCCGGCCATTCCCAGGGCAGCGTCCTCGCCGCCTCCGCGGTGTGGCAGTTGCCGGCACGGACGCGCGGCCGGGTCGCCCTGCTCACCTACGGCTCGCCGATCGAGCGGCTGTACGGTCGCTGGTTCCCTGCCTACTTCGGTCCCGGACCGCTGAATGGCCTCCACCGCACCGTGCGCTGCTGGCGCAACCTCTGGCGGGCCACCGATCCGATCGGTGGCCGGGTCGGGTTCGACGAGGTGCCGGGGACCGCGGTGGACCGGGGGCCGCTGAAGGACCCCCTGGTCTACGGACGTACGCCCGAACACCCGCTGCCCGAACCCGTTCTGGGGCATTTCGACTACCAGGCCGACCCCGGCTTCGCCGAGGAGCGGGCCGCGCTGCTGGACCGGCTCGACCCGGCCCTGCCCCACCAGGCGACCACGGAGACCCCCGGGCCCGCGCCGTCCCCGAGGCTCTCGGGCGACCGCTGACCGGGCGGACGCGGTGATCGAGGGCCACCCCGGCGGGCCCTCAGGGGAGTTCCGGCAGATCCTCGGGGTGGAGCAGGCTGAGGTCGTCCGTGCTCGGTTCGGAGAGCTGGGCGACCCGGCCCGCGTGCCGCTCCACCATCGCCTCGAAGGTCTGGCGCGCGGTGCGGCCGTTGCCGAACGCCGGGCCCTTGGGAAGTTCGGCGAAGTACTTCAGCAGGGCCTCACCGGTTCCGGGGGCCAGGCTGTACTCGTGTTCGTCGGCCTGCTGCTCGACGATCCGGAGCAGTTCGGCGGGCTCGTAGTCGCCGAAGGTGATGGTCCGCGAGAACCGGGACGCCACACCCGGGTTGACGGTGAGGAACCGCTCCATCTCGTGGGTGTACCCGGCGACGATGACGACCACCGCGTCCCGGTGGTCCTCCATCAGCTTCACGAGCGTGTCGATCGCCTCCCGGCCGAAGTCGCGGCCGGAGTCCTCGGGGGACAGGGCGTACGCCTCGTCCACGAACAGCACCCCGCCGCGCGCCCGGTCGAAGGCCTCCTGGGTCCGGATGGCGGTCGACCCGATGTGCTCCCCGACCAGATCGACACGGGACACCTCGACCAGGTGCCCCCGCTCCAGTACCCCGAGCGAGGCGAGGATCTCGCCGTACAGCCGGGCCACGGTGGTCTTGCCGGTGCCGGGGGAGCCGGTGAAGACGAGGTGGCGCCGGACCGAGGCCGCCTTGAGTCCCGCCTCCCGGCGCCGGCGGCCGACCTCGATCATGTCGGTGAGGGCACGTACCTCCCGCTTGACGCTGTCCAGGCCCACCAGGGCGTCCAGCTCCCCGAGGACGGTGTCCGAGTCGCGGGCCGGGGCGGCGGCAGGCCCCCCGGCCCCGGCGGGCGCCTGGTCCGCCGCGCGTGGTGCGGGAACCGCCCCGAGCAGGCCGGGGGCGGCGGGCTGCGTCGCGGTGAGCACGGCGGGCGACGACGGGGCGGGGGAGTGCAGCGCGCTCTCGTCGCTCGTGCAGTCCTCCACGACCGGCCCCGCGTTCTGGCCGTCGCCGTGCGCGCCGCCCTCGGCGAACTCGTAGCCGCCGCGGGCGCACCGCTCGGTGCGGCAACGGGACAGCGTCGTACGGCACCCGTCCATCACGTGGAAGCCGTAGCCGTCGCTGCCGGTGACCCGGCAGCCGCGGAAGGTGCCGCGGCCCTCGGCGGAGACGTAGAAGCCTGCCTCGGTGGGCGAGGTGACCGTGCAGCGTTCGATGACCGGGTCGGCCCCCTTGGTGACGATGACCCCGGTCTGCACCGTGTCGACGGTGCAGTTGTTCAGCGTGCCGCCGCTGCCGTGGTCGCGGAACCAGGCGCCGGTCGACGCCTCGCGGACCCGGCAGTCGTCGAGCTGGGCGGTCGCCCCGTCGCTCACCGACACCGCGGTGTTGCGGATCTGCGAGAGATCGCTGTCGACCACGTCGGCGCGCGAACCCCGGTCGAGCACGAAGATGGCGTCGGGCACGTCGTGGACCCGGCAGGAGTCCAGTATCACCGTGGCCCCGTCGCTCACCCAGACCGCCGGATAGTCGCCCGTACTGTCGTGGATCTCGCACTGGTTGGCGTCGACGCGGGTGCCCGGGTCCCAGACCGAGAGGCCGTTGCGGCCGAACCGGCGCACCGCGGAGCGGGTCAGGGTGAGCACCGAGCGCGAGCGCAGGTCCACCGCGTTCTCGGGAATGTCGTGGATGTCGCAGTCGGCCAGGGTCAGCACGGCGTCGGTGTCGAGCGTGATCCCGTCCGCCGAGGTGCGGTGCACCGTGCAGTCGGTGAGATGGGCCGCCGCGCGGGCGGACACCTGTATCCCGCTGCCCTTGATCTCGTACACCTCGCAGCCGACGGCCTCCAGCCCGCTGCCCTCGCCGGTGACGCTCAGCCCCGCGCCCGACGCGTGGTGGACCCGGCAGCGCTCCAGCCGCGGATGGGCGCCGTCGCGCACCGAGATCCCGGACTGCCCGGCCGAGACGACCTCGCACTGCTCGAACACCCCGCCCGCGCCGTCGAGCACGGCGATCCCGGCCCCTGCCGGGTTGTCGACCGTGCAGCGGCGCACCGTCGGCCGCGCCGCGCCGCGCACCTCGATCCCGGCGGCCGAACGCGTGACGATCCGCAGGTCCGCGAGCTCCGGTGCCCCGTCCTCGACCAGCAGCGCCGGGGCTGTCGAGTCCTGGCCCTCCACGTGCAGGTCGGTCACGACGGCGGAGGCGCGGACGGTCAACGGGACGCCGTCGGCCGGCGCGATCCGCACCGAGCCGACCGAGCCCTCGGGCCCGCGCAGCGTCACCGCGCGGTGCAGGACCAGATTCTCCCGGTAGGTGCCCGGCGCGACGGTGAGGACGTCGCCGTCCGCCGCGGCCTCCAGAGCTGCGGTGAGGGAGGCGTACTCGCCTGTGCGGCGCCGCCACCGCGATGTGCCGGTGTGCGTCACCTGGACCGTGCCCTGTGCCATGGCGCTGCTGTGCCCCCACCTCGTGCGTGTGTGATGCCCGCGCCACCGGCCTGCGGGCAGCGACGGACCTCGGTTCCGCCCCTCCCGGGGAAGCGAGCGGGCCGGTCCACCGTAGCGCGCGCGGAGACCGGGAGTTGACCCGATCGGCGGTCGATCAGCCGCCGGTCCCGGTCCTGCCCCAGTCCGGACCGGCCGCGGCCCAGTCCCGGTCGATCCGTTCGTACCGCCCGCGGACCATGCGCCGGACGATCAGGCGACGGCAGCCCTCGACCGCTCCGACGGCGAGCAGCGTCACCCCGACGCCGGCCAGCGCCGCGTGCGTGCGGGCCGTCGGCGCGTCCATGGGGCGTGGTACGGGGCGGCCCGAACGATCCGTCCAGATCTCCACCGCGGAACCCGGGGCGGTCCTCCGGGACAGGGTGGTCACCGTGGAACTGCGCTCCGTCCCGTCCGGGGCCTTCCAACGGGCCGTCACCGACGTCCGCGAGGTGTGCTCCGAGGACACCTCGGGGTCGGTGGCGAGCCGTGGCGCCGCCGGCGCGGCGCGCAGCACGATCGCCGTCGTGGCACGCCGTTCCGCCCGCTCGGCCCGGACCGTCCGCTGCAGGGACTCGTCGGTGAGCGAGTCGCACAGCCAGCCCAGGGCCGGTGCCGCCGACAGCATGAGGAGCAGCGCGACGAGAGCCGTCCACGCCTCGCGCCGGTCGGTGGCGCGGCACAGCGCGTTGCGCCGCCAACGCCACACTCCCGCAGCCGCTCGCACCGTCACGTACCCCCTTCCGTATCCGTCCTGGCCCGGTACGGCACGGTTCATGCGCCGAAGCGGCGAAGAGGGCGCGACCCCCGCCCGGTACGAGGCGTGAGCACCCGTGCGGGTTCCCGCCGACGAACGGGGTTGACGGCCCGTCGGGTACCCGGAACGCCGAAGTCGCCGACGAGTCCCCATGGCTCGACGACGACCTCGGTACTACCGTGCGACTCCCGCTCGGTACTTCTGACGGGTCAGTACCCCCGGCCCTGGTACGGGCGGTTGTACGGATCCTCGTAGGGCGAGGGCGCCGGAGCGGGGCGCGGGGCCGCCGGGCGCATCGCCTCGTACCCGGTGGCGGGCGCGGGCCGCTGCTGCTGCGGCGGGTAGGGCGCCTGGTACCCGCCCCGGGGCGCGGCCGGCTGCTGCGGGATGTACGGAGCCGGGGCGTTGTGCAACGGGGTGGGCTGCATCGGCGTGTATCCCTGCGGGGCCGGCTGCTGGTAGCCGTACGGCGGACCGGGCTGGGAGGGGGCCGCCGGGAGAGCGGGCAGCGCCGCCGGGAGGGCCGGCAGATGACTGTGGCCCGTGTCGTAGGCGGCAGGCACTCGGATCGGAGCGATCTGAGGGGTGCCCCGCTCCGCGACCAGGGAGTCGTAGATCGGAGTGTCGGGGAAGGACGACGCGGCGTAGTAGCCGCTGCCGAAGGTGGAGCGGGGGGAGGTCATGCCACCTAAGTTAAGCCCACGACGCGCTGGTTGGGGAGCCCGGTATGAGGGTTGTTTTGCGTGTTCTGGGTGAACCTCGTTCCCCAATGCGAGCGAACTTGGCAAAAAGGGGCATCGAGGAGTGTTGGGATCATGTAAAGGAACGTGTTCCGGGGGTTACCGGAAGATCACCGGATGCCCTCGACTCCGTTGTACGGCTGCCGGGGCATTAGGTTGGCGGAGAAAGGCCTTCGGGCAGCCGGACTCGCGATGGGGACGAGCATGACCATGCTAAAAGGCGCCAATGTTCCGGTGACGGCCCGGGCGGTGGGGGTCGAATTGGGGTGGCGCACCTCTCCGGCGGCCCCGGATGTGGACGGCTCGGCGCTGCTGCTCGTATCGGGAAAGGTGCGCGGCGACGCCGACTTCGTCTTTTACAACCAGCCCGTCCACGCCTCCGGCGCGGTGCGCCACGAGGGCAAGCGGGCCGTCGGCGACAGGGCGACGGACCGGCTCGCGGTCGACCTGGCAGGCGTCGAGCCGGACATCGACCGCGTGGTCCTCGCGGCCTCCGCGGACGGCGGTACCTTCGGGCAGGTCACAGGGTTGTACGTGCGGATCACCGATGCGGCGGACGGCTCGGAGATCGCCCGCTTCGACAGCACCGACGCGACCGTCGAGACCGCGTTCATCCTCGGGGAGCTCTACCGTCGCCAAGGAGCCTGGAAATTCCGTGCGGTCGGTCAGGGATACGGCACCGGTCTCGAAGGTCTCGCGACGGACTTCGGTATTTCCGTCGATGAACCGCAGCGGCCCCAGCCGAATCAACAACCCCAATCACCTCGACAGGCCCGGCGGACAACGCGCTTTGACCAGCTTCCCCCGCCTCCGCCGGTACTTCCGCCCGCACTCCCGGTGACACCTCCGACACCTTCCGCGCCGCCCGCCGCCGCTCCCGTGCGTCTGACCAAGGTGACCCTGACCAAGCAGGCTCCGTCGGTCTCGCTCGCCAAACAGGGAGGCACTTCCGGAGACCTCCGGGTGAATCTCAACTGGCAAGTCCGCAAACAGTTCACGGGCTGGGGCCGCAAACTCGGCAGGGCGGTCGCCAATCACGCCGATCTCGACCTCGATCTCTGCGCACTCTACGAACTCGCCGACGGCCGCAAGGGGGTCGTGCAGGCGCTCGGGAACGCGTTCGGCGCGCTCGGGCAGCCCCCGTACATCCACCTCGACGGCGACGACCGGACCGGAGCCGTCGCCACGGGCGAGAACCTCACGGTCAACCTCGACCAGAGGGACAGGTTCCGTCGCATCCTGATCTTCGTCACCATCTACGAGGGCGCCCGGAGCTTCGCCGACCTCCACGCGACCGTCACCCTCCAGCCCCAGCACGGCGCCCCGATCGACTTCTCGCTCGACGAATGCACCGTCCCGTCCACCGTCTGCGCCCTCGCGCTCCTCACCAACAACGGCGGGGACCTGACCGTGCAGCGCGAGGCCCGCTACCTGGTGCCGGAGCGCGGGGTCAGCCCGCAGCGCACCGTCGACTACGCATACGGGTGGGGGATGAACTGGACTCCCGGCCGCAAATGACCCCCCGGACGTCCGGCCGGTGCCACCGGTCCCGGCCCACGGCCGGTCCGCTCACCGGTCCGGCGCGGCCTCGGGACGGGCGTACGTCCGCCCCTTCCAGGCCGCTCCCCGGCCCCGGTGGTGCCGCACCGCCGAGTCGACCGTCATCAGCAGGTACAGCGCGGCGGTGAACGGCAGCAGCGGCGCCCACCACAGCGACTGCCGGTAGTGGCTCAGCATCGGCATGTACGTCCCGGCCATCACCGCCCACGCCGCCCCGCCCGCCCACGCGGCCACCGGATCACCGCCCAGCAGCCCGGCGACGAGCGCGACCGGCGGCGCCAGGTACACCAGGGCGAGCCCCAGCACCGTCCCCAGGAGCAGCGGCGGGCTGTGCCGAAGCTGGGCGTACGCGCTCCGTGACACCATCCGCCACAGGTCCGCCAGGCACGGGTACGGCCGCACACTGTCCACCCGTTCCGCGAGCCCCAGCCAGATCCGTCCGCCGCCGCGCCGGACCACCCGTGCCAGCGACACGTCGTCGATCACCGCGTGCCGGATCGACTCGGGCACCCGCGCCCGGACCGCGGCCCCGGTCCGCAGCAGTACGCAGCCACCGGCCGCCGCTGCCGTGCGCGCCCCCTTCCGGTTCACCCACCGGAACGGATAGAGCTGCGAGAAGAAGTACACGAAGGCGGGGACCACCAGCCGCTCCCACCCGCTCGACACCCGCAGCCGGGCCATCTGCGACACCAGGTCGAACCCGCCCGACACGGCGGCGGCGACCAGCTCCCGCAGGCTGTCCGGCTCGTGGGCGATGTCGGCGTCCGTCAGCAGCAGGTACTCCGGGGACCGGGCCCGGGCGAGCGCCATCCCGTGCCGCACGGCCCAGAGCTTGCCGGTCCAGCCCGGTTCCGGCTCGCCCGGCGACACCACCGTCACCGGCAGACCGCCGTACCGTACGGACAGCGCGCGGGCGACGTCCCCCGTCCCGTCCTTGCTGCAGTCGTCGACGAGGAATATCTCCGCGGTTCCCGGATAGTCCTGCGCCAGCAGCGACGGCAGACTCACCGGCAGCATGTCTGCTTCGTCACGCGCGGGCACGACGATCGCGACCGACGGCCAGCGCTCCGGCGCCCCGCGGCGCGGCAGTCTCTGGTCGGTCCGCCAGAAGAACCCCTGTCCCAGCAGCAACCACACCCACGCGGCCAGCGAAGCCACGGCGATCCAGGCAACGGCACTCATTCGCCGCAGTCTGCACCACTGCGGAGGAATCGCAAGGGCGGTCGACTATGGTGACCGGGTGAAGATCGCGCTCATGGACTCCGGAATCGGCCTGCTCGCGGCCGCCGCCGCGGTACGCCGGCTGAGGCCCGACGCCGATCTGGTGCTCTCCTCCGACCCCGGCAGCATGCCCTGGGGGCCACGCACCCCCGAGGACGTGACCGGCCGCGCGCTGGACGTGGCCCGCGCGGCCGCCGCCCAGGAGCCCGACGCGCTGATCGTCGCCTGCAACACGGCCTCCGTGCACGCCCTGCCGACGCTCCGCGCCGCGCTGGAACCCGCGCTGCCGGTCGTCGGCACCGTTCCCGCCATCAAGCCGTCCGCCGCGGGTGGCGGTCCGGTCGCCATCTGGGCCACGCCCGCCACCACCGGCAGCCCCTACCAGCGCGGACTCATCCGGGAATTCGCGGGCGCCGTCCCCGTCACCGAGATCCCGTGCCCGGGACTCGCCGACGCCATCGAACACGCGGACGAGGCGGCCATCGACCGGGCCGTCGCCGTCGCCGCCGCGCGCACCCCGCGCGACGTACGGTCCGTGGTCCTGGGCTGCACCCACTACGAACTGGTCGCCGAGCGCGTCCGCGCCGCCCTGCGGCAGCACGGTCTGCCCCCCGTCGCCCTGCACGGATCCGCCGGAGCCGTCGCCGCCCAGGCACTGCGCCGAATCGGGGTGGCACCCGCTCCGTCGGCCCAACCGGCCGGAAGTCTCACGGTGCTCCTCGGCGGACGCGTCGCCGACCTGCCGCGGGCCGCCCTGGGCTACGCCGAGGGCCGCCTGCTGGCGGCCGTCACCCCCGCCCGCTGACCCGGGCGCGACCCGTCCGACGCGTCCCCGGCGTGCGGTCTTCTGAGTACGCTGCTTGACATGAGGGACCACCCCCGAAAACCGAGGCACCCCGGAGCCGATCTCCACTCCGACGTCTGGATCGGCAGGGCCACCAACAGGGCCCAGTGGGTGCTCGCCGCCATGGGCGCCGCCTGCCTGGCGCTCGGCGTCCAGCTTGCCGTCACCTCCAACTGGACCTCCGGGACCGTCCCGCTGCTGATGTCCGTGATCGGCTGCGTGGCCGCCGGACTGCTCATGCTCTTCGGCACCCTCGCCTTCGTGAACGTGGCCGTCAGGGTCGACGGCGACGCCCTCGAAGTGCGCTGCGGCCACATGGGCCTGCCCCGCCGCCGGATCCTGCTGACCCAGGTGGTGGGCGCGGAGTTCGCGCCGCGGGTCACCCCGCGCCAGTGGGGCGGCTGGGGCTACCGCTGGCGCCCGGAACAGGGCACCGCCGTGGTGGTCCGCCGGGGCGAGGGCCTGGTGCTCCGGCTCGGCGACGGCCGGACGTTCACCATCACGGTCGACGACGCCGAGACCGGCGTGCGGTTCATCCGCGAGCGCCTGCACCTGTCGAGGAGCGGCGCGGCGGCCGGGGCCTGACACGGGGCACGGCGGACGGCGGGCCGGGGACACGACAGGTCCGGATCCGCGGGGAAAAGCGGTGATCGGCCCGGCGCGTATTCCTCGCCATCCGGACGGGGGCCGCCCGGTACACAGCCGATGACCGTAGACTCCGCCGGGTGAGCGCCACCATCACCCCGGTCGACGAACCGCAGCAGCCCGCACCCGCCCCCCTGTCCAGGGGAAGACGGCTCGTCCCGCGACTCCTGCGGCCCGCCGCCGCCGTCGTCTCGGGAGTGCTGCTGTACCTGAGCTTTCCGCCACGGCCCCTGTGGTGGCTGGTTCTCCCCGGTTTCGCGCTTCTCGGCTGGGTGCTGCACCAGCGCCGCCTGCGTGCCGGATTCGGCCTCGGCCTGCTCGCCGGGCTGGGATTCATGCTGCCGCTGCTGCACTGGACGGGCGAGGAGGTCGGCCCGGTGCCGTGGCTGGCACTCGCCACGGCCGAGGCGCTGTTCATCGCGGTCGGCTGCCTCGGGATCGCCGCCGTGTCGCGACTCGCGTTCGGGCCGGTGTGGGCCGCGGCGATCTGGGCCCTGGACGAGGGAATCCGGGCCCGGATCCCGTTCGGCGGCTTCCCCTGGGGAAAGATCGCCTTCGGCCAGGCGGACAGCGTGTTCCTGCCGCTCGCGGCCGTGGGAGGTACGCCGCTGCTCTCCTTCGCCGTGGTGCTGTGCGGCTTCGGCCTCCACGAGGTGGTGCGCCTGGTCCGCGCCCGCCGCTCCACCCGCGAAGTGCCCCGGGCGGCCGTGGCCGCCGCCGCGGCGACCGTCCTCGTTCCCGTCGTGGGCGCGTTCGCCGCGCTGCCGCTCGTGGACGATTCGGCCGAGGACGGCACCGCGACCGTCGCCGCCGTCCAGGGCAACGTGCCGCGCCTCGGACTCGACTTCAACGCCCAGCGCCGCGCCGTCCTCGACAACCACGCCCGCCGCACCGAGGAACTGGCCCGGGACGTGGAGGCGGGCAGGAAGCCCCGGCCCGACTTCGTGCTGTGGCCGGAGAACTCCTCCGATCTCGACCCCTACCGGAACGCCGATGCCCGGATCGTGATCGACGAGGCGGTGAAGGCGATCGGCGTCCCCACGGTGGTCGGGTCGGTGCTCGAACCCGACACCGGCAAACTCCGCAACTCCCTCATCCGGTGGGAGCCGGGGAAGGGCCCCGTCGAAACCTACGACAAGCGTCACATCCAGCCGTTCGGCGAGTACATCCCGATGCGGTCCTTCGCCCGGCTCTTCAGCTCGGACGTGGACCGGGTGCGGAAGGACTTCGGACCGGGGCACAAGGTCGGCGTCTTCGACCTGGCCGGCACCTACGTCGGTCTGGTGACCTGCTACGAGGCGGCGTTCGACGACGCGGTGCGGGACACCGTCGGGCACGGCGCCCAACTGATCGCCGTACCCAGCAACAACGCCACCTTCGGGCGCAGCGAGATGACCTACCAGCAGCTCGCCATGTCCCGGGTGCGGGCCGTCGAGCACAGCCGGTCCGTCGTCGTCCCCGTCACCAGCGGGGTCAGCGCGATCATCCGGCCCGACGGGACCGTCGTACAGCAGACGAAGCTCTTCACCCCGGACGTGCTCGTCGACAAGGTGCCGCTGCGGTCCTCACTGACCCCCGCGACCCGCCTGGGCACGCTTCCCGAGGGCGTGCTCGCGCTGATCGCCGTGGCGGGGCTCGGCTGGGTCACCGTCCGTTCGGTACGGCTGCGGCGCGCCCGTTGACCGTCGTGTCGCGGCCCGGACAGCACATAGGGTCGGACGCATGGCAACTCCTGAATTCATCCGCCGGATCCGCGCCACGGCGGGCAACCAGCTGCTCCTGCTGCCGGGCGTGACCGCAGTGGTCTTCGACGACGGGGGAAGAGTGCTTCTGGGCCGGCGTTCCGACACCGGCAAGTGGGCCCTCATCGGTGGCATCTGCGAGCCGGGCGAGCAGCCGGCGACCACCGCGGAGCGAGAGGTGTACGAGGAGACCGGCGTGCACTGCGTGGCCGAACGCGTGGTGCTCACCCAGGCCCTGGCACCGGTCCAGTACGCCAACGGTGACCACTGCCAGTACCTGGACGTCACGTTCCGTTGCCGGGCGACGGGCGGTGAGGCGTGCGTCAACGACGACGAGTCACTGGAGGTGGGCTGGTACCCGGTGGACGCGTTGCCGCCGCTCAACGAGTTCTCGGTCTTCAGGATCAAGCAGGCCCTGACCGACGAGCCCACCTGGTTCGAACCCACCGCCCGCCCGTGACCGCGGTGCCCGTCGCCCGCACCGGGCGACGGGCACCGCGCGGATTCGGCGTGCCCCGCGGGACGCACCTCAGCTGCTCGGGGGCATCAGCACGGTGTCGACGAGGTACACGGTGGCGTTCGCCGTCCGGATGTCTCCGCAGACGATGTTCGCCTTGTCGTTGACCTTGAACGACGTACCCGACCCGGAGGTCTTGAGCGTCGACCCCTCCATCGTCTTGAAGCTTCCGTTCGGAAGCTCACTGGAGGTGACGGTCTTGTCCACGACGTGGTACGTCAGGACCTTCTTGAGCTGCGCCTTGTCCTTCATCAGGGTGGCGAGCTTCTCCTTGGGGACCTTGTCGAAGGCCTCGTTGGTCGGTGCGAACACCGTGATGTGCTTCGCGTCGTCGAGCTTGGTGGTGAGGCCCGCGTCCTTCAGCGCCAGCGCCAGCTTGGTCAGTTTCGGGTTGGTCGCTGCGGCCCTCGCCACCCGCTCCTTGGACATCGCGTCGATGCTGCCCTTGCCGTTCTTCGGGAGCGAGGAGCAGCCGGGCCCGAACGGGCTCGGGGTTCCCGACGCGTTCGTGGAGACGGGCGTCGTGTCATCGGCGAGTGCCTGTGGGGCGAGAGCGCCCAACGACAGGGGAAGGACCGTCGCGGCGGCGACGGAGGCGATGACGGCGCGTGCACGGAGTGTCTGCATGTCGGTTCCTCTTCCCTCGGGATGGAGGTCCGCGTGGCTTCCACCGGAAACCCACGGGCCGAGGACGGTGGCCGGCCACCCGGCGGGACGTCCGCACCGCTCGGTCGTGCTCGTCCGGGCCACCTGGTCAAGCCTGGCAGCAGCGGGCGGGATCTGCATCCGGTGACGGACGGCTCCGTCGTCCGACCGGGTGCGCGGTGCGGCGTGTCGGTTGGTTCCGGGCGTCCGCGCGGTGATCATCCGTTGCGGGGCACACGACGCGGGAGAGGGGCCGGACATGGACGGGGCGAGGCCGCGGGACGGCGGCATCCGCCGCCGCACGGGCCGCGCGTATCGTGTCCTGGCAGCGGCCATGATTCTCTGCGCGCTGTCGACCACCGGCTGTTCCTCCGAGCCCGATCCGCCTTCCGGCCCCGGCACGGCGGGCACGTTGCGGAAGGAACCCTCCCGTTGCCGTAGCACCGTGGTGGGTGTCGCGCACCCCGACGACGACCTGTTCTTCCTGAATCCGGAGATCATGCGGACCATTCGGGGGAACTGCCCGCTCCACACCGTCTACCTGACCGCGGGGGACGACGCCATCCAGAACCGGGTGAAGGCCCTGGAGTACGTGGACCGCAGGGAGTACGGGGTCCGGTCGGCCTACGCGTTCATGGCGGGTGCCGCCGACGGCGACTGGAAGCACTCGGATGTGCGGGCCGACGGGATCCGGGTCAGATCGTTCCTGCTGGCCGGCCGGCCACGGGGCGCCGAGGTCCGGCTGACCTTCCTCGACCTGCACGACGGGCTTCCGCACGGCCAGGAGGCCGACAGCGTGCTCAGGCTCTTCGACGGAAGCAGACGGAGCGTCCACGGGTTCCTCGGGGGCGTGACCTACGACGAGGAACGGCTGCTCGCCACGCTCTCCGCCCTGGTGCGCAGCGGTCGCGCGGAACGCATCCTGACCATGGACCACGACAACGCCTCGTTCGCGTTCGGCCTCGGCGGCGGCGTCGACCACAGCGACCACGGCATCACGGCCCGCTACTTCAGGAGGGTGGGCTACGCCCTCGGGATCCCCGTGACGGCCTACCTCGCGTACACGATGTCGCCGATGAAGGCGAATCTCACGTCCGGTGAGGCTGCCGAGAAGGAACGGGTGGCACGTTGGTACGTCGCCAGACGCCGCTGCCGTGCCACCGGCTGGTGCGCCAACGTCCCGCCCTACACCGGTCCGCTCCAGGAGGACTGGAAGCTGTGGCTCCATCGCCAGTACGTGCAGGTCCACCGCGCGCCGCGACCCGGTGAGGTGCTCGGGGACATCGGCCGCACCACATACGCCACCGGACCGGACCCGGCCCGCTGCCTCGACGCGGCGAGCGGTTCGTCGGGGACCGGGAAGGTCCGCATCCGTCCCTGCGACGGATCCGCCGCACAGCGGTGGCGGACGGGCGGTGACGGCACGATCGGGCCGCGGAACGAACAGCGTTCCTGCCTCACCGCCATCGGCACCGGAGTCGGGCTCACACCCTGCCGCGGCGGCGCCGCGGACCAACGATGGACCCGGGTGCCGTGGCAGAGCCCCACCTGGAAGCGGGCGGCATGGCGGATCGAGGGCAGCGGAAACCGGTGCCTCTACCAGGACGACCGTGAACTCCCGGCCCACTGGAACGACCGGGACCGCCCCAGCCCCCGGCTGACGCTCGCCGACTGTTCCGGGCCGGCCAGGCCGGAACAGTACTGGCAGTGGGGCGAGTGACGAACCACGCGTGAGCGGGGGCGTGCGCGCGGCGCCTCCCCCGGGAAGGGGTGGCCGCCACGCCGCCGGCGTGTATGTGCCCCGCGCGACGCCGGAGCGCCCCGGAGCCCCCGGCGAGTCCGCCCGGGCAGATGAACCGCACACTCCACGGGATCCGGCCCCCGCCCCGCGTGGGCGGAACGGGCGCGTTCGAGGGCATGGCCCGGACGTCGGACGTCGGCGGGCGGGTGCCCAGCGTATTTCTGCTCCAGCAGCTTTCCCCCGGTGCAGTAGCTTGCCAAGGCCCCCTGGAACACGAACTGTCGCGCAGCGGAACGACCGGAGGAACTCCCATGCCCCGAGAGGCGCCGTACCTCGCAGTGGCCGACGTGCTGCGTACACGCATTCTCGCGGGGGAGTGGGAGATCGGGGAACGTCTGCCCGCTCGGGCACGCCTCGCCGAGGAGTACGCGGTCGGACGCAACGTCGTGCGGAGGGCCGTGGACCGTCTGATCGTCGACGGTCTCCTCGAAGGACGCGTGGGTTCGGGCACCTACGTCCGCACACCGCGCGAGCGCCTGCGGCTGGTCCGCTCGCGCCACCGCGAACGCCCGGGCGGCACCTCCCCGTTGTCCGGTACGGGGGAGCGGGGAAGAGCCGACGCCTGGGACGCGCACAGCCGGGTCCGCGTCCCCGCGCCCGAGGCGATCGCCGAGCGGCTGGCCATCGGCCCCGGGGACCTCTGCGTCTACACGCACTACGAGTTCCTGGCCGAGGGGCGGCCCGTCCAACTCTCCGAGTCCTGGGAGCCGATGGCCGTCACGGACGGAACACCGGTCGTGCTGCCCGAGAGGGGCCCCCTGGCGGGAAAGGGGGTGGTCGAGCGCATGCGCTCCATCGGTGTGGTCGTCGAGACCGTGGTCGAGGTGCCGCGTCCGGCCCGTGCGACCCCGGCCCAGGCGAACCTGCTGGGCATCGGGGTGGGGGATCTCGTGCTGCGGATCGAGCGGACCATCCTCGACACCGACGGACGTCCGGTGGAAACGGCCGACATGGTCATTCCGGACGCCTGTCGCGAAGTGGTCTACGAGTTCGGAGCCGACCGGCCGCGGCCGTCGGGACATGAGAGCGATGTTTCCGCACCGACCACAGAGGACTGACGTGTCAAAGGTCTCCCGCACCGGACTTCTGCGTGACCGGGACTTCGGGCGGCTGTTCGCCGCCACCGCCTTCGGCCAGCTGGGCGACCGCATCACCTTCCTGGCGTTGCCCCTGGTCGCCATCGTGGCCCTGAACGCCGACGAGTTGCAGGTCGGACTCCTGGCCGCGGCGACGACGGCGGGTTCACTCCTGGTCGGGCTGCCGGCGGGCGCGTGGGTGGATCGCGCGCGGAAACGAACGATGATGATCGGCACCGATCTCGCTCGTGCCCTGATGCTGGCGACGATACCCATGGCGTGGTGGGCGGACCTGCTCACCATCCGCTGGCTCTACGCGGTCGCGCTCGTCCATGGAGTGCTGACCGTCTTCTTCGACGTCGCCCACGTCAGCTGCCTGCCGCACGTCGTGGGACGCGGCCGACTGGTCGAGGGCAACGCGAGACTCTCGGCGGTGCGTTCGGTGACCAGTATCAGTGGCCCGGCGCTGGCGGGGCCCTTGATCGGTCTGGCCGGAGCCCCGGTGACACTGTGGGTGGGTTCGGCCGGGATGGCCGTGTCGGGGCTGCTCGCGGCCACCATGCGCACACGCGAACCGAAGCCCGGGCCGAACGAGCACCGGCGGCTGGGGCGGGAGATCAAGGAGGGGCTGAGGTTCGTTCTCCAGCACCCCGTACTGCGCGCGATCATGATGGGCGACGCGCTGTTCAATCTCTTCCTGGCCATGTATCAGGCCGTGTTGCTGGTCTTCCTGGAACGGGAACTGGGCATCCTGTCCCTCGGGATCGGCCTCATCCTGTCGGGGATGGGGTGCGGCGCGCTGCTGGGCGCGCTGTCGGCGACCGCGGTCTCGAAGCGGATCGGGCAGGGGCCCGCCATCTGGCTCGCGACACTGGTCACCTGTCCGGCGACCGTTCTGATGCCGATGGCGCGACCGGGGTGGGGCGTGTACGTGGCCGCGGCCGGACTCGCGGCACTCTCACTGGGCGGGGTCGTCCGTGTCGTGACCCAGGCGAGTCTTCAACAGGCCCTCACACCGGATCGGCTGCTGGGCCGGATGAGCGCGACCACCCGATTCGTGTCCTGGGGCGGAATCCCCCTCGGCGGGCTGCTGGGCGGGGTCTCGGGCTCCGTGTTCGGGACGGCGGCCACGCTGTGGGCCGGCGCGATCGGTATGACACTGAGCTTCCTGCCCAACTTCTTCTCGCCCCTTCGAACCATGCGCGCATTGCCCCCGGAACGCACCCCGACGCGCACACCGAGGTCCCCGGAAGTGCCGACGGGCGAGGCGGGCCCGGTCTGACGCCCGTCGTCCGCGGCGAGCCGGGGCGCGGGTACGGGGTACGACGCGTCCGATCCGCCGGTGGGCGGGCATGCGACCGTGAGCGTGCGGGACCATCTGCGTCAGGACCACGCAGCGGTCGCTCATCCGTCGCCGATCCCCCTCGGCGCACCGTCACGTCATCAAGGAGGGCCTGATGCCACCTTCCCCGTCCGCGCCACGGACCGCCTCCACACAGCGGACCGTCGCCGCCGTGCACGCCGCCCCGGTGTTCATGGACACCGGGGCGACCGTCGACAAGGTCGTCGGTTTCGTCGAACAGGCAGGCCGGGAGGGCATCGACCTCCTGGTGTTCCCCGAGACCTTCGTACCGGGCTACCCGTACTGGATCGAGGCGTACGCCCCGTTGGACCAGCAGGGCGCCAACGCCGCCTACGCCGGCGCCTCCGTCGAGGTGGCGGGACCGGAGGTCGCCCGGGTCCGGTCCGCGTGCCGCCGTGCCGGAGTCGGTACGGTCCTCGGGGTCAGCGAACGGCTCCCGGGGACCCGCACCTGTTTCAACAGCCAGGTCTTCATCGACCCCGACGGCAGCCTGCTCGGGGTGCACCGCAAGCTCCAGCCCACCTACGCCGAGCGGATCGTGTGGGCCCAGGGCGGCGGCTCGACGCTCAGCGTTTTCGACAGCGCGCTGGGCCGGATCGGCGGCCTCGCCTGCTGGGAGCACACCATGAACCTGGCCCGGCAGGCCCTGATCGCCCAGGGCCAGGAGATCCATGCGGCGGCCTGGCCCGGACTGTCCACCATGGCCGGTTTCGAGGCCGTCGCCGACATCCAGATCGACGCCATGATGAAGACCCACGCACTCACCGCGCAGACCTTCGTCGTCGCCGCGGGCAATCCGGTGGACGCGACGTGCCTGCGCTGGATGGAGTCGGCCATCGGTCCCCAGAAGCACATCGCCGAAGGCGGTGGCTGGTCGGCCGTGATCCACCCCTTCAACCAGTATCTGGCCGGACCGCACACCGGCCCGGAGGAGAGGCTCGTCACCGCCCGCGTCGACCTCGCCGATCTCGACGCCGTCAAGGTCTGGGTCGACTCCCGCGGCCACTACGCACGACCGGAGATCCTCGGCCTGCGCGTCGACCGCCGCCCGCTCTGGCACGACGAGGGCCACCGGGCGTGGCCCGCCGTCCCGGACCACGACATCGACCCGCCCGTGAGCGGAACCGACTGAACGCGGAGCACGGGCGGCACCCCGGGGACCGTCCGTCCGCCGTCCGCCGTCCGCCGTCCGCCGTCCGCCGGCCGGCGGCGGGCGGCGGGCGGAGGGTCAGACCGGCAGGCGCGGCACGCTCTCGACGAGCCGACGGGTGTACGGGTGCGCGGGAGCACCCAGTACCTGTGCGGTCCGGCCCTGCTCGACCAGGCGGCCACGCTCCAGTACCGCCGTGTGCTCGCACAGCGAGGCGACCACCGACAGGTCGTGGGAGACCATGACGAGCGTCAGACCGCGCTCCTCCTTCAACTCCTCGATCAGATCGACGACCTTCACCCGGGTCGTGACGTCGAGGGCGCTGACCGGCTCGTCGGCGAGCAGCACCCGCGGATCGCACACCGTCGCCCGGGCGATGGCGATGCGCTGGCGCTGCCCGCCGGAGAACTCGTGCGGATAGCGCCCCGCGGCGTCGGCCGGGAGACCGACCCCTTCCAGGGCCCGCGCCACCTTCGGAGCGGCGGTGGCCCGGGTGTCGAGGCCGAGGGAGCGCAACGGTTCGGACACGATGGCGCCGACGCGCCGACGCGGGTCCAGCGACGAGTACGGGTCCTGGAAGACGCACTGCACACCGCGCCTGAAGCGCCGCATCTGCTCGCGGTCGCGTGTCCTCAGCTCCTCGCCGTCGAACCGGACGGCACCGGCGACCGGCCGGGCGAGTCCGAGCAGCAGGCGCAGCAGCGTGGTCTTGCCCGCCCCCGACTCGCCGACGAGGGCGAGGCTCCGCCCGGCCCCGACGGCCAGGGAGATGTCCTCGACGACCGGCGAGGTGCGTCCCCCGTAGCCGAAGGAGACTCCGTCCAGCTCCAGTACGGGCGTCATCACGCGCTCCTCAGGTCCAGGGCCGATTCCAGCTGTCGCGCGCTCGTCACCAGCGTCCGGGTGTACTCCTCGCGCGGGGTGCGCACGATCCCGCGGACGTCGCCCTCCTCCACGGCCCGGCCGTCCTTCATGACGAGCACACGATCGGCGACCTTCGCGACGACCGCGAGGTCGTGGCTGACGAAGAGGATCGCCATGTCGCGTTCCCGCACCAGTGAGTCAAGGAGGTCGAGCATGTCGGACTGCACGGTCACGTCGAGCGCGGTGGTCGGCTCGTCCGCGATGAGCAGCTGCGGATCGCAGGCCAGCGCCATGGCGAGCGCGACGCGCTGGCGCTGTCCACCGGAGATCTCGTGCGGGAAGGCACGGGCGATGCGGTCGGGTTCGGGCAGCCGCACCCGCTCCAGGGCGTCCACGACGGCCCGTTTCAGCGCGGCGCCCCTCAGGCCGCGCCGCCTGCCCAGGGGTTCGGCGATCTGCCGGCCGACGCGCATCAGCGGGTCGAGCGCGGTGAGCGGCTCCTGGAAGACGATGGAGGCGTCCCGGCCGCGCACCTTCGTGAGCCGCCTCTCGTCCGCGCCCACGATCTGGGTGCCGGCGAGCTCGACACCGCCGGTGGCCGTCATGCCCTCGGGCAGCAGACCGAGCACGGCGAGGGTGGTCAGCGACTTCCCGGAACCCGATTCCCCGATGAGACCGAGTCGTTCACCGGGGGCCATGGTCAGTGAGAGGCCGTCGACGAGGACCCGACCCTGTGCGGTGCGGACCGTGAGGTCGCGTACGTCGAGGATGTTCACGCGCGCCTCCGCCGGGTCGCGGGATCGAGGGTGTCGCGCAGCCCGTCGGCGACGAGGTTCACGCCGATGACGAGCAGGACGAGCAGGATGCCGGGGGCCAGGGCGCCCGCCGGTGCCGTGGTGAAGGTGGCCTGTGCCTCCTGGAGCATGCGGCCCCACGAGGCGTTCGGCGGCGGCGCCCCCAGGCCCAGGTAGGACAGGCCTGCCTCGGCGAGTACCGCGAGCCCGAACTGGAGCGCGAGGTTCACCACGAGCGTCGGCCAGATGTTGGGCAGCACGTGGCCGACCACGGTCCTGGGCCACGACGTCCCCGAGGTGCGGGCCGCCGTGATGTAGTCCTGCGCCAGGACCCGTTTGACCAGGATGCGCACCAGCCGGGCCACGACCGCGCTCTGCGCGAGGCCGATCGCCAGCACGGCGGAGCCCAGCGTGGCCGAACGGGCGGCGACGATCAGCATCGCCAGCAACAGCGTCGGGAAGGCGATCAGGATGTCCAGGAACGCGGAGACCGTGTCGTCGAGCCAGCCCTGCGCGAACGCGGCGAGGACGCCCAGGACGCCGCCGAGCGCGGCCGCGATGAGCACCGAGCCCAGACCGGCCTCGAAGGCGATGCGGGAGCCGGTCATGAGCTGGGTGAGCAGATCGCGGCCGAGCTTGTCGGTGCCGAGCAGGTGATCGGCGCCCGGGCTCGTGAGCCGTCCGCCGGACGTGTCGTCGGTGGCGTACGGGAGCCAGAACAGCGAGACCAGGGCGACCACGGCGATCAGACCGGTCAGCGCGCAGCCGGTCACCAGCGTGTACGAACGCCTCGGCCGCCTCGCGGACCTCGTTCCTGTCGGGTGCTCGGTCGGGTTCATGTGCTCCGTCGCGTTCGTGGACGGGGCCGGTACCGGGGACGTCACCGGGCACCTCCGGAGAGCCTGCCGCGCAGCCGGGGATCGACGATCCGCTGGACGAGGTCGGCGACGAAGCCGATGACCAGCACCGAGAGGGTGGAGACGAACAGCACGCCCTGGATCACCGGGTAGTCGTGCTGCGCGATGCCGGTGGCCAGCAGGGAGCCGAGCCCCGGCAGGGCGTACACGGACTCCACGACCACGGCCCCCAGCAGTGTGGACGCCAGTTCGATGCCGAGGATCGAGATCACCGGCACGGAGGCGTTGCGCAGTCCGTGCCGCCACATGGCCTGTCCGAACGAAGCGCCCATGGCCCGCGCGGTGCGCAGGTAGTCGCTGCCCAGCACGTCGAGCACGGCCGATCTGACGTAACGGGTCAGTGAGGCACTCATCACGAGCGCGATGGTGATCACGGGCAGGGCCAGCGAACGGATCGCCTCGGCGGGTTGTGCCCAGCCGTCCGGTGGGAAGCCGCCCGCCGGCAGCCAGCCGGCGTTCAGGGCGAAGACGGCGATGAGGATCATCCCGAGCCAGAACACCGGTACGGCGATGCCGAGTTGGGACACCCCGTTGAGCAGTGAGCCGTACCAGGTCCGGCGCCGGTGCGCGGCGACGAACCCGACCGGGACGGCGATGAGCACCGCCAGGACGAACGAGGCCAGCGTGAGCGGGACCGTGACGTTCAGCCGGGAGGTGATCTCGGGCCCGACCGGCAGCGAGCTGACGAACGACGCACCGAGGTCACCACTGGCAAGCTGTCCGATCCAGTGCGTGAACTGTTCGGGCAGCGGCCGGTCGGAACCGATGGAGTGCCGTGCAGCGGCGATCTGTTCGGCGTCGGCGCCCACCGAGGTGAGCGCGTTGGCCGGGTCGCCCGGCAGCATCCGCAGCAGCGCGAACAGGACCACGCTCGCCAGCGCCAACGACACCAGAAGGAAGGCGAGGCGGCGCAGCAGGTACCGGCCCATCAGCCCTTCTTGATGTCGTAGGCGAAGAACTGGGAGTTCAGGCCGTTGACCGGGTAGCCGGACAGCTTGCTGTTCGCCACGACGATCTGCGGGTAGAGGTACAGCCAGTCGCTGGCGGCGTCCTCGGCGGTCTTGCGGTTGACCTTCTTGAGGAGTTCGGTCTGCTCGGCGGTGCTGGACGCCTGCTCGGCCTCCTCGACCCACCGGGAGACCTGCTTGTCGTCGTAACCCCAGTAGAAGTCGGGGTTGCCGTACCAGACGAGGTCGCGGTCGTTGACGTGTTCCTGGAGCGTGGCCGTGAAGTCGTGGTTCTTGTAGACCTTCGTGTACCACTCGTCCGGAGTGATGGTGTTGATCTTCACGGTGACGCCGACCTTGGCCAGCTCGGACTTGATGAAGGTCGCCGCGGTCGGGTGCGGGTCGTAGTTCGGGGTGTCGAGCGTGAAGGAGAAGCCCTTCGCGTATCCGGCCTCGGCGAGCAGCTTCTTGGCGCGCGCGGTGTCGTACGCGTTGACGCCGGTGAGGTCCTCGTACCACGGGTCGGTGGGCGGGACCATGGAGCCGATGGGCTTGCCGTAGCCGCCCCAGACGGATTCCAGCAGCTTCTTGTCGTCGATGGCGGCGGAGACCGCCTGCCGGACCTTGACGTCGGTGAACGGCTTGGCCCGGTCGTTGAACGCCAGGAGCAGCTTGGTCGTCGAGTTGCCGTCGGTGACCTTGTAGTTCGCGTTGTTCTTGAACTGTTCGAGGGAGTCGGGCGACTGCTCGCTGGTGACGACGTCCACCGCGTTGGTCAGCAGGGCGTTGTTGAGCGCCGTGGCGTCCTTGTAGTAGTGGAAGACGACCTGCTTGTTGGCGGCGGCGTCGCCCCAGTAGCCGTCGAACCGGGTCAGCCCCAGGGCCGACCCGCGGGTCCACTTGTTCAGCTTGTACGGCCCGGTGCCGTCCTCGGTCGTCCTGAGGTCCTTCGCCCCGGAGTTGATGATCCACACGTAGGAGAGGTTGTAGACGAAGGAGATCGACTTCTTGGAGAGCCGGACCTCGACCGTGTGCGCGTCGGGCGCCGTCACGGACTTGATGACTTCGAGGTTGCTCTTGCGCGCGGACTGGGAGTCCTTCGCGATCACCCGCTCCAGGCTGTACTTGACGTCCTGGCCGGTGAGCGCCTTGCCGCTGTGGAACTTCACTCCGTCGCGCAGGGTGAAGGTGTACGTGAGTCCGTCGCCGGACACCTTGTAGTCCTGGGCGAGCAGCTTCTCGACCTTGCCCTCGTCGGTGAGCCGGAAGAGCCCCTCGTAGACGTTGCCGTTGAGCGCCTCGGTGACGCCCTGGCCGCCGCCCGCGGTGTTGTCGAGGTTCTGCGGCTCGTAGAGCGAGCCGATGTTGACCGTGGCGTCCTTGCCGCTGCCGCCCGCGGACGTGCCGCCGCTGCCGGAGCCGCCGCCGCAGGCCGTGAGGGTCAGGGCGAGGACGGCGGCGGTCGCTCCGCCGTAGAGGGAGGTCTTCTTGATGCTCATGGCAAGTGCGTGCTTTCGTGCTGCGGGGGCGGGAACGCGGGGACGATTCGGTACCCGGGCGGATCAGTGCTGTGCGGGGAAGCCGTCGCGGAAGACAGGCCGCTTCTCGCCTGCCGTCACGGGCAGGTGGAAACGATTCTGCTGCGGCGGCATCGGACAGTTGTACTGGTCGGAGAAGCCGCAGGGCGGGACGAAGGACCGGTTGAAGTCGAGAAGGACCCGGCCTTCGCCGGTGCGGGTGACGAAGAGGAAGCGTCCGGCGCCGTAGGTGGTGTCGCCGTTGGTCGGATCCCCGAAGACGAGCAACAGGGTGCCGTCGTCGTCGAAGGCGCTCAGTGTGTAGTCCCGGCCGCCGAGGGTCAGCTCGATGTCTCCCGGCACGACGAGGTCACGGGTGCCGCCGTTGTCCCGGATGTGCTCGAATCCGACCCGCCTGGCGCCCGGCACCGGCGTGTACGTGGCCTCCAGCACCCAGGCCGGGTCGTACGGGAAGACGTCCGTACGGTCGAAGTGCCGGACGGCGGCGGACCGCGCGTCCCAGAAGCGCAGTCCGTATTCGGGTGCGCCGGTGACGGCGTCGGTGCGCTCGACCGCGGTGACGGTGACGGAGTCCGGCTGTCCCGCCGCGGCCGCCGCGGGGTCGGGGCGCTCACCGGGCGGGGCCCAGCGGGTCTCGACGAGCGCGAGGTTCCCGGTGGCCGAGGTGACCGAGCGTCGCCGCTCGGCACGCCACGCCTCCCAGGCCGCGGCGGGCTCGGCGGGCTGTTCGGGGACTTCGGCGGCGTGCGACACGGTTCGACTCATTCACCTAGGTGTTCATCGGCTGCCACGCCTCGAATGTCACGATGCGTGAGCTTAAGCCCAAAGGGTCTTCTTTATCTTCCATAAGGAGCGCTAATGTCAAATTTGACTGCATAGTGAGACCGGGCGGACGGCGGCGGGGGACGCCCCGGTCCGGGCCGCCCCGGCCCGGACCGGGGCGGCACCGCGGGAGCGGTCGTCCTCGGAGATCTCGGTGAGCGTGCCCGAAACGTCATCCGAGCGGTGGTCCGGCCTCGGCGACCCAGGAGCGGGCCCATGACGTCAGCTTCCGGTCGCTCAGGGTGTCGACCCACAGGTCGGCCCGTTCCGCCGTCCGTCCGGTGGGGTGCGGGCCGACGCCCAGTACGCGCAGGCCGGCGCCGCGCGCCGACTCGATGCCAGTGAGGGAGTCCTCGACCGCCAGCGCCTCCCGGGGCCGGACCCCGCAGAGCTTCGCCGCGGCCGCGTAGACATCCGGCCGGGGCTTGGGGCGCAAGGAGCCGCCGGCGACGACGATGTGATCGAAGTGGCCCAGCAGCCCGGCCCGCCGCAGGCAGGACTCCACGACTTCCAGCGGGCAGTTGCTGGCGACGGCGAGCGGCAGGTGGCGCGTCGTCATCCCGACCAGCGCCGCCGCGCCCGGCATGGTGACGGGATCCGCGTCGACGAGTGCCATGAAGTGCCTCAGGAGCGCGTGGGTCATGTCGTAGGTGAGCTCGGGTTTCCCGGTCTCCCGAGCCATGAGACTCCCGCACTCGGTGTAGTGCACGCCCTGGGCGCGCGCCGCGAAACCGAGCGGCGGCCTGAGGCCGAACTCGCGGAACACATGGTTGCGGGCGTCCTGCCAGTGGCGTTCGGTGTCCATCAGGGTTCCGTCGCAATCGAAGACGATGGCGGCGGGGGACCAGGTGAGAATGGAATGATCTGTCATTTCTCTGCCGTTCTCGAAGAGCGTGCCGTCCCGGGCCGATGGCGCATCGCTGATGTCCCGGACTCCGGGGGAGGCGCGCTGAACTGTCGGGAATGGGATTCCGGCGGCCTTCGGCGGCCGCGTGCGGAGGTGGTCGATTTGCCTCCGCGGGGCCCGTCGACGCGGAAATCGTCCGCCTCATCGGCGACGGGCCGGAAACATCGTGCCGACTACGTTAATTTCGCGGCGGAGCGAGGGGCAATCACTACTTCGAGTGTTTTGCGGCAGCGCGGTCGCACTCCGGGCGTGAACCACGGAGTGGGCCGGGGCGCGGGCATGCGGCGTCGACCGGCTGTCCAGCCTGGTTCTTTGGCCGGTGTGCCGAGAGATGGTGAGCGTTTCCAGGTGGCGGTGTGGCGGACTTGTGTGCGACGCCGCTCGAAACGACGGCGGAATTCCCCGATGCACTCACGCGCACGCGGTCGAAGAATCATAAAATCGCTGCACGGTACGGCTTGATGGCACCGTCATGCGCGGGTGCACTACCGCTTTGCGCCCTGTGCGTCGCATGAGATATCGAAGGTGGAACATACGTGCAGGACAGGGCGCGAACGACACGGAGAAATCTCCTGGAAGCCGCGGCGCATCTCTTCGTCGAACGGGGATACGTGGGAACGAGCGTCAACGACATAAGCGCCCGCTCGGGGAAGACAAGTGGGGCCATCTATTTCCACTACTCCAGCAAGGAGAAGCTCGCCCTCGCGGTGGTGCGCGAGCAGTTCGCCGCGTGGCCGCAACTGACCCCGCGCTACACGGCGTCGGACGTTCCGCCGCTCGAAAGGCTCGTCGCCCTGAGCTTCGAGATCGCCAGGGTCCTGTGCCAGGACGTCACGGCCCGCGCGGGCGCCCGCCTGTGGGCAGAGCGCCGCAGCATCGACGCGGTCGTTCCCACGCCGTTCGCGGCATGGACGACGGCGGCCACCCGGCTGCTCGCCGATGCCCGGACCCGGGGGGAACTCGCCGCGGGTGTCGAGCCGTCGGGCACCGCCCCGGCACTGGTGGGTGCCTTCTTCGGTCTGTACAGCCTCACCTGCGAGACGGCGGGGGAGACGGAATTCGCGGTGCGGCTCGACCAGTGGTGGCGTCTCGTTCTGAACGCGCTCCAGGCGCGACCGGACCCGGCGGCCCTGATCGCACGGGCGCGGGCCCGGATCCGGTGAGCGCGCGGGGGCTTCGCCCACCGTCCCCGACGGGGAGGGGGCGGACCGGGCGTTGCGCGGCGCACCCCCGTGAGGTCCGGGCCCGCTCCGGCGTCCGTGCGGGTGCCGCCCCTGGGTCAGGGCGTTCCGCGGGTCGGCGCGTGGGCGGCGCGATGCATCTCCCGCAGGCGGTCGGCCAGGGCCGGTACGGGCCCCCGGACGACGAGGTCCGGCACCACCTCGCGGACCGGCAGCGGACGCACCGGGGACGACGGGAGTCCCATCTCGGCCAGCCACTGCGTCAGCTGGTCGGCGGAGTGGGCGTAGACGATGCGGCCGAGACCGACCCAGCCGTGGGCGGCCGCGCACATGGGGCAGTGTTCACCGGAGGTGAAGACCGTCGCCGCGGCCCGCTGCGACGCCGTGAGCCGGGCCGCGGCCCAGCGCGCCAGTTCGAACTCCGGGTGCCGGGTGCTGTCCCCGAGGCCGCGCACCCGGTTGCGGTCCTCGGCGAGCAGCCGGCCGTCGCCGCTCACCAGGACGGAGCCGAAGGGCTCGTCCCCCGCCCGCAGCGCCTCCTCCGCCAGTTCCACGGCCCTCTCCAGGTACCGGTGTTCCGTGTCGGTAAGTTCGACGGATGACAAGGGTCTCTCCTCACGTGTGCGGGGCCGGGCCCGCGTCCCGGCCGCGATCCGTACGGCGTCGCGGGTGCGGGCGACCGGAACCACCGCGGCGGGCCGGAGGCGGCCGTGGTGGTTCCGGCCCGCCGCAACGGGTCGGACGTACCGTCAGAAAGGCTTGGTCGGCAGGTACTTGCCGTCCAGGGTGATGATCGCGCGCTCGCCGCCCTCGGGGTCGGCGACCTTCTTCACGTCCAGCCTGAAGTTGATCGCGCTGATGATGCCGTCGCCGAACTGTTCGTGGACGAGGGCCTTGAGGGTGGTGCCGTAGACCTGGAGCATCTCGTAGAAGCGGTAGATCGTCGGGTCGGTGGGGACGCCGCCGGGAATCGAACCGCGGGTCGGGATGGTCCGGAGCAGCATCGCCGCCTCGTCGTCCAGGCCCAGCAGTTCGGCGACCGCCTCGGCGGACTTCTCCGGCAGCGCGTGCTGGCCGAGGACGGCGGCGGTGACGAACGCCACCGACAGTCCGGCCGCGTCGGCGATCTGCTGCCAGGTCAGGTCCTTGCGGATCTTGGCCTCGACGGCCGCGACGGCGAGGGTCTCACGGGCGGTGGGGTCGAACTGGGCGTGCGGCATGGAGGGGTTCCTTTCGGTGGCACCGGACGGGAGGGTCCGGTGAGTTCTTCGGCGGACGTCAGGCCGCGGCCGCGGCCGGGTGGACCGTGTCGATGGATCCGGTCGCGATGTCGAACACCCAGCCGCGCAGGGCGAGCGTCCGGCGGGCCAGGGCGCGGGCGATCGAGGGATGAGTGGTCAGGTTCCGTACCTGCGCGGCCACATTGGCGCGCACCAGGTTCGCCAGTTCGGAGGAGCCCGGGGGCACGGGGACGGCCGACGCGCGGGCGCGGGCTGCGTCCGCGTGCCGCAGCCAGCCGGCGACCACCGGTGCGGCGCTGAGATCGTGCTCCTCGACCAGGGCGGTCATGGCGCCGCAGCCGGAGTGGCCGCAGACGACGACGTCACGGACGCCCAGCACGGCGACGGCGTACTCGATGCTCGCCGCGACGCCGTCGGGCCCCGAGCCGTGGGCGGGGACCAGATTGCCGGCGGTCCGGACGACGAACAGCTCGCCCGGTTCGCTCTGCGTGATCATCTCCGGCACCACGCGGGCGTCGGAGCAGCCGATGAACAGGGTCCTCGGCCGGTGCGTCGTGGCCAGGCGGGCGAACAGCTCGGCCCTGGCGGGAAAGACATCGCGTCGGAAACGCTCGGGGCCGTCGGTGATGTCGTGCACGGCCACTCCCTTCGGTGTTCGTCGGCCCGGCGGGCTGACGTGTTCCACCATGCATGAGCTGGAGCTATAGAGTCCAAGTCTTGTTATCCATAGATCACATTGATGTCACCTATAGGTGGATCGCGTGACGTCCGCGCCCGGACGCGACCGGCGGGCATAGGCGGCGGAGGGTGTTCGCGCGAGGAGCGATCGGCAGGATCTATGCTGCGGGCATGGGCCCGGAACTGCGTCACCTCCGCTACCTCATCGCCGTGGCCGAGCACGGCAGCTTCACGCGGGCCGCCGATGAACTGCGCATCTCGCAGCCGACGCTGTCGCAGCAGATCAAGCAGCTGGAGCGGGTGGTCGGCGCCCAGTTGCTCGACCGGAGCGGACGGGGCGTCCGCCCGACCGACGCGGGCGAGGTCTACGTGCGCCACGCGCGGCGCGCGCTCGGCGAGCTGGCGGCGGCCGACCGCGCCGTGCTCGATGTCGCCGACCTCTCGCGCGGACACCTGCGCCTGGCGATGACGCCGACCTTCGTCGCCTACCTCGTCGGCCCGCTCGCGCGGGAACTCCACACCCGTCACCCGGGGGTCACCCTGGAGGTGCGGGAGATGACGCAGGACCGCATCGAGGCAGGTCTCCTCGCCGACGAGCTGGACATCGGCATCGCCTTCGAGGGGGACCACCTGTCCGGCATCGCGTCGGCGCCGCTGTTCACCGAGAGCCTCGGCCTGGTCGTCAGCGCCCACGGCTCCGAGGCGAGAGCCGGGCGGCCGGTTCCGGTGCGTGAGCTTTCCCGGCAGCAACTCGCCCTTCTCAGCAGCGACTTCGCCACCCGCGGCCACATCGACGACTACTTCGCGCGCCATCGCGTCAGTCCGCCGATCGTCGTGGAGGCCAACAGCGTCCAGGCGCTCACGGAGATCGTGCAGCGCACCGGCCCGCTGGCGACCGTGCTGCCCGGCGCGATCACGGACGACCATCCCCATCTCGTCCCCGTTCCGGTCGACCCCCCGCTGCCCACCCGCGTCGTCGAACTGCTGCGCAGGGAGAGCGGCTACGAGAGTGCCGCCGCACGCGCCTTCACCCGGCTGGCGCACGACCTGGTCCGGGAACGCGGCTACGCCCCGGCCGGTCCGCGGCGCGGCCGACTGGTGGGAGAATGACGGCATGACATCCCCTGACGCCTTCGAGCCCGAATCGGAGCGGGTCACACGACAGTTGCGCGACGAGATCGTCGACGGGGTGCGCGCGCCGGGCAGCAAGCTCGTCGAGCGCGAACTCGCCGCGGAACTCGGGGTGAGCCGACTGCCCGTCCGGGAGGCGCTGAGGGCGTTGGTGACCGAGGGGCTGGTGACTCCGCGGCCACGGACCTGGGCCGTGGTGCGGGAGTTCACGCCGACCGACATCGCGGACCTCGACGAGGTCCGGTCGGGCCTGGAGACCCTGACGTTCCGGCTCGCCGCGCAGCGGCGTACCCGTGCCGGACTGGCGAAGCTCCGGGCGGATCTCGACGCCGAACTGGCGGCGGCGCGCGAGGGCGACGCCGTGCGGGCGCGGCGGGCCGCGGCCGACTTCCACGAGACGGTGGCGACGCTGGCGGACAACGCGCTCCTCGACGAGCTGGGGGGCACGCTGCGCAGCAGGATGCGCTGGCTGCTGGGGCAGCACGACGACCTGGTGGCAGTCGCCGAGGAGCACGCGGAACTGTACGAGGCGATCGCCGAGCGGGACGTCTCGCGGGTCGAGGCGCTGGTGACGAAGCACCTGGCGACGAGCCGTTCCGCCGTCCGCCGGAAGCGGCCCCGGGACTGAGGGCCGTTCACCGGGCCGGTTCGTCCGCGCGGATGCGGGAGGCCAGTACCGCGATGTCGTCCTCCGCGCCCTCGCCGTAGCGGTTGAGCACCTCGTCCAGGAGGTCCTCCAGTCCTCCGCCCGCGGGCATGCGCAGGTGCGCCAGTCGTCCGACGGACACGTCGATGGCCTCGTCCCGGCGCTCCACGAGCCCGTCGGTGTACATGAACAGCACGGTCCCGGGGCCGCACGGGAGCACCAGGCTCTCGTACCTTCCGTACCCGGTGCCCAGGGGCGGACCGACGGGCAGTTCGGGGATGCGGGCCGTGCCGTGGCCCGGGTCGATGAGGACGGGGGGCAGATGGCCCGCGCTGGCCACCTCGCACACCTCCGAGAGCCGGTCCACCACCGCGATCAGACAGGTCGCCGCCCGGTCGAGTCCCGAACGTTCCACCATGGCGTCCAGGCGCTCCAGGATGCGGTGCGGTGGCAGTTCGTCCGCGGCCAGCAGCCTCAGCAGGGAGCGGTAGTGGCTCATGGCGACGGCAGCCTCGACCCCGTGCCCCATCACGTCGCCCATGGCCTTGAGGTGCCGTCCGTTCTTCAACGGGATGACGTCGAACCAGTCGCCGCCGACGAGCACACCGCGCTCGGCCGGCAGGTAGCGGGTCGCGATCTCGATGTGCGGGTGCTGGCCGCGCGGCTCGGACAGGAGCGAACGCTGGAGCTCCAGGGCGATCCCGTGCTCGCGCGCGTACCTGCGGGCGTGGTCGACGTCGATGGCCACCCGGCCGGCGAGTTCACGGGCGACGATCACGTCCACCTCCGCGTTGAACGACGGGGACGCGCCCACCCTGCCGAGTCCGAGCACACCCTGCGGGATCCCGCGGGCCGAGAGCGGCACCACGCACATCGAGTGCAGGCCCATGGCCCGGTACGCGGCGGCCTGCCCCGGGTCCGGGCCGGAACGGCTGAGCCGCTCGTCCGTGGACCGGTTCTCCAGTACCGGCTGGTCGTTCGCCAGGGAACGCTGGACGACGGAGTCCTCCTGGTAGTCGATGTACTCGCCGGGCCCCCGGAAACTCCCGGCGGCGGCGTCGCGGACCTCGGGCGTCATGGCCAGGGCGGCACGGCGCAGCCTGACCACCCCCGGCGGCGGACGGCGCATGGTGTGACCGATCTCCGCGGGGAAGACCTCGACGGACGCGATGTCGGCGAGCGCGGGCACCATGAACTCCGCCAGTTCCTGGCAGGTGGTGTCCATGTCGAGAGTGGTGCCGATGCTCGTGGACGCGCTGTCGAGCAGGGTCAGGTAGCGCCGGGCGCGATGCAGTTCCTCCTGCTGGTGGCGGGAGGCGCTGATCTCCATCACGATCCCGGCGAGCCCCAGGCGGACGCCGTCGGCCTCGACGCGGTAGTAGCTGCCGCGCCAGTACCGCCTGTCCTTGTCGGCCAGCTCGCGGGTGAGGCCGCTGAACGTCGTGTCGCGCGGGTGCCCGTCCCGGAGTACCGCGCGCAGCACGTGCTGCCGTTCGTCGAACTCGGGCAGTACGTCGACGATGTGCCGCCCCCGGTGCTCCGCGGGTGACAGCCCGTTGATCCGGGCCTGCGCGGGGTTCACGTACAGATACCGCAGGTCCATGTCGTACAGGGCGATCCCGGCGGGCGCACCGTCGAACAGGACGGAGAGGACCGCGGTGTCGAACGGCAGCGGGCGTCCGTCGTGGGCATCGGCCTCCACGTCCACCTCCTGGGGCGGGGCACGGACCACCCGCTGCCCGGTCCTCAATCGTCGGTCCGGCGCCCCCGGCGCGCATCCGCACCGGTCACGGCCGGCCCGGTCCGTCCGGCGCCGCCGGCCGCGGAGGCGCGCACCCACGGGGGACGGGGACACCCGGCCGTTTTGCCGCCGTTCGTGTGACGCCGAGGTGCCGTTGCGTGACCGAACGGCCTCCCGCGTGTGATGCCACCCATAGGAGCCACGTCACATACGAAGGAGATTCGTAGAACCCACAGCGCCACAAACGCCAAAAAATCATAAGAAAAGGTAAATAACGGACATTGCTCCGAAGGTGGTTAGTACGTCACATCCTTGCGTTCGCGCCGAAGCCCCGCCCACCATGGCTGTCGTCGCGGGAATCCGCGACCGGACCCGGTGGATCCCGCCGGCTCCCCTCCATGCCGCCCGCGGGTTCCGTCCCGCAGGCCGCCGCGACCGGTGGCCGGCCGGCCACCCCGACCTCACCAGGAGAGTGCCTTCCGTATGACCACGCAGACGCAGACCCGCACCAGCCGCACCGCCCGCCTCCGCGCCCTGTCCGTCGCCGGTGTCGCCACCCTGGGCGCCGCGGCGGCCGCCCTCACACTGACGTCGACGTCGGCGCAGGCGGCCGAGGTGACATCGGTGGGCGCGTCCGCGACCGCGGTTCAGGCGGGCGGCGACCGGGCGCACACCGACAACCTCGACGGCTGGATCAAGGAGTCGCTGGCCATCATGAAGGCCAAGGGCATCCCCGGGACCTACGAGGGGCTGCACCGCAACATCATGCGGGAGTCGGGCGGCAACCCGAGTGCCCAGAACGACTGGGACGTCAACGCGCGGCAGGGCACCCCGTCCAAGGGGCTGCTCCAGGTCATCCAGCCGACCTTCAACGCGTACCACGTCGGCGGCACCGCGCACGACCTCACCGACCCCGTCGCCAACATCACCGCGGCGGCCAACTACGCCGCGGACCGCTACGGGTCGATCGACAACGTCAACTCCGCCTACTGAGCCGGGGTTCCACCGTCCCGGCGGCGACCGGCCGCCGGGGGAGGATCAGCTCCCCGCGTCGTCGCCGCCGCGCTCGCCCTCCGCCTGGGACGGCTGGGTGCGTGTCGTGGCCGGGTGCCGCTCCTCGGCCGGGTTCATGTCCTCCTCCAGCCGCTCGCCCTCGGCCTGCGACGGAGTCGGGTACTCCTCGTTCTCGCTCATGGCCGCCTCCGCGGTCGTGCCGCGCCCGTGCGCATCCGTACAACGCACGGATGAACGCCTACAGAACGAGCGTAACGCGGGTACCGGACGGGCGGCCCGTCCCCGGGCGCACCGGCCCGGGGAGCCCGTCGGCCTCGTCCCCGGCCGAGTCGTCAGGCGCCCGGGGGCGGTGCAGTGTGGAAGACGTGAGTATCGGTGAGCGCTTCGCGGTGCTGCGGGAGTCCTGGCGACCGGGCCACGGGTTGCTCGTGATCCCCGTCGCCCTCGTCGTCATGATCACCGTTCTGGACATTCTCGCCCCGGAGGACATCCAGCTCGGACCGCTGCTCGTCATCGCGCCCGCGCTCACCGCGTCCTTCGCGGGCCCGGTGCTGACGGGAGCGATCGGGGTGCTGGCGGTGGCGGCCCAGGCGTTCATCGTCGAACGCCTCGGGGTGCTGGACACCCGCAACGCCTTCGTACAGATCACCGCCCTCGCGGTGCTCACCGTACTTGTCGTGTTCTTCTGCCTGATCCGTGAGCGGCGCGGACGACAGCTCGCCCAGGTGCGGTCGGTGGCGGAGGCCGCGCAGCACGTGCTGCTGTGGCCGCTCCCGGAGCGGATCGGCCCCCTGCGGGTCGCGTCCCTGTACCTGGCCGCCGAGGACGAGGCACTGATCGGCGGGGACCTGTACGCGGCCACCCGCGTCGAGGGCGGCACCCGGATGCTGATCGGCGACGTGAGGGGAAAGGGCCTGGCCGCCGTCGGGGAGGCGGCCGTGCTCCTCGGCGCCTTCCGCGAGGCATCCCATCAGCAGACCGGCCTGCCCGAGCTGGCCGCGGCCCTGGAACGGAGCGTCAGCCGCTACCAGGACGACTTCGAGACGGAGGGCGAGGCGGGCGAACCCTTCGTCACCGCCCTGCTGCTGGAGATCCCCGACGAGGGCCGCGTCGGCCGGATGACCAGTTGCGGCCACCCGCCCCCGCTGTTGCTCGGACCGGGACACTCCGTCGCCGTGCCGGACCTGCATCCCGCACCCCCGCTGGGGGTCGGCGGCCTGGCACCGACCTGCCACAGCGTCGACGTGGTCGCCTTCGAGGACGGGGACACCCTGCTCCTCTACACCGACGGTGTCATCGAGGCACGGGACCGGGACGGAGCGTTCTACCCGTTCGCGGAACGGGCCTCCCGATGGACCGAATGCGCGCCGGACGTACTCCTGCACCACCTGCGACACGATCTGCTCGCCCACGCCGGCGGACGACTGGGCGACGACGCCGCCGTCATCGCGATCCGCCGCCAGCCCGTGACCGCCGCGGCGCACCAGCCCGTCGCGGCCGCGGCACACCAACTGGTGAAGAGCGTCCGCCCCGGCACGGCCCGCCCCGGAGGAAGCCGCCACGGCCCGGGGAGGGCCGACCGCCGGGCCTGACCCACGGTGCGCGCCGCCCCGGGAAGGACCACCGGCCGGGGCCCGGCACGGTGGACGCACACACGGGCGGGCGTAGCCTGGCCGTAGTGCCCACGCACCGCGAGTGGCGACGAAGGCGGCGGCATGACCGACCCCCACGGCTTCCTCAGAACCCCCCGCCGGCCCGTTCCGGCCCGGCCCGTCCAGGAACGCCTGGACGACTGGAACGAGGTCCACGCGGGGCAGGCCGAGCTGCCGCTCGTCTCCGAACAGGCCGGGCGCTGCATGGACTGCGGCATCCCCTTCTGCCACAGCGGCTGCCCCCTGGGAAACCTGATCCCCGAGTGGAACGCCTATGCGAGGAAGGGCGACTGGCGGGCGGCGGCCGAGCGGTTGCACGCGACCAACAACTTCCCGGAGTTCACCGGCCGGCTCTGTCCGGCACCGTGCGAGGACGCCTGCGTGCTGTCCATCAACGCCGACCCGGTGACGATCAAGAACGTCGAGCAGGCCATCGCCGACCAGATCTGGGCGCGCGGATACGCGGAGCCGCTACCGGCCGGGCGACTCAGCGGCAAGGCCGTCGCCGTCATCGGATCCGGACCCGCGGGACTCGCGGCGGCACAACAGCTCACCCGCGCCGGTCACACGGTCACCGTCTACGAACGCGCCGACCGCCCCGGGGGACTGCTGCGCTACGGCATTCCCGCGTTCAAGCTGGACAAGCGCCATCTGGACCGCCGCATCGACCAGATGGGGGCGGAGGGCACGCGGTTTCGCACCGGCGTGGACGTCGGCGTCGACCTCGACGCCCGCCGGCTCGTGGAGGGACACGACGCCCTCGTCGTCGCCGTGGGCGCCACGGGGCGGCGGGAACTCCCCGTCCCGGGCCGGACCCTGCACGGCATCCACCAGGCCATGGACTACCTCACCGCGGCCAACCGGGTCGCCCAGGGGGACCGGGACGTCCCCGTGCTCACCGCCGAGGGCCGGCACGTAGTGATCATCGGCGGTGGCGACACCGGGTCGGACTGCCTGGGCACCGTGCTGCGCCAGGGGGCCGCCTCGGTGGTGCAGCTCGACATCAACCCCGAGCCCGGTGCCGCGCGCCGGGACGGCGAACCCTGGCCCGTGTACCCGAAGGTCTACCGCGTCTCCCACGCCCACGAGGAGGCCCGGGAACGCGACGGCGCGGACCCGAGGAGCTTCGCCTCCGCCACGCTCGGCTTCGACGGCGACCGGACGGGACACGTGCGCGCGCTGCGTCTGGCGGAGACGGAGCCCGGGAACAGGAACCCGGTGTCCGGGACGGAACACGTGATCCCGGCCGATCTGGTCCTGCTCGCCCTCGGCTTCTTCGGCCCGGAGCGGGGCGGCGGTCTGGTGCGACAGCTCGGACTCGTGCTCGACGACCGGGGCACCTACGCGCGGACCGACGGCTTCGAGGCCGTGACCTCCGCTCCCGCCGATCCCCCCGGACCCGTGACCGGTCCGGCCGGTCCCCGGACCGGGACGAGCGGTGTGTTCGTCGCGGGCGACGCGGGACGCGGCCAGTCACTCGTCGTGTGGGCCATCGCGGAGGGGCGGTCGGCCGCCGCCGCGACCGACCGATATCTGCGCGGTGCCACGGTCCTTCCGGCGCCCGTCGCGCCGGACGACCGGCCCCTGGCCGCCTGAGAGCCTGCCGGACGCACTCTGGCCGGGATCCCTCTGGCCGGGCGGCCCCGCTGGCGCCCACGCACCGGCCGGCGCGGGCACTGGCGCGGCCGGGGCACGGACCATCGAAGAACCCGATGCTCAGCCACGGAAGAATGCGCTTTTGCGTCCCCTCGTGCAGGCCGCAGGATGGCCGGGAACCGGCCCACGGGGAGGAATCATGACGTCAGCCATCGAATCGGGTCTGCTGCCCCTCACGGCCGAGGCCCGCCCCGGCGGCCTCGCCGTCGGAGGTGTCCCGCTCCTCGACCTCGCGGAGCGCTTCGGGACCCCGCTGTTCGTCTACGACGAGGAGCACCTGCGTCTGCGCTGCCGGGAGGCGGTCGCCGCCTTCGGGGCGGACAACGTCGCCTACGCGTCCAAGGCGTTCCTGTGCACGGCCATGGCACGGCTCGCCCACGAGGAGGGGATGCTGCTCGACGTCGCCTCCGGCGGCGAGCTGCGGGTGGCCCTGCACGCGGGAGTACCGGCCGACCGGATCGTGCTGCACGGCAACAACAAGGACGAGACGGAGCTGCGCACCGCCATGGCGGCCGGGTTGCGGCACGTCGTGGTCGACAGCCTCGACGAGATGGACCGCATCGAGCGGCTGCACGCCGAGGAGGGACTGCCGCCCGCCCCCGTCCAGTTGCGGGTGGCCCCGGGCGTCGCCGCGGGCGCGCACGAGGCGATCCGGACCGGCGGCCACGACTCCAAGTTCGGCTTCGGCCTGGCGGACGGCGCCGCCGAGCACGCCGTACGACGGGCCGCCGGGTCCCCGGCGATGCTCCTGGAGGGCATCCACGCGCATGTGGGCTCCCAGGTGCTGGACACCGCCGAACTCGCGGCCGGCGCCGCCGCCGTCGCACGGTTCGCGGCGCGGACGGGCACCCACCGGCTGACCGTCGGCGGCGGCCTCGGCGTCGCCTACGAGGCCGGGCAGAGCCCGCCGTCGTTCGCCGACTGGGCCGCCGGGGTGCGGTCCGCCGTCCGGGAGGCGGGCTGGAACGGCGAGGTCGCGGTGGAACCGGGCAGGTCCATAGCCGCACGCGCCGGACTGACCCTGTACCGGGTCGGCACGATCAAACGGATCGAGGGCGTGCGGACCTACGTCGGTGTCGACGGCGGGATGAGCGACAACCCGCGCCCCGCCCTGTACGGGAGCCGCTACGAGGTGTTCCTGCCGCGCAGCCCGCACGCGCCGCGGCCGTGGCGCGCGCGACTGGTCGGGAAGCACTGCGAGAGCGGCGACGTGATCGTCGACGACGCCGCCCTGCCCGCCGGGACCGCCGTGGGGGACGTCCTGGCCACACCGGTCACCGGCGCCTACGGATACGCCATGGCGTCCAACTACAACAAGCTGCCGCGCCCGGCGGTCGTCTTCGTCCGCGACGGCGGTGCGCGCACCGCGGTGCGCCGCGAGACCGAGGAGGACCTGCTCCGGCTGGACGTCGACGAACCCGCGGAGCCCCTGGAACCCACCGTGCCCTCTCGTCCGGATCACGCCGGAATCGCGCCCTGATCTGGCCCGATCCGGACGAAAGGACCTAGTCTGACCCGATGCTGAACAGCGCCCGACTCCTCGTCCTGCTGGAGATAGCCCGCACGGGCACCATCGTGGCCGCGGGCCGGGCCCTGCACCTGAGCCCGTCCGCGGTCTCGCACCAACTCGCCCGGCTGGAGCAGGAGGTCGGGACCGCGCTGGTGGAACGTCAGCCGCAGAGCCTGCGGCTGACGGCGGCCGGTGCGCGACTCGCCGAGCACGCGCAGGCCGTCGCCGACCTGATGGCCGTCGCGCGGGACGATCTGCGCGCGCACTCCGAGGGCGAGGCAGGCGTGCTGCGGGTGGGCTTCTTCGCCTCGTCGGGCCTGGAGCTGCTGCCGCGGGCCCTGTCCGCCTTCGCTGCCGAGCGGCCACAGGTCGAACTGGAGCTGATCCTGGGGCAGCCGCACGAGACGGTGCCCGATCTGGAGGCCGGCCGGCTCGACGCGGCGGTCGTCTTCGAACACCCGCTGGACCCCTGGTGCCGACACGCGGGCGTCGACGTCGAGATGTTCTTCGACGAACCGCAGCTGGTGGTCCTCCCGCTGGGACACCGCTTCGGGCGGCGCACGACGGTCCGGCTCGCCGCCCTGGAGGGGGAGAGCTGGATCGGGACGCACGGCGGGCGCACCGGCGAACCCGTGCTGGAACGCGCGTGCGCGACCGAGGGATTCCGCCCCCGGATCCGCTGCCGCACCGACCACTACCAGGTCACGGTCAACCTCGCCCGGGCCGGAATGGGCATCGCCCTCGTCCCGGCCCTCGGGCTCGGGGACAGCACGGGCGTCCACGTCTGCAGGCTCGACCATCCCCGGCTGCACCGGCGCATCGGGGTCGCCACCCGGCCCACCAACCGCAACCCGCTGCTGGAGATCTTCCTCGCGGAACTGCGGTCGGCGGCCGGGGAGATCAGTTCACTGCTGGAGATGCAGTGGTCCTGACACGGGTCACCGCCGCGGACGCGGTGGATCCGGCACGGGGCCGTCCCCGCCCCGCCGGGCACAGGCCGCGAGGGTGCGACCGACGTCCCGCACGGCGTGCACGGCGGCCCGCTCGGCGCCCGGCCCGAGCCCGGTGTCCCAGTGCGCCAGCACCGCGTACGCGATCCTGCGGGCCCCGACGATGACACCGGCGTCGGCGCGGACCCCGGTGTCGGTACCGGTCTTGTTGGCCACCAGCAGCCGGCCGGGCAGCGGTTCGGGGAACCCCGGCGCGTACGGGTCGTGATCCACCAGGGCCGGGACCAGACCGTGGTCGGTGTTGGCGCGCATCCAGCCGAGCAGCCGCGCGGAGGCCGCGGGGGAGACCATCGTGCCGCGCGCCGCGTGCGTCACCAGCCCCGCCAGGTCCCGCGCGGTGCCGGTGGCGAAGACGGGTGGTACGTCCGGGCCCCGGGTGTCACGGACCTTGTCGTGGAGCGCGAGGCGGCCGAGCCCGAGCCGCCGCGCCAGCAGGTCCGTGGACTCCCGCCCCACCAGGCGCAGCAGGACGTTGGTGGCGGTGTTGTCGCTGACCGAGGCGGTCAGCCAGGCCAGGTCCTCGACACTCCAGCCGGCCCTGCTCATCCGGCGCAGCAGACCGGTGCCGTCCGCACGGTCCTCGTCGAGCACCCCGACGGCCTGGCCGGGCGACAGCTCCCCGCCGTCCAGCCGGCGGGCCACCTCGGCGAGCAGCAGCAGCTTCGAGGCGGACGCGACGGGCAGGACCACGTCCTCGTCGACGCCCACCGTGCCCCCGCCGTCGACGTCGACGGCGGCCACGGCCAGCGTGAGCGGCAGCGCGGCCGACCGCCGTGCCGCCGCCGCCACCTGGGACAGACTCATCGGACCCTCACCACTTCCCCCGCCCGCACGCGCGTCGGACGGCCGTCCCTGACCGCGACCCGTCCGGCCACCACCACCGTACCGACGCCCTCGGGCGCCAGCAGCGGACGGTCGAACGTGGCCCGGTCGAGCACCGTGTCCGGGTCGAACACCACGAGGTCCGCGACCGCGCCGTCGCGCACCCGGCCGCGACCGGCGAGCCCGAACCGCCGGGCCGGCAGCCCCGACATCTTGTGCACCGCCCGTTCCAGCGGCAGCAGCCCCTGATCGCGGGCGTAGTGACCGAGCACGCGGGCGAAGCTTCCCGCCCAACGGGGATGCGGACGGCCCGGTTTGGGCACACCGTCCGAGCCGATCATCGACAGCGGGCCGGCCAGCACCCGCCGGACGTCGTCCTCGCGCATGGAGTGGCTGATGATGGTCACCTCGCCCCGCTCGGCCAACAGCAGATCGCACACGTAGTCGACCGGGTGGACGCCCCTCTCGGCGGCGAGGTCGGCGACCCGGCGGCCCTCGGTGTCCGGGCGGGACCGCGCGGCGGCCACCGCGATCAGGTCCCAGCCGCCGTTGCCCACGGTGTTCTCCCACCCCGCGACGCCCGTGACGATGTCCGCCCGGATCCGGTCGCGGACCTCGGTCCGGCGCAGTCGTTCCAGCAGCGCGCCGACACCGCCCTCGCTCGCCCACGGCGGCAGCATCGCGTGCAGCACGGTGCTGCCCGCGGTGTACGGGTAGACGTCGCACCACACGTCCAGGCCCTCGGCCCTTGCCCGTTCCAGCCGGGGCAGCGTACGCAGGGTGGCACCCCAGGCATGCCGGCCCGCCGTCTTGTGGTGGGAGACCTGGAGCGCGGCACCGGAACGTGCCGCGATCTCCAGCGCCTCCTCCAGAGCCGACTCCACCTGCGACATCTCGTCGCGCAGATGGGTGACGTAGGGCTTGCCGCGGCGGGCGGCGACCCGGGCCAGCGCGACGATCTCCTCGGTGGCTGCGTAGGTGCCGGGCGGGTAGATCAGCCCGGTGGACAGGCCCGCCGCGCCCTGCCGCAGCGCCCGGTCGAGCAGCGCGCACATGGCGTCCAACTCGTCGGGGCGGGGCGGCCGGTCCTCGAAGCCCATCACCCCGGCGCGCAGGGTGCCGTGACCCACGAGCGAGGCGATGTGGTTGTGCCGCGACGCCGGATCCTGACCGGCGGCGAACGCGTCGAAGTCCACTGCCGGACGGACCGGACCGAGGCCGAACGTCACCCGGAGGTGTTCGGCGAGGTCCGGCAGCCGCTCCGGGAGCGACGGGAACAGACTGGTCCCGCAGTTGCCGCAGATCTCCGTGGTGACGCCCTGGAGCAACGGGGCGAGGCGCAGGTCGTCGACCGGTTCCGCGGCGGCGTCACGGGGCGCGGCCAGGGCGTCGGAATGGGTGTGCACGTCGATGAAGCCGGGTGCCACGACGCGACCGGACACGTCGAGGATCTCGGTCGCCGCGGCCCGTGTGCCGGCCGGGAGCACCGCGATCCGTCCGTCCGCGACGCCGACGTCCGCCTCCCGGGCCGGTGCTCCGGTGCCGTCGACGAGTGTTCCGCCGCGCAGCAGCAGGTCGAGCGGGCGGCCCATCACAGCACCGTCGACAGGAAGGCCCGCGTGCGCGCGTGGCGCGGGGCGGTGAACAGGAGTTCCGGGCTCCCGGACTCGACGACGGCGCCCCGGTCCATGAACACGACGCGGTCGGCGACCTCGCGGGCGAACCCCATCTCGTGCGTGACCACGACCATCGTGGTGCCCCGGCGGGCCAGATCACGCATGACGCCGAGGACCTCGCCGACGAGTTCGGGATCGAGGGCGGAGGTGGGTTCGTCGAAGAGCATCAGGGCGGGCTCCATGGCCAGCGCGCGGGCGATCGCCACGCGCTGCTGCTGACCGCCCGACAACTGCGCCGGGTAGTGGTCCGCCCGGTCCGCGAGACCGACCTCGGACAGCAGCTCCAGGGCCTGCTTCCGGGCCTGTGCGCGGGACCGGCCCCGTACGGCGACCGGTCCCTCCATCACGTTCTGGACCGCGGTGCGGTGCGGGAACAGGTGGAACCGCTGGAACACCATGCCGATCCGCTCGCGCTGGCGCCGTACGTCGCGCGGGCTCCGCTCGCGCAGGTGGCCGGACGTGCCGTGCTGTTCGTAGCCGATCAGTTCGCCGTTCATCCACACCCGTCCCGCGTCGATCCGTTCGAGATGGTTGAAGCAGCGCAGCAACGTCGACTTGCCGGAGCCGGAGGGGCCGATGACGCACAGCACCTCACCACTGCGGACATCGAGATCGATGCCCTTCAGCACCTCGGTCTCACCGAACCGCTTGCGGACCCCTCGGGCCCCGAGGATCACGTCGTTCATGCCGTCGCTCCCTTCCGTTCCGCACGCCCGGGCCTCAGATCGGCAAGGATCCTGCGCCGCAGGGGCGGGGCGGCCCCCGGGCTGTACCGGCGTTCCACCGCGTGCTGCCCGATGCTGGCGATCGTCGTGAGGACCAGGTACCAGAGCGACGCCACCAGCAGCAGCGCCACCACCTCGAAGTTGGCGAGATAGAGGTGCTGGGACACGGTCATCAGATCCGATCCGGCGATGACCGACACCAGCGAGGTCGTCTTGAGCATGGAGATGAACTGGTTGCCGAACGGCGGGACGATGACCCGCATCGCCTGCGGAAGCACCACCCGGAACAGGATCTGACGGTTCGACATGCCGAGGGACGCCCCGGCCTCCCGCTGGCCGGGATCCACACTCCCGATGCCCGCCCGGACGATCTCCGCCATGTAGGCGCCCTCGTTGATGGAGAGCCCGAGCAGCGCCGCCACGAACCCGGTGATGACCTGGTTCGACTGCCAGCTGATCAGCTTCGGCCCGTCGAAGGGCACCCCGATGCTGATGACCGGGAACAGCAGCGCCAGGTTGAACCAGAAGATGAGCTGGACCAGCAGCGGGGTGCCCCGGAAGAACCAGGTGTACGCGCCGGCCGTGAAACGCAGCACCGGGCTGTCGGACAGCTGCATCACCGCGACGACGACGCCGATGACGACACCGAGGGCCATCGAGACGAGGGTGAGCTGGACCGTCACCCACAGGCCCCGCAGGATGACCCCGTCGAACTGGTACTGCGCGACGATGTCCCAGTGCAGATGGGGATTGACGATGACGGTGTACGCGATCCACACCGCGAACAGCGCGGCGGCGAGGACCGCCAGCCAGCGTCCCGGCCGGGGGCGGCGGCTCAGCCGGAGCGCGAGGTCGTCGTCCGGTGCCGCCGCGCCGTCGGCCGGTGCGACGGCGGACGCCTTCGGGTGGGCCATGTCCGCGCTCACCGCCCGTCGTTGACGGTCGCCGCGGTGACGGCGCTGTCGCCGACGCCCCAGGTGTCGAGGATCTTGCGGTACTCGCCGCTGTCGATCAGCTCCTGCAGGGCCCGGTGCACCGCGTCGCGCAGTCCGGCCTGGTCCTTCGAGACCGCGATGCCCCACGGGGCGGTGCCGTACTGCGTCGGCAGCACCTCGTACGCGCCGCTCTTCTTCTCGGTGAACATCCGGGCGACCGGATAGTCGACGAGGGTGGCGACCGCACGCCCGCTGTCGATCTGCAGCAGACCCGTCGGCGCGTCCTCGCTCTGCGAGATCCGCATCTTCTCCCCGCACTTGGCGTTCTGCTCCTCGCCGATGCGGAGGTTGGAGCTGCCCTTGGCGAGGACGACGCTCTTGCCGCACAGATCCGCGAGGGACGCGATGTTCTGCGGGTTGCCCTTCTTCGTCATGATGACGCCGCCGGTCCGGAAGTAGTCGACGAAGTCGACCGCCTGCCGCCGCTGCGGACTGTCCGTCATGGACGACATGACCAGGTCGAAGCGGCCGGACTCCAGACCGGGTATCAGCCCGTCGAACGCGGCATTGGTGAGCTCCAGCCGCAGCTTCAGCCGGCCGGCGAGAGCCTCGGCGAGATCGGGGTCGACACCGGTGAGCCGGGTGGTTCCCTCCGCGTACATCTCCATCGGCGGGTACCCCACCGCGGTGGCCACCCTCAGCACCCCCTTCTTCCGGTACGGGTCGGGGAGCAGCTCGGCCGCCGGCCGGCCGTCGGCGGCCCGGGGGGAACTGGCGGACGGGGCGTCGCCCTGGCCGGAACGCCCGCACGCGGTGGCCGCGAGGGCGACCACGGCCAGGGCTGCCAGACAGCGCAGGGAACGAGGACGTTTCATCTGATTTCTCCCTCAGCGGGGTGGCGGTGCGCCGATGCTGGCAGCCGGGCCCCGGGGAATGGAAGATGATGAAGCCATTCATGCCTGACCATCGAAATCTGTACGGGTCCGTGCCGCGCGGCCGGAACCGGTACGGGAACGGGGCACCGCATGCCACGACCTCTCGACCGCCGAGCCCTGCTGCTGTCGGCCGGCCCGCTGCTCGCCGGCGCCGCGGGCTGCACCGCCGCCTCCCGAACGTCGTCGGAGCCCTCGGCATCCGCGTCCCCGCACGCCCCGGCATCCGCGTCCCCGCACGCGTCGCTCCCCGCGACCACCGCCTGGCGCCCGAACCGCGACGACGTCGACCCCGACGTGAAGCTGCGCGCCGTCCAGGTGGTGGAGGCGATCGGAGCCTGGCCCGCCGGACAGGGTGGCGCCGACGCGGCGAAACGGCGGCTGGCCGCGCTCGGCGCCGCTCCCTCGCTGCTGGACCGGGCGGGCCCGATGCGGCCCGCCGCGCCCGAGGCCGCGCTCCAGGTGATCGAAGCCCAGTACGGCGGGATCCTGGCGGACCGGGCCAGCGTGATGGTGGCGTACCGGCAGTGGACGCCCGGTCATGACGGCGGCACCACCGTCGAGGTCCTGCTCGACCGGGCGCGGCCCCGCTGGGACGTCACCGGACTCCGTCCCGGCCGCCCGGGCCCCGCCGCGGCCCACATCCCCCCGACGGCGCGGCAGGTGCTCGACCACGCGCGGATCGGGCTGCCTCCCGCGGCGGCGGCGGACATCCGCAGCGGGCACATCCGTCCGGCCGCGCTGCACACCCTGCTGGAGCTGGCGGGCACGTACCGGATCGACGTCACCGTGTTCAGCTCCGGGCACCCGCTGTACGTGTTCGGCACCGACAGGCTCAGCGATCACCCGCCGGGCCGGGCCTTCGACGTGTGGCGGATCGACGGGCACCCGGTCGTCGACCGGGCGACCTCGCGCAGGCTGATCGAGTCGTTCATGCGGGACGCGGCGGCGGCCGGTTCGTACAACGTCGGCGGGCCGTTGCGGCCCTCCGGAGGCGCCACTCCCAACCAGTTCTTCACCGACGACACCCACCACGACCACGTGCACGTGGGGTTCGCCGGCTGACACCGCCGGCGCGGCCCGGGCGCCCCCTCCCGCGCCCGGCGCGGCACTCACCGTCCCGCCCCGGCCGTACCGGACCCGTGTGCGGGACCGGCACCCCAGGAGTGACGGACGGTCCGATGACGAGGCCCGCACCCGACCCGCTCGTAGGCTCGGACCATGCGCGTACTCTTCGCCTCGACCCGCGGATCGGGCCACTTCCAGCCCCTCGTCCCCCTCATCGACCTGTGCACCGCACGGGGCGACGACGTCCTCGTCGTCGCCCCGCCCGCCCTCGAACCACTGCTGGCGTCCCGTCAGCAGCCGTACCGCATCGGGGCGAAGCCGCCGGACGACGAACTGTCCGCGACCCTGGCCAGGGTGCTGAGCCTGCCCCCGGACGACGGCGTCCGCCTGATGATCCGGGAGGTGTTCGGCGGGCTGCTCCTGGACGCGATGCTGCCGGAGCTCGACGAGGCGTGCCGCACCTGGCGTCCCGACCTCGTGCTGCACGAGGCCTGCGAGTTCGCCTCGGTGGTCGCCGCCGAACGCCACGGAATCCCGCACGCCCGGGTCGCGATCTCGGCCGCGGGATTCACGGACTTCACCGAGGCACAACTGGAGGCCGTGTTCGAGCCCCACGGCCGCGGCCTCGCGGACCGGCTCCGGACGTCCCCGTACCTCACGCGCCTGCCGGCCTCCCTGGACCCCTCGCCGTACACCGAGACCCATCGCTACCGCGAGCCCGCGCGACCCGGCTCCCCGTCGGACCGGTGGGACGACGGCGAGGAACCGCTGGTCTACGCCACCCTCGGCACCGAGGCGGGCACCCTGCCGACGGCCGCCGAACTCTACCGGGCCCTGCTGGACGCCGTGCGCGGACTGCCGGTGCGCGTCCTGCTCACGGTGGGACACGGCACCGACGCGGCGGCCCTGGGACCGATTCCGCGCAACGTCCGGGTGGAGTCCTGGGTACCGCAGGACGACGTCCTGCGCAGCGCCTCCCTCGTGGTCTGCCACGGCGGGTCGGGAACGGTGTTCGGCGCCCTGGCGGCCGGCGTCCCCCTTGTCTGCGTCCCCCTCTTCGCCGACCAGCCGGTCAACGCGCGGCTGGTGGCCGCGGCGGGCGCGGGGCTCGCCGTCACCCCGACCGGAGCCCCGGCCGACGAGGCCGCGGTGCTCGGCACCGATGACGTCCGCGACATCCGGTCCGCCGTCGAACTGCTGCTCAAGGACGCGTCGTACCGGGCGCGGGCCGGGCACCTCGCCGCCGAGATGCGGTCCGCCGCCGACTGCGCGGAGACGATCGCCACCCTCGATCCCACCACCTGAACCGGACGTGCCGGGCCCCACCCCGCCGGGACCCGGCACGTCCGTACGGTGGGGGTTGCGGCACGCGGGCACTGCCGCGACGCACCAGCGGGCATGGGAAGAGGGTGCCAGCAGTATCCGAGCCCGTGATCAACCTCGTCCGGCGTACCACCGAGCCCGTCGGGGCACAGACCCTGCGCTCCACGGCGGCAGCCGTCATCGCCTACGTCGTGGCGGTGTGGACCCTTCCCCACCCCGCCCCCCTCACGGCGCCGCTCACCGCGCTCCTCGTCGTCCAGGTCACCCTCTACGCCACCCTCACCACCGGGATCCGCCGGGTGAACTCGGTCGTCGTCGGAGTGGTCATCGCCAGCGCGTTCAGCTCCCTGGTCGGCCTCAACTGGTGGAGCCTCGGACTGACGATCTTCGTCTCGCTGATCATCGGGCGACTGGTGCGCGTCGACGAGTTCGTGCCCGAGGTGGCGATCAGCGCCATGCTCGTCCTCGGCGTCACCCAGGTCACCTCCACGGCGCTGGACCGGGTACTGGAGACCCTGATCGGCGCGGGTGTGGGACTGCTGTTCAACCTGCTCCTCGCGCCGCCCGTGTGGGCGCAGACCGCGGGCGCCTCCATCGACAGCCTGGCCCGGTCGATGGGGACGATGTTCCGCGCCATCGGCGAGGACGTGCACGGCCGCGTCTCCGTCCCCCGGGCGGCCGACCGCCTGCACGAGGCCCGACGGCTGGACCACGACATCGTCGAGGTCGACGCCTCCCTGCGGCAGGCCGAGGAAGGACTCACGCTCAACCCGCGCGTCCGGCAGGGACTGCTCTACCGGGTCGTGCTCCGCACCGGTCTGGACACCCTGGAGATCTGCGCGGTGGTGCTGCGGGTGCTCGCGCGCACCCTGACCGACCTGGCCAAGGCCCGGACCGACGAGGCGCTGTTCCCCGCCGACGTCGCCGACTCCCTGCGGGAGCTGTTCGGACAGATGGCCGACGCCGTCGAGGCGTTCTCGGCCCTGATCACCACCCCCCTCGCGGAGAACGCCGAGGAGGCGGAGGACCGCCTGGCCCGCGCGCTCGCCGTCGGGCGGGCGACCCGGGACCGGGTGGCCGACCAGCTCCTGGAGAACGTCCAGGAGCACCCCCGGCAGTGGCAACTGCACGGAGCCCTGCTCGCCGAGATCGACCGGATCCTGGACGAACTGGACATCGACAAGCGCACCGAACGGCTCGGCAGGGAACTCGACCGGCGCTCGGCCCAGCTGCACGAACGCCACCCCTGGCTGCGCGCCGTGTCCCGGAGACTGCGGGGCGACCGGGACTGAGACGACGCCGCCGTGTCCCCGGCACGGACCGGGGCGAGAACGCGCACACCACCGAATCCGTCACTCACCGTCACCAGCGCTCACCCGGACGGTCGTCCCCTTTCACTCCGCTGCTCCCCGTGCCGCGCCGACCCGGCCGGTGCCCGGGAACGCTGGGGGCCGTGCCGTCGAACGGCAGCCGGCGGTTCGACGACACGGCCCGGGCCCATCCACCGCCCCCGACGAAGAGAGACCAGCATGCCCTCCTCACCCCTCCCCGCCCCGCGGACACGGATAGCCGGGCGCCGCGCGCGGACCGTCGCCGCCGCGGTCACCGCCGCCGCGCTCGCCGCGGCCGCTGCCCCCGCCGCGGCCGACACCGACGCCGACGCCGATCCGGCCGTCACCCGGCCCACCGTGGTGCTGGTGCACGGCGCGTTCGCCGACGCCTCCGGCTGGAAGGCGGTGGCGGAACGTCTCCGGGGCGACGGCTACGAGGTCATGACCCCGGACAACCCGTTGCGCGGGCTCGCCGCGGACTCCGCGCACCTGGCCGCGGTGCTGAAGGGCGTCAAGGGGCCGATCGTGCTGGCCGGCCACTCCTACGGCGGCGCGGTGATCAGCAACGCCGCCGCGGCGAACCCCCGGGTGAAGGCCCTGGCGTTCGTGTCGGCGTTCATGCCCGACAAGGGGGAGTCGCTCAGCGACCTGGGGACGCGGTTCACCGGTGCCGAACTGAACGCGGCCCTGAAGCCGATGCCGGTCAAGAACGCCGACGGCACCGAGGGAACCGACCTGTACATCCGTCCCGAACGGTTCCGCGAGGTCTTCGCGGCAGACCTTCCGGCGGGTGCCGACGCACCGACGGCAGCAGCCCAACGGCCCCTCGGAGGCGCCGCGTTCATGGACCGGGCGACCGCGGCGGCCTGGCGGACCATCCCGTCCTGGGCGCTGGTCGCCACCCGGGACAAGGCGATAGCCCCGGACCTGGAACGCTTCGAGGCGAAGCGCGCCAAGTCGCACACCGTCGAGATCGACTCCTCGCACGCCGTACCGGCAGCGCACCCCGACGCGGTCGCCGACCTCGTCCGGCAGGCCGCCGGGGGCGGGACGTCCGACACGTCGTCGATGGCCTCGACCGGCATCAGCACCCTCATCCTGGCAGGCCTCGGAGGCCTCGCGGTGCTCACCGTCCTGACCGGCGCGGGAATCCTCGCCGCGGCCCAGCGACGGCGCATCACCGGAAGCGGAACCGGCCGGCTGCTCTGACCCGCACCGGCCCGGTTCACGCACCCGGCCGGACACGGCCCGGCCCCGGGACCGGGACCGGGCCGTATCCGTGGAACGGACGTCGCAGGGTGGCCGCCCGGCTCAGGAATGGGCGCGCACCGCCACGATCCGCGGATGCCGCGCGCCGTTCGTCGCGTCCACCCCCACCCGCAGGGCGGAGACGGTCCGCGGCCCGAAACGATGGACGCGGTGGCGCCGGCGATTGCCCGTCTCCTCGGCGACCCGGTGCCAGCGGCCGTCCTCCAGTACCTCGACGTGGTAGTCGCGCACCAGCTCCGGCATGATCTCGAACGGGGTGCGGTGCAGGTGCAGGTTGTTGAGGTACTCGTCGACGTCGTCGTCGAACACCAGCCGCACGGTGCCGATCTCGACGGGGGAGTCCCAGTCGAGCCGCAGCCAGCCGGGCCCCTCGTGTTCGGCCTGCCACAGCTGGGGGCCGCCGTAAGGGCGTTGGAAACCGCCGACGGCCTTCCCCGGCCGGTACGCGTCGGTGGCGCCCGCCCGGAAGCAGAAGCTGCGCCGCCGCAGCCCGCGCGCCGCCCATTCGGTCACCAACTGCCTTTCGATACCGGGGAGGCCGTCGTCGGACTCGCTTTCTTCGCGCGGGTCGCGGGCCAGGGCGAGCACGCCCGTGCGCCGCTCGTCGGCGAGGTGCAGAGCGACCCCCTCGGCCGCCCGCACCACGACGACGGCGTTCCGCGGCTCCTCGGGGCGCCAGGCGAGGGGCACCTCGATCCACTGCAGCTTCCCGGCCGTGACGTCGACCGTGCGGGTGTCCAGCAGGCGTACCGGCACGGCGTTCTCGCCCCGCACCGTGTCCCACAGCTCCACCCGCAGCGCCGTCGCCGTCTCGGCGTCGACGAGCAGCTCGAAGCCGTCCAGGCACGGATCCACCGGCAGGACGACCCCCAGATCGCTGTCGAGCGGAACGCTCTCGGTACCGGGGCCCGGTTCGACGGCCAGCTCGGCCAGGGTGCTCGACGCGCTCACCCGGGCGGCTCGCGCCAGGTCGTCGGGGTCGGTGTTGCGCACCCCGATCAGCGAGGCGTCCTGGAGGATCAGGGTCTGCTGCAGACGCCGGTCCGCCGCCAGTTCACGCGGGGTGACCCCGTCCCGCACGCACAGCGCGGCACCGGTGCCCGCCGCCTCGCCGATCGTCGCGCAGGTCGCCATTACCCGGGTCGTGCCGAAGGCGATGTGGGTCGCGGAGATGTTGCGGCCCGCGAAGAGGAGATTGCGGACATTGCGTGAGTAGAGGCTGCGGAACGGAATGTGGTACACGCCGTCGGAGTACGTCTGGTGGGCGCCCGGACGGGTCGCGTACATGCCCTCCACGGGGTGCAGGTCGATCGACCAGCCGCCGAACGCGACCCGGTCGCCGAAGGGCTCCTGCCCCATGATGTCGGTCTGGGTCAGCACGTGGTCACCGAGAAAGCGCCGGTACTCGCGCTTGCCGGGCACGGACCCGACCCACTCCAGGGTCAGCCGGTCGGCGTCGAACTTCCCCGAGTTCTTGATGTGGTCCCAGATGCCGTGGATCACGGCCCACAGCTCGTCGCGGATGCGTTCGTTGTCGTGGACGACGTCGAGTTCGCCGCCCCACTCGATCCACCAGTAGTCGCAGCCGTTGTCACCGGTGCGGATCAGCCGGTGTTCGGGGATCGGGGTGTCGAGGACGTTCCTGGCGAACGACGGCGCCACGTACTTCACCGGGTGCCCGGCGTCCTTCGTGTAGAAGAGGATCGTGGAACCGAGGAGTTCCCGGTCGGGCGTCTTCGGCGCCCAGGTCTCGCCGAATTCGGCGCGGGACTCCCGGCCGATCCGGTGGTCGGCGCCCGCGAGATGGCCGACCAGGCCGTCGCCCGTGCAGTCCAGGAAGACCGGGCCGGTGAAGGTGATCAGCCGTTCCGACCCCATCGTCCAGCCGGTGACCGAGGTGATCGTGCGCTCCTCGGCGGGTCCTTCGGCGGCCACCTCGCGCACGTCCGTGTTGAGGAACAGCGTCAGGTTCGGTTCGGCGAGCAGCGCGTCCAGCACCACCTGGTCCCAGTAGTATGGGTTGCCTTCCGGATTGCGGTACTGGTTCTCCAGGTACAGCTCGCCCATGATGCCCGTCTCCCGGGCCCATCGCTGGGTGCCGTGCGCGGTCGCCCCGCACACCCACACCCGTACCTCGCTGCTCGAATTCCCGCCCGGCACCGGACGGTTGTGGACGAGGGAGACCCGTCGGCCCAGCCGGGCGGCGGCGATGGCGGCACAGACGCCGGCGAGCCCCCCGCCGATGACGGTGACGTCGCTCGTGACGGTTTCCTCACGCATGACGTGTCGGGCCCCCTCCCGGACGGGCGCGCCCGCGGACCGTCGCGCGGCCGGACGGGCACGGATCTGCGACCGGACACGGATCCGCGGACGGGCACGGGGCTCCGGCGCGGAACCGGTCTTGGGGAACGAGCTCGCTCACGGCACCAGCCTCGAATCCGACAGACGCGGCGAGGGCGGCGCCGCCCCGTCCAGCGTCGCCGAGTACAGCGCGGCGTGCTCCTCGCGGGACACCACCGACCGGCCGCCGCGCACCGTGAGCCGGTTCCCGCGCGGAGTCGTCCAGCGCACCTCGGCGTGATCGCCTGCCGTGACCACCTCGGGGCCCGGCTCCCGGCCGTGTTCCGTGCCGGACGGCACCAGGGACAGCGAACCCGCGGCGAAGGCGTCGCCCACCGCCGCCCAGTCCAGTTCGGCCGGGACCGGGCTCTCGAAGAGGACGATTTCGAGCCGGGCCCCGCCCTCGTGCGGCACCAGCCGGACCGAGGGGGCGCGACCGCCGAAGGTGCCCCCGGCCAGTCGGAGGTCCAACCGCACCGTTCCCAGGTCGAGTTCGACGCCGCCCTCCAGCTCGATCGCCTTCGGCACCGACGGCGCGCCGATCACGTCCACCACGAGTCGCAGCGACCGGGCCCGGAACCGGTCGCCCGGCTCGATCATGTCCAGGTGGTGGTGCCGGTCGCCCGCCGGGCAGGCGAACCCCGCCAGCCAGGCCACATGCGGACCGCTCTGCACGGTCGACAGGACACCCGAAGCGAAGTCGAAGTCCTCCGCGCCGTCGTCCTTCACCAGATGGACGTGCAGATGCCCGGGGGAGCCGTCGGGCCTGACCCAGTGACCGAACAGGGCCCGCCGCTGCAGCCAGGTGTCCTGGTGATTGACGCTGCCCAGCGTGGTGACCGCGTCCAGCCAGGTCGTCCCGGTCTCCGGGTGGGGCGACTCGGCGAAGAGCTCCCGGTGCTCGTGCTCGCCCTCCAGGGCCGCCAGCCGTGCCGCCGCCCACGGGGGCATGCGGTAGTCGACACAGGCGTGCACCCCGACCGACATCTCCCCGCCGACCGGGCCGATCTCCGGCGTGCCCAGCGCCCCGCGCACCGCCTTCACCAGGAACGGCGGCACCCCCAGGTCGTTGCTGTAGCAGCGGGCCATCGGGCCGGAGAGCTGGCGGGTGGGCGGGTGCCAGCGGGCCAGGAAGTGCAGCCAGAGCCGGTCGTGCAGCCGGTCGTTGAGTTCCAGCACCCGCGCGTCGGACACGTGCTCCCGGATCAGCGTCAGGGTCTGGAGCACGACACCCCAGTAGGACGGGCTGTTGAACTCGGTGAAGCTTCCGGTGACGTCGATCGCCTCGCACAGCCGCGTCATGCGGTCCCTGCCGTACGCGAACAGCGCCTCGTCGTCAAGGAGCCTTCCGGCGGCGAGCGCGACGAACGTGCCCATCACGGCGACGTTGGTGTACGACATGGGGACGTTCCGGCGGACGATCGACGCCGCCGCGTGCCGCACCGACGCGCGCAGTTCGTCCAGCACGGGCGGCGGCAGCCGGTCGCCGTGGCGGGCGTGGATCAGCAGCATGTGGATGCCGAGGAAGTCGGCCCAGTTCCAGTCCGGCGGATCCATCCGCGAGGCGGGCTCCTCGGCGTAGTAGCCCCAGATGCCGTAGGTCGGGCTCTCCTCGGACCGGTCCTGGAGCTCCGCGACCCGCAGGATCGCGGCGTGGGCGCGCTCGGCGTCGCCCTCCGCGTCCCGCTCCAGCAGGAGCAGCGCGTACTGAAGGGAGTTGCGGGTGGGGTGCGCGAGACCGCCCTTGATGTGGGTGTGGATGGGGTTGTAGGGGGCTTCGACCTGCAACAGGTTCGCCTCGGGGTCCCAGCGGCGATCACCCTCGGAAAGGGTCGCTCGCAGCAGGGCGCGGTCGTACTCGGCGGCCGACCAGGCAGGGTGCACGGGATGTCCTCCAGCTCGCGATCGTCCGTTCGACGATCTCCGGAAACGCTTGGGAAACGTTTTCCAGAGGCTAAGCCGAGGTCCACCGCCCGGCAAGGGGCAAGCGCTGAACACTCGGCGAGAAGTCCTCCTCTCACCCATTGACGCGGCGATATCGCGCGGTGCAAGGTGACCCCGGCTGGAAAACGCTTTCCGGCCAGTTCCGGTCTGTCCTGAATGGAGTCCCCGATGAGACCCTCCCTGCGCATCGGAATGACGGGCGTCACCGCGGGTGCGCTCGTCTGTGCGCTCGCCTCGTGTTCCGGCTCCGGAAGCGATACCGCCGACGGCACGGTGACCATCACCGTCTCCGGGCGCCCGCCGGCCACCGACGCGGCCTCCGTCAAGACGTTCGAAGCGCGGGTGGCGGAGTTCGAGAAGGCCAACCCCAAGATCAAGATCAGGACGAACGAGTACCAGTACGACCAGCAGAGCTTCCAGACCAAGGTCGGCGGCGGCAGCCTGGAGACGATCGTCCGGGTGCCGCTGACCGAGATGTCGGGCCTGATCAAGCGCCGGCAGATCGCCGATCTCACCGAGGACTTCAAGAAGCTGAAGCACAGTGAGGCCTTCAACCAGGTGGCACTCGGCGCCGCGAAGGGCCTGGACGGCAAGATCTACGGAATCCCCACCGAGGAGTACGCCCTCGGACTGCTCTACAACCGGGACCTGTTCCAGAAGGCCGGGCTCGACCCCGACAGGCCGCCGACCACCTGGACCGAGGTCCGCGCCGCTGCCAGGGCGATCTCCGGGAAGACCGGCGCCACCGGCTACGCCCAGATGACCAAGGAGAACACCGGCGGCTGGATGCTCACGGCCATGGCCTACTCCTTCGGCGACTCCATGCAGGAGGAGTCCGGCGGAAAGTGGGTCAACACCTTCGACCGTTCCGGCAGCGGCGCCGAGAAGTCCCTCGACGCGCTCAAGCTGATGCGCTGGGCCGACGACTCGATGGGCAGGAACCAACTGCGCAACATGACCGACGTGGAGAAGGACTTCTCCGCCGGGAAGATCGGCATGACGATCGCCGGACCGAGCACCGTCAACCACTACGTCCAGCAGTACAAGGGCGACCCGAAGACCGTCGGACTCGCCGCCATGCCCACCGGCGGCGGCGCCAGGCGGACCCTGGCCGGCGGCACCATCGCCGTCATCAGCCCCCGAGCCACCCCGGAGCAGCGCGAGGCCGCCGCGAAGTTCATCGACTTCTACTACCTCTCCACCAAGTACGACCCCGCCCTCGCCGAGAAGGACGCCGCGGCCAAGAAGAAGGACGGCGCCGTGATCGGGGTGCCGACCGTGCCGTTCTACGAGCCCGCCGTCGCCGGTCCGGTCAGGGAAGCGGTCGCCGGACAGGCCAACGTCCCGGTCGAGCACTTCGCCGTGTACAGCGAGGCCCTCGACGCGTCGGAACTCGTCGTCGAGCCGTCGGTGGAGGCACAGAACGTGTACAAGGCCCTCGACAGCGCCGTGCAGGCGGTGCTGACCCGCAAGGACGCGGACCCGGCCGAGCAGCTGAGGAAGGCCGCCGCACAGGTCAAGTCCCAGGTGGAACGGTCGCAGCACTGAGCGCCCGTCGGGCGGCCTGCGACCGGGCGGCCACGTCCCGGCACGCACGTTCCCGGTGTTGCCGGGATGAGGGGCAGCTCCGCCACCGGGCCGTCCCGGCGTACCGGAGTCGCACGCGCCACGCCGCGTCCGCCTTCCGGTCGAAGCCCACCCGACAGGCTCCGAGACGTGCCCGGCACGTCGGAACCGAGCACAGCACGAGGAGAGGCGAGGAGACGTCATGAGCAGGTCGCACGCGCCTGCGGCGCCCGCCGGGAACCGCACCCGCAAGGACCGGACGCGCGAACACCGTCCGGACGACGAACCCGAGGCGCCCCGGACGCCGCAGGGGCCGCCGCGCAACGCCTCCCCGCGGCGCGGCGGTCCGGCGGAACGCCTCGTCCGCTGGGTCAGGCAGGGCGGGATCACCACCATCCTGTTCGGCCTGCCCATGGTGTTGTGCTTCGCCTACTTCTCCTGGTGGCCGATCGTCCAGAGCGTCCGGCTCAGCTTCGAGCAGACCAACCTGGTCGGACCGGCCACCTGGGTGGGCCTTGACAACTTCCGGCACGTGCTGGAGGACCCGCTGCTGTGGACGGCCGTCGAGAACACCGCGCTGTTCGCGGTGCTCGCCCTCGTGATCGGCTTCCCGCTGCCGCTCTTCCTCGCCGTGCTCATCGCCGAACTGCGGCGCGGCGGAACGCTGTTCCGCATCCTCGCCTACCTTCCGGTGGCGATCCCGCCGGTGGTCTCCGTCCTGCTCTGGAAGGTGTTCTACGACCCGGACGGCGGCCTGTTCAACCAGTTGCTGGCCCAGGTGGGGCTCGGCCCGTACCCCTGGCTCCAGTCCACCGACACCGCGATGCTGTCGATCGTCCTGGAAGCCACCTGGGCGGGCTTCGGCTCCACGGTGATCATCTACCTGGCCGCGCTCGGCTCCGTACCGACCGAACTCTACGAGGCCGCCGAGATCGACGGAGCGGGCATCTGGCGCCGGGTCTGGCACATCACCCTGCCCTCACTGCGCGGTGTCGTCCTGATCATGCTGCTGCTCCAGATCATCGGCACCCTCCAGGTCTTCACCGAACCCTTCGTGATGACGGACGGCGGCCCGGAGGACTCCACCGTCACCATCCTGATGCTCATCTACAACTACGCCTTCCAGAACGGCGACTTCGGGGCCGCGACCGCGCTCAGCGTGATGCTGGCCCTCGTGCTCGGCGCGCTCTCGGCGATCTATCTGCGGGCGACGAGGAGCTGGAGCAACTGATGGCCGCAACGACACCCCCGCGCATCCGTCGCCGCAACCGCCCCGAGGCGAGCGGGCGCGGACTCATCTCCCCCGCCGACCGGCGGCGGACCTCCGTACGGGTCTCGCTCCGCTCCGTCCAGGGCCTCACACTCCTGCTGCTGCTCGCCTTCGGCGCGGCACCGCTGTACTGGACCTTCAAGGGAGCCGTCTCACCGACCCAGGAACTGCTGCGCGACCCCCTGGCGCTGTGGCCCGACCACGCGCAGTGGGAGAACCTCTCCCGCGCCTGGAACGAACTCCAGGTCGGCCAGTACCTGTGGAACACCGTGGTCCTGGTGACCGGCTCCGTCCTCGCGCACCTCCTCGTCGCCACCACCGGCGGCTACGTGCTGTCCGTGCTGCGCCCCGGATGGGCGGCGCCCGTGCGCTGGATGGTGCTCGCCACCCTCTTCATCCCCGGATCCATCTCCCTGGTCGCGCTCTACCTCACCGTGCTCGACCTGCCGGGCCTCGGTATCTCGCTCGCCAACAGCCCATGGGGGGTCTGGCTGCCGCACGCCGCCAGCGCCTTCACCGTGCTGATCGTGATGAAGTTCTTCGACGGCATCCCGCGCGAACTCTTCGAGGCCGCCAAGGTCGACGGCGCGGGCCCGTTCGTCATCTTCCGCCGGATCGTGCTGCCCATGTCGCGCCCGATCCTCGCGGTGGTGACCCTGCTGACGGTCATGAACTCCTGGAAGGACTTCCTCTGGCCGATGATCGTCATCTCGGACACCGAGAAGCAGCCGATCTCCGCCGCCCTGCCGCGCCTCGCGGAAACGGCGGAACAGTCGCTGCTCATCGCCGGGATGCTGCTCGCCATCCTGCCCCCGGTCGCGCTGTTCCTGATCTTCCAGCGGCAGATCGTACGCGGCGGGGGAGGCTTCACCGGCCTCAAGGGATGAGTACCACCCGGGCACGGACGCGGACCCGGTCCGCGCGGGCCGGCGGCGGCAGCGGTGCACGCCGACGGCACAGGACCGGTGTGCTCCGCCGGGGTACAGCCGACGGAGCACACCACCGCCCGGGACCACCGAGAAGGCACCGCGCCGATCCGATCGAGAGGACGCCTCGATGGAACAGAACGGCACGATCCGGCCAGGCCCCCTGGCACCGGCCAGAGTAAGGGGTCGCTCCCGGCGCCTCGTCGCACGGGGCGCCGCGGCGGCCCTGCTCGGCTGCCTCCTGGCGGCCTCACCCCTGCCCGGCACGGCCCCGGCCGCCCAGGCGGCCGGCACCCTCACCGTCACCTCGCCCGACCTGCTGTTCATCCAGGGACAGGCGAAGATCACCCTCACCTCCGACCAGACGTCGGTGGCCTGGAAGGCACTCGACGACCAGGGCCTGACCGTCGCCTCGGGCACCGTACCGGTCTCGGGCGGCACCGCCACCGTCGACGCCACGGAACTCGGCAGCGGCTACTACACACTTCAGGCCACCGCCGGAACCACCACCCGCACCGCCAACTTCGGTGTGCTCACCGCGCTGACCGGCAAGGAACAGCAGGACGAGCGCTTCGGCACCGGCATCCACTACGGGTGGAACGACGGCGACGACCAGAAGCTGCTGCGCTCGGTCAGGACGATGGGCATGCACGGCATCCGCTCCGACATCAACTGGAGCGCCATCGAGAAGACCCCCGGCGAGTACGCCTGGAGCAGCTACTCCACCGACCAGCACATCCCGTACGCCAAGTCGCAGGGGCTGACCGCCCTGCCCATCTCCGGCTACCGCAACCCCAACTACGACAGCAACCGGACCCCGGCCTCCGACACCGCGCTGGAGGCCTACGGCAAGTACACCGCGGCCGTGGTGGAGAAGTACCAGCAGTCCAGCAAAGAGATCGAGATCTACAACGAGTACAATTCGACCGGCTTCAACAACGGCACCTGCGGCATCACCGCAGACTGCTACCTCAAGCTGCTCAAGGCGAGCTTCGGCAAGGTGCACGCCAAGGTCCCGGACGCCACCGTCGTCGGCGGCGGCCTGGCCGGACTCCAGACCGACTGGCTCAAGCGCCTGTACGCGATCGGCGGCCTGGACTACATGGACGCGCTGAGCGTCCACCACTACGGCTACCCGAACCCGCCGGAGACGGCACTGGCGACACTGCCGCAGGTACGCGCCGACCTGGACGCGGCCGGCGGCAAGGACTTCCCGCTCTGGATCACCGAGAACGGCTACCCCACCCACAACGACGGCGTCTCCCTCGCGACGCAGGCCGCCTACCTGCCGCGCGCCCAGATCTTCTCGTTCGCCTCGGGCGTCAACCGCTACTACTGGTACGACCTCACCAACGACGGCACCGACGCCAACAACAAGGAACACAACTTCGGCGCCTTCAAGCGGCCCACCGCCGACGTCAAGGCCTGGCAGCCCAAGCCGTCCGTCGTCACCGAGGGCGTCCTGATCCGCCAGCTCGCCGGCCGCGCCTACACGGGCCGTGACGACGCCGGGTCCGAGGCCGTCCGCTCGTACCGCTTCGGCACCGGCAACGACACCGTCCGGACCCTGTACACGACGGCCTCCACCCCGGGAACCGCGGAGCTGATCGCCTCCGGGCCGGTCACCGTCACCGACCAGATGGGCCACGCCAGGACGTACCTGCCGGTCGGCGGCAAGGTGCAGCTCGGCATCGACGACAAGGTCCTGTACGTCAAGGGCGCGGTGAGCGGGGTCAAGGCCGTGACCGGCCCCGTCTTCTCCCTCCGGCTGCCGCAGCGCACCAACACGGAGGAGACCGTCGACGCGGTGCTCCAGGTCGACGGCACCAGGAGCCGGACACTGCTGCCGGTGGGCTACGACTTCCGGATCGCCGGGAAGACGTACCGGGTGACCGCGAAGCCCGGCGAGGTGACCCGCCGGACGGTCGAACTGCCCACCTCGGACCTGACCGGCACCCGCTCGGTCAGCGGCACGGTCGGACTCGGACCGCTCAACCTCGGCCGGATCACCACCGACACCGAAGTGGTGCCGCCGACCCAGGTCCTCTTCGACCCGGTGGTGAAGCAGGCGGCCCCGTTCGCCGCCGCCCTGAAGGTCACCGTCACCAACAACCGCGTCCGCGGCCCGCTCGACCTCACCAAACTGGAGTGGCAGGTCAACGAGGGCACCGCCTTCCTGGACCGCGGCACCATCGACGGCCCGATCCGCGTCGGCGCCGAGGACAGCGCCTCCTACACGGTGGACGCGCGCAACATCAAGCAGTGGAAGCGCTACTGGACGGCCGCCTACGTCAACACCCCCGACGGCGCGAGGAACGCCGTGGGCGCCTGGAACGGATGGGGCGCCGTGCAGCCGTCCGGCACCGGCACCACCACCCCGATCGACATCATCGCCGACGGCTCGGTGAACTACAGCGGCGGCTACAAGGGCGCCGACGACCTGTCGGGCACCGTCCGGCCGCAGTACACCGACGCCGGACTCGTGATCGAGGGCGCGATCACCGACAACGTCCTCGCCCAGCCCGCCACCACCGCCGAGAACATGTGGCAGGGCGACAGCATCCAGTTCGCCGTCACCCCCGAGGCACCGGGCCGCAGCAAGCAGTATGTCGAGATCGGCGCCTCGCTCGTCGGCGGCGAGCCGAAGGTGTACACCTGGCGCGCACCGGCCGGGCAGTCCGCCGGCCCGACCCCGGGGGCCACGGCCCGGATCACCCGTGACGGCACCACCACCCGCTACACGGTGACGGTGCCGTGGGCCTCGCTCGGCCTCGCGGGCAAGCCGACCGCGTCCATCGGGCTCGGCTTCGTCGTCAACGACAGCGACAACGACGGCCGGGCCCGCGGCTGGACCGAGTGGGGCGGGTCCATCGCCAACAACTCCAAGAGCGCGGGCGGCCTGCGCGCCGTCCAACTGACCGACTGACCGACTGACCGTACGATCCCACCCGTGAACGGGCGGGGCCGGGTGCACCTGACAGCACCCGGCCCCGCCGCTCCACGTTCCCCGGCCGTCACCGGTGACGGCCACGGCTCCACCACGCACCGCGAGGAGAACCGCCCCATGGCCCTGTTCGACCTGCCGCTGTCCGAACTGCGCGACTACCGGCCGACGATCGACGAACCGGACGACTTCGACACCTTCTGGTCGACGACCCTGGCCGAGACCCGCGCACACGATCCGGCGGTCTCCTTCGAGCCGGTCGAGACCGGACTGCCCGGGATGCGCACCTGGGACACCACCTTCGCGGGCTTCGGCGGTCACCCGGTCAGGGGCTGGTTCAGCGCGCCCGCGCACGCCGAGGGCCCGCTGCCGCTGATCGTCCAGTTCCACGGCTACAACGGCGGGCGCAGCCTCCCGCACTGCTGGGGCCTGTGGCCGCTGGCCGGGTTCGCCCACTTCATCATGGACGTGCGCGGCCAGGGCAGCGGCGGCAACGTCGGCGACACCCCCGACCCGGTCGGCTCCGGACCCTCCCACGCCGGCTTCATGACCCGCGGCATCGAGGACCCGGAGCAGTACTACTACCGCAGGGTCCACGCCGACGCGGTGCGTGCCGTGGAGACGGCCCGCAGCCACCCGCTCGCCGACCCGGCCCGCACGGTCGTGCTCGGCGGCAGCCAGGGCGGCGGCATCGGCCTGGCGATGGCGGCGCTGGTCCCGGACGTGGCGGCCGTCGCCGTCGACGTGCCGTTCCTCTGCCACTTCGGCCGGGCCGTCACCTTCACCGACGCCAACCCGTACGCGGAGATAGCCGGTTACCTCAAGATGCACCGCGGCAAGGAGGACACCGTCTTCCGTACCCTGTCCTACTTCGACGGCGTGTCCTTCGCCGCCCGCGGCACCGCGCCCGCGCTGTTCTCGGTGGCACTCCAGGACCAGACCTGCCCGCCCTCCACGGTCTTCGCCGCGCACAACGCGTACGGCGGCGAGAAGGAGATCGAGGTCTACCCGTTCAACGGACACGAGGGCGGTGCCATGTTCCAGGAGGCCGCCCAGCTGCGGTGGGTGCCGCAGACGCTCCGAAGGGTCCGCTGAGGGCGGACCACCCGGCGGGACACCCCGACGGGAAGGTCCTGCGCCGTCACCGGGGCGGGAGGCCCGCCGCCGCGGTCGACGGCGGCCCCGACGAGGACGGCACACCACCCCGACAGGCGCCGACCAGGGATTTCTCCGTCCCCGCGCGGTGCCGTCGGGGTGGTACGGATCACGGACAGGCGGGGGACCGCGCGTGTATCGTCCACCGGGGCCCGTCGTGGCCCGTGACCGGCGAGGATCAGGGGCGGACAGTGTGGCGGAGCGCCTACGGGCAGGTGATGCGGGCCACCGCCTGCCTGCTGATGGCATGGCAGGTGTGGATGGTGTGGTACATCTCCAGTCACGAGGCCTCGGGTGTGGAGTGGACCTGCGACGGGACCGGCTCCTGCGCCAGTGACCAGTTCGCCTCCATGGCCCCGTTCGCCGGCATCGGATCGGCCATCGTCCTCGGTCTGCTCTCCGCCCGCTATCTGCACCGCGCCACACCCGGCGCGATGATCACGCTCAGCGCCCTCGGCACCATCGCGGGCTGGTACGACGCGCTGGCCGAGGGACAGCTCGGCCGCGAGTCCACCACCAGCTTCTTCCTCATCTTCCCGTTCGGCGAGTTCACCGTCTCCACGTGGCTGACCTTCCTCTGGTCGGTCGCCGGTGCCGGTTGCCTCGCCGCCTGGTGGGGCGCCGCCGTGAGCCTGCGCCGCACCGCGGGGCTGCGCCGCCTCTCCCGCCGCTACACCACCGCCGACGCGACGCTGGAGGGCTGGCGGTCGGTGGGCGGCACGTACGGAGAGGTCACGGTGGTGTTCGACGACGCCGCCGGGGTGCGCCACCGGGTCCCGGCCGTGGTGGAACGCCTCGCGCTGCGGCGTGACGTCCGCGCCGTGTACGACCCCGACCGCCCCGACGACCCCGCCCGCACCCGGGTCGCCGTCCGCCGAAAGGGGCTGAGCCTCGTATGAACCGGCAGCTCTCCTCCCTGCGCAGGTACTTCACCGCGCTCGGGCTGCTGTCCGTCGCCGCCGCGGGGCTCGCGTTCACCGCGCTCGTGTACGGAGCCGTCTTCGGCCCCCGTTGGCTCCTGATGACCGGCCTGCCCACGAGTGTCCTGGCCCTGGTGGTGTTCGGCAAGGTGGATGAGTCCTCGCAGTCGGACGTCGCCGCCCGCGGCCTGCGTTCCGGCGGCCCGCGTGCCTTCGCCCCCGCCGTGGTCCACCGGGTGAGGGCGGTGAACAAGGAGACCGGTCGCCCGATGACCGACGGGCGTTCGCTGGACTCGGTGTTCGCCTTCGACCTGACCGTGGTGCCCGAGGGGCTGCCCGCGTACCGGGTGCAGGTCCGTCACCCGCTCGACGTGCAGGGGCTGCTGCAACGGACCAGGGGAGTCGTCGAGTACGACCCCGAGCAGCCCTGGCGGGTCGTCATTCCCGACAACCCGCCGCGCGAGTGGCTGGCCCGCGCGAACGGCGTCACCCCGCCCGCCGTGGTGAAGGGGGAAGTCGGCAGGGCACCGGCCGGCCTGCGCATCTTCGCGGCGAGCGCGGTGTTCGCCGCCGTCCTGCTGGTGCTGGTGCGCGTGCTCGCCTGAGGCCGTCGCCGCGCGGACCGTCGTGCGGCCCGTGGGCCGGGACCGGCGCCGGTCAGTCGCCGCGCGGGTACTGCTTGAGCACCTTGCCCTTGACATCGGCCCGCAGATAGGCCCCGCCGTACTCGTCGGAGACGTACACGCTGAGCGTCGGCCGGTATCCCTCGAACGGGGAGGCCGGATCGATGTCCACGTAGTGGGTGGTGGGCTTGGACACCCCCAGCTCCTTGTCCGCCCGGCGGATCAGGGCGGGCAGGACGTCCCAGTCGAACTTCTCCAGGTCCACCGCCTTGTCGTTCGACGTGAGCGTGCCGCCCGCACGGTCGCGGGTGACCCCGCCGTCCTGGTACGTGTACACGTCGTACAGGTTCTTGTCGTTCTTGACCGGGGCCTCGATCCGCGCGAAATCCTCGTACAGCGTGAACGAGGTGACCCGGCTGCCGCCCGTCACCGGCTTGAGCGCGGCGATGACGGTCCGCGCCCCGTCCGGCGTCAGCAGATTCCCCTTCGCGGCCCCGTCCGTCTCCGTCGTCCCGTCCGTCGCTGTCGCCCCGGCCGATTCCTTCGGGTCCCCCGCGTCCCGGGCCTTCGGCGTCGCGGCGGACGACGGGCCGCCGGTGGGCGGACCCGAGGCCGACGGTGCCGTCCCGGACGCCTTCGTGTCCGGGGTGGGCAGCAGCGCCCACACCAGGGCGCCGGTGAGAGCGGTCCCCGCGAGAGCCGACGAGATCGCGACGGCCCGGCCGCGGCGCACCCGTCGGCGGATCTCCTGATCGGTCAGCGGCGCGGGCCGCGGGGGCTCGGGTATCACGACGCGCGGGCGGACCGGGCCGGTCGGCAGCACCGTCGTCGGACCGACCGGCGCGTGACCGGGCGACACCGAGTCCCGCGGAGCCGCCGGTCCGGGGCGCGGCGGCACGGCGTCCTGAGGCGTCGCGGAGGCACGGGGCCCGGGCGCGGCGGCGTTCGGCGCCGCGACGACCGCCGCCAGCATCCGGTCCAGCTCCTCCGGACCGGGCCGGGCGGCCGTGTCCCGGGTCAGCAACGCGGTAAGGACCGGGGCCAGCGGACCGGCCTGCACCGGCGGGGGGACCTCGTCGTCGAGCACGGCCGCCAGCGTGGCCAGCGTCGTCGCCCTGCGCAGCGGATGCCGGCCCTCCACGGCCACGTACAGCATCATGCCGAGCGACCACAGGTCCGACGACGGCTCGCCCTCCGCGCCGCGGATGCGCTCCGGCGCCATGTAGTCGGGCGAACCGATGATCGAGCCGGTCGCCGTCAGACTGGTGGACTCACGGATCGCGGCGATGCCGAAGTCCGTGAGCACCGGACTGCCGTCGGGCCGCAGCAGGACGTTGGCCGGCTTGACGTCGCGGTGGTGGATACCGGCGGCATGGGCGGCACGCAGCGCGGACAGCACCCCGCGGCCCAGCTCGGCCGCCTCCACCGGGGTCAGGGTGCCCTCGGCGAGACGCTCCGCGAGCGACACGCCGGGCACCAGCTCCATCACGATCCACGGGTACGCGTGCTCGCCGCCGTCGACGATGTGGTGCACCGTGACGACGCCCGGATGGTCGAGCCGGGCCAGCGCCCGGGCCTCGCGCAGCACCCGCTCGCGCAGCACCCGCGCCGACTCAGGGTCGTTCTCCGCGAGCGCCGGGTCCGGCGGCCGGACCTCCTTGAGCGCCACATCGCGGTGCAGCGCGAGGTCGCGGGCCCGCCACACCATGCCCATACCGCCGCTGCCGAGCCTGTTCACCAGCTCGAAACGGTCGTCGATCACACGGCGCACAGGCCCCCCAGCATTCATGGAAAAGAGGGTACGGGGCAGATCCGCGCCGGTGCGCACCCACCCCGTACACTCACGCGCCGTCCCCCCGCGCGAGCCGCAGCGTCACGATCTGGAACGGGCGCAGCCGCAACCGCACCACATCCCCCTCCCACTCGACGGACGCGGCGGCGAGGGGACGCTCCAGCAGATCCACGACGCTCGCACCGGCCGGCGCGAAGCCCGCCGTCAACCGCGCCGAGGCACGTCCGCCGTGTGCCTCGTGGAGCCGTACCACCACGTCCCCGCTCCCGTCGTCCGCCAGCTTGACCGCCGTCACGACCACCGCGTCGTCGTCGACCGAGATCAGCGGCGCGACCTCGGCGCTCCCCGGCACCCGGCGCTCGGGCAGGCCGAGCCGCCAGCCCTCCCGCACCGCGTCCCCGACCGTCGCCCCCGGCAGCAGCGCGTACCGCAGGCGGTGCACGCCCTGGTCGGTCTCCGGGTCGGGGTAGCGAGGAGCCCGCAGCAGCGACAACCGCACCGTCGTCGTGGTGGAACCGTCCTCGCCGACGGTGCGCGTCACATCGTGCCCGTACGTCGAGTCGTTGATCAGCGCCGCACCCCAGCCGGGCTCGCCGACGTGCAGGAACCGGTGGGCGCAGATCTCGAACTTCGCCGCCTCCCAACTGGTGTTGGTGTGCGTCGGCCGCTGAACGTGCCCGAACTGGGTCTCCGCCGTGGAGTGGTCGGCGCGCACGTCGATCGGGAACGCCGCCTTGAGGAACTTCTCCCGCTCGTGCCAGTCGACCTCGGTGGCGATGTCCAGCCGCCGGGCCCCCGGCAGCAGCGACAGCACCTGGGTGATGCGCGACGAACCGAAGGTGCGGACCACCTCGACCCCGTCGTCGTGCGGGCGCACCGCGTCCACCTCGGTCAGGTCGGTCACGGTGTTGCGGTAGAACGCGTCGACGTCCCACGCGTCCCAGTGGTTGGGCAGATCGGGGTGGACCTGGAGCAGGTTCGCCGCGCGGCCCGACGCGACCGTCTCCCGCCCCGCCACCAGGTCGACCACCGAGACCACCAGGCCCCGCGCGTCCACCGTCACCCGGAGCAGTCCGTTGTCCAGCCGGAAACCGTCGCCGACCGCCTCGGCCGCCACCGGCCGCTCCGGCCGCCCGGCGGCGTGGGAGGCGCCTCCCGCGGGAACCCCGGCCCAGGCGTGCGGGGCCGCGTTGAAGACGACGACCCCGCCGTCGGCGTCGCCCGCCAGCGCCCGCTGCGCCGCCCCGATGACCGCCTCCAGCTCCTCGGCGACCCGGGCGTACGTGGCCTCCGCCTCACGGTGCACCCAGGCGATCGACGAACCCGGCAGGATGTCGTGGAACTGGTGCAGCAGCACGGTCTTCCAGACCCGGTCCAGCACCTCGTACGGGTAGGCGAACCCGGCCCGGACCGCCGCCGTCGCGGCCCACAGCTCCGCCTCCCGCAACAGGTGCTCGCTGCGCCGGTTGCCCTGCTTGGTCCGCGCCTGCGAGGTGTACGTGCCCCGGTGCAGCTCCAGGTACAGCTCACCCAGCCACACCGGCGGCCGCTCGTACTCGGCCTCGGCGGCGGCGAAGAAGTCCGCGGGCCGCTCGATCGCCACCCGGGGCGACCCCTCCAGGTCCGCGAGCCGCTCCGCCCGCGCCAGCATCTCCCGGGTGGGCCCGCCGCCCCCGTCGCCCCAGCCGAACGGCACCAGCGAGCGCGTCGCGTGCCCCTTGTCCCGGAAATTGCGCTCGGCGTGCGCCAGCTCCTGGCCGGACAGCTCCGCCACATACGTGTCCACCGGCGGGAAGTGCGTGAACACCCGGGTGCCGTCCAGCCCCTCCCACAGGAACGAGTGATGGGGGAACGGGTTCGTGGTGTTCCACGAGATCTTCTGCGTGAGGAACCAGCGCGAACCCGAGAGCGCCACCAACTGCGGCAGCGCCGCCGAGTAGCCGAACGAGTCCGGCAGCCACACCTCCTCCGTCTCGACCCCGAACTCCTCCAGGAAGAACCGCTTGCCGTACACGAACTGCCGGGCCAGCGCCTCCGACCCCGGCATGTTGGTGTCCGACTCCACCCACATCCCGCCCACCGGGACGAACTGCCCGGCCGCGACCTTCTCCTTCACCCGTGCGTACAGCTCCGGACGGTGCTCCCGCAGCCAGTCCAGCTGCTGCGCCTGCGACATCGCGAAGACGAACTCCGGCCGGTCGTCCATCAGCGCCAGCACGTTGGACGTGGTGCGGGCCACCTTGCGGACCGTCTCGCGCAGCGGCCACAGCCACGCCGAGTCGATGTGGGCGTGACCCACCGCGGACAACCGGTGCGCCGAGGCGTGCGCGGGGGAGGAGAGCGCCGGACGCAGCGCCTCCCGGGCGGCGGTCGCGCTCGCGCCCACGTCGTCGAGGTCGAGCGCGTCCAGGGCGCTCTCCACCGCGCGCAGGATCTCCCAGCGGCGCGCCGAACCGACCGGCAGCTGACGCATCAGCTGGTCGAGCACCTCCAGGTCCTGGACCAGTTCCCAGACCTGCCGGTCGAAGACCGCGAGATCCATCCGCTCGACCCGGTACAGCGGCTCGTCGCCCGCGGTCTCCTGGTCGCCGAGGGCACTGACCCCGTCCAGGATCTCCGGGTTGGCGGCTGCCTCCAGGTAGTACGCGCACTGCTCGCCCCCCGCCACCGGGTCGCCGACCCGCAGCCAGGTGTTGAGCGGGTTGAGGGCCTTGACGACGCTGCCGTCCGGCCGGTGGGCCAGTGCCTCGGCGGAGAAGCCCGGCCGGTCCCGGGCGAAGCCGAGGTCGATGACGGCCTCGACGGTCTCACCCGCCCATTCCTCCGGGACGCGGCCGGTCACCCGGAACCAGCTGGTGCCCCAGGCAGGTCCCCAGGCGTCGCCGACCGCCCCGGGCTCGAAGGAGGCCGCCATCGCCTCGTCGAACGGCACCGGCTCGCCGGGGGCGTGCCAGACCTCGAACTCCAGGGGGACGCTGCGGGGGTGGACGGCGGGGCGGATGCGTTCGCGCAGGGCGCGGTCGAGACGTTCCTCGGTCAGTGTGCGGTCGTCATGCATGGGTGCGGGGTCTCTCTGGTGGAGGGAGGCGGTGGGCAGGCGGGGCGGTGCCGATCCGGCCGGGAGCGGCACGGGACGGGTGACGGGAGGAGAGGGGCGGTCAGGGGAGTTCGTCGAAGCCCACGCAGGGCAGTGACAGGTCGTCGGCGAGGGCGAGGAGCTTCTCCAGCCGGGCCGGCGTGATGTGGTTGGTCTCCTGGGCGTCGGCGACGCCGTGGGCGTAGAGCGTGGTGACGCCGCCCTCGTCCGAGGTCCGGCGCAACGCCGCCTCGACACCGGTCAGGTCGTCGTCGAAGACGACGGCGCCACGTCCGGAGTCCACCGAGCAGCCGGGCAGGACCCGCCGGGAGGGAAGCTCGGCGGCGGGGACGCGCAGTTCGTCGGCGAGCGAGGGATCGGCGCGGCGCTCGGCAGGCACGCCGCCGCGCAGCCGCTCGAAGAGCGTGAGCAGCAGCCGGTCGGTGCTCTCGTCGCGGGCACTGCACGGATAGGCGAAACCGCGCGCCGGGAAGCCGAGGCGGCGCAGCGACTCCAGGGCGGGCACCACCTCCCGGTCGAGATAGGCACCCGCGCCGTGCGCGGCGACGAAGTCGGTCGCCCGCTCGTGCCGCATACCGTGGCAGCCGATGGTGTGGCCGTCGTCCGCGAGTCGGCGCAACATGCGCGCCTCGTCCCCGTCGAGCCGGTCCGGCTCGCAGACGAAGAAGGTGACACGTGCTCCGTATCGTGCGAACAGCGGGGCGACCGCGGCCCACTCGCGCACGTGCCGGTCGTCGAAGGTGAGCAGCAGGGCGCGGTCGACCCGCCGGTAGCTCCCCTCGTTCATCGCGCGGACCCCTCGGGTGCCCAGCCGGGCACGGAGCCGTGCAGGGCCGTGTAGAAGGGATCGCCGGGGCCGATCTCCCCGGCCAGGACGGTACGTCCGGTCAGCGCCGCCTTGTACATGGAGGTGATCAGCTCCAGGGAGCGGCGGCCGTCCCCGGCGCTCGCCCGGGGGCGGCGCCCGGCCCGCATGTCGGCGAGCAGCGAGCGGAGCTGGGCGGCGTGCGAACTGGGGACGTCCTCGGTGGGAGCGGTCCAGCCGGCGGCCCGGGCGGGCTCGACACCCGGTGCCGGGGTGTAGGTCCAGTCGCCGTTCCCGTACCCGTACAGATGGTTCAACTCGATGGTCGCGTCCCGCAGATCGATTCGCAGATGGCTCAGCTGGCGCGGCGAGAGGGCGCTGTTGACCACGGTGGCCAGGGCGCCCGAGGCGAACCGGACGGTGGCGGTGGTGACGTCGTCGGTCTCCACGTCGCGGGCCAGCCTCCCCGCCATGGCCCGGATCTCTGCCCAGTCCCCGAGCAGTTCCAGGAGCAGGTCGATCTGGTGGATGCCGAGACCCATGGCGGGACCCGCGCCCTCCGTCGCCCACTTCCCCCGCCACGGCACCGCGTAGTAGGCGTCGTCGCGATACCACGTCGTCTGGCAGTGCGCGACCAGCGGGGGCCCCAGCTCGCCGGAGGCGATCAGCGCCTTCGCGTGCTCGGCGCCCGATCCGAACCGGTGCTGGAAGACGATCGGCGCGAACGGCCCCTGTTCGCCCTCCGCCGCGGTCATGGCGTCGTACTCGGCGAGGCTGAGCGCGGGCGGCTTCTCGCACCAGACCCAGGCACCGGCCCGCAGGGCGGCGACGACCTGCTCCCGGTGGGCGACGGGCGGCGAGGCGACGACGACGAGGTCGGGCCCGGTCCCGTCGAGCGAGGCCGCGAGGTCGGTGGAGTGGTGCGGGAGCGAGAAGTCGGCGGCGAACGAGCGGGCCGCGGCCGGATCGGCGTCGACCGCGCCGACCACGTGGAAGTCCGAGGCGAGTTCGAGGAACGCCGGCATGTGGACGGCACGGGCGATGTTGCCCGCGCCGACGAGCAGGACACGGTAGGGAGTCGCAGTCACAGAGGGCCGTCCAGGCTGAGTGCGGTGGCCACCGGAAGCGGATAGCGCTTTCCGGCAGCGCGGGGGAGTGCCCTTCCGGGGGAAGGGCAGAGGGTGGTCAGAGCGTGGCGTACAGCGGCCCGGCGCTGGTGACGGGCCCCGTACGGAGCCGGTCCGGCCAGTCGAGGGCGAGGCCGAGCGAGTCGCTCAGCCTGTTCTGGAACGAGGTGAGCCGCCGTTCGGATCCGCGGACCGCCCGGGGCGGCAGCCGGTGCTCCAGGCAGTACGAGACGAGGGCGCCGACGGCCTCGCCGATGCCCCACTGCCCGGCGTGCCCGCCGAGCGCGGGCGCGCTGACATGCGTGGCGCCCGCGTTGCGCCCGGCCGGGAGCAGGTTCTCCACTCGCACCGGCAGCAACGCGCCCAGCGGCAGCTGGAACGGCAGGCACTCCAGGTCGAGTCCTGGCCCGCCGCCGGTCCCGGGGTGCAGGGTGATCCGCGAACGCAGGGTGCCCACGCTGTCCGCGAAGGTCTCCGCGCCCCGCGCCCCGGCCCGCGCCTCCGCGGTCAGATGCTGTTCCAGCAGCGTGAACTCGGCCCGGATGCGCCGGGATTCGCGGATGTGCGGGACCATGGCGAACCCGTCGGCCGTCCCCGTCACATCGGGCCGCAGGCGCAGTTCGGGGTAGCCCCGGCCGCCGTCGTGCCGGGGAGCTCTCGTCTGCATCCAGTACAGGAAGGACAGGGCCTGCTCGCGTGCCTCCCGTTCGGCCCGCGCCCGCGCGCCGTCCCCGCCCCCGACGAGCGGCAGCCGCGCGTAGGCGGTCTGCTCCCAGTCGACCAGGGTGATGTCGCTGTCGAAGGTGCCGGGCAGATGACGGCTGCGGGCCAGCACCCGGCGCTGGTGCCAGCGGTCGTTGGGCGGCGCGCCCCACGGTGGGACCTCGTCGGGCTTGTGCAGGAAGAGGGGCACCGGGCGGGCCGGGCCGCCACCGGGCTCCGCGGTCTCCCAGGAGAAGGCGTCGGCCCAACGCCCGTATCCCGCGGGCCGGTCGACGGTGTGGTCCTCGCCGGGCCGGTGGTCGAGGGCGAAGACCCAGGAGAACGGCTGCTGGTCGAGCGGGTCGGCGGCGTCGGCGGCGTGCGGCTCGCCGGTCTCCTCGCGGGACTCCGCGCCCGTGACGTGCTCGACCCCTGCCAGGTCGAGCAGGTCGCCCAGGTCGGTGGCGTCGACCACGTACGCGGCGCCCACCGTCAGCCGGGAGCCGTCCGCCGCCTCCAGGGTGACCGCGCTCACCCGGTCCCCGTCCGTCCCGGCCGCGACCGGCCGGTGCCCGAGGAGCACGGTGAGCCGCCCCGACGCGAGGTGCGGGGCGAGGAGTTCGCGGACCACGGCGAGCGCGGCGCGCGGCTCGTGGCTGAGGTGGCCGGTGGTGCTGAGGCCCGGGTCCAGCAGCGGGTCCGCGTAGGGCTCCGGGCACAGGGGGTAGTTGCGGCGGTAGAAGTCCCGTATGCGTTCCCGCAGGTCGCGGTAGCCGGGGGAGACCGGGTCGAGTTCGACGCGGTGGCCGTCGGCGAGTGGTACCGCCTGCGCGGTGAGCAGCCCGCCGGGCCAGTCGGCCGCCTCGGTGAGCACGACGCGGTGGCCGAACCGGACGGCCGTCAGGGCGGCGGCGAGGCCACCGGGCCCGGAACCGGCCACCAGGACGTCGGTTCGGAGCTCGCGGGTATGGGGTGCGGGGGCGGCGGACACAGGAGTCTCCTCCCTCAGGGCCGGCGGGCGGCGACGGTACGGAGCCGGACCGGCACGGACTCGCTCGTCCTGATCCGGACGGGGAGCACGATCTGCTCGGCGCTGCGGTACGGGTCCTCGCCCTCCGTGCGCTCCGCGATCCGGGTGACCAGTTGCTCGACCGCGCGGCCGCCGATCTCCCGGGCGGGCAGCCGGGCGGCGAAACTGGTGAGCGGCAGCAGGTCGTAGGGGCCCTCGTCGTCCATCCCGGCCAGCACGATCTCGTCGGGCACAGCGATGCCGAGCGCGGCCAGGTCGGAGGCGGCGGTGGCGACGGCGAAACCGTGGGCGCACAGCAGCGCGGTCGGTGGTTCGGGGGCGCCGAGCAGTTCGGAGAGCACCCGCCGGCGGTCGTCCTCGGACAGCGCCGTGTAGGAGCGCAGCGCCGTCAACTGGGGGAGCAGGGGCTGTCCGTGGGCGCGCAACGCCTGCTTGTGCCCGGTCATCCGGTCGTGGACGCTGGTGCACTGGGTCTCGCCCCACAGCGTCGCGATGCGCTCGTGGCCGTCGGCGAGCAGATGCTCGGTGAGCCGGTAGCCGACGTCGTAGTTGTCGGCGGTGACCGCGTCGATGGCGAGGCCGGGGAAGTACCGGTCGACCAGCACCATGGGGATGCGCAGCGCCCTGATCTCGTCCAGCACATCCATCGCGGGCAGGCCCTGGACGGGGTACAGGATGATCCCGTCGACCCTGTCCTCCACGGCCTGCCGCAGTGCCTGCTCCTGGCGGGCCAGCGACGCGGCGTGGTCGGCGTGGCCGGTGTCCGTCATCTGGACCGCCGAGTCGGCGAAGAAGAGCCGCAGCCCGCGCTCCGAACACCCCGACTCGATCCCGCGCAACACCTCGGACTGGTACGGGCCCTGGCCGCTGATCACGCACGCGATCACCCCGGACCGGTGGGCGGCGAGAGGCTCCGCGGCCCGCTCCGCCGGATCGGCGACGAAGGTGCCGCGGCCGCGGCGGCGCACCAGCAGACCCTCCGCGACGAGGTCGTTGAGCGCCCTGACCGCGGTCGTGGAACTCACCCCGAAGCGCTCACGCAGCTGGTTCTGCGTGATGAACGGAGCGCCCGCCTCGTACTCGTCGCGTGCCACCTCGGCCCGCAACTGGTCCTTGATGCGCTGGTACTTGGGTCCGGACGCACTCATCCAGACACCACCCTCCCGAAATTTGACGCGTCAATCTGCGTTGAGAGCAGTGTGGTCGTGGTTAACGCGTTATTTCAAGAGGGTTACCGCGAAATAATGGGCGACTTAGTGCGTCAAGCGCGTGACCTGGTCGTTCTACGCGTCAAATCGGAGGCGGGGAACGGGCCGTCGGCCGGTGAGCGCGGTACCGCCGGGCCGACGGCGGTGGCGGACGGGCCGACGGCGGTGGCGGACGGGCCGACGGCGGTGGCGGGTCAAGCGGGTCAGGGCGGCGGTGCCGTGCTGGCCCGCACCACCAGGCGCGAGGGCACGGCGAGCGTGCGCGGCGACGGCGTCGCGTCCCCGAGGGCCAGCAGCAGCGCCCGCCGGCCGATCTCCTCCAACGGCAGCCGGACGGTGGTCAGCGCGGGTGTGACGTCGCAGGCCACCGGCAGGTCGTCGAAGCCGACCACCGACACGTCGGCGGGCACGCTCCGGCCGAGATCGTCGCGGAGCGCCACGAGCGCTCCGAGCGCCATGGCGTCGTTGAGCGCGAACAGCGCGGTGATCCCGGGGGACCTGCGGAACAGCAGGGCGGCGGCGGCCCGCCCGCCGTCCCGGGTGAAGTCCGCCTCGACGCGGTGGCGCTCCCGCACCGCGATGCCCAGCTCGGCCGCCCGCTCCAGGAAGCCGTGCAGCCGTTCCTGCACCGAGACCAGCCCCAGCGGTCCGCAGATGACACCGATCTCCGTGTGCCCCAGCCGGGCGAGGTGTTCGGCGACCGCCCGGCCCCCCTCGCGGTTCCCCGGCACGATCGTGTCCACCGGCAGGTCCCGGTGCGCGACGGCGGTCACCCGGCCGCCCTGCGCCGCGAACGCCTCCAGCTCCTGCGCGAGTGCGGGGCTCGCGTCGGTGAAGCCCGAACCGGCCAGGACCACCGCACGGGCCCGCTGCGCGCGCAGCCGCGCCACGTATTCCGTCTGCAGGGCGGGTTCGTGGAAGGTGCCCGCCAGCATCACCAGGAGCTTGTGGTCCCGGGCCACCTCCATGACACCGGCCGCGATCGCCGCGTAGTAGGCGTCGTTCACGTCGTGCACGACCAGGCCGACGAGCGACGTCGTGGACTGCACCAGTGCGCGGGCCGGTGCGTTGGACACGTAACGGAGCCGGGCGGCCGCCTCCAGGACGCGCTCCTGGAGCTCCTGGGTGACGTTGCGGTCGCTGTCGCCGAGGACGCGCGAAGCCGTGGCGAGAGACACCCCCGCGTCCTGCGCGACCTGCTGGAGCGTCACGGCGGACGGTGGGCGGGGACGGGCTGAACGTCGATTGACCTGGCTCGGCATAGGGCTACGATAGCCGCACTGAAAGCGTTTTCCCATTGCGTGCGCAAGCGGATGCGGCGCTCGGCGGAGCCTACCTCCACCGGCCCGGTTCGGCGGGTGGCATCGTGGCCAGGCAGCGGTAGACGGCATCACCACGGAAGGCGAACCGCCGTTCGGTCTCCGCGGTGAGCCGGACGCCGAGTCCCGGTGCCCGGGGAGCGAGCAGGCGGCCCGACTCGATGCGGAACGGCTCGACCAGCAGTTCGGAGCGCAGGGCGTAGGCGGGCAGCGGCCACTCGGCCAGCCGCCCGCCGCCGGCGAACGCGGCGTGGTAGTTGGCCGCCTGGCACACCGCACTGCCCCAGCAGTGGACCACCGCGGCGACGCCGTGTTCCGCGGCCCCGGCGAAGACGGCGAGGGTCTGCCGCGGCCCGCCGACGACCGTGGCGTCCGGCTGGACGAGGTCGTAGTACCCCGCGGCCACGCGGTCCAGCAGTTCCCGCGCGGTGGTCACGGTCTCCCCGCCCGCCACCGCGCAGTCCGCCGCCCGCCGCAGGGCGGGGTACTCGTGGGCACGAGCGGGCCCCAGCGGTTCTTCGAGGAAGCGCACCGGATGCCGGGTACCCGCCCTGACCGCGTCGAGGAACACGAGCGCCTCCTGCACCGACTGGCCGGGGTCGTCGAGGTTCTGCGCCATGTCGACGGCCACGCCGATCCCGTGCGGGGCGGCATGCTCCAGGGTCCACACCGCCTTCTCCGCCTCGTTGCCCCGTGCCCTGATCTTGAAGGTGCCGATCCCGAGCGCGGCGACGGCGGCGATCTCGGCGCCCATCGCCGACGGGGAGGTCGAGTCGCCCCCGCTGGCGTAGAGCGGGACGCTGTCCGTGCGGAGGCCGCCCAGCAACTCGTACGCGGGCACACCGGCCCGCTTCCCCAGGGCGTCGAGCAGGGCCGCCTCCACCGCGGAGACGACGTGCCGGGCCGCCCCCTGGAGGCTCCAGTACCCCGTGACGCGCACCATGTCCCGGTATCTCTCCGCCAGTTCACCGGCCGGGTGCCCGATCAGGTACGGGGCCAGCAGCTCGACCGTCGACACGAAGACGTGCGGTGCGAACACGGCGAGGTACGCCTCGCCCAGACCGGTCGTGCCGTCGTCGAGGGTCACCTCGACGAGTCCCGTCGTGCGCCACCCCGTGGGCAGCGCCACGCGCACCTCCAGATTCTCCGGGTCGGCGTACGGGGCGCTGAGCAGCACCGGACGGATCGCCGCGATCCGTGCTCCGTCGTCGACGAGCGCGCCGAAGCGCGTGTCCGTGTCGTCGTGCATGTCGTCGCGTCCTCAGTATCCTCGGGCCCACTGCACGGGGTTGCGCAGCGGGGCGCCCGCCGCGAACCGGCGCAGGTTGTCGGCGAACAGGTCGATCACCCGCGCGCTCTCGTCCGTCGAGCCCCCCGCGGTGTGCTGGGTGAGGAGGACGTTCGGGCAGGTCCACAAGGGATGTCCGGCGGGCAGGGGTTCCTCCTCGGTGACGTCCAGCACCGCACCGCCGAGCCGCCCGGAGGACAGCTCGGACACCAGCGCCCGCTCGTCCACCAGCGACCCGCGCCCCGCGTTCACCAGGACGGCCCCGGGCCGCATCCGGGCCAGCCGCCGCGCGTCGAGCAACCCGCTCGTCCCGGGGGTGCCGGGCAGCAGCCCCACCACCACGTCGAAGTCCGGCAGCCGCGCATCGAGGTCGGCGGGGGTGCGGAGGTCGCCCGAGGCCCGCGCGAAGTACGAGACCCGGCAGCCGAACGGCCCGAGGAGTTCGGCGAACCGCCGGGCGACGGCCCCCCGGCCCAGGACCAGGACCCGGGCCCCGGCCAGCAGCCGCAGCCGCGGCCGGACGGCGGACTTGGCCCAGGTGCCGCGGGAACGCAGCCCGGACAGTTCGTCGATGCCGCGGTACAGCGCGAGTACGCCCGCCAGACAGGACTCGGCCACCGGGTCGGCGAAGGCACCCCCCAGGTTGGTCACGGTCAGCCGGCGGCCGAGGACCGGCCAGTCCAGACCGAGATAGGCGTCGATCCCGACCGAGGCGAGCTGGAGCCACCGGAGCCGGGGCGACTCGGCCACCCGGGCCGCCCCGGGGTTGCCGAGCGCGATGCGGGCCTCGGCGAGGGCGCGGGCGTCGGCCGGGGAGGCCGCTCCCGGCTCGGCGAACCACACGGGCCCGCACGCGAGTGCGCGCAGACGGGCCCGGCCGTCCTCGTCGAGCGGGAGTTCCACGTACAGGTCGGTGCGGCGGTGGCCGGTGTTCACCACGGGTGCTCGGCGAGGTGGGCGGTGATCCGGTCCCGGTCCCAGGCGCCGTCCGCGACGGTGACCCGATAACGGCGGGACAGGGTGTCGCCCGGGGCCAGCACGAGTTCCTCGTGGAACGCGAAGGAGGGGGCGACGGCAGCGAACGGCTCGTCGCGGACGAACCAGTGCGCCGGATGGGCACCGCCCGCCCCCGTGTGGTCGTTCTCCGGGGCGTGCCGGAAGACAAGTGTGGCGTGTCCGTCGACGCCGTCGAGTTCACCCCCGTAGGCGAGCCAGGGTGCCTGCGTCCCCATCAGCCCCGGGCCCTCCCCGTCCGGCCCGAGGATCCGGCCGCCCCGGAAGGCGCGCGGTCCGCGCCAGAAGAGGCCGGTGTAGCCGGCCGCCTCGCGGCCGTGCGTGGTGGGACTGCCGAACCGCAGCGGCTCGGAGCGCCGGTTGGTGATCGCACTCGACCAGGTCAGCGTCCAGCTGCCCGCGCCGTTCGCGGCCACCCCGCCGCGCCCGGAGCGCTCCACGTCGTGGATCTCCACCCGGCGCAGCTCGTCCGCCCAGTGGGTGCCGTCGTGGTGGCGCCAGCTCAGCCGCTCCACCACGACCGCGCGGCCCCCCTCCGCGGTCACCTCGTCGAACCCCAGGTGCGCCATCGACCCCACACGTTCGGGCAGCCGCAGGTAGTCCTGCCCGTGCACGTAGGTGTTGCCGCCCCACAGGTTCTGGCCGGACAGGTGGGAGGCCGTCATCTGGAGGCCCTTGTGCCACCGGTGGTCGTGGGGCCGGTAGTCGGTGACAACGTTGTCTGCCAGTGTGCGCATGGGGTGGATGTAGGGCTTCGGGGCCTCCCAGGCCGCTTCCGGGCGGTAGACGTAACTGATCAGGTCGATGCCGCCGGACTCCTCCGTCACCGTGATCCGGTCTCCGGGGGTGTGTGTGATGCGCAGTGGACCGCTCATGTCCCGAGTCTCCCGAGTGCGTCTGGAAAGCGCTTACCGCAACCTAGGGCCTGTTGCGGACGCACGTCAACCGGGCAGGCGCGCCGACGGGGAACGGGCATCGAACGAGGGCGGGGCCGGCCGTCGGGGGACGGCGAAGCGGCCGACGCCGGGCGCTCGCTCGGAGGAGCGGCGGGGCGGTCGGCCGTTCGCACGGGCCCCGAGACAGGCGAGGGCCCTGAGACAGGGGGGAGACGTGTTGCTCCCCAGGTTGTTGCTTCGGCAGGTCGTTACTTCGGCGGGCGCATGCCGCCGGCGCCCGTGGTGCCCTGCTGCTCGCTCTGCTCCCGGAGTTTCTGGGCCTTGTCCTGGAGCCGCCGCCGCTGATCGGGGTCGGTGGTGCGCTCCGCGGCCTCGGTCATGTGCCGGGCCTTCTCACGCAGCTGCTGCGCACGGTCACCGGATTCACGTGCAACGCTCATCATCACTCCTTGTGTGATCGGGAAGAGCGGGCCCCCTCAGAGAACCAGCGGTACCCGGCCACCGCACCTCGAAGGATCACTCAGCGTGACGGCGTGCCGGAGGGCCGGTCCGGCGCTGGCATGATCGAGAGCATGGACGAGAGCATCATCGCCGCGTGTGACGGCGCATCGAAGGGCAATCCGGGACCCGCGGCCTGGGCGTGGGTCGTGGCGGATGCGCAGGGCCGGCCGCGGCGCTGGGAGGCCGGACCGTTGGGGACCGCCACCAACAACGTCGCCGAACTCACCGCACTGCGGGAGCTGTTGGAGTCCACCGACCCGGCCGCGCCGGTCGAGGTGCGGATGGACTCGCAGTACGCGATGAACGCGGTGACGAAGTGGCTGCCGGGATGGAAGCGCAACGGCTGGAAGACGTCCGCGGGCAAGCCGGTAGCCAACCGCGAGCTGGTCATGGGCATCGACGACCTGCTCACCGGGCGGTCCGTGACGTTCGTGTACGTTCCCGCGCACCAGGTGGACGGGGATCCGCTGAACGCCCTCGCCGACCAGGCGGCCAGCGAGGCCGCGACGACGCAGCGGCCGGCCGGGACGGCGCACGGGACGACCCGGCTGCCGACCCCCGCTCCCGCGCGGGCGACCGAGGGCCGGAGCGGGCGCGCACCGGCGAAGAAGGCGGGCGGCGCGGCCCGTTCCACGCGGTCCGGGGGCACCATCCGGGCCCGGTACGCGGGCCGTTGCCACTGCGGGAGGCCCTACGCGGCACAGGAGATGATCGCCAAGTCCCCGACCGGCTGGGGCCACCCGGAGTGCCGCGCCGGGTCCTGACCCGCCGGTGCGACGGCCGCCGGGCACGGCCACCGGCCGAAGCCGGGCGACCGCCCGCGCGGGAGGTGCCCCGCGTGCCATGATGCGGCTCCGGCGGCGGGGTGGCCGCCCGCCCCCGGGCCCCCCCCCGGGGGGGGGGCCCCGGGGGGGGGGCGGGGGGGCGGGGGGGGGGGCGGGGGGGCCCCCGCCCCCCCCGCCGGGGACGGCGACACGCTGGGGGGCGAATGGGGAGCACGACCACGGTGCTGCGGGAGCTGCGCGGTGCGCAGAAGACGGCCAAGGGGGTGTCCCTGTACTCGCGCCACGTGAACCGCCCGGTCGGCCGGCTGTTCGCGGCGGGCGCGCACCGGATGGGGATGACACCCAATCAGGTCACCTCCATCAGCGCCCTGTTCACCTTCGCAGCGATCGCCTCGGTGGCGCTCCTCCGGCCGTCCTGGGGGCTCGCGGTCATGGTGTACGCGGGCCTCGCGATCGGCTTCGCCCTGGATTCGGCCGACGGACAGCTGGCCCGGCTGACCGGGCGGGGAGGGCCGGACGGCGAGTGGCTGGACCACGTGGTGGACTGCGCCAAGCTGATCCTGGTCCATGGCGCGGTGCTCATCTCGTTCCGCAGGTTCTTCGACCTGCCCTCCGAGGGCTGGCTGCTCCTGCCCCTGGGGTTCCTGTTCGCCGCCGTGCTGACCTTCTGCGCCGGGCTGCTGCGCGAACAGCTCGGCCGCGCGGCGGCGGCCGGGACCGCCCCGGACGGCGGTGGACCGGCCCGGGCCTCGCGGCTGCGGGCCGCGGCCCTGCTGCCCGCCGACTACGGCGTGTTCTGCCTGGTGTTCCTGCTGCTCGGCGACGAGGCCGCGTTCCGAGTCGGCTACGCGGCGCTCGGCGTCGTGCACGCGCTGTTCCTCGTCGTGTTCCTCGGCAAGTGGTTCAGGGAGCTGAGAGCGATCCGGAATCCCGGCTGACCAGCGCGTCCAGCACCCGGCGCAACTGGGTGCTGGACGTGTGCACGGTGTACGGGAAGTAGACCACCTCGACGCCGACCTCGGCGAAGTCGCGCTCCAGCCGCCTGCCCCTCTCGGTGTCCCGCCAGTCGTCCCCCTTGAAGATGACGTCGAACCTGACCTGCTGCCAGGTCTCGACCTTGTCGGGCACGGTCTCGACGAACGCCGCGTCCACGTAACGGACACTGCGCACGATCTCCAGCCGCTCCGGCAGCGGGATCACCGGGGCGTGCCCCTTGGCGAGCGCGGCCATCTCGTCCGAGACGACGCCCGCGACGAGGTAGTCGCACCGGCTGCGGGCGTGCCGCAGGATGTTGAGGTGCCCGATGTGAAAGAGGTCGTAGACCCCCGGGGCGTAGCCGACCCTGTACACCATCCGTACTCTCCCCCCACGGTGAACGCGACGCCCGTGTCCCGCGGCGCCGTCCGGACGCGCCGTCCGGCGAAACGGGGCACCGGTATCGGTGTTGGTGGTGCAACGACCTTACTGCGAGGTCCAGTTGCGCATCCCGTGAACGGATAAGCTCACTTTGGGACTGTTCCGTGGGGGAAGGCGGGTGCCCATGTCCGAAACCGGCCGTCACCGTCCGTTCGAGGGCCGTGCGCTGCTCGTCGTCTCGACGAACTACGCACCGGAACTGACCGGCATCGGCCCGTACGCCGCGCAGCTCGCCGAACACTGGGCGGCGTCCGGGGCCGAGACCCACGTACTGGCCGGGATGCCGCACTACCCGTCGTGGCGGACCGAGGACGACTACCGCGGTGCGTGGCGGATCACCGAGCGGCGGGCCGGGGTCCTCGTCCATCGGCGGAGGCACTACGTACCGACCCGTCAGACGGCTCTGCGCAGAGCCGCGTTCGAGGCGACGGTGCTCGCCCACGGCGTGGTGTCGCCGCCCGGGGCGAGGCCGCCCGACGCGGTGGTCTCCCAGATCCCCAGCCTCGCGGGCGGGGTTCTCGGGGCCCGGCTCGCCCGCCGTCACCGCGTCCCGTACCTGCCGGTCGTGCAGGACCTGATGGGTGCCGCCGCCGCGCAGAGCGGGATCAGGGGCGGGGGCCGGGCCGCGGCGCTCGCCTCGGCGGCGGAGCGCCACGCGTTGCGCAGCGCGGCGCTCGTCGGTGTCATCCACGAGAGCTTCGTGCCACACGTCGCCGCGTACGGAGTGGACCCCGGTCGCATCCGTGTCGTCCCCAACTGGTCGCACGTACGAGCACCTTCGGCCGACCGCGCCGCCACCCGGGCACGCCTCGGATGGGACGAGGGCACCCCCGTCGTCCTGCACTCCGGGAACATGGGGCTCAAACAGGGCCTGGAGGTCCTCGTCGACGCCGCCCGGCTCGCCCCGGACGTGCGCGTCGTGCTCATGGGCGACGGCAACCAGCGCGACGTGCTGCGCGGGCGCGCGGCCGGCCTGCACAACCTCGACTTCCTGCCGCCGGCCGACGCCCGCACGTTCACCGACGTCCTCGCCGCCGCCGACGTCCTCGCCGTGACCCAACGCGCGTCCGTGCTCGACATGAGCGTCCCGTCGAAACTCACCTCCTACTTCGTCACCGGCCGCCCGGTCGTCGCCTCCGTCGCCGAGGCGGGGGGCACCGCCCAGGAGATCCACCGCTCCGCGGCCGGGGTGCTCGTCGGCCCCGAGGACCCCGCCGCACTGCTGTCGGCGGTACGCACGCTCGTCGAGGCACCGGAGGCGGCCGACGCGCTCGGCGCCAACGGCCCGCGCTACGTCGCACGACATCTCGGCCGGGAAGCGGCCCTGGCCCGCTTCGACGCCCTGCTCACCGAGGCCCTCGCGGACGCACAAGGGAGACCACACCGATGACCCACCCGATCCGGGCGCTTGACGACCAGGACGAACCGGCCCTGCTGCGGGACCAGTTCCGTCAGCTGCTGCGGTACCGGGCCCTGCTCGCCGCAGGCGTGGCCCTCGGGCTGCTCGGCGGAGGCTGGCTCGCCCTCAGCGGCGAGAAGAGCTACACGTCGACCGGCGAGGTGGTCGTGCGCTCCGCCGTCTCGGACCCCTTCGCCGCGGGCGCCTCCGCCGACAAGGGGATCAACATCGGTTCCGAGCGGCAGACCGCCGTCAGCGACACCGTGGGCACGCTCGCCGCCGGTGTCCTCGCCCGGAACGGCGACCCGGTGGAGGTCGGCCCCCTGCTCTCCGGCCTCCAGGTCACCAGCCCGCCGAACACCCTGGTGCTCCGCTTCGCCTACACCGGCCGGACACCGGCCCTGGCACGTGCACGGGCCCAGGCGCTCGCCGACGCCTATCTGGAGATCCGCAGACAGCGCAGCGAGAACAGCATCGCCAACATGGTCGACGGCTACCGGGCCCAGCTGGAGCCGCTCACCGAGCAGCGCGACCAACTGGCGGAGCAGGCCACGGGGAGCAACGACGCGGCGGGCGCCCGGGCCAACCTCGTGGTCGCGATCTCCGAACTCAACCGCAAGATCTCCGAGTTGCGCGCCCTGGACACCACCCCGGGCTACTTGACCAAGAAGCCCGCCGCTCCGACCGAGCCCACCGGTCCGGGGCTGCTCCTGCTGCTGGGGCTCGGCTCCGTCGTCGGGCTCGCGCTCGGACTGCTGCTGTCCTGGGTGCGCCTGGTCTTCGACCCGGCCGTGCGTTCCACCCGGGAACTGGTCCGCTCGCTCGGCGCCCCCGTCCTCGGCACGCTGCCCAGGGAACGGGCGTCCGCCGGCCGCCTGCTCGCCATCGGACGCGGCGGCAGCCGGCTCGCCGAGGAGTACCGGGCCGTCGCCTTCCGGCTCGCCTACGACCCGTCGTTCGCGAGCCGCCGCAGGCTCCTGGTCACGGCGCCGCGCGGGGACAACGCCGCCGCGGGCGCCGCCGCGGCCAACCTGGCCGCGGCCTTCGCCGAGATGGGGCGGGACGTCGTCCTGCTCGAAGCCGACCTGCGCACCCCCGCGCTGGCCGCGGACCTCGTACCGGCCGGGTACGCCGTCCTCGGCCCACCGGCGCAGGGCCGACGCGTCTGGCCGTCGGACAGCCGGATGAACGTGGACGTGCCGGGTGCGGGCGCCTTCACCCTGATCGTGGGGCGACGCACGGACAACGTGGCGCGCGCCCTGACCTCCGCGCCGGTGAGCCGGATCGCCGACGAGGCCGACCGGCCGGACACCGTCGTCATCGTGCTGGCCCCACCCGTGCTGTCGTACGCCGACGCCGTCGCGCTGATCGACCGGGTGGAAGGCGTCATGGTGGTCTGCGAACCGCGCGAGGTGCACCGCAGCGACCTGGAACGGATCCACGAAATCGTCGAAGCGGCGGGCGGCAGTGTCCTCGGAGCCCTGCTGCACCCCGCCCCCAGCCGCCACGAACGCCGCGCCCGTACCCGGGCCGCCCGGCGCCGCGCGGCCCCCGAACACGCCGTGCCCGGCCGGGGCGGCCGACACGGCGGCGGCCCGGAACACACCGGTGACCCGGCCGAGACACTCGGCCTGCGTGCCTTCGACCCCACCGCGCGACACGGATGAGAGCACGCACCGCCATCGCCTGCTCGGTCGCGGACCAGGGCGTGGCGGCGCTCACCAACATCCTGGTGCTGGTGGTGGCCGCCCGGCTCTCCACCGTGGCCGACTTCGCCCGGTTCTCGACGGTCTACCTCGTCTTCACCGTGCTGCTGGGGGTGTCCGGCGCCCACACCGGGCAGCCGCTCGTGCTGCGGCGCGGCGCGGACGACGAGGTGCGCGGCGCATGCCGGTCGGCGGTCGCCTTCACCCTGCTCGCCGCCGCCGCGCTCGGCGCCCTGCTCGCCGCCGCCGGCCTGCCCCTACCCGGGGCCACGGCCGACGCCCTGACGGCGCTGGGTCTCGTCCTGCCGGTCGTCCTCGGGCAGGACGTCGTGCGTTACGCCTTCTCCGCCCTGCACCTGCCACACCTCGCGCTCGCGGGCGACAGCCTCCGGCTGGCCTGCGCGCTGGGAGCGCTGGGCACACAGCAACACGGCACGACGGCCGCCCGGCTCGTCATGCTCTGGGGCCTGTCCGCACTGCCCGCGCTGCTCCTCTCCGCCGTCCTGCTGCACCGCCGGACGGCCGGGGCACCGCTGCGGCCCGGGGCACCGCTGCGCCGGGGCCACCTCGGGCGGCGCTTCGTCGTGGAGTTCGGGGTGGGCAACGCCACGAGCCAACTGTCCGTGCTCGCACTCGGCACGGTGGGAAACTCGCTGGTCGTCGGGGCCCTGCGCGGTGCGACCACCCTCTTCGGACCGCTGAACGTGCTGTTCACCTCCGCCACCGGCTTCGGCCCGCCACTGCTCGGACGGCTCCCCCCGCGGCGGCGGGTACGTGCCACGGCGATGCTCGCCGCCGTCCTGGCCGCCGCGGCCGTGCTCTGGGCCACCGCACTCGCCCTGTTGCCCGACCGGATCGGCCGTCACCTGCTCGGCGACACCTGGCCCACGGCGGCGGCACTGCTCCCGGCGACCGGAAGTCAGTACGCGGCGATGGCCGTCGGGACCAGCGGACTGCTGGCCCTGCGGATGCTCGACCCCCGCACCACCCTCCCCATCCAGGTGGTCTTCTCGCTCGCCGCCGTCGCGTTCCTCGTCGGGGGCCACGCGCTCGCCGGGGTGCCGGGAGCGGCCTGGGGCCTGTGCCTGGGGTCGGTCTGCAAGGCCGTCGCCACCTGGATCCGGGTGGCGCGGCTGCGCCGCGGCGGTGCCGGGGCACCGGCGCCGGTCAGTACGGATTCCGTCCGTCCCGCCTCCTGAAGCTGGTGACCAGCAGCAGACAGAGCAGGGCGATCGCCGGTTTGCCCATGGCCTGGAGCAACGGACCGCGCAACAGGATGAAGGTGTAGCCCGCGATCAACGGCACGACGACGGCCGTGACGCTGCCCGGGCCGGGCCCGGCCCGCGAGACCGCCCGCGCGTAGCGCCGGTCGGCGCGCGCGGCGAGGTACCCGACCAGCGCGAACGCCCCGGTCATGCCCACCGCGCCGAAGTCCACCCAGAGTTCGGTCCACAGCGGTGCCGACAGGTTGGTCATGTTCATCCCCATCCACTGGCCGACCCGCACCCCCGTGTCCTCGGGTTTGCCGCTCCATACCGACCGGGGCACGAAGAAGAGCGCGGACCCCGCCAGCTGACGCCCGTAGGTGTGGCCGCGGGTGTCGACCCAGGCGAGGGTGTTGGCGAACATCACCGTCTGGTCGTAGTCCTTGGTGGCCAGCGGCTCGAAGACCGACGACGAATCGACCGGCCGGTACCCCGCGCCGTCGTAGCGGAACCGGTCCGCGTACGGGAACAGCACCAGCGCCCCGACCACCCCCAGGGCCAGCACCGACCGGTACATCGCGGCGCTGCTCGGGAACGCGGTGAACAACAACGACACCAGCACCGTCAGGAACCAGTAACGGGCATTGGAAACGGGGTTGTTGACGATCACGTTGAGGGCCGCCAGCACACACCACACCAGCACCGTCGAGGGGGAGCGCCGGGCCCGGCGCGAGGTCACCAGACGACGGGTGTAGAAGAGCAGGGCGAGCAGCGCAGGCACGGTGCCGAACCCCTTCAGGAACGCCGACCCCACGTTCGACTGGCCGGACGCGACCCCGCTGACGGCGACCGAGTCGCTGATCTCCTGCCTGCTGGTGAAGAAGATCGCCGGTCCGCCGAGCTTCAGCACGTAGTAGCCGCTCGCCACGAGGGCGAGCAGGACCAGCAGCCTGAGCCGCACCCGGTGCGCGGTGGCCGGGCCGTTCGCGGAGCGGGCGGTGGCGCGGTCGCGCAGCGGGCGCCGGGACGCCAGCAGCGCACCGAGGTCGAACGCGGCGCAGCCCACCAGCACCAGGGCCACGGCCGTCATCAGATCGGAGCGCGGTCCGACCAGCGGCGTGGGCGTCTGTCCGATGACCGCCTGCGCGAACGGCGCCACACCCATCGCGATGTACACGAACATCCAGAACACGCCCTGCAGAAGGCGCCGCCGGGTGGACAGGATCATGGTCGCGAGCCGGGCCCCCGCATAGCAGGTGAGGACGAGCTGCAACCAGTACGCGGTGTCCCGCACGCCGGAGCCGGGCTGCGCGGCGATCACCGCGGGCAGGAAGCAGACGAGGGCGAGGGTGAGGGGGACGGCCAGGGCACGCGAGAGCATGGCCCATGACATGGGCTTCGTCGGCGGCAGGTCCCGGTCCCGCGGACCGCGCTCCGGTACGGGGGCGGACGGCTCCGCCTCGTGCACGGACGTCATGGGCTCCCCGTTCCACGGATCTGTGAACACTCTAACGAATCAAGGCACTTGGGAATTCCGTGCGGCTAGCCTGTGGGGAGCCGGCCGAGGTGGGGGAGTCCTGGTGAAGATCCTGCACGTCGTCACACTGCACACGCCGGACCACGCGTTCGGCGGCCCGACCAGGGTGGCGCTCAATCTGTCGAAGGCCCAGCGGGCCGAGGGCGACGACGCCCGGGTCATGGCCCTGGCAGACGGCTTCGCGGGCGAGCCGCCGCGCATGGTGGAGGGCGTGCCGGCGCACCTCTTCCGAGCCCGCCACGTGCTTCCGGTGTTCGAGGTCAGTGGCATCACCTCCGGTGCGCTGCTGCACGCCGCCCGTCGCATGATGCGCGGTGCCGATCTCGTCCATGTGCACCTGATGCGCGACCTGGTGACCCTTCCCGCCGCCCTGCTCGCGCTGGCCTCCGGCACCCCGCTGGTCGTCCAGACGCACGGCATGGTCGACCCGACCGGGAACCGGTTCGCGCAGCTGACCGATCTGCTCGGGGTGCGCAGGGTGCTGCGCGGCGCCGACGCGGTGCTCCACCTCACCGAGACGGAACGCGTCGACGTGAACGCGGTCGCCGCACCCGTGCCGCTGACCCGCACGGTGCGACTGGTCAACGGGGTGCGGCCGCAGGAGCGCAAGCCCGCCCGGGAGCCGGGCAGGCCGCCGACGGTCCTCTTCCTGGCCCGGATCCAGCGGCGCAAGCGACCGGAGGACTTCGTGGCCGCGATGCCGACGGTCCTGGCCGAGCATCCCGACGCCCGGTTCGTCCTGGCCGGCCCCGACACCGGGGCGCTGGGCCCGACACTGGCGCTCGCCCGTTCCCTGGGCGTGACGGGCTCCCTGGACCATGTCGGTCCCCTCGACCACGACGAGGTCCTCGCGGCGGGCAGGCGGGCCGACGTGTACGTGCTGCCGTCGATCGAGGAACCGCTGGGCGTCTCCGTGCTCGAAGCGATGTCCGTGGGCACGCCCGTGGTCATCACCCGCACCTGCGGGCTGGGCCCCGACGTGGCGCGGGCCGGTGCCGGGAGGGTGATCGACAGCCGGGTCGGCGAGGACGGCGAGAACGCCCGCAGGGTCGCCCGCGCCGTCCTGGAACTCCTCGAACCCGAGGCCGCGGAGAAGGCGGGCCGGGCGGCCTGGGAGCTGGTGGACGAGCACTTCACGATCGAGAGCGTGAACCGTGCCCTGCGGCGGACCTACCAGGACGTGATCCGCCGCAGGGCGCGCCGGGTCAGTGGGTCCTGCCCTCCCGGGACTTGAGCCCGATCTGCCAGCGGTAGAAGCTCATCGCCAGCGCGAAGTCGAAACCTGCCCGTCCGTCGAGGAACCCCCGCCGGTACACGTACATGTAGGCGAACGACACCAGCGGCTTGAACGGTGCCTTGTGGAACAGCTGCCCCTGACGGGACTTCACCCTGCGCACCTGCTCCTTGACGTCGGGGTGGTGCTCCAGCCACGCCTCCCAGTCGGAGTACCGGTTGTGCCGCTCGAACCAGGCGGTGACCGGGTCGAGGTCCTGGTGCTCGATCGGGTTGCGGAGCGCCCCCACCGATGCGGCGACCGGCTGGTAGTGGCCCTCCACCTCGCCGATGCCCGGCGCGTCGAGATCCCCCACCTCCGGGTACCGGCAGCGGGTGCGATCGGTCAGCGACCGCTTGCGGATGGTGTAGCCGTGCCGCAGCCGCTTCCCGGAGAACCAGTAGCCCAGCGGTATGTCGTAGGCCGCCGGTCTCGGCGCACCGGGATCGGCGAACTCCGCCCGCAGTTCGGCCAGCAGACCGGGGCCGATCCGCTCGTCGCCGTCCAGCAGCAGGATCCAGTCCAGGTCGGTGCGGACGTGGTCCAGGCACCACTGCTTCTTGCGCGGATGGCCGCCGTCCCACGTGTACGTGACCACCTCGGCCCCGCACCTTTCGGCGATCTTCGCCGTGTCGTCGGTGCTGTGCGAGTCGACGACGACGACCGCCTCGAAGTGGTCGAGGACCGACCCCACCGCCTCCGCGATGTTGAGTGCCTCGTTCTTCGTGGGGATCGCCACGGCTATCGGCAGCTTCCTCATCCGGTCCCTCCTTCGGGAAGCCAGGCGTAGCAGCCCGTGGAGGTGAAGGCGCGGGCCGCCCCCGGGACGGTGATCACGGCCCGCTTCCCGGCGGTGGTGGACCCCGATGCCGACACCTGGCCGTTGGACCCGGTGATCCGCCAGGCGCAGGAGTCGGTGGGGGTGGCGGCGCGGTAGCGGCCGGGCCGGACCCGGGCGCCCTCGTACGTGCCGTCCGGATACCCCTGTGCCGCTTCGCGCAGCAGGTCGCGGTGGCGGACGCACAGGTGCTCGACCGCCGCTTCCGCGTCGGCGATCTCGCCCGTCACGATGGCGCCGACCGCGGTGTCCCGGTCCGCCTTCACCAGGAACGTGAGCCGGTCACAGGTCTCCTGACCGGTCTGGAGCACGGCCGCCGGATCCATGCCGCGGGGCACCCGGTCGACCAGGTACTCCTTCTCCTTCTCGGTGAACGAGCCGGCGGCCGGGGTGAGTTCGCCGACGGGCAGCTTCGGCTGCTCGTCGGAGGCCGCGGCCGTCGGAGGGCGGGCCGGTGCGGTGCCCGGGCCGGCCGACGGGGCGACGGCGGGGGGCGCGGACACCGGGACCGACGCGGGCGCCGACGTCCGGGGCCCGTCGGCCGTCGCACGACCGTCGGCCGACGAGCCGCAGGCCGCCAGTGCCGCCGTCAGCACGACGGCGACGGCACCGGCACGGAGCGGATGTGTCATCAGCCCGTCCTCAGGGCGTAGTGGGCGGCGACCTGCGCACTGCTCAGGGCGCTCGGGTAGACGGCTGTCTCGTCGATCTGTCCGGCGAAGAAGTTGCTCGTCGGCTGGCCCGGCCAGTTGGTCAGGGCGTCCCCGCCCACCCGCCAGTAGCCGGTGTAGTCCTGGTTCACCGTGAACGAGCTGTTGGACGCGCGGAGCTGCCCGTCCACGTACAGGGCCATGCCACCGGTGCCCTGGGTGGCGACGACATGGTGCCAGGCGCCGTTGTTGTAGGCGGCGGGTGTGGCGATGGTCTTGGCACCGCTGTTGTAGACGCCGAAGACCAGCTTGCCGTCGTTGCGCATGTACACGTGCTTGTCGAACTGGCTGCTGTTCTGCATGGTCGCGTTGCCGAAGCCGATGATCTTCCCGCCGCGCGTCGTCGTGGTCTTGAACCAGGTCTCCACCGAGAACCTGGCCGGCCGCGCCTGGCGGTCGTTGGTGTACGCGTACTGGTCCGTCCCGTCGAAACCGATCGCGGTCGACGGCCCGGCGACCGCCGCGGGCTTCTGGCGGTAGGCGGGGGAGTTGCGCAGGAAGCCGCCGTGCTGCTTGCCGCCGCTGTCCGCGGCGAACGTCGACGTCCCCTCGTCGTACCGCCAGTACTGCGAGGCGCCGTCGGCCAGCACCCTGGCCGGGTACTTCTCCGCGGCGGACGCCACGGTCGCCGACACGGCGGGCGACTTGGCGCTGGTGTTGGTGCCGTCGCTCGCGTCGATCCGGTACGAGTGGGTCTCGCCCGGGGCGACGGCGGTGTCCGTCCACCTCAGTTGCGGACGGTCCCAGAACACCGAGGTCGCCGCGCCCGTGAACACCGGGGTGGTGGCCCCGTCCTTGTAGATCCGGTAGGTGAGCCGTCCGTCGTCGGTGTCGAAACTCGCCTGCCAGTTCACCTCGATCTTCCCGGGGGCGATCGTGGACAGGCTGACGTTGGGCACCCACGGCGCCCCGGTGTCGGGGCCGTCGGCGAAGCGGGTCAGCCCCTGCTGCCGGACGCCGTTGACGGTGGTGAACTCTCCTCCCACCCACAGGTAGTGGTGCCCGCCGCTGTCGGTCTGCGCCATCACTCGCGGCCCGACCGGCTCGCCGATGCCGTCGTTCGTGTCCGGGAACCAGGGGAGCAGCTTCGGATCGTTCACGGACTGGGCCAGCAGATGCTTGCGCGGCTGGTCCGCGAACTCGCCCATGCTGGAGCAGTCGTGCGCGTGGCTCCCGCTGTACAGCACGCCGTCGTGGACCAGGACGGCCTGGGTGGCGCCCAGGCAGGTGTCGCGCCAGCGCTGCTCGAAGTTGCTGAGGTTCAGCGCGATCCGGCCGTCGAAGACACCCGCTCCGGTGCCCTCGTTGGCGGTGTAGAAGCCCGTCGCGTCGGTGGTCAGGTCCTGGACCGTGGAGGTGTTGGGGATGAAACCGGCGGGGTAGGCCTTGACGAGGGCGCCGGAGGTGGCGTCCACCACGGCCAGCGCGTGCGAGGCGGTGCCGTTGACCTTGAAGAAGTCGCCGCCGAGCAGCACGCGCCCGCCGTCCGGGGTGAGTTCCAGTGCCCGGCCCACCTCGTCGGCGTTGGCCGTCCACGGCTTGAGCACGGCACCGGTGGTGACCGCGGCGAACTTGTTCCTGGTCTGCCCGGCGACCGTGTTGAAGTCGCCGCCCAGATAGACGGTGTCCGCCGTCACGGCCAGGGCCCGTACCGTCGCGGAGACGGACACCTTGAAGTCCTGGCGCGGCGTGCAGCTCGCCGTGTCGATCGCCGCGATATTGCTGACCCCGACCCCGTTCACGGACCCGAACTGGCCCCCGGCGTAAAGGGTCTTCCCGTCCGGGGAGAGCGCGAGCGCCCGGACGGTCGCCGTGCCCGAGGACATCGTGAACGACAGCGCGCAGTCGGTCGGCGAGCCGGTCGCGGCGTCGAACGCGGCAAAGTTCAGGGCCGGTTGCTCCGAGGTCCCGGCGGCCGCGCCCGGCGGCCGGAGGGTGGAGAACGTGCCTCCGGCGTACACGACGCCGTCGTCCGACGCCGCCATCGACCAGACGATGCCGTTGGTCTGCCAGGTGGTGAGGTCGTCCGCGGTCAGGGAGACCGGCGGGGTCAGCGCCGAGGCCGGGGACGCCCCGGACACCGTCGTGGCGAGTGTCCCCGCGAACAGGCACAACGCCGCCGCCGCGGCACGGAACCTGCCGCGTCCGGCGGGCCTGCGCCCCCTGGGTGTGTTCATCGTTCAGCTCCGTGGGTGAGGACGAGCCGCGGCCGGGAGACCGCGGTTCCTGTGCCGTGCGCCGGGGCGACGACCGGGCGTCGTTCCGGCGCACGGGTGCGGGCGGACGGGTGGTGTCGGCGGGCCGCGGGCCCGGCCCGCCCGGGCGTACGTGGACCCACCGGCGTCCCGAGCGGTCCGGTGGAGGGCCCGGGGCGGCTCATCGGTCCACCCGCACGGCAGTACCGGCGAGTTGGGCGGCGAGCCCGCGGATGTCGGCGTCGACCATGATCGCGGCGAGCTCCCGCGCCCGCACGGCGGGTTTCCAGCCGAGGAGTTCCCCGGCCTTGGCGGCGTCGCCGATCAGGGCGTCCACCTCGCTGGGGCGCTCGTACTTGGCGTCGTACCGCACATGCTCGCGCCAGTCCAGGCCCGCGTGCGCGAAGGCGTGTTCCAGGAACTGCCGGACACTGACCCCCTCCCCGGTCGCCACCACGTAGTCGTCCGGGGTGTCGCGCTGAAGCATCCGCCACATCGCGTCCACGTACTCGGGCGCGTAGCCCCAGTCGCGCACGGCGTCGAGATTGCCCAGATGCAGCCGGGTCTGCAGGCCCGCCCTGATCCTGGCCACCGCGCGCGTGATCTTCCGGGTCACGAAAGTCTCGCCGCGACGGGGGGACTCGTGGTTGAAGAGGATCCCGTTGACGGCGAACATGCCATAGGCCTCACGGTAGTTGACGGTAGCCCAGTACGAATAGACCTTCGCGACGCTGTACGGGCTGCGCGGGTGGAACGGCGTGTGCTCGTTCTGCGGCGGCGGACTGGCGCCGAACATCTCGGACGACGACGCCTGGTAGATCCGGGTGTCGACACCGCTCGCGCGGACGGCCTCCAGCAGCCGCATGGTGCCCAGGCCGGTGATGTCACCGGTGTACAGCGGGGCCTCGAAGGAGACGCGCACATGCGACTGCGCGCCGAGGTTGTACACCTCGTCCGGCCGGATGTCGCGCAGCAGATTGACCAGCGCGACGCCGTCGGCCAGATCCGCGTGGTGCAGCACGAACGACCTGTTCTCCTCCTCGGGGCCCTGGTAGATGTGATCGATCCGCTCCGTGTTGAAGCTCGACGACCGGCGTATCAGTCCATGGACCGTGTACCCCTTGTCCAGCAGCAACTCGGACAGGTACGAGCCGTCCTGACCGGTCACGCCGGTGATGAGCGCGGTCTTCGCCATGCTTCCCCCCACTGTCTTCCGCCCGAAGGGCTGTTGGTCCACACCGATGTCTCCCGCCGATTCCGGAACCGGCCGGTCCGCGGCACGGCGTCCCGCCGCTGCTGGCACAATCCGAGCCATGACGCCTGACCTCACCGGTCCTTCCCGGGAAGCCGTCCGCCCCCTGCTGCGTGCCGGAGCGCGCGTGTTCGTCGCCGGCCACCGCGGTCTGGTCGGATCCGCGGTGGCGCGCGCCCTCACCGCCGCCGGGCACGAGGTGATCACCCGGGGCCGTGACCGCCTCGACCTGCGCGACGCCGGGCGGACCGTGGCCTTCCTCCGGGAGGTCCGCCCGGACGCCGTGGTGCTGGCCGCCGCCAGGGTCGGCGGAATCATGGCCAACGACACCCAACCGGTGCAGTTCCTGGAGGACAATCTGCGCATCCAGCTGAGCGTCGTCGCGGGGGCGCACGCCGCGGGGGCCGAGCGGCTCCTCTTCCTCGGCTCGTCCTGCATCTACCCCCGCCGCGCCCCGCAGCCGATTCCCGAGAGCGCCCTGCTCACCGGCCCGTTGGAGCCCACCAACGAGGCGTACGCGCTTGCCAAGATCGCCGGGCTCGTGCAGATCCGGTCCTACCGCCGCCAGTACGGTGCCTCGTACATCAGCGCCATGCCCACCAACCTCTACGGGCCCGGCGACAACTTCGATCTGGAGACCTCGCACGTCCTGCCCGCGCTGATCCGCCGCTTCCACGAGGCGCGGCGGGACGGGGCGCCCTCGGTCACGCTCTGGGGCACCGGCCGGCCGCGTCGCGAGTTCCTGCACGTCGACGATCTGGCCGCCGCCTGCCTGCTGCTGCTGGAGCGCTACGACGGCGAGGACCCCGTGAACGTCGGGTGCGGACACGACCTGTCGATCAGCGAACTCGCCGCGACGGTGGGAGAGGTGACCGGCTATCGGGGCCGGGTCGAGTGGGACGCGTCGAAGCCCGACGGCGCTCCGCGCAAACTGCTCGACACCACCCGGCTCGCCGCCCTGGGCTTCACCCCGCGGATCTCCCTGCGCGACGGCATCGCCGCCACGTACGCGTGGTGGCTGGAGCGGACGCCCACCGCCCGGACGTGACCTGAGCCGACGTGTCCGGCGGCCGAGTGTCCGGCCGGTGTCCCCGGCCGTCCGGCGGACCGGGCCGTCGTACATCGCCGGCCGCCGTTCTCAGTACGCCCCGCGACCGTCGGCGACGGCGCGCAGCGTACGGGCCATGAGTCCGAGGTCGGTGGCGACGGACCAGTTGTCGACGTACCACAGATCGAGCGAGACGGTCTCCTGCCACGACAGGTCCGAGCGCCCGCTGACCTGCCACAGACCGGTCAGGCCGGGCCGGACCGCGAGGCGTCTCAGCTCGCGTTCGTCGTACCGCGACACCTCGTCCGGCAACGGGGGCCGGGGGCCGACCAACGACATGTCGCCGCGCAGCACATTGACGAGTTGTGGCAGTTCGTCGAGGGAGGTGCGGCGCAACAGGCGGCCCACCGCGGTCACCCGCGGATCGCGGCGCATCTTGAACATCGGGCCGTCGCTCTCGTTCGCCGCGGTCAGCCGGTGCCGCAGGCGCTCGGCGTCCACCACCATCGTGCGGAACTTCCACATGGTGAACGGGCGGTTGTGCAACCCCTGGCGGATCTGGCGGTGGAAGGCCGGCCCGTCGGAGCCGACCCGCACCGCCGTCGCTATCAGGAGCAGCAGCGGCGCGAGGACCAGCAGTCCGAGCGCCGCGCCGACGCGGTCCACCACGGACTTGAGGACCGTCTGGGGGCCCCGGCGCAGCGGCGGGGCGATGTGCAGCAGAGTCAGTCCGGCCGCCGCGACCGGACGCACCCGGCCGGCCGCGACCCCCGTGAGGTCCGATAACACGGACAACGGCAGCCCGCCGTCGTGCAGGCCCCAGAACAGCCGTCGCAGCCGCTCCTCGGAGAGCCCCGGCCCGGGCACCACCAGCGCCAGGTCCGCGTCATGGGCGAAGGCCGCGCCCAGTACCGCCGACGCGTCGTCGACGGCGGGCGATGACGCGAGCCGACCGGACGACCGCACCGCGCACTCCAGCGCCGCGGCCCCCACCGGCACCGCGGCCACGACCGCGTAGGGGTGGTCCGTGCGGGAACCGAGCAGCCGCACCGCGCGTTCCACTCCCGGAGTCTCGCCGACCACCAGCACCCGCCGGACGGACCGCCGACGCCGGCCCGTCCGGGACAGCCACCGCAGGAGCGGACCCACCGGCAGTCCGGGCAGCAGGGCGAGGAGGACGGTCACGGGATCGACGAGGTCCCCGGTCAGGGTCTGCAGGACGGCGAGCAGACCGATGAGCAGCAGCCAGTCGCCGATCGTGCTCAGCGGTTCCGGCGGTTCCGGCGGATCCGACTCGGCCCGGGCCGCGTACCGGCCGCGTGCGGCGCGCACGCCGGACCACGCCAGCGCCGCCACGGCCGCGGCCACCACGGCTCGCGGCTCCCCGCCGGACCAAAGGACGAGCCATGCCGGAAGGCCGAGTCCGAGAAGCTCGCCACCGACGAGAGCGGGCACACGGCGGCCGGTCGGCCGCCGCGCCGGGGCCGGCCCCGGACGTCCGCGCGACGCGGCCGACGCGCCCCGTGGCCGAACACGCTCCTCGCCGCGGGGCTGATGCGGAACAGTCCGTGGACGAGGGGCCCGGGCCGGCCCCGCAGACCCCGATCGGTCCGAATCGGGTAGCTCGACATGCCCCATGAACCCCCCAGTCACAGTCGCATCTCCACAAACGGGGCGCATCCGCCGGTCCCATGAACCGACGGATGCGCCCTCGCTCGGTGCACGATATCCACACACATGGCATTTCGCTGGAGTTCCAGTGAAGTTCAGACATGCGCACTGGCTCGGAACTCGTCCCGTTCCGTACGGGATCTCAGCATCTGCGGTCAACTGTTCGGATGTGTGGGCTGATGGAGTCGGATGGCGCGCGGACCTGAACCACATCTGACGCATGGTTCCATCAACCGGTGCGTCCGGGGAGACGGCCCGGTGGTATCCGGGCGAACGGGCTCTCAGAGGCTTCCGTGCTCGTCCTCGGGGGGCGAGGGCCAGGCGGTCGTCGCCCTTCCCGGCGTCAGCCGCTCCACCACGTCGGCAAGTTCCTCGCAGGCGTGCTCGATCCTGCGCCGGACGTTGCCCTGTTCGGTGACGACGGCCGCGAGCAGCAGCGCGGTCAGGGCCACACAACCGTTGAAGACGGCGAGATTGACCATCACGTGGAGAACGCTGTGGCCCTCGAACGGGCCCACGCCCTGCGCCCCCGCGACCGCGGCCATCACCGACACCAGGAACGCGCACGGCGCGCTCCCCGCGAGCTGGAAGCGCAGTGCCGCCCAGATGAGCAGCGGGAAGACCAGATAGATCATCTCCAGCGAGGTCCTGGTGGCCACCAGCGAGGCCGCCACGGCCACGGTTCCCAGCACGCACGCCTCGCCCCACCGGTCGTCCGCCCGGGGCATCCGCACCCCGCGCACCGTCAGCAGCAACGGGGTGACCACGAGGACCCCCATCGCGTCGCCCGACCACCAGGCCGTCCAGACCGGCCAGAATCCGCGCAACGGCAGATGGTCGTCCACCACCAGCATGCAGGTCCCCACGGTCGCGCTGACCGTCATGCCCAGCAGTGCGCCGAGGAAGACCAGCATGACACCGTCGCGCAGCCGGTCCAGCTCCCGTCGGAAGCCGGCCCTGCGGAGCATGAGGTAGGAGCACACCGGAGCCAGGGTGTTGCCCGCCACGACGACCACGGTGAGGATCGAGACGGAGTCGCTGAGCGTGAAGACGACGCACAGGGAGCCCAGCGCGATGCCGGGCCAGATGCCCGGGCCCAGCAGGATCAGGGCGCTCAGCGCGATGCCCGTCGGAGGCCAGAGCGGGGTGACGGCCGCACCGTGGACGGCCACCCCGGGGATCAGCCCGAGCCCGCCGGCGGCGTAGTAGGCGGCGGCGACGGCCAGGACACGCAGGACGGCCGGGCCGGTACGTCTGGTTCTCTCGCTGCGGATCACGCATCTCATCAGACACCGGCCCGGACGGGTGACGCCCGCGTGACACGCTCGGTGCCGGTCCGCTCGTCAGTCCCGGCCGGGCACAGCACCGTGACGCAGGACGAGAACGGCCGCGTCGTCCTCGTGACCGGTCCGCTCCGCCGTGCGCAGGACCGCGTCGGCGAGCTCACCGGCGTCCGCGGTGCCCCGGACGGCCACCAGCCGCATCACCGCGTCCAGTCCCTGATCGATGGGGAACGAGGGACCTTCGATCACACCGTCCGTGACCAGCACGAACGCCCCGGGCCCGGTGAGCCGTCGCCGGGTGACGGGGTAGTGTTCCCCCGCCCGGATCCCCAGCGGCAGGCCGCCCTCGTCCGTGGTCAGCCCGGACCTGCCGTCCGCCGTGCCCCACACCGCCGCCACGTGCCCGGCGCGGGCGCTGTGGAGCTCCTGGGCGACCGGGTCCAGGCGCACGAACGTGCACGTCGCGAAGAGGCCGGAGTCCACGGTCAGCAACAGGTCGTTGGTCCGGCCGACGATCTCCCCGGGGTCCGCGGCGGTGGCGGCCATGGCACGCATCGCGATGCGGACCTGGCCCATGAAGGCGGCAGCCTCGACGTCGTGGCCCTGGACGTCCCCGATGGCGAAGGCCAGCGCACCGTCGGGCAGCACGAAGCCGTCGTACCAGTCGCCCCCGATGTCCAGCCCGCTGCGGGCCGGCGCGTACCGGGCGGCGGTCCACAGCCCCGGGCAGTCGGGCAGTGTCGAGGGGAGCATCTCGCGTTGCAGCGCCTCGGCCAGTTCGACCCGCGCCCGCTGCAGCTCCACCTCACGGCGTGCCCGTGAGGTGAGCTGTTGCAGAGTGGTGAGCAGTTCGCCGGAGCTCGCCGAACGGGGAGGACGACGCCGGTTCATGGGCCGCTCCGCACTCGGTGGAAGTGACGTCACGCATCCTATTTCGACGGCGCGCTCCCCGCAGGGCGAACCGCTGCGGGTCCGGCGGGGAGGTGCCGCGGCGCGCGAAGGGGCCCGGGCGGGGGGATCCTGTTGACAGGACCGTGACGTGACCGGCGCACCGAGTCCGGGCGCGGTCGCAGGAGGTGCGCGATGACTCGCACGCTGGAATGGAACGTCCGTGTCGGCCTGTCCGAGGAGGACGGCACGACAAGGGCGGAGGCGGTGCTGGAGACCGGTACCGGGACAGTCGTCGGGCACGGGGTCGCCCGCTGCAATCCGCAGGACGTGGACATCCCCGTGATCGGTGACGAGCTCGCGGCGAGCCGTGCCGTGAAGGACGTCGCCGTACAACTGATGAGGGCCGCCGACCAGGAACTGGAGTCGGCGGGGGCGGGACCCGCGAGCGGGCCGGTGGCGCCACCGTACGCGTGGTCCGACACGTCGGTCTGAGCCCGCCACGGCCCTGACGGCGGACGGAGCGACAGGAAGCCCGGACCCGGCCGCCCCGGAGCCTTCCGGGTGACCTCCGTCCGGGCGGCCACGTCCTTGCACGCGCGCTTCCGGCGTCGCCGGAACGACCGGGCAGCCCCCGCCACCGGGCCCTCCCGGCGCCTGGGAACCGCACGCACCACGCCCCGACCGCATTCCGGCCGAAGGCCACCGACAGGCTCTCAGCAGGCCGTTCCGGAGTGCCGTTCGACGATCGCCGCGGCGTCGGTGCCACGGGGCAGGACCCCGTACTGGTGGCCCCGGTCCGCACCGAGCCGCGCGGCGACGAACGCCTCGGCGCTGGGCTGGGGGGCGTGCCGCAGCATCAGTGACGACTGGAGGGCCAGCGCCATGCCCTCGACCGTCGCCCGGGCCCGGGTCTGCGCGGCCAGCGGGTCGCGCAGGTCCTCGGCCAGATCCCGGCGCAGCCGGCGGACGTGCGCGTCCAGGACGGCGTCGGCTCCGGCCGTGGTCTCCAGCTCGGCCCAGAAGGCGTCGAGGGACCGGGGGGTTCTGGCGATCCCGCGGAGCACGTCGAGGGCGATGACGTTGCCCGAGCCCTCCCACACCGCCATCACCGGCTGCTCGCGGTAGCGCCGGGCCAGCGGCCAGTCCTCGGTGTAGCCGTTGCCGCCCAGGCACTCCAGCGCCTCGTACGCGTGGTGCGGGCCGCGCTTGCAGATCCAGTACTTGGACACCGCGGTGGCCAGCCGCCGGAACATCTCCTCCGACTCGCCGCTGCCGGCCTCGTACGCGTGGGCCAGACGCAGCGAGGTCCAGGTCGCCGCCTCCGTCTCCAGGGCCAGATCCGCGAGGACCGCGGTCATGGCCGGCTGGTCGACGAGCCGTGCCCCGAACGCGTCGCGGTGCCGCGCGTGCCAGATCGCCTCGGACACCGACTCGCGCATGCCCGCGGTGCTGCCCAGCACGCAGTCGAGCCGGGTGTGGTTGACCATCTCGATGATGGTGGGGACACCGCGTCCGGGTTCGCCGACCCGCACGGCCCAGGTGCCGTCGAACTCGACCTCGGAGGAGGCGTTCGACTTGTTGCCCAGCTTGTTCTTCAGCCGCTGGATCCGGACGGTGTTGCGGGTGCCGTCGTCCAGCACCCGCGGCACGAGGAAGCAGGTGAGCCCGGCCTCGGCCTGCGCCAGGACCAGGAAGGCGTCCGACCGCGGCGCCGAGAGGAACCACTTGTGGCCGGTCAGCAGATGGGCCCGGCCCTCGGGGCCGGAGGACAGCGGCACCGCCCGGGTGGTGTTGGCGCGGACGTCGGAACCGCCCTGCTTCTCCGTCATCCCCATGCCGAACGTCAGCCCGGACTTGGCGGCCGGCGCGATCGGCCTCGGGTCGTAGGAACGGCTGAACAGGCCGGGGAGCCAGTCCCGCCCCACCTCCGGATCGCGCCGCAGCACCGGGACCACGGCATGGGACATCGACATCGGGCAGGCGTGGCCGGGCTCGATCTGGGCGAACAGCATGAACGACGCCGCCCGGGCCACCGCGGCCCCGGGCTTCGGGTCGGCCCAGCCCGCGGTGTGCGTGCCGTGCCGCACCGCGGCGCCGATGATTTCGTGGTACGCCGGATGGAAGTCGATCTCGTCCACCCGGTGGCCGTAGCGGTCGTGGGTGCGCAGCACGGGCGGAGACGTGTGGGCCAGCTCGGCGTCCGTCCGGAACCCCTCGGAGCCGACGAGGGCGCCGATGTCGTGCAGCTCCGGTTCGTGCCAGGCGGCGCCGAAGGCACGGACTGCCTCGGCGAGCGGAAGGTTGGCACGGTACTCGTCGAGGCCGGTACGGGGCGGTGCCTGGTTGGTGACCTCGTGGGTGGGGTGCGGCGCGGGCGCGCCGGGCCGGAGCACGGGCCGCTGCGGGGTGGGGGTCATCGCGGATTCCTGTCCTGGGTCGGTGGGCGGGGATCGGGGGCGCGGACGGGCGGTGCGGAGTCGGGGGCCGGGAGGGGGGCGGCCCCGACGGCTCTCAGGCAGAGGGCGGTGATGCCCGCGACGACCGGTTCCGGGTCGCTTCGCCCACCGACCGGCGACAGCGGGCCGAGCAGGGCCTCGCCGACCGCCCCGATCACGGCTGCCGCCGACAGCCGTGCGTTCTGCGGGGGCAGCTCACCGGAGGCCGCACCGGCGGCGACGATCGATTCGGCGAGGGCGTGATAGCCGCGCCGGAAGGTCAGCCGCTCCTGCTCGACGAGGGGATCGACCGGTTCGGCGAGCAGCGCCCACGCGGTGCGCGGGGTGCGCAGCGCACGGCGCGAGAAGACCTCGACCAGGGCGCGCAACTGTTCGGCGGCCCCGGTCCGGGCCCCCACCGCCGTCCGCACCGCGGCCAGCTCGTGACCGGCCACATGCCGGAAGACCGCGGCGAGCAGCTCCTGTTTCGAGGAGAAGTGGTTGTAGACGCTGCCGGTGGCGACGCCGGCCCGGTCGGCGAGTGCGGAGACGCTCGTCGCCGCGTATCCGCCCTCGGCCAGCAGCGCCCGTGCGGCGTCCAGCAGCCGCTCGCGGTGAGCGAGCCGGGTCGCCTCGGTACGGGCGGTGGATCGGTAGGCCACGATGTTCTGAACCTCGATTCATACCTTTATGCGACGCACTCAACCACGGTCGCGCGCGGGGGGCAACGGTTCCGCGGCGACCGGGGCGGGATTCCCGTCCGGAGGCCGGGCCCGGGCGGGCCGGTCCGGGACGGGTCGCGCGATCGTCGCCCCCCCCGGCGGAGCGCCGCCGGTGTGACCGGCGCGCTTCGCGTCGTCTTCGGTTCCGGTTCACCGGACGGTTCCGGAACGAGGGAATCCTCTTGGCGGCGGCCACGTGGTTCCGGACGGCCCCGGGCCGTCGCCGCACCGTACGAAGGAGAACATCGCGTCATGTCCCGCCCCGTGCCCGAATGGGCCGATCCCCAGGTTCCCGCGGAGTCGCTCGACCCCCAGGGCCTCAGCAGACGCGGGCTGATGCGCCGCGCCGGTCTCTTCGGCGCGGCGTTCGCCGCGGCCTCGCTGCCGCTGCCCGCGCTGGCGGACGGCCGGGGAGGCCGGTCCCACGGGAACGGTCACGGGAAGGCCCCCGACCTCGTCTATCTGGTCGGCGACCACCACAACCACTCCGTCTACAGCCACGACGCGAAGTACACCTTCTCCCAACTCGCCTCGGCGGGGCAGAAGTTCGGTCTCGACTGGATGGTCTTCACCGAGCACAGCAACATCGGCCACGCCGAGTCCGGCGCCGCGCGGGAACACCGCGAGATCCTCGGGGCCCGCGCCGACAACAAGCGCATGCTGATCTTCCAGGGCCTGGAGTGGTACATCCCCGGCGCCGAGCACTGCACCGTCTTCTCGCCGCCCGGACGGCACGAGGTCGACCTCCTCACCCGTTTCGAGGAGGCCTTCGACGGCAAGCTGCTCGGCTACACCGCGGGCGCCCCGGCACATCCCGACACCCCGCGCAACGAGGCGCACGCCGTCAAGGCCCTGAAGTGGCTGGCCGAACAGCGACGCACCCGGTACGTCGACGACGTGCTCGTCCTCGCCAACCACCCCATGCGCCTCGGCATCGACTCGCCGCACGAACTGCGCGCCTGGCGCGACGCCGCGCCCGAGATCATGATCGGGATGGAGGGCGCCCCCGGCGCCCAGGCCGGTGCGATACCCGGCTGGCACCCCGACACCAACGTCCGCGGCGAGTACACGAACGCGCCGTCGGCCGACTCCTGGCCCGGATACCCGCGCGAGGCGTACGTCACCCACGGGGGTTTCGACTGGGCGACCGCGACCGTCGGCGGCCTGTGGGACGCGATGCTCGCGGAGGGCAAGCTCTTCACGATCACCTCCAACTCCGACGTCCACCGTGTCGCCCAGGACACCTGGGTCAACGGCGACTGGCCGCCGGGCCAGGACTTCGACAGCGCCGGCCGCCTCCCCGACCCGTACAACACCACCGAGCCGCAGCCCGGCGGCGACTTCTGGCCGGGACAGTTCAGCCGCACGCACGTCGGTGTCACCCGGTACGGCTACCGCGACGTGATGGAGGGGCTGCGGGCCGGACGGGTCTGGGTCGACCACGGCCACCTCCTCGACGGCATCGACGTCAGGGTGCGGGGCGAACACGGCAACAGCGCCACCCTCGGCGGCAGGCTGCGTGCCGGGCGCGGCGAACGGCTCACCCTCACCGTCACGGTGACCGCCGCCTCCCGCCGCAACCCGTACGGTGTGCTGCCGTGCCTGGAGCACGTCGACGTCATCCGCGGCGCGGTCCGCGGCCCGGCCGCCGACCGCGACGACTGGCGCGCACCGGACACCCGGGTCGTCCACACCGCCGACGTCTCCGGGCGGCGCGGCACGTACACCCTGCGCATCCCGGCCGGCCGCGCGGACCGGCCGTTCTATCTGCGGCTGCGCGGCAGCGACGGCAAGCGGCACGGAAAGGGCTTCCTCGGCGCGGCGATCGACCCGCACGGCCCGCTCCCGCACGAGCCCGGCCGGGGCAACCCGTGGCTCGACACCTGGTTCTACACCAACCCGGTCTTCGTGGACGTCGTGCGCTGACCCCGCCGCGGGCCGCCGCAGCCGGGCACCGCGACCCCGCGGACGCCCGGCCCCGACAGGCCCTCAGGCGTCCAGAGCGGCGGAGACCACCGCCCGGGCCTCCTCCTGCACCCGGCCGAGGTGATCGGCCCCCAGGAACGACTCGGCGTAGATCTTGTAGACGTCCTCGGTGCCCGAGGGACGGGCGGCGAACCAGGCGTTGCGCGTGGTCACCTTGACGCCGCCGATCGGCGCGCCGTTCCCGGGGGCCTCGGTGAGCACGCCCGTCACCGGTTCACCGGCCAGGGTGTCGGCGGTGACCTGCTCGGCGGAGAGCCGCGCGAGCACCGCCTTCTGCTCGCGGTCCGCCGGGGCGTCGATCCGCGCGTAGGCCGGCTCGCCGAACCGGGAGGTCAGCGCCCGGTAGTGCTCCGACGGCGTGCGGCCCGTCACCGCGAGGATCTCCGAGGCGAGCAGCGCCAGCACGATGCCGTCCTTGTCGGTCGTCCACACCGATCCGTCGCGGCGCAGGAACGAGGCCCCCGCCGACTCCTCGCCGCCGAACCCGAGCGAACCGTCGGCGAGTCCGTCGACGAACCACTTGAAGCCGACCGGCACCTCGACGAGTTCCCGGCCGAGACCGGCGGCGACCCGGTCGATCATCCCGGAGGACACCAGCGTCTTGCCGACCGCCGCGGCGGCCGGCCAGCCCTCCCGATGGGTGTAGAGGTGGTCGATGGCGACGGCGAGGTAGTGGTTCGGGTTCATCAGCCCGGCGTCGGGCGTCACGATCCCGTGCCGGTCGGCGTCGGCGTCGTTCCCGGTGGCGAGGGAGAAGCGGTCGCGCTGCTCGATGAGCGAGGCCATCGCGTACGGCGACGAACAGTCCATCCGGATCTTCCCGTCCCAGTCCAGCGTCATGAACCGCCAGGTGGGATCGGTGAGTGGATTGACCACGGTCAGGTCCAGCCGGTGCTGTTCGGCGATGCGGCCCCAGTACGCGACCGACGCGCCGCCGAGCGGATCGGCGCCGATCCGCACCCCGGCCGAACGGATCGCGTCCAGGTCGAGCACGGAGGGCAGGTCCGTCACATAGCCGTCCAGGAAGTCGTACGTTCCCGTGGTCGACGCCGCGCGCGCCCGGGCGTAGGGCAGTCGGCGCACGTCCTTCATCCCGGCGGCGATGATCTCGTTGGCGCGTTCCTGGATCCAGCCGGTGGCCTCGGAACCGGCCGGGCCGCCGTGGGGCGGGTTGTACTTGAACCCGCCGTCGCCGGGCGGGTTGTGGGACGGCGTGACCACCACACCGTCGGCGGGGCGCGAGGTCCGGCCCCGGTTGTGCGCGAGGATCGCGTGCGACACCGCGGGGGTCGGGGTGTAGCCGTCGGCCGGGTCGACCAGCACCGTCACGTCGTTGGCGGCGAACACCTCGACGGCGGTGATCCGGGCCGGTTCGGACAGCGCGTGCGTGTCGGCGCCGAGGAAGAGCGGACCGTCCGTGGACTGCCTCGCCCGGTACTCGACGATCGCCTGAGCGGTGGCGGCGATGTGGTCCTCGTTGAACGCCGTGGCCAGGGACGACCCGCGGTGACCTGAGGTGCCGAACGCCACCCGCTGTCCCGGTTCGGCCGGATCCGGACGCAGCGTGTAGTACGCGGTCACCAGGCGGGCCACATCGGTGAGATCCTCCGGCCGGGCCGGCTGCCCGGCTCGTTCGTGCGGCATCTGCCATTCCTCCGTATCGTCGTACGTCGCGGACTTCCGCCCCGTCATCTTCGCGGGTGACGCGCACCGCGCCGCGCCCGCCCCGCCGCGCGGGCGCGGCACACGGGAGAGCGCCGGTCCTCACGGTCGGGCCGAATTCCGTGGAGCCGCCGGCAGCGCCGGCGTAGGGTGCGCCCACGATGACGAACTGCCCGCCGTGCGGCGGGCGAAGCGACGGCTTCCGGCCGAACGGGAGGGGGACGGGTTGGCATCGGACGAGTCGGCGCGGTCCGGCGCGGTGCGGCTGCGTCAGGCCGTGGCAGCGGACGCGGTACCGCTCACCCGGCTCTTCCTGGCGTCCCGGGCCGCCGCCATGCCGTACCTGCCGAAGGTGCACAGCGACGAGGACACCCTCACCTGGATGACCCATGCCGTGCTGCCGGGGACGACCGTATGGCTGGCCGAGGACGCGGGCGGGGAGCCGCTGGGCTTCGTCTCCCTCGACGGGGCCGAACTGGAGCATCTGTACCTGCGGCCCGACGCCCGGCGCCGCGGCATCGGCTCGCTGCTGCTGGCCAAGGCCCGCGCGTGCGCCCCCGAGGAGCTCACGCTGTACGTCTTCCGGCGCAACACCGGCGCCCGGGCCTTCTACGAACGGCACGGATTCACCGCGATCGGGTTCGACGACGGCGGTCGCAACGAGGAGCGGGAACCGGACGTCAGGTACCGGTGGACCGCGCACGGCTGACGGCGCCCGCCCCGGCGCCGGCAGGATCGCGAGCCGGCCGGGGGTGCGGCAGAGTGGGCGCATGGACGACTTGTTTGCCCTCGCCGACGAGCATCTGAACGTGGCACGTTCCTCCGCGCACGGACGCAGTGCCCACCGCCTGCTCCACGAGGAACCCCTGCGCCAGACCGTCATCGCCCTCACCGCGGGCACCGCCCTGGACGAGCACAACGCCCCCGCCGCGGCCTCCCTCCAGGTGCTCCGCGGCACGGTGCGGCTCACCGCCGGCTCGGGGGACGTGGAGCTGGGCGCCGGGCGGCTGCAGCCCATCCCGCAGGAGCGGCACGGGCTGCTGGCGCTGGAGGACGCCGTGGTGCTGCTGACCACCGTCAACGAGTGACGGCCGCCGCCCCGGGCTTCCCGGCGCCGGCCGTCCGCAGACGCTCCAGTACCCACAGAAGGAGGCTTCCGGCGGCCAGCGACGCTCCCAGCAGGCACACCCCGTCCCAGCCCGCCCGGGACCAGACCACCGAGGCGAGCGCGGCCCCGGTCGCGCCGCCCAGGAAGAAGAGCGTCATGAAGCCGGAGTTGATCCGGTTGCGGGCCTCCGGACGGAGCGCGTAGATCACGTTCTGGCAGCTGTTGAGTCCGGCCTGCTGGGCGATGTTCAGCGCGATCACCCCGACCGCCAGCCAGGGCAGGGACGACTCGCCGGCCAGCAGCGGCAGCCACGCGAGGGTGAGGAGGGCCGCCGCGGTCCCCGACACCACCTGCACCCGGCCGCGGTCGCTCAGCCGTGCGGCGACGTTCATGCCCATCACCCCGATGACGCCCAGCAGCCCGAACAGCCCGATGGCGGCCGCGTTCCAGCCGAACGGCGACCGGGTCAGCAGGAAGGTCAGCGCCGTCAGCTGCACGCTGTAGGAGGCCATCGAGAACGCGCCGACGGCCGACCGCCAACGCAGCAGCGGCTCCTGCCGCAGCAGCGCCAGGGTGGAGCGCAGCAGGCCGGTGTACGACGTCGCAGCCGCCTCGCGCGGGCGCGGCAGACGGGGCAGCCGGCTGTGCAGGAGCACCGCCATCACGACCATGAGCAGGGCGTTCACCCAGTACGCGGTCCGCCAGCCGCCCAGCTCGGACAGGGCGCCGGAGGCCAGGCGGCCGGCCAGCCCGCCGAGCAGCACCCCGGACATGACGAGACCGACGACCCTGCCGCGTTCCTCCGGGGCCGCGAGGGTCGCCGCGAACGGGACCACGACCTGCGCCCCCACCGAGGTCAGCGCGGCGAGCAGGGTACCGGCGATCAGCAGCGGGCCGTTCGGGGCGACGGCCGTCGCCAGCAGGAAGAAGGCGGTGAGCGCGAACAGGCCCACGGCGAGCCGTCGGCGTTCCAGCACGTCCCCGAGCGGCACGAGCAGGATCAGGCCCAGCGCGTATCCGGCCTGGGCCGCCGTCACGATCAGGCCCGCCGCGGTCACACCGATGTGCAGATCGCGCTCGATGACGTCGAGCAGCGGCTGCGCGAAGTAGTTGCCGGCCACCGAGAGCCCGGAGGCCAGGGCCATCAGCAGTACCGGACCGCGGCCGGACGCGGGGGAGCCGGCGGACGTACGGGACGGGACCCGGTCGCGGGTCTTGTCCGTGGAGGGGGAAAGTGCCATGCCCTCAGCGTCATGGATCCACCATCCATGAGTCCAACACATGTTTTTCATTCCATCGATCGTGATCCACGATGGATGGATGGAACTTCAGCAGATGCGGTACGTCGTCGCGGTGGCGGAACTGGGCGGCTTCACCCGCGCCGCGAAGCGGTGCCTGGTCGTCCAGTCCGCGCTGAGCCACCAGATCGCGCGACTGGAGAAGGAACTCGGCGCCCGGCTCTTCGACCGGACCAGCCGGCAGGTGCGGCTCACCGCGGCGGGCGAGGCGTTCCTGCCCGCGGCCAGGCAGGCGCTCGACGCGGCGGAACGGGCCCGGACCGAGGTCGCCGCCACGGCGGGGGAGATCCGCGGCCGTCTCGCGGTGGGCGCCATCCCGACCGGCGCGGCGGTCGACGTGCCGGCCGCCCTGCGGGCCTTCCACCTCCGTCACCCGCACGTGCACATCGTCCTGCGCGACGGAGCGAGCAAGGACCTGGTCCGGGACGTGCGGGACGGCACGCTCGACGTGGCGTTCCTGGGAGTGCTGCCGAGCTACCGGCCCAAGGGGGTCAGGGACCGGGAGCTCGCCACCGGCGAACTGGTCGCCGTCGTCGCCCCGACCCACCCACTGGCCGGCAGTACCGAGGTGGGCCTGGACCGGCTGGCGACGGAGAAGTTCGTCGACTACCCGGACGGCACCGCCGCCCGTGCCCAGTCGGAGGAGGCGTTCGCGGCGACGGGCCTCACCCGCGAGGTGGCGTTCGAGGTCAGCGGCACCGACTTCATCGTCCGGCTGGTGCGCAGCGGGCTCGGCGTCGCCATGCTGCCCGCCGCCTTCGCGGCGGAACTGACCGGCGTGCACATCCTGTCCGTCCGGGAGGCACCCGCCCGCACGGAGCGGCTCGTCTGGAGCCGTTTCCGGCCCACCCCGGCCGCCGCGGCGTTCCTGGCCGGACTCGGAGTCGACGCGGCGGCCGGTCCCCAGGAGCTCCCCGCCCCCGGTGTCCGGGACACCGGTCAGTGACGCGGAGACACCTCTCCGGGGAGGAGCCGCAGCAGAGCCGAGAGCGCGACGGCGAGCGCCGCGTCGAGGGCCAGAGCGGCCGAGAGCGCGTGTCCGTAGCCCGAGACGTCCCCGGGCGCGGCGTCGCCGAGCGCCCCGTAGAAGACGATGCCGACGACGGCGACCCCGAGCGAGCCGCCGACCTGCTGCCCGGTGGACAGCACGCCGGAGGCCATGCCGATCTCCGTCGGGCGGACGTGTGCGAGCACGGCGTTCAGCAGCGGGGTGACCAGGATTCCGTTGCCCGCGCCGACCAGGGCCAGCGGCACCACGAGACGCCCGGCCGTCAGCGAGGCACCGGCCGTGACCACGACGACCAGGGCGGTCACATGACCGGACGCCAGCACCAGCGCCCCGGCCCGCAACAGCCGCCGGCCCTGCCGGACCGTGCGACCGGCGACGAGGCTTCCCGCGAAGAAGGCGGCGGCGAACGGCAGATGACACATCCCCGCGCCCAGGGCGTCCAGGCCGAGGCCGTCCTGCAGCGTCACGGACAGGACCAGGAAGAAGGAGTTGATGCCGACGTACGCGAGGACGACCAGGAACATGCCCACGGCGAACGCGCGTGCGCGCAGCAGCCCGGGCCGGAGCAGCGGTGTCCCGCCCCGCGCCTCCACCCGGCGCTCCACGTACGCGAAGCCGAACAGGGCGAGGACCCCCGCGACCGGAGCGACCAGGGTCCAGGCGGGCCATCCCCTCCCGCCTCCCTCGACGAGGGGGACGACGAGAAGGGCGAGAGCCAGGGTCAGCACGGCCGCCCCGGCGAGGTCCGGCCGGCCGGCGTCCGGGCTCCGGGACTCGGGGACGAGGAGCGCCGCCAGCACCAGCGTGACCGCCCCCACCGGCACGTTGACCCAGAACACCGGGCGCCAGGACAGGCCGAGGAGGTCGGCGGAGACGAGCACGCCGCCGAGCAACTGCCCCGCGACCCCGGCGACGCCGATCACGGCACCCAGTACGCCGAAGGCCCGGGCTCGCCGCTCCGGCACCAGCATGACCTGGATCATCGCGAAGACCTGGGGAAACATCACGGCGGCGCCCAGCCCCTGCACGAGGCGGGCCGCGATCAGCGAGCCCGGCCCCGGGGCGGCGGCGCAGGCCGCGGACGCCAGGGTGAACACGCCCATGCCGACGAGGAAGCACCGCCTGCGTCCGAACCGGTCGCCCAGGCGCGCCCCGGTGACCAGCGCGACGGCGTACGTGAGCTGATACCCGGCCAGCACGAGCTGGATGTCGGCGTCCGAGGCCCTCAGGTCCTTCTGGACGGCGGGTGCGGCCACGAGCACGATGAAGGTGTCGAGCACGGCCATGAAGACACCGGCCAGGACGACCGACAGCGCGCGCCAGGGCGAGGGCCCGGTGTGCGGCGGGGCCCCGGCGACCGGGGCGGGAGGTGCGGAATCGGCGGGCGGCCGGGTGCGAGTCATGACCACGATGCTGGTCCGGTCCCGGCCCGCGTGACAGGGACGGATCATGCTGGTGGTCCCGGTACCCCCCTCGGGGCGGGCGGGGAGGGGCGTCGGCGACGGTGGTCGCGGACAGCCGCCACGAGCGGCCGCCGCGGGCGGCAGCGGTAGGGTTTCGGCGGGACGGCATCTCGCGGGGCGGGGGACGATGACGGACGTGGCACGGCGCCGGGTTCTGGCGGAGTTCCTCCGTACCCGCAGGAACCGGGTCCGGCCCGGCGACGCCGGTGTCCCGGCGGGGCCGCGCCGCCGTACGCCCGGTCTGCGCCGTGAGGAGGTCGCCCTCCTCTCGGGGGTGAGCGTCACCTGGTACACCTGGCTGGAACAGGCGAGGGACATCACCGCGAGCGACCAGGTGCTGGACAGCCTGGCCCGGGTCCTGAGACTTTCACCGGCCGAGACCCGCCATCTGTTCGCACTGGCGGGCCGGCCGTCTCGGCGGTCCGAGGACCCGCATCCCACCGGCGGCGCCCGGCGCGGGGGATCGGCGCTGCGGCGACTCGTGGACGCGCTCGACCCGCACCCGGCGTACCTGCTCGCACCCAACTGGGACCTGCTGGCCCGAAACCGCTCCGAGACCGCTCTCGTCGGCGACGCCGCCGACGGGCAGGCCCCCGAACACAACCTGCTCCGGCTGGTGTTCACACGGCCCGGGATCCGCACCCTGCTGGTGGACTGGCCGGGGCAGGCGCGGGCGCTGCTGGAGCAGTACCGGGCCGCCGCGGACCGGCACGTCGGCGACCCGGCGTTCGAGCGCCTCACCGCCGATCTGTACCGCGCGAGCGACGAGTTCCGCGTCTGGTGGGACACCCACGACGTCGCCGAGTTCCGTCCCGCGCGCCGGACGTTCGACCATCCGCGGCTGGGCAGGCTGACGTTCGACTACGTGAAGCTGGCGGCGGTCGGGGAACCGGGGGTCACCCTGGTCTCGTGCCTGCCCTCGGACGAGGAAACGCGCGCGAAACTACCCGAGTTGAGCGAGAGCGCCCACCGTCCGGACCCGTCGCCGACCGAACCGTGAGCCCCGGCGCCACCGGCTCCGGCCCGGACGTACGGTCCGGCCGGCCTGGCGTCCTCCCGCCGTCCGCGGCAGTCTCTTCGCGCCATCCGCGCCGGACCGGCCGCGGCGCGGATGCCGGCGGCGCCCACGGGGAAGTACTGGTGTACGAACGGGAAGAGGACCCGGCGCCCCCGTACCGAAAGGGCGCGCGAGGTGAGGGAGCGTACCGTGTGGCAGTTCTCCGACGATCGTGGACAGGTGTCGACCGCCGAGCGGCGTCCGGCGAGAGTGCTCGCCTACGTACAGGCCGGAGCGACCCTGTGGGACCACGGGATACGCCCGAGCGCGATATTCGGCTCGGACCACGACGACCACGCTGTGCCGGACGCGGCGAAGACCGGATCGCTCCCGTCGGCGGGCATCCGCTACGTCGGAGCGGGCAGCGCCCTGGACGCCGACACCCTGCTGAGCGGTGAACCCGACCTCGTCGTGGCCGTCAGCTACGGCGGCGGACACGTCTACGGTCTCGCCCCGAAGACCGCCGAGCACCTGGAGGAGAACGTCCCCGTCGTCGTCATCGACGTGGGTCAGGCACGCTCCTTCACGGAGGTCGGTGAACGATTCGCGCGACTCGCCGAATCGCTCGGGGCCGGGACGGCCCCGAGCGGCGCGCAGGACCTGGAGGCCGCCCGGGACCGGCTGCGCGCACGGTGCGCCGGACCCGGCCGCCCCCGCGTCCTCGCCCTCTCCCCGGCCGGACAGGAGCAGGCCCATCTGGCTCGCCCCCGCATGTGGCCCGAACTGCGCGTGCTGGCCGGACTCGGCGTCGACCTCGTGGAGCCGGCCGAGGGTCCGGGCGCGAACTGGTCCACGGTCGGCTGGGCCGAGGCGCGGGCGCTGCGTCCCGCGATCGTCCTTGCCGACGTCCGGGCCAACGCCACCCCGCTCGACGGACTCCGGACGAGCGAGGAATGGGCGGCGATCGAGCGGACCGCCGGGGTGGTGCCCTGGAACCCGGAGCCGGTGTGCAGCCCGCAGGCCCACACGCGTTTCCTGACGCTCGTCGCGGACGCGGTGGAGAGCGCCACCGGCCGGTGACGGAGCGGGCGGCCGGTCATCGGAGAACGCGTCGCCGACGTCGTCCGGCCGCCCGATGAGGCCGTCCGGGTCCCTCCGGGGGCAGCCCGGCCGACGCGGCGTACGGCCCGGCCCGGACACCCGACCACGCTGCTCACCCGACTGGGCCCGGACGACGACGGACGGCTGATCGCCGACCGACTGGCCCGTGCCGGGGTCGAGGTCCGCACGGACGGCTCCGCGGCGCCCACCCCGCCCGCGGCGGTGAGCCTCGATCGGGACGGCCGGCCCGCGTACGCCTTCGAGATCGCCCGGGCGCTCGCCCCGGTCCGGCCCGCACGGGCCCACCCGTGACCCGTTCGGATCATTCAGCGCATCCTCACCGGGGCTACGGCCGTTCGACAACCAGTAGGCGTGATCGATTACGGAGCAGGGGGCGGAACATGGAACGGGACGACAGGGGTGTCGCCGTGACCGGGATGGGGATGGTGACCCCCGCGGGAGCGGACGAGCGGACGTTCTGGGAGGGACTGTGCTCCGGGGTGTCCACGGCCCGGCACTGCGACGAACTCGCCGGTCTCCCGGTCGACTTCGCCTGCCGGGCGGACGGGATCGACCTGGACGAGACCGTCGGCGGACGCTCGGTGTGGAGGATGGCGCGGTTCGTGAAGATGGCGCTGGTCGCCGCCCGCAGGGCGGTGGCGGACGCCGGGCTGTCACCGGAGCGGTGGGACGGCACGCGGGTGGGCGTGGTGCTGGGGGTCGGGGTGGGCGGGGTCGCCGTGCTCGCCGACAACGTGCGCAGGCTGGACGACGACGGGCCGGAGGCCGTATCACCGCTGCTGGTCCCGATGATGATGCCCAACGCCGCGGCGGGGGAACTCGCCATCGCGCTGCGGGCGTACGGCCCCAGCCTGGCACCGGCCACCGCGTGCGCCTCCGGGGCGACCGCGATCGCCGTCGCCCGCGACCTGCTGGCGAGCGGGCAGTGCGACGTGGTGGTGGCGGGCGGCGCGGAATCCGTGGTGACCCCGCTGGTGGTGAGCGCCTTCGCGGGCATGGGCGCGCTCTCGCGGCGGACCGGCGACCCGGCGGGCGCGTCGCGGCCGTTCGCCGCGGACCGCGACGGCTTCGTGATCGGTGAGGGGGCCGCCGTCCTGGTGCTGGAACGCGCGCCCGACGCCCGCGCGCGCGGTGTGCGCGCACGCGCGCTGCTGACCGGTGCCGGTTCCAGCACCGACGCCCACCACCCCACGGCGCCGTCGCCGGACGGGGCGGGCGCCCGCAGGGCCGTGTGCGCGGCGCTCCGGTCCGCGGGCTGGGCCGCCGACGAGATCGACCACATCAACGCACACGGCACGTCCACCCGGCTGAACGACGCGATGGAGAGCGAACTCATCTCCACGGTGTTCCCGCACCGGCCCACGGTGACGGCGCCCAAGGGCGTGCTGGGACACACCCTCGCGGCGGGAGGGGCGATCGAGGCGGTGGCCACCGTGCTGACCCTGGAACGGGGTCTCGTGCCCCCGGTCGCCAACCTGGACGCGCTGCCGGAGGGATTCGGCCTCGACTGCGTGGTCAAGGAGCCCCGCGCGCAGGATGTCGAGCGGGCGCTGAGTCACTCCTTCGGATTCGGCGGGCACAACGTCGTCCTCGCCTTCCAACGCGCTTGTACCGAAAGGCCGATGCGGGTTCATCACGGTGGACTGCCCCCGGTGTCCTAGCCGTTGGCCCAATCGTTGACAGTTCATGACCGCAACCATCGACAGCCCGTCCGGCGAACGGTCCACGGAACTCCTCACCGCGGTGCTCCTCGGCGACGACCACCACCGCGAACACGACTTCTGGCGGCGGCTGATCGGCACGGAACCGTTCCGCCGCCCGGACCGTGCGACCTCCCGGGAGCGCCTGGACCTGGCGTACGCGCGGCTTCGCGTCCTCAACGACAGCCTCGACAGCGGCTCCGCGCTCGCCGCCGACCCGCGCGCCCTGGCGGCGCTGCACGAATGGCTCGGCCCGGTCGACCCGGCGCTCGCCACCGTGGCCGGTATCCACTACAACCTCTTTCTCGGCAGTCTCCTCGACCACGACGACGACCGCCGACGCGACCTGTCGGACTTCCTCCGCCTGCGGAGCGTCGGCACCTTCCTCTGCACGGAGGTGGAGCACGGCAACGACGCGGCGGCCATCGAGACCACGGCCCGCTACGACCGCGCACGCGACGGGTTCGTGCTGCACACGCCGCACGCCGGCGCCCAGAAGTTCATGCCCAACACCAGTCCGGCGGGCGGACCCAAGACCGGCCTGGTGGCCGCGCGGCTGCTCGCCGACGGTGACGACCACGGGGTCTTCCTCTTCCTGGTGCCGCTCACCGACGCCGAACGCGCGCTCCCCGGAGTACGGGTGCGCAGGCTCCCCGCGTGCGTGGGCAGCCCGGTGGACCACTGCCTCACCTCCTTCGACCAGGTCTTCGTGGGGCGCGACGCGCTGCTCGACGGGGAGCACGGACGGATCGGTGCCGACGGCGGGTTCAGCAGCGCCGTCGTCAATCGCAGGCGCCGTCTCCTCGCGTCGATCGGACGCGTCACCGCCGGCAAGATCTCGATGAGCGCCTGCGCGGTCGGCTCCGCGCGTGCGACGCTCGCGGTCGCCGTCCGCTACGGCGGACACCGCCGTGTGTCCGGGCCCCGGGGCACGGGGCGGGTTCCGGTGATGGCCCACCGCAGCCACCACGGGCCGCTCGCCGGGGCCATGGCCACCGTCTTCGCGATGAGCCTGCTGCACCGCAGGGCGCTGGACCGCTGGGAGGCGCGCAAGGACGTGCCGGGCCGCGAACGGGAGGAGGCGGAACGGCTGGTCGCCGTCACCAAGGGATGGATCACCTGGCAGGCCCGGTCCGTGATCGTCGAGTGCCGGGAACGGTGCGGCGCCCACGGACTCCTGGAGAGCAACGGCATGAGCGCACTGCTCACCGGGGTGGAGGGCGCCATCACCGCGGAGGGCGACAACCTGGCCATTCACGCGAAGGCGGCCGCGGAAATGCTCTTCGCCGCCGAACCGGCCGAGCACCCGGTCCCGTCCGACAACGGACCGGGCGATCTCCTCGACCCCGGGTTCCTGGGCGGGCTCCTGGCGGCTCTGGAGAAGATCTGGTTCGGCCGTGCCCGGCGAGCCATGGGAAGCGCCCCGCAGGGCGATCCGCTGGGCCGGTGGAACGCCGCGTCCGGACCAGCCCTGCGCGGCGTCGAGGCCCACGCCCACCGACAGGCGGCAGAGGCGTACGCGGACGCGGTGGCCGGGCTTCCGCACGGCCGTGCCCGTGAGGAACTCGTCCGGCTTCAGCGCCTGTTCGTGCTCGAACGGATCGCCCGCGACAGCGGTGATCTCCTCGCCTCCGGACATGTGACCGCGGACCAGGTCGAGTCGCTGCCGGATGTCGTGGACCGGTTGATCACCGCCGTCGCCGCACGGCTGCCCGAACTCGTCGAGTCCTTCGCGCTGCCCGGCGCGCTGCTCGCCGACTGGCCCATCGCCGGGTCCGACTACGTGGACGCCTACGACGATCCGGACGCGGCCTGGTGCCGGGACGGCGGACGGGCGACCGTTCGGGGAGAGCGGCGGAGCCCATGACGAGCACGGGAACGAGTGTGCGTGTCCAAGGGGCGTGGAACGCGGCCGGGACCCTCGGCGTACGCGCTGTCCTGCTGGTCTTCTGGGGCACGGCGGCCGTTCTGGCCCGGTGGTGCCCGCCCTCGCGGACCGGCAGTGCCGAATCGGTTCGCCACAACGCGTAACTGGATCCACGTCACCCAGTTGATCGGGCGTCGGGACGATGCGTCCCCACACGCCGACAGTCGTACCGAATGATGGAGAGGAAGCTCATGAGTACGATTCACCCGAGGATCACCGAGGTCCTGACCCACACCTTCAAGGTGCCGGCCGCCGAGATCCGTCCGGACTCCACGATGGACAGTCTGGAGATGGACTCCCTCGCCGTGGCCGAGTTCTCCGTCCTGCTCAGGGAGACGTCCGGCGACGGCGACCTGGACAGGCTTCCCAAGGACGCCACCCTGGCCGACATCTCACGGTTCCTCGGCGCGCCGTCCGGCAGCGGCATGCCCACCCGCGACGAGGCACACCTGAGCAACGCCCGATGAACAGGCCGGAGATCGCCGTCACCGGCCTGGGGATGATCACTCCGGTCGGCAACGACACCGAGTCCACCTGGAAGGGCGTGTGCGCCGGAGTCTCGCCGGTGCGCACCGTCGCGGAGCTCAAGGGCTGCGCGATCGATTTCGCGTGCACGGTCGACGGCATCGACCTGGACGCCGAGATCGGTGGCCGGACGTCCTTCCGGATGGGCAGGTACGTCAAGTTCGCCGTGCTCGCCGCCAGGGAGGCGATCGCCGACTCGGGGCTCGACCCGGCGAGGTGGGCGGGCGACCGGGTGGCGGTGGTCGTCGGCACCAGCAGCGGGGGCTCCGCCGCACTGACCGAGCAGGCCGTCGTGCTCGACCGGCTGGGGCAGGACGCCACGTCGCCGTCGGGCATCCTGCTCACCATCCCGAACATGCCCGCGGCGGAGATCGCCATCCAGTTCCGGGCCACCGGCCCCAGCCTGGCACCGTGCACCGCCTGTTCCTCCGGCGCCACCGCCCTGTCCGTAGCCCGCGACCTGCTGGCCACCGGCCAGTGCGACATCGCGATCGCCGGGGCCACCGAGTCGATCGTCTACCCGGTCGCCATGGCCGGGTTCGCCCGGTCCGGTGCGGCGGCCCCGGCGCACGGCGACCCGGCCAGACGGTGCCGGCCGTTCGCGGCCGACCGCGCCGGGCTGGTGATGGGTGAGGGCGCCGCCGTCATGGTCCTGGAACGGACCGACGACGCGGCGGCCCGCGGTGCCACGGCGCGGGCGCTGCTCGCCGGCACCGGCGCCACCACCGACGCCCACCACCCCACCAGCCCCCACCCCTCCGGCATGATCGCGCAGGCCGCGGTCGAGGCCGCACTGCGCGACGCGGGCTGGGCGCCGGAGGACGTCGACCACGTCAACGCGCACGGCACGGCAACACCGAGCAACGACGCCACCGAGGCCGCCCTGATCGGCCGGGTCTATCCCCACCGGCCGCCCGTCACGGCCCCGAAGGGCGTCCTGGGCCACTGCATGGGGGCGGCCGGAGCGATCGAGGCCGGGCTGACCGTCCTGACCCTCCAGCGGGGCGTCGTGCCACCGATCGCCAACCTGGACGCCCCGGCACCCGAGTTCGACATCAACTGCGTCACCGGACAGCCGCTGCGGCGGCCGGTCCGGCGCGCCGTCAGTCACTCCTTCGGCTTCGGCGGGCACAACGCCGTGCTCGCCCTCCGGCGGCCGTAGACCGGCGGGTGGTGCGACGGGCGCGGACACCCGCGCCCCGGCGTACCACCGGCCCGTGGGCCGTGGGCCGTGTGCGGCGCGCGGCCGGTCCGACGCCCGTGCGCGAGCGCCGGTGGGTCCCGTCGGGCGTCCCGCCCGGTCGGGCGGGCCGTGTCGCCCGCCGTCGCCGGTCAACGCCAGGTCCCGGACGGACCCGATCACCGCTCGGTGCCGTGCGGTCCGCGGTACGCGGAGGGGGCGGACCCGTGACCTGCCCGGCTCCGCCCCTCACCTCGATTCCGCCCGCCGCCGGTGCGACGCGCGCCCGCGTGCGCGGGGATCAACGGTTGCGGCCCCGGCCGAACTCGCCGCCCCGGCCGCGCTCGCCGCCGATGTTCTTCCCGTCCGCGTAGTCGATCTGCTCCTTGCGCAGTTCGGCGGAGATCTCCTTCTGTTCGGTCACCCTCTCGGTCTCCATGCGCACCCGCTCGACCGGCACGGTCTCCTTGCGCATGGTGGCGCGTTCGGCATGCAGGGTGACCTCGACATCCTGCTCGCGGATGTCGGCGGCCCCCGTCGCCTTCTCGCCGGGCTGCAGCGGTTCCCGGACCACCCGGACCTCCTCGTGCGTCAGCGGCACCGTCCGGGTGACGTTCTCGGTGACGACGTACTTGTGCAGGCGGGCCTTGCCGCTCTCGTACTCCTCGGTACCGAGGCGCAGCTGCTCCTCGGAACGGATCATCTCCTCCTTGCCGCGCAGATCGGCGGACCGTTCGGTTCCCGCGCCCGCGCCGACCAGGGGACGGCCCGTTTCGGCGGTCCCGCCGCGATGCCTGCCCGCGCCCGCGGCCGCCCCGGTCCCGGCCGTGCCGGTCGTGCGCGACGTGGTGGTGCGGGAGGTGTCCGCGCCGGCGTGGGGCGTGCCCGTCATGGCCGACTTGTCGCGCCCGGTACCCGCCGCGCCCATGGCTCCGGCGGCTCCGGCGGCGCCCATGGCCCCGGTTCCGGTCCCGGACGTCGTGGTTCCGGTGTCCGTCCGGCCGCCGAGCTTGGCCGTGGTGTTCCTGGCGAGGCCGTAGTGCCGGTAGAGCTCCTCCTCCTCCGCCACCGACAGGTGGGCGTCCGCGTCCACCCGAGGGGCGTCCTTGACGCGGTCCTTCGGATGGGAAATGTGCAGGTCGGAGCCCACTCGGCGGGCCCCGGCGAGGGGCACGAAGCTCTCCTTCATACCGAACAGGCCGGTCTTCACCGTGATCCAGTCCGGGCGACCGGTGTTGTCGTCGACATACACCCGGCCCACACTGCCGACCTTCTCGCCCGCGGTGTCGTACACCGTCAGACCGTCGAGTTCTCCGGAATCCGTGAAACCGTCAGCGGCTCCCATGACCGATTCCTCCTCACCCGGGCGCGTCCTGTGGCTGGGTCCATCAGGGGAGGCGCGTCCGTTCCCATCGCGCCTCACCCGGTTGGACGCTGCAACCGCCCCGCCCGCGCGCGCCGACCGCCGCACGCTCGCCGCGTCGGCGGCAGCGGCCCGGTACGGCGGTGCGCGGGCCACTTCCCTGTTAGGCCAATCGGGTGAGGGCGGGGTGGGTGTCGACGCCACGACGGGGGCGCTCGGGGCCGCCCGGGGAGGCCGCGCGCCCGGCGCATATGATCGGTCGGCCGTCCGTCGGCCCCGTCCTGTCGTCCCACCGGGGGTGTCCCATCCGTTCCGTACGCGTCCGGCTGCCCGAGCAGCGCGGTGAACTGCTCGCCCGGCGCGAGGACGGTGTGGACCTCCACCACCTGGTATGGCGGCTGGGGCCGGGGTGGCGGGTGTGCAGCAGCGCCGTGCTCGGAGGCGGCATCGGCCCGCGCGAGTGGATCCTCAACGCCCAGGTGCCCGGCGGCTACCCACGCCTCGACCCCGACCGTCACCTCGCCGAGATCGCCGCCGCGGAGCGGCTCACCGGGCCGGGCGCCGGACTGATGACGGCCGCCGACGTCACGGCGTACGCCGCCGCGACCGACGGGGACGCGACGGCGACCGCCACCTGCGGGCTCGGCGTGCGCGGCTGGGCCGCCGCCCCCGGCGGGGACACCGGGGAACCGCCCCGGCCCGGCACCGTCAACATCGTCGTCACCCTGCCGGTGGCACTCTCCGACGCGGCGCTCGTCAACGCCGTCGCCACCGCCACCGAGGCCAAGGTGCAGGCGCTCCTCGACGCGGGCCTCGACTGCTCCGGCACCCCCACCGACGCGGTCTGCGTCGCGGCCCCCTCCCCGGGAACCGCCCCCGGCGAACCCTTCGCCGGGCCTCGTTCCCGCTGGGGCGCACGGCTCGCCCGGGCCGTGCACGCCGCCGTGCTCGAAGGGGCGCTGCGGCAGCGCTGAGCCCCCTTCGCGCCGCGGTGGGACCGGGGCGCGGGCGCGCGAGGAGGCGTACGGCGTGCCCGTGGCCGGAGGTCGGGCCGATGCCCCGCCCGGCCGGAAAGGCGCAGGTGAGGCGCGCCGGGCAGCGGAACCGCCCCACCGGTACGGGGGAGCCCGGTGGGGCGGCCGGTCCCCAGACTGCCACAGCCGACGTCCCCTCGGGGCCGACCTCCTTAACATCGACGGTAGTTGAGTCGAAATCGACGGTGGCACCGTCCCGGACCGTCGGCCGTGGGCCCAGAGCCTGTCCGGTGGCCTCGGACCGGACGGCGGACGCGGTCCGAGGCCACCCGACAGGCTCTCAGTCGCGCGGGTGGCCGACGATCGTGTGCGTCACGGCGGGGGAGTCCTCGGTGGTGTAGTAGTGGCTGCTGAGTCCCGAGAAACGGGCCGCGTCCCCCGTGTCCAGCAGGTGCGGCACCTCGTCCACGACCAGCGTCACCCGGCCCGCCATCACCAGCACGTACTCCACCGAGTCCACGCCGTGCGAGCTGACCTGACTGCGCGCGTGCGGATGCAGCCGGGTGCGATAGACCTCGACGCGACCGTGCGTGTGGCCGGAAAACAACAGGTTCACCGAGGTCTCGTCCTCGGGTTCGTCCAGCGAGGCGGCACGGACGATCTCCGGCCGCAGCAGCGACTGGCGGAGCAGGTCCGTGCAGGTCGTGTCGAGTACGTCGGCGATCCGCACCAGCACGTCGACGGTCGGATTGGCTTCGGCGCGCTCGATCTGGGACAGCAGCCCCTTGCTGACCCCGGTCGCCGCCGACAGCTCGCGCAGGCTCCAGCCGCGCGCCAGCCGACGGCGGTTGAGATTTCCGGCAAGTGCTGTCCGTACACCCGTGGCCCCGGACCGCTGTGCCTCCGGCGGACGCGCGGGAGCGGGCGTGTCGGCGGTGGCGGGTGACTCGGACACCGTTCCTCCTCAACTGCGGTGGTACGCGCAGGTCAGCCGCACACTCTACCGGTGGGCGCCGTCCGGTCCGGTCCGCGCGGACCCGTCCGGGACCTCCGGCAGGGCGTCGATCATGCGCCGGGTCCAGGGATGCCGAGGAGCGTCCAGCACCTCGGCCGCCGTGCCCTGCTCCACGATCCGTCCCCGGTGCATCACCGCCACCCGGTCGGCGATCTGCCGCACCACGCCCAGATCGTGGGTGATGAACAGCACCGCGAACCCCTCGCTCCGTTGCAGCGAGGTGAGCAGGTTCAGCAACTGCGCCTGGACCGACACGTCCAGCGCCGCCACCGCCTCGTCACAGATCAGCAGTCGCGGTCGGGCCGCCAACGCCCTTGCCAGGGCCACACGTTGGCGTTCGCCGCCGGACAGTGCCGCCGGACGGCGCGCGGCGTACGCCCCGGGCAGCCCCACCTGTTCGAGGAGTCGGCGCACCTCGGCCGCCGACGCGTCGCGCCCCGGCCGGCCGGACGCGGCGGCGAGCGCCTCGCCCAGGGTCGCGCCGACGGTGCGAAGCGGGTTGAGCGAGGAGTACGGGTCCTGGAAGACGATCTGCGCCCGTGCGGCCAGGCGCCGCCGGTCCGCGGCGGAGGGACGGCGCCCGGCGGCCGGCGGAACGCCGCCCACGAGGACCGTGCCGCCGTCGGACGTCTCCAGACCGACCGCGATCCTGGCGAGCGTCGTCTTGCCCGAACCGGACTCGCCGACCAGGGCCACGACGGCCCCGTGGGGAACGGTCAGGCTCACGTCGCGCAGTGCTGCATGGTCCCCGGCCGCGGAGCGGTAGGTGAGATCGACATGACGGGCGACCAGGGCGGCGCCGGGGGCGGCCCCGCCGTCGTCCGGGCCCGGCCCGGCGGCCGACGGCCCGGCGGGGGTCCGGTCCGGGCCGTCGGCGAGGGCGTCGCCTATCTCGTCGAGCCGCACGCAGGCGGACAGCCGTCGCACACCCTGCGGGGTGCCACCGGGCGCCCCGTACCCGTCCCGGGGGGCCGCTTCCGCTTCGTCCCGTGTCCCCGCCGTTCCTCCGGCGCCGGGCGGGGGCAGCAGCACGACGGGACCGGTGCGGCAGACCTCGGCCGCGTGTGCGCACCGGTCGGCGAACGGGCAGCCGTCGCCCCGGGTACCCGGGGCCGGTACCGAGCCGGGGATGGCCGGGAGCCGCGCGTACCGTCGGCGCACGGACGGTTCGGAGGCGAGCAGGCCGGCCGTGTACGGGTGCAGCGGGTCCGACTCCAGTTCGTGGGAGCGCCCGTGCTCCAGCACCTTGCCCGCGTACAGCACGTAGACGCGGTCGCAGGCGGAGAACGCGACCCGCAGGTCGTGGGTGATCAGGACGAGCCCCATGCCGCGGTCGCGCTGCAGGCCGCGCAGCAGATCGAGCACGGCGCGCTGGTTGGCCGCGTCCAGGGCGGTGGTCGGCTCGTCCGCGATGAGCAGTTCGGGGTCGCCGGCGAGCGCCGCGGCCGCCGCGACCCGTTGGCGCATGCCTCCGGACAGTTCGTGGGGGTAGCGGTCGGCGGTGTCCGGGCCGAGACCGACCTCGGCGAGCCTGCGTCCCACCTCCGCCCGTACGGCCGCCCGTCTCCCGCGACCGCGTGGGCCGTCGGCCCGGCGGCGCAGCCCGTCCGCGATCTGGCGTCCGCAGGTGAGCTGGGGATGCAGCATGGTGAACGGGTCCTGCATCAGCAGCGTGATCCGCCGGCCCCGCAGGGCGTGGCGCTCGCGCGGTGTCAGGGCGAGGGCCTCGCGGTCGCCGATCCGCACGGAGCCGTCGGTCACCTCGGTTCCGGAGGGGAGCAGCCCCACCACGGCCCGCATGGCGAGGGACTTGCCGCTGCCGGACTCGCCGACGACGCCGACGCACTCGCCCCGGCCGACCTCCAGCGAGACGCCGTCCAGGATCGGCACCGGACCGCCGGGGCCGCCCGTCGCGACGACCCTCAGGCCGTCGACCGAGAGCAGCGGGCCCGCGGGCGCGACACCGGCGGGGTGTCCGCCCGCCACGGGAAACGCCGTCATCATGACCTCCCACGGTCGAGGAACGCCTCGAACAGCCGGTCGCCGAGGAGATTGAGCACCACGGCCGCGGTGATGATCAGCACGGCCGGAGCGAGGGCGGCGGACGGGTTGTCGTACAGCAGGGTGCGGTTCTCGGAGAGCATCCGTCCCCAGTCCGGAGCACCCGGTGGTACACCCAGCCCGAGGAAGGAGAGCGAACTCAGCGCGACGATCGCCCCGGCGAAGTTCAGCAGGGTGTTGGCCACCACGACGGGCAGCACATTGGGCCACACATGGCGGGTCATCACCGTGAGTTCCGACAGCCCCAGGGTCCGGGCCGCCTCCACATAGGGGCGGTGCCGCTGCTCCAGCACCGCGGAACGGACCAGCCGGATGTCGGCGGGCGACGTCAGGACCACGAGGACGCCGACGGCCAGCGCGTAACCGCCGCCGCCGATGCCCGCGACGACGATCGTCACGAGCAGGGCGGGCAGCGCCAGCAGCAGATCGGCCCAGCGGCGCACGACGGCGTCGACCCAGCCGCCCCGGTACCCCGCGAGGAGACCGAGCACATTGCCGATGGCCATCGAGCCGAGCGCCACCAGTGCCGCGCCCACCAGCGTGCCGCGCGCCCCGGCCACCACCATCCGGGCGATGTCGCGGCCGAGTTCGTCGGTGCCGAGCGGATGGCCGGCGCCCGGCATCGTCGCGCCGGTGGCGAGATCCTGTGTGTCCCAGCCGGGCAGCAACTGCCGGCCCAGGGCCGCGGCCAGCACGAACAGCGCCAGCAGCACGGAGCAGCAGAGGGTGAGGGGCGAGATCCGGAGACGTGGTGCGCGGGTCTTCACCGGTCGTCCTCCTCGTGGTTGCCGGAAGTCCCGGTGGCGGAGCCCGATGTCCCCGGCGGGGCGGACGCGCCGGGCGCGGGGGACGGGTGTGCCGGTGTCGCCCCGGCCGTCGGCGCGGGCCGCAGCCGCGGGTCGAGCAGCGGTTGCACGAGGTCGGTCACCAGGTTCACCAGGCAGATCAGGGCGGCGATGAGCAGCGCCTCGGCCTGGACGACGGGGACGTCCCGGAAGGTGACCGAGTCGACCAGCAGCGAACCGAGACCGGGCAGGGCGAACACCTGCTCCACCATGACCGTCCCGGCCAGGAGATAGGCGAGGACGAGACCGATCCCGGTGAGGACCGGTACGACGGTGCCGCGCAGCACGTACCGCAGCAGGACGTCCCGCTCGCGCACTCCCCGGGCGCGGGCGAACGTGACGTGTTCCCGGTCGAGTTCACGGATCACCGCGGCCCGGGTGAGCTTGAGCAGCACGGCGGTGACGGCGAGCCCCAGCGCCGCGGCGGGCAGCACCAGGTGGGACAGCCGGTCGGCGCCCGCGCCCTCGCCCGGTCCGTACGCCGGGAACCAGCCGAGCATCAGCGCGAATCCGTAGACGAGCAGCAGGCCGCTCGCGAACGCGGGTGTGGACAGCGCGACCACACCGAGACTCTGTACGACCCGGTCGGTGGGGCGCCGGGCCCGCAGGCCCGCCAGGACGCCCAGCGGCAGGCCGAGCAGCAGGGCCACGGCGAAACCCAGGCCCACGAGTTGTCCGGTGAGCACGAGCCGGTCGCCCAGCACGGTGGCGACGCCGTCCCCGGTGCGGATCGAGGTACCGAGGTCGAGGCGGAGGGCGTCGGCCAGCCAGTACCCGTACTGGACGACCGTCGGGCTGTCGAGGTGGTGGCGGGCGCGCACGGCGGCCAGCGCCTCGGGCGTCGCGCTGCGCGGCCCGAGCAGGGTCAGGGCGGGGTCGCCGGGGGCGACCCGGAGCAGCGCGAACACGGCGACGGAGAGGACGAACAGCAGCCCGAGCGTCCCGCCGAGGCGGCGCACCACGAGGCCGAGGGGGAGCGCCGCGCGCAGCCGGGAGCGGGTGGCGGCCGTCATCGGCCACCGTCCAGGGGCGCGGGGGCGGCCGGGCCGGAGGGCGTCCGGGGGGTGACACCGTCCGGCCCGGCCTCGGGAGCCGTGCCCGGGTCCGGCTCGGGGGAAGCCTTCTCGGGCACGGCGGTCGGGAGGGTGGCCGCGGAGCGCGGGTCCAGATGGGTGGCGAGCCATTCCTCGACGCGTGCGGCGGCGTCGAGGAGGTGGCCGCCGCCGGTGAACTCGTGGCCCTCGTCCGGGTACACGTACAGCTCGACGGGGGCGCGCCCGGCGCGCAGCAGCGACCGGTACAGCTCGTGGGCCTGGCCGACCGGGGTGACCCGGTCCGCGGCGCCGTGCACGATGAGTGTGGGGGTCCCGTTTCCGCCGCGGGCCAGTATCGCGGAGCGCCGCAGCAGTTCGGCGGGCGCGTCGGGCGCGCCGATTTCGTACGCGCGGTCGTAGCCGCCGCCGATGTTGCTGGTGTGGGTGAAGCTCAGCCAGTCGGTCGGGGCGGAGACGACCACCGCCGCCCGGAAGACGTCGGTGCGGGCCGCGGCGAGCGCGGCGAGGAAACCGCCGTAGCTGTGGCCGAGGACGGCGGCGCGGTCCGGATCGGCGAGGCGGGCGTCGACGAGGTGGCGCACACCGGACAGCACGTCGTCCAGGTCGGCGCCGCCGACGTCTCCGACCACGGCGCGGGCGTGCTCCAGCCCCCGTCCGCTGCTGCCGCGCGGGTTGGGGAGCAGGACCAGGTATCCGGCGGCGGCGAGCGCGGGCGCGAGGCCCAGCACGTCGGCGGGGGCGTATCCGGCGGACCAGAGCCAGGCGGGGCCGCCGTGCACCAGGACCGCGAGGGGGCGCGGACCGGTGCTCGCGCCGCACGAGAGGACCAGCCCGCGCACCGTGCGGCCGTCGGGAGCGGACCAGGCGGTCTCCTCGGTGCGCACCGAGGAGACCGCCGGATCGGCGGGCGTGTTCAGCGCGGTGACGGGCAGCCACTCCCAGGCATCCGGGCCCCCGGTACGGGCGACGACGGCCTCGGGAGGGCGGCCCGGCGCGTCCAGTACCGTCACGGCCAGCGATCCGTCGTGGGCGAGCGACAGCGCGGGCTGGTACCCGGCCCCGCCGAGGGTCACCGGCGCGGACCGGGGCGGGCCGCCGCGGCCGCCGGTGTGCCCGGTACGGGACCCCGTCCCCTCCCAGCCGGCGAACCACAGCGACTCCGCGGGCGCCTCCGGCGTGTCGTCGAACCGCAGCCAGGTCGCGTCCTCGACGCCCGGAACCACCCGCGCGTGTCCGGTGGCCGTGTCGATCACGACCGGGCGCCCGGAGACGATGGAGATGCCTTCGCAGACGGCCGCCCGGCGTCCGTCCGCCGAGACGGCGGGGGCGCCCAACTGGCCCCGTGGCGTGTACAGCGTCCTGGCGGCACGGGTCTCCAGGTCGATCGCGGCGAACCGGGCACCGTAGTACCCGGCGGGCAACGTCTCCTCGGAGACGGTGGCGAAGGCGGTCCCGCCGCCGCGCCAGGCGGCGTTCCACACGGTCAGTCCGGCCGGTCCGGCCTCGCGCACCGAGCCCGTGGCGAGGTCGACGAGGTGGAGGGAGCGCCGGCCGGTGCCCGGGGCGAAGCGTTCGGGCGCGGGGGCGGTTCCCAGCCGGACCGGCACCCCGAGGTTCATGCCGTCCTGTTCGGCACCGTCCGGCGCGCAGAGCAGCAGGGCCTGCCCGCCGTCGTCGGAGACCAGCAGATCCTCCACCGCCCCGGGGGCGGTGGCGACGGTGCGCACGTCGCCGGAGGCCGTGTCCAGGACGGCCAGCAGCACCTCGGTCCCGGCGGGGTTCGCGGCCTCGGCGATGTGCAGCAGTGTCCGGGAGTCCGGCAGCCAGCGCGGGCTGTGACGGTCCGTCGCGGCGGCGGCCCCGGACGGTTCGCGGAGCCCGGCGGGTGCCGCGCCCGTGTCCGGCAATTCGGCGGGGACCGGGGCCAGGACCAGCCGGGCGCCGTCCGGGCCGGCCGCCGCGACGGCGACCGAGCGGCCGTCGGGGCTGATGCGGGCCTCGACCGGGTGGACCAGTCGCCGCATCGCCTCGTGCGCGCGGCGCACGGCGGTGGAGGGGCGTGGCCGCGGCGGCTCGGGCGTGGCGGTACTGGGCATGGCGGTCCGGTTCCTCGTACGGGTGGGGGAGCGGTGGGGCGGGTCAGGCGGCCTTGCGGATCCGTGTCGCCCAGGGGCCGATGAAGGTGAACGGCCCCTGGTCGGGAAGGACGATCCGCCGGGACAGTGCGGTCGCCGTCTGCGCCCACCACAGGGGCAGGTAGGGCAGATCGGCCCCGGCCGTGCGCACCGCCGTCATCAGCTCCCGCGCCCGTACCTCCCGGTCGGTGGCGGACTTGGCCGTGTCCAGTGCGCGGTTGACGCTCGCGTCGTCGAGGTGCGCGATGTTCGTGGCCGTGGCCGCGGCGTTGAGGTACGGGTCGGCGAGCTCGGCCGGATCGCCCGTGACGGGGAAGTACCACAGGAACTGCAGCGGCTGCCTGCCGGAGCCGAGCTCCGCCACCCACTGCTCCAGGGTGATCTCCTTGACCGTCAGGGTGATGCCGATCTTCTTGAGCGAGGCGGCGAGCGCGAGCGCCGCCTTGCCCAGTTGCGGGCCGCTGCTGGGAAAGTGCAGTTCGGCCGAGAACCCGTCCTTCGCGGAGGACCTGGCCAGCTCCGCCCGGGCGGCGTCCAGGTCGTAGGGCACGGCGGGGATCGCGTCGTAGCCGGAGCGGACCTCGTCCGCCGGCATCAGGTCGCCCCACATGTCGGGCGACGGCAGCGCGTCGGCGACCTCGGCCCTGCCGTGCAGGATGCCCCGGACCATGCCCTCGCGGTCGGTGGCGTGGGCGACGGCGCGCCGGACGTGGACGTCGTCGAACGGGGCCTTCGCGGTGTCGAACGCCAACGACACCACCGAACGGTCGCCGGTGTAGGTGACGGCCGCGCTCGACTCCCAGCCCCGGGCCTCGTCCGAGCCGAGGCCGAGCGCGCCGTCCAGCGCGCCGGACTGCATCGCGACCAGCCGCGTCCCGGCGTCGGGGACGAAGGACAGCCGCAGTTTCCGGACGGCGGGCTTCTCGCCCCACCAGGCGTCGTTGCGTTCCAGCAGTACGTGGTCGTCGGCGGCGAACTCGGTGATCCGGTACGGGCCGGTGCCCAGGAGCAGGGTCTTCGGCGTACCGATCCGCCCCCGGTTGCGGGTCAGGAAGGCACGGCTGCCGACGAGCAGCGAGCCCGCCGTCGTCGTCCACGCGAACAGGGCGTCGGGTTCCCGGAGACGGAACGTCACCTCGTGGTCGCCGGTGGCCCGCACCGATTGGACGCCCGCGTAGGCGTAACCGAGCGCGGATCCGTTCCCGGGGTCGCGGACGGCCTCGACGGAGGCCACCACGTCGTCCGCGGTGAACGGGGTCCCGTCGCTGAACACGACACCGCGACGCAGCGTGTACACGTAGGTCCTGGCGTCGGGCTGCTTCCAGGACGAGGCGAGTCCCGGGCCCAGCCTCCCGGACGGGTCGACCGACAGCAGGGACTCCTGGGCCAGCACCGCCACCATGTAGTTGAGCACGCCCGACTCGCGGCCCACGTCGAGGCTGGAGAGGGACGAGGGCAGGGCCAGCGTCAGGCTGTCGACCGGCACGTCCGCGCCCAGGGCGCGGGGGGCCGTGCCGGACGGAATCCGGTCGGAGCCCTTCGGAGGCGGGGGCGCGCAGGCGGCCAGGACGCCGGACGCGGCGTACACGCCCATGCCCGCGCCGGCCAGGCGCAGCAGTCGTCGACGGCCGAGGCCGTCACCCGGTTCCGACGCCATCAGGAACCACCCATCTCACTTTGTCCATTGAAACTGCCCAACTGGGCGTGGACGGTATCCGATGGGTTTGAGGTAGTCAAAGGACGCCTTATGAATGTCCGGAACGTGGACACCTCGCCGGTCCGGGCCGCCCGGGGACTCCCGGAGCGGACCGTCCGCGTGCGCCGGACGGGGCGCGACGCCGAACCCTGCCGGACGCGCCGGAACATTGCGGTCCGGTGAACACCCGGCCCGTGCGGGAATACGGGCGCGGGCGGGGGCCTTCCCGCTGCTGTGGCCGACGGCGGCCGGACCGGCCGAACCGCCCGCGGAGCGTCGCCGTCAGGAACGGGAGAGAGGAAGCGCATGCCCGAGGTGTACGTGTTCACCCGCGACGGCGGACCGGGGGCGAGCGCATGAGCGGGCTTCGTGCCGCGACCGGCACGCACCCGCTGGACGACCCGGTGGGCGCCGCGCTCACCGGCCCGCATTCCCGCTTCGCGCGGCGGCGCGGCGCCGTCCTGCGCTACCACCGCGACGTGGCGCCGTGGTTCGCGGTCCCGGACGGGACCCGGGCCGGGGACTGGGCCGACGCCGCCGCGCTCGCCGGGCCCGGCGGGGCCGTGACCATCACCGCGTTCCGGGAGCCGCCGCCGGACGACTGGGAGATCGTCTTTCACGCGGAGGGCGTCCAGATGGTCGACGCGGGGGTCGCCGCCGAGCCGTTCCCCGAGGCCGTACGGCTCGGGCCCGCCGACGTGCCCGAGATGCTCGACCTCGTCGCCCGCACCCGGCCGGGACCCTTCCTGCCCCGCACGGTGGAACTCGGCACCTATCTCGGTGTCCGCCGCGACGGTGCCCTCGTCGCCATGGCGGGCGAACGCCTGCGCCCGTCCGGCTGGAGCGAGATCAGCGGCGTGTGCACGGACGAGTCCGCGCGCGGTCAGGGGCTCGGCGGCGCGCTCGTCCGCGCCGTCGCCCACGACATCAGGGAGCGGGGCGAGACCCCGTTCCTGCACGCGGCCGCCTCCAACACCGGCGCCATCCGGCTCTACGAAGCACTGGGATTCGTGCTCCGCCGCCGCACGTCCTTCCTGTCGGCACTCGTCCCGCAGCGGTGGCCGGCGGGCCTGCCGGATTCCGGCGACGCCCGGGCGGCGGCCGTGCGCTGACCCGCCCAGGGCCCTTGGACCCCCGCGCGCACGGGTCCAAGGGCCCGTCGCTCCCCGTTCAGGGACCTTCGGCCGGGCCCGAGAGGCCGTAGGCCCCGTGCGCCGCACCCGTCGGTCCGGCTGGACTGGGGAGGAACGCCGGCAACAGGTCGGCAGGCCCCGGGAGGAATGCCCCGTGTCGATCCGGCTCCGGCATCAGGCTGCGCCGCGCGGAGCGGCACTCCCGGGCACGGATCCCGGCGAGGCCGCCGTCCTCGCTCCCCGGATCGGCAACGCGGCACTCTTCGGCGGGCTGGCGCTGCTGACCGCCCTGGTCGCCGTCCTCGACCTGTGGACCGGCGAGGAGATGCGCCTCGTGCCGCTGCTGGTGGTCGTGCCCGCGCTCGTCTCGGTCTTCGGGACGATCCGGCAGACGACGGGCGCGGCCTCCTGGATCATGGTCGTCGTCGTGTGCTCGCGGCTGATGACCGGGGGGTCCTTCTGGGGTGTCGCCAGTGGTGTCGCCTTCGCCGTGGTGGCCTGTTTCCTCGGGGTCGGTGCCTGCGCGCTGCGCCTCCGGCACGCGGCCGAGATCGCCAGACTGCGCTCGGTCGCCGTCGCCCTCCAGCGGCAGATCCTGCGCCCGCTGCCCATCGCCACCGACCAGATCCTCGCCCACGGCATCCACGTGCCGATCGAGGAGGACCACCTGGTCGGCGGCGACATCTACGAGATCGTCCAGTCCCCCTACGGAACGCGGGTGATCATCGGGGACGTCCAGGGCAAGGGGCTCGCCGCGATCGGGACCGGCTTCGCCGTCCTCGGGGCGTTCCGGGAAGCGGCCATCCGCGAGCCCACCCTGGCCGGTGTGGCCGACGCGATGGAGGACGCGGTCGCCCGGCACAACGCCTTCACCGCGCAGGCGGGCGAGACGGAGCGCTTCGTCACCGCCCTGGTGCTCGGCGTCGACGGCGAGGACCAGGTGCGGGCCGTCAACTGCGGACATCTGTCACCCCGGCTGCTGCACGGCGGCGTGGCCCGCGAGGTCCCGTTGCGCCGTACCTCGGTGCCGCTGGGCCTGGCGGAGCTCGGCGGGGAGGCGCGGACCGAGGAACGGCTCGACCTCCCCTCCGGCGCCACGCTCCTGCTCTTCACCGACGGCGTCACCGAGGCCCGGGACGCGTCCGGCGCCTTCTATCCCCTGGACGCCAGGCTGGAGTGCTGGGCTCGACGCGGGCCGAACGGCGTCCTCGAAGCGCTCCGGGAGGACCTGGAGCTCTTCTCCGGCGGTGTGAGGCGCGATGACATCGCCGTGCTCGCCCTCCGCCGGGCCCCGGCCGGAGGCGACCGCCCGCCGATTCCCGTCGGGCGGGGCGAGCGCCGTGCGGCGCGGCCCGGCGGCGCGCGGTAGCGCGTCCGGTCCGTCCCGATCGCCCTCCCGTGTCCCGGTGGGACTTTTGTCGCGACGGGACATTTTTGGGTGTACGGTGCACGTATGAATCCGGAACGCAAGGCCCCGGAACGGCGCGGCCGCAAGGCGCGCAGGACCCGGGACGCACTGGCGCGGGCCGCGTTCGAGCTCGTACTCGACCGGGGTCTCAAGGACGTGACGGTCGAGGAGATCGCGGAACGCGCGGACGTCGACCGGCGCACCTTCAGCCGGTACTTCACCGGCAAGGAAGCCGCGGTCCTGGACTCGCTGCGCGGTGACGGAGACCGGATCAACGCGGCCCTGCGGGCCCGCCCCGCCGACGAGCCCCCGCTCACCGCCTACCGCCGGGCCGTCCTGGACTGGCTCGACGACCCCGGAGCACAGGCCTGGCACCGCCGGGCCCGGATCTTCGACCTGCTGGTCCTCGCCGAGCGGGAACCCACCCTCTACGCCGCGTTCCACCACATCCGGGTGGACGCGCAGGAGGACTCGATCGTCATCGTCGCGGACCGGCTCGGCGTCGACCCCCGGCTGGACCTCCGTCCGGCCGTCACGGTCGCCGCGGGTGCCGGGGCACTCCTGGCGGCCCAGGCCGCCTGGGTCCGCGGCGGACACCCCGACGACCTGCCGCAGTTGGTCGCGCAGGCGTTCGACGCGCTGTCCGGGGCGCTGTTCACACAGCCCGCCGGCACGGCGCCGCACCGCACCACGGAAGGAAACACCCCCTCATGAGCACCCCCCTCACCCCCGCCGACCAGGAGTTCGCCGGCCGGATCGCCTTCGTCACCGGCGGGGCCTCCGGCATCGGCCTCGCCCTGTCCCGCCGGCTCGCCGCAGGCGGCGCGTCCGTCGTCGTCGCCGACTACGACGAGGCGGGGGCCCGCGAGGCCGCCGCCGAGCTGGCGAACACCGGCGCCAGGGCCGCCGCCGTCGCCGTCGACGTCACCGACCCGGCGTCCGTCGAGGCCGGTGTCCGGTTCGTCGTCGACACGTTCGGCGCCCTGCACCTCGCCGTCAACAACGCGGGCATCGGCGGCCCCAGCAACCCCACCGGCGAGTACGCGGTCGAGGACTGGAACCGTGTCGTCGCCACCAACCTCAGCGGCGTCTTCTACTCGATGCGCTACGAGATCCCGGCCATCGTCGCGGCGGGCGGCGGCGCCGTCGTCAACATGTCGTCGATCCTCGGCACCAACGGCTTCGCCGGATCGCCCGCCTACGTTGCCGCCAAGCACGGTGTCGTCGGCCTCACCAAGACCGCCGCCCTCGAATACGCGGCACGCAACGTCCGCGTCAACGCCGTCGGCCCCGGCTTCATCGACACCCCGCTGCTGCGCGGCATGGACACCGCGGCCCGCGACCACCTCGTCTCGCTGCACCCCGCCGGCCGCCTCGGCAGGGCGGAGGAGGTCGCCGAACTCGCCGCCTTCCTGCTCTCCGACCGGGCCTCCTTCGTCCACGGCAGCTACCACCTGGTGGACGGCGGCTACTCCGCCTCCTGAACGACGCACGGGACACGGGGGAACGGGGCGAGCGGGAAACACGAAGAAGCGAGGAGAGAACCATGAAGGCCGTTCAGTACCGCGCGGTGGGCGCGGCACCCGAGATCGTCACCGTGCCCGACCCGGAACCCGGCCCCGGACAGGTGCTGCTCAAGGTCACCGCGGCGGGCGTCTGCCACTCCGACATCGCCGTGATGAGCATGCCCGCGGAGCAGATCCCGTTCCCGCTGCCGCTCACCCTCGGCCACGAGGGCGTCGGCACCGTCGCCGCGCTCGGCGACGGTGCGAGCGGTCTCGCGATCGGCGAGTCCGTCGCGGTCTACGGCCCCTGGGGCTGCGGGACCTGCGTCAAGTGTGCCGAGGGCAAGGAGAACTACTGCCTGCGCGCCAGGGAACTCGGCATAGCCCCGCCCGGACTCGGCGCGCCCGGTGCCATGGCCGAGTACATGATCGTCGACGACCCCCGCCACCTGGTGCCGCTCGGCGGTCTCGACCCGGTCCAGGCCGTCCCGCTCACCGACGCGGGCCTGACCCCGTACCACGCGATCAAGCGGTCCCTGCCGAAGCTGGTGCCCGGAGCCACCGCGGTGGTCATAGGCGCCGGCGGCCTCGGCCACGTCGCCATCCAGTTGCTGCGCGCCCTGACGTCCGTCCGCGTCATCGCCCTGGACGTCTCCGAGGACAAGCTCGCGCTGGCCCGCGCCGTCGGCGCGCACCGGACCGTGCTCTCCGACGAACACGCCGCGGCCGAGGTCCGGAAGCTGACCGGCGGTGTCGGCGCACAGGTCGTCCTCGACTTCGTCGGCGCGCCCCCGACCGTCACCACGGCCGGGGCCGCCGCCGCGATCGACTCCGACGTGACGATCGTCGGCCTCGGCGGCGGCGCGCTGCCGGTCGGCTTCGGCTCCCTGCCGTACAACACGACGGTGACCTCCCCGTACTGGGGATCGCGCGCCGAACTCGCCGAGGTGCTCGAACTCGCCCGCACCGGCTCCGTCGAGGTCCACGTCGAGACCTACACGCTCGACGAGGCACCGCTGGCGTACGAGCGACTGCATCACGGCAGGATCAACGGCCGCGCGGTCATCCTCCCCAACGGCTGACCGAACGGGACCGGCACCCGTCCCCGGGGCGGGCCGTCGCACCACGCGGCGACCCGCCCCGGTCGTGCGCCCCGCGACCGATGCGGCGCGCGGCGCGGCCGGGGGAGACTGGACGGATGGAATTCGCCGCGATGATGACGCTGCCCGGACTGGTGATCGGCCTGACGGTCGTGGCCCTCGTCGATCAACTGATGCTGCGCGCGGGCCGGGCCGGGCTGCTGCCCTGGCGCAACGGCGCCCGGCAGGGACAGGTGTCGGCCACGGGCTTCGAGCAGTTGCACGCGAGCTTCTCACCCGGCAAACAGAGCGAGCTCAAGGAACGCGGCAGCGCGTTGCTGCTGCGCGACGACGAGGAGGACGGGGCCCCGCCGCACCGTTCCCGCATCGACCTCGACGGCGGCACCGCCGTCATCCGCCTGCCCCGGCACGGAGCCTGACACCGACGTGCCGGACGTCCCGGATCCGCCCGGCCCGTCGTCGACGCGGAGCCGGAAGCCGCGAGTCGCGAGTCGGGAAGCCCGCAGTCACCGGGTGGTCACCAGCGGGCGCAGGGGGGATTGCCGCAACCGGACCACGGCCGGCCCGCCCCGTCCCGCCGCGACCGTCAGCGCCCAGGCGATGACCACCCCCGTGACCAGCCCGATCAGGACGTCGTGCGGGTAGTGCACGCCGATCCACACCCGGGAGGCCGCCATCAGCACGGCGGCGGGAACCGCGATCGCCCCGAGTCTGCGATCGGTCAGCCAGATCGCCGTCGCAGCCGCCGCGGCGATCGCGGCGTGGTTGCTGGGGAAGGACCAGTCGCCGAGCGCGGGACACGCCTCCACCGTCACGACGTGCAGCGTCCGGCACGGCCGTTGTTCGTGGAAGAACGACTTCACCAGGTCGTTGACGAGGTACGCGGCCACGACGACGAACGGGGCGCAGAGCGCCATGGCCGTACGGGAGGGCGAGGCGGAGCGCGAGCGCCACCAGCACACGAGCATCAGCACGGCGAACAGCGACAGCCCGTAGTCCGACCAGACGCGCACGGCGGCGTCCAGGGAGGCGGGGGAGCGCCCGGCCAGTTCGGTGATCCAGGTGTACAGGCCGCCGTCGATCGAGGGGGAGAGGAGTGCCATCAGCCGTTCTCTCCTTCGGTGGTGCGCCGACGGCGTGAACGGGGCGATTCGACGGCGAGCGGGGCGAGAGGGGCCTCGGCCGCGACCGTGACAGCCGCGACCGTGACAGCCGCGACCGTGACAGCCGCGACCGGGACGGCCGCGACCGGGAGCGGGCGGCGGTCCGGGTCGGGCATCGAGGACTCCGGCCCGTATCCCGCGGGAACCGTCTCGCGGACGGCCTGCCGCACCGGCGCGGAGACCGAGGTGAAGAGGGGCATGGCGGAGCTCTCCCATAATGGTGGCGGGCGGCCTCGCGGCATGCCCGGACTGACTACAGTGATGTAGACGGTCTACGTCACTGTAGACGCTCGAAGGGGCAGGAGAGTTCCCATGGCCGAGGTGAACGGGATATCCGATGGATCCGGAGAGGGCCCCACCCCCCTTCCGGACGACGGTGCGACCCCCGTACCGGCAGTGGACACCCGCGCGGAGCCCGTCCCCCCGCGCCGCGCCGGAGCGGAACGACGTCAGTCCGGAGAGCTGGAGTCCACGATCCTGGCGGCCCTGTGGGCCGCCGGGACACCGTTGACCCCGGCCCAGGTGCAGGGCGCGATCGGACCGGAACTCGCCCGCACCACCGTCACCACGATCCTCACGCGGCTCCACGAGAAGGGCACGGTCGCCCGGACCAGGGCAGGGCGTGGCTTCGCGTACACCCCCACCGAGGACGCTCCCGGTATGATCGCCCGCCGGATGCACAGCGAACTGCGCAAGGAGCCGGACCGCGGCACGGTGCTCGCACGCTTCGTCTCGCAGCTCACCGACGAGGACGAGCGCCTGCTCAGGGAACTCCTCGACGGGGAGCCGGGATGATCTACGCCGTATGGATTCCGCTGCTGGTGCCCTTCCTCGTGGCGCCCGCGGCCGGCCGGCTGGCGGACGGCCTGTCGCCGGTGCGCGCCGCACGGCTGCTCGCCGGGACGGGCGTCGGCCTCGCCCTGTGCAGTCTGCTCGCGCTCGCTCTGCTGGTGGTGCCCGGTGCGACCCGGTTCTCGGCGGTCTCCGCCGCCGGCCGACTCGTCGGGCCGCTCTCCGAGGCCGTCCCCGTGACCGCGGTACCGCTCGCGGCCGCGGCGCTGGCAGTGCTCGCGGGCTGTGCCGTCGCCGTCACCCGCACCGCGCGCGGACACTGGGCGGAACTGCACCGGGCAGCCCGCACGCCCGTCCGCACCGACGGCGAACTCGCCGTTCTGCGCGACAGCCGTCCCGACGCCTACGCGCTTCCCGGCCGTCCCGGGACCCCCGGCCGGATCGTCGTCACCACCGCGATGCTGAAAGCCCTGGACCCGGCCGAGCGAGAAGCGCTGCTGGCCCATGAACGTGCCCACCTCGCCGGTCACCACCACCTCTACACCGCCGCCGTCGAACTGGCGGCGCTCTGCCACCCCGCGCTGCGGTCCCTGCGCGGCCCCACGGGCTACGCCCTCGAACGCTGCGCCGACGAGGCCGCCGCCTCGGCCGTCGGCGACCGACGGATCGCCGCCCGGGCCATCGGCCGCGCCGCGCTCGCCGCACGCGCCGCCGAGGGCCCCGTACGCCGACGGCCCCGCGTGGCGCTCGCGGCGGCGGCCGGGCCCGTTCCGCGCCGCGTCGCCGCGCTCCTGGACCGGGCGGCCCCGCGACCCCGTGCGGGCCGGGCGGCGGCCGCGGCCCTGCTCGCCTGTCTCGTCCTCTCCGGAGCCGCCGCGCTCGATGCCACGAGCGACCTCCACAGCAGTATCGAAGTGGCCCAGGGCGAGGCCCCGCGCTACTGACACCGCCCGTTCCCGGCGCGGCCGTGACGCTCGTCGTCCTGCGCCCGCCCCGTTCACGCGCTTCCGCGGCCCGGGCGTCCACGGAGCGGTGGCACCGGTCGCGCGCGGCCCGACTCGTTCGCCGCGAACGGTTTCGCCGCCCTCCCGGTGCGGCCGCGCCGACCGGCCGCCCGGGACGGAACCGAACGGGTGTCAGACGACGCCGCGCAGATGATCGCGCAGCCGGTCCAGGAAGACCCGCTGTCCCGCCACGAGCCGTCCGGCGGCCTGTGCCGGGCCGCACCAGGCGAACCGGTCGACCTCCGGGAACTCCCGCACCACCCCGGAGCCCCGCGGCCACTCCATAGCGAACGTCCCCGGCACGGCCGTCGCGGCGTCCACGTCCGCCTCCACCGCCCACACCGTCACGGTCTTGCCACCGGACTGGCGGGCCTCACCGAGTGCCACCCACGCACCGTCCGGCACCGGGTGGCCGAACTCCTCCTCGAACTCGCGGCGAGCGGCGGCCGCGGGTTCCTCCTCCGGCCCGTACTCGCCCTTCGGGACCGACCACGCGGCGTTCTCGCGCCCCGCCCAGAACGGCCCGCCCATGTGCCCGATGAGCACCTCGAACCCGGCACCGCCGTCCGGGGCCCCGTCGGTCCGGCGGAAGAGCAGGACACCCGCACTGCGTCTCGCGCGCTTCTGTGACGACATGGCGTCAAGTCTGCGCGCCGGCACGGCATGACGCGGTGGTCGCCGCACCGTTGAGGTGATCACGTCCGTCATCGAGCCGACCCGCCCTGTTTCCCCCGAGGTTCCCGATGCCCCCTGGTGCGGGGCCCCGCCCGCGGCGAAGCTGTCCGCCGACAGCACCCGCCCGCACCTTCGGGCCGGACAACCAACGCAATCGCAGGAGGACTTGTGGCCCCTGGCACAGTCGGCACCACGACGGGAGCATCCGGGAGGGCGGCTCGGGCGCATCGGCGGGTGACACGCCCGCTCGTCCTGCTCGCGACCGTGTCCGCGATGACGGTGGGCACCGTCGCCCCGGCTCTCGCCGACGCGACGACCGACCCGCGTCCCCGTACCGCCGCCGAAATCCTCAGACCCCTCGCCCCGCCGCCCCCGAGCAGCGCGGCGGGCGCGCCCCGGGCGGTCGCGGACGGCGACGGCATCGAGACCGCGCGCGCCTCGCGCCCGATCGCGCCGGGGGTCCGTCTCGACTCGTACGACCGGCTCGAATCCGACAAGTGGCTGCGGGTCGACTCCCTCTCCGTCGACCTCGCGGGCAGCGGCGTGCGCGCCGACTACCTCTCCTCCGGCAAGGTCTCCGAACGGCACACGGTCTCCGAACTCGCCGCCGGACACGACCCGGGCCGGGGCCGTCGTACCGTCGCGGCGATCAACGCCGACTTCTTCGACATCAACCAGACCGGCGCGCCGGAAGGCATCGGCATCAGGGACGGTGCCGTCGTCCAGTCGCCGGCGCCGGGCATCGACCGGGCCGTCGGCATCGGCCCCGGCAGCGCGGGCCGCATCCTGAACCTCTACTTCGAGGGGAAGCTCACCCTGCCCTCCGGGCAGCGGCCGCTCGCCGCGTACAACGCCGCGAACGTACCGGCCGGGGGAGTCGGCGCCTACACCTCGGCCTGGGGAGGAGCCGACCGCGCGATGACCGTGGACGGTGCGACCCCCGTCGCCGAAGCGGTCGTACGGCGGGGCAGGGTCGTCTCGGTCTCCGACACCCCCGGTTCGGGCGCCGTCCCCGACGACACCACCGTCCTGATCGGCCGGGAGGCCTCGGCCGCCGCGATCGGCGCGCTGAAGCCCGGTGACGCCGTCTCCCTGACCTACCGGGCCCGCACCGACGACGGACCCGTGCCGCGCACCGCGGTCGGCGGACGCGAACTCCTCGTCGTCGACGGAACCGCCCAGGACCACGAGGGCGAGGGGAACAACACCGCCGCGCCCCGGACCGCCGTCGGCTTCTCCCGGGACGGCCGGACCATGCAGATCATCACCGTCGACGGACGGCAGGCCGACAGCGGCGGCGTCACCCTCACCGAACTCGGTCTGATGATGCGCCGCGCCGGTTCGTACAGCGCGCTCAACCTGGACGGCGGCGGCTCGTCGACCCTCGTCGCGCGGGAGCCCGGCAGCGACGCGCTCCGGGTGGAGAACAGCCCGTCCGACGGCAGCGAACGCACCGTCCCCAACGGTCTCGCCCTCACCGCCCCCGACGGCAGCGGCCGGCTCAAGGGCTTCTGGGTGAGCACCCGCACCCCCGCCGCCACCGCACCGGGCGTCGACCCCGTCAGGGGCGGCAGGCCCGACCGGGTCTTCCCCGGGCTCACCCGGCGCCTCACCGCGAGTGGATACGACGAGACGTACGGCCCCGCCGACGGCACCCCGCGCTGGCGCACCGCGCACGGCTCCGTCGGCACCGTCGACCGCGACGGCCTGTTCACCGCGCGCCGCGGCGGCACCACCGAGGTCCGCGCCGAGAAGGGCGCGGCGCGCGGCGGCACCACCCTCACCGTCCTCGACGAACTCGCCCGGATCGAGCCGACCACCCGGCGTGTCGGCCTCGCCGACGGCGACGCCACCGCGACGTTCGGGATCGTCGGACTCGACGCCCACGGCGCCTCCGCCCCCGTCGAACCCCGTGACATCGCCCTCGACTACGACCGGAGGCTCTTCGACGTCCGGGACGACGGACGGGGCTCCTTCACCGTCACCTCCCGCACCGGCAGCGGCGCCGGGCAGATCCGGGCCACCGTCGCCGGTGCCACCACCGCCCTCGCCGTGAGCGTCGGCCTCGCCGAACAGGCCGTCGCCGGCTTCGACGACGCCGGCTCCTGGACCTTCAGCCAGGCCCGGGCGAGCGGCTCCCTCTCCGCCACGCCCGACGGCCGTACCGGCACCGGACTGAAACTGGACTACGACTTCACGCAGTCCACCGCCACCCGCGCGGCCTACGCCGCCCCGCCCCGGCCGATCCCCGTGCCCGGCCAGCCCCAGTCGTTCAAGCTGTGGATCAAGGGCGACGGCAACGGCGCCTGGCCGACCCTGCACCTCAAGGACGCCTCCGGCTCCGACCAGTTGCTGCGCGGACCGTACGTCACCTGGACCGGCTGGCGGCAGGCCGTCTTCGCGGTCCCGTCCGGAGTCGCCATGCCGCTGTCCGTGTCCCGCTTCTACCTCGCCGAGACGGCCGCCGCACGGCAGTACACGGGGGAGATCGTCGTCGACGACCTCACGGCGCAGGTGCCGCCCACCGTCGACCTCCCCGAACAGGCAGCTCCCGCCGATCCGTTGATCGACCCGGCCGCCGTGACCGAGCGCCGGGACTGGCGGTTCGCGGTGATGTCCGACGCCCAGTTCGTCGCCCGTGAACCGAACAGCGACATCGTCGCCCAGGCGCGGCGGACGCTGCGCGAGATCAGGGCGGCCCGGCCCGACTTCCTGGTCGTCGACGGCGACCTCGTCGACGAGGGATCGCCCGAGGACCTGGCCTTCGCCCACCGCGTCCTGGCCGAGGAACTCGGCGACGCGCTGCCCTGGTACTACGTACCGGGCAACCACGAGGTGATGGGCGGGAAGATCGACAACTTCGTCGACGAATTCGGGCCCGCGCAGCGGACGTTCGACCACCGGGGGACCCGGTTCATCACGCTCGACACGTCCAGCCTCGGTCTGCGCGGCGGAGGCTTCGCCCAGATCAAGGAGTTCCGCGCCCAGCTGGACGCGGCGGCGAAGGACCGCTCCGTCGGCTCGGTCATGCTGATCGAGCACGTACCGCCGCGCGATCCGACCGCGCAGAAGGGCAGCCAGCTCGGCGACCGCAAGGAGGCGGCCCTCGTCGAGCAGTGGCTCGCCGACTTCCGCCGCACGACGGGCAAGGGAGCGGCGTTCGTCGGCGGCCACGTCGGCGTGTTCCACGCCTCGCACGTCGACGGCGTGCCGTACCTGATCAACGGCAACTCCGGCAAGGCACCGGCGGGACCCGCGGACGAGGGCGGCTTCACCGGCTGGTCGCTGATCGGCGTGGACCGGGTCACGCCCGGCGAACAGGCGGTCGCCCGGCAGCGCCCGTGGCAGGGCGGTCCCGACTGGGTGTCCGTGCAGACGCGGGCCCATGTCGACGCGCTCGCGATCGACGCGCCCACGGTGCTCGGCGCCGGAAGCCGCGCGAGGGTCACGGCGACCGTCACCCAGGGGGTGCGCGGCGTTCCGGTCGGCTTCCCGCTGTCCGCCGACTGGACCGGATCCCCGAACGTCCACATCGGCCATCGGGGCGACGCCCGGCAACGCCACACCGCCGTCCTCGACCCGTCGACCGGCGTGCTCACCGCGCTCCGGCCGGGCACCGTCACACTCGCGGTGACGGTCAACGGCACCACCCGGAAGGTACGGATCAGCATCGCGGCTGCCGGGACCGCGACGGCGGCCTGACGGACCGCGAGCCCCCGGGCCGGCCATGTCCCGGCCGGCCCGGGGGCCGGGCCGTCTACACCTTGCGGTAGTCGTACGCCTCCTTGGCCGCGGCCTCCACCGCGTCGATGTCACCGCCCGCCGACGCCGTCACCACCGCGGCCACCGCGCCCTCCAGGAACGGCGCGTCCACCAGCCGCGCGCCGTCCGGGAGTTCGTCGCCCTCGGCCAGCATCGCCCGGACCGTCAGCACGGCGCTGCCCAGATCCACCAGCAGCACCACGCCCGCGCCCGTGTCCACCGCCCCGGCGGCCTCGGCGATCAGTTCCGCGCTCGTCCCGAGGTCGCCCGACGGCGTGCCCCCGGCGGCGGCGACCGGAGCCGTCGCGCCCCCGGCCGCGAGGCCCCTGGCCAACTCGGCGACGGACTCCGCCACCGGGCCGCTGTGCGAGACCAGCACGATCCCGACCTGGTTCACGTCACTCACGCGTCGCCTCCGTTCGCATCGCCGGCCTCGGCCAGCGCGCCGATCAGCAGGGCGGAGGACGCCGCCCCCGGATCCTGGTGTCCGATGCTGCGCTCACCCAGATAGCTCGCCCTGCCCTTGCGCGCCTGCAGCGGCACCGTCGCCAGTGCCCCCGCCCCGGCGGCGTCCCGGGCCGCGTCGAACGACGTCGCGAGCGCCTCGGCCGCCGGCAGCAGCGCGTCGAGCATCGTCTTGTCCCCCGCCTGCGCACCGCCGAGCTGGGCCACGGCGGCGACGCCCGTGCCGAGTGCCTCGGCCAGCTGCCGCCGCGTCACCTCGGGCTCGTCGCCCAGGGCCTTTCCGGTGCGCCGCAGCAGCGTCCCGTACAGCGGTCCGGAGGCCCCGCCGACGGTCGAGATCAGCTGCCGTCCGGCGAGCATCAGCACGGCACCCGGGGTCTGCGGTGCCTCCTTGTCCAGGACCGCGGTCACCGCGGCGAACCCGCGCTGCATGTTGGCGCCGTGGTCGGCGTCCCCGATGGCCGAGTCGAGTTCGGTGAGGTGGTCGGCCTCGCGATTCACGGCGGTCGCGGCCGCGGTCATCCAACGGTGGAAGAAACCGGTGTCGAGCACATGATCTCCTTGTCGTCGGGTCAACGGCCCCAGCGCAGCGCCGGCGTCTGAACCGGCGCGTCCCAGAGGCGCAGCAGTTCCTCGTCCACCTGGCAGAGCGTCACCGAACAGCCCGCCATGTCGAGCGAGGTCACGTAGTTCCCCACGAGCGTACGAGCCACCACGACACCCCGCTCGGACAGCACCCGCTGCACTTCGGCATTGAACCCGTACAGCTCCAGAAGCGGGGTCGCCCCCATGCCGTTGACCAGCGCGATCACCGGTGCGCTCGGCCGCAGGTCCTCCAGCACCGCGTCCACCGCGAAGTCCGCGATCTCCCGTGACGTCATCATGGGGCGCCGCTCGCGGCCCGGCTCGCCGTGGATTCCGATGCCCAGCTCCAGTTCCCCCGGCGGCAGGTCGAAGGTGGGGGAGCCCTTGGCCGGTGTGGTGACGGCGTCCAGTGCCACGCCGAAGCTCCGCGAGGACTCGTTCACCCGACGGGCCACGGCCTCCACCCGCTCCAGCGGCGCGCCCTCGTCGGCCGCCGCCCCGGCGATCTTCTCCACGAACAGGGTGGCGCCGGTGCCCCGTCGCCCCGCCGTGTACAGGCTGTCGGTGACCGCCACGTCGTCGTCGACACGGACCTGGGCGACCCGGATGCCCTCGTCCTCGGCGAGCTCGGCGGCCATCTCGAAGTTCAGCACGTCGCCGGTGTAGTTCTTGACGACGAACAGCACCCCCGCCCCGCTGTCGACGGCCGCCGAGGCCCGCACCATCTGATCCGGCACCGGCGAGGTGAACACCTCTCCCGGGCAGGCGGCGGACAGCATGCCGGGGCCGACGAACCCGGCATGCAGGGGTTCGTGCCCGGACCCGCCCCCGGAGACGAGCGCCACTTTCCCGGCCACCGGGGCATCGCGCCGCACCACGACCCGGTTCTCGACATCCACGGTCAGCTCGGGATGAGCGGCGGCCATGCCGCGCAGCGCGTCCGCGACAACGGTTTCGGGAACGTTGATCAGCATTCGCAACGCAATCTCCTGGCGATCTCGGCGGGGCTGTTGCTGGACCGACGCCGACTCTACTGAGGGGCCGTCATGTTGTGTCGGAAGTCGCGGAACTGATGTGCGCCGGGGCCGCGTGGCGGCGGGGCACGCTCACCGGATCTGCCGGGCCCGGTGCGTCGCCACGCGGACGCGGGTGCCGCAGCGCGTGGAACAGAACCGCTGCGGTGCGCGGCGTCCCGCGTCGATGAAATAGCGGTCGCACCCGGGAGCGGCGCACCGGCCCCAGGCACAACGTCCGCGTTCGCCGAGCCACAGGGCGAGGGCGAGGGCGGCCGTGGACAGAAGCCATTCCGCGGGGTGCGCGTGTTCGGGGGTACGGGTGTGGAGCGACCACGGGCGTCCGGGGAGGCGGACCAGGCGGGGCCGGGCGGGATACCGGTCGAGCAGGGCGTTGATGGCTTCCGCGGCTTGGTCCTCGTCGTGCAGGTCGAGGATCCGGGAGAGGCCGACGGCGGCCTCGCGGAACTGCCGGGCGGTGGTTTCGTCGAGGGCGAGCGGGGGGCCGCCGTGCCGTTCGACCACGGCCCGGAGCGCGTTCGCCGTCGCCGGACCGCCGTCCCGGACGGTGTTGACCAGGTCCACCAGGAAGTACAGGCCGCGTGGATTGTCGTCGCTGTCGTGGAGGCTGTCGCCCACCGGATCTCCCTCGTGCCGGGTGTGCCCCCCGTCCGGGCGTGCTCGCCGTGTCGCGCGCACCCACCCATGGTAACGTCAAAAAACAAGGTTATCGTTACCAGGTCCGGGTGTTCCCCCGGGCGCGGAGGGGCCCATGTCTGTTCCGTCGAAGGTGTCCGTGCTGGTGGTCGGCGGTGGTCCGGTCGGCCTGACCCTGTCGGCCCTGCTGTCCGGCTTCGCGGTGGACCACGTACTTGTCGAGGCCCGCGCGACGACATCGCGTCATCCGAAGGCCCGGGGGCTGTCAGCCCGCTCCATGGAGATCTTCCGCCGGATGGGACTGGAACCCGCCGTCCGACGGGCCGGACTTCCCGCCTCCCAGGTCTTCTTCTACCGCGGACACGACCTGGTGGACCCGGACTTCACCCGGACCGCGCCGGCCCGGGCACCGGAGCACGGTGAGGACGGGCGCACGCCGTCCCCGGGGCTCATCTGCTCCCAGGACGTCCTCGAACCGGTCCTGGCGCGGCGTGCGGGGGAGCTCGCCGGCGACCGGGTGCGATTCGGTACGCGGCTTGTGTCGTTCACCGACGACGGCCACGCGGTACGGGCGGTCGTCGAGGAGGCCGCCACCGGCATCCGCCACGTCGTGACCGCCGACTGGCTCGTCGGGTGCGACGGTGCCGCGAGCGGCGTGCGCACCGGGGCCGGGATCGCGATGGAGGGCCCGACCGGGCTCGGCCGCTACCTCAGCATCCGGTTCGAGGCGCCCCTCGGCGACGTGGTCGCCGACCGGGCCAGCGCCTCCTACTTCCTCACCGCCCCGGGGCGCGGCGGATTCATGGCCGTCGACAACGACCGCCGGTGGATCTACCAGTACCCGCTCGACGACACGGCCCGGCCACGGGACCTGTCCGGTCACGCGTACCTGGAACACCTCGTCCGCACCGCGGCCGGCATCGTGGACCTCGACGTGACGGTGCACGGCACGACGACCTGGCGCATGGACGCCCAACTGGCCGCGGCCTACCGCGCATCACGCGTCCTGCTCGTCGGCGACGCGGCACACACCGTTCCGCCGACCGGCGGACACGGCATGAACACCGGAATCGGCGACGCGGACAACCTCGCCTGGAAAATCGCCGCCGTCACCGCCGGATACGCGGGCGACGCGCTGCTGGACAGCTACGGGGCCGAGCGCCGCCCCGTCGCCCGCCAGGTCATCGACATCTCCACCGACAACGCCCGCAGCCGTACTGCCTACCGCATCGACGACGAACTCCTGCTGACCGCCGCCTACCGCTCCACCGCCGTCGTCGCCGAGCCGCCGCGCCCCGGCCGGACCGCGCTGGACCCCGAGGGCCACCGACCGCTCTGCGCCCCGGGACGACGCCTGCCGCACGTGCCCCTGCGCGCCGCGGACGGGGGCGCCGCCTCCACCCTCGACCTGGTCGGACCCGGTTTCACCCTGATCGCGCGGGGCGACGGCGTGCCGTGGCGGCGCCGGGCCGACGCCGCCCGTCGGGCGGGTGTCCCGCTCACCGTCCACGTGCTGGGGGCCGGCGGACACCGCGAGGTCCGGCCCGGCGGATGGGACGCGGTCGAGGGCACACCGGGACCGTCCGGCGCCGTCCTCGTCCGTCCCGACGGGCACATCGCCTGGCAGTCCTCCGGCGACGACGGGGCGGAGCTCACGTCCGTCCTGCGACGGGTCCTCTCCCGCGCGGAGCCGCTCACCCCGTCGGCGTAGCGACCGAAGGGGCGCGGTCCCGGGGGCCGCGCCGTGTCGTGGCGCGTCCCCCGGCGGTGCGCGGGGGCCGTCCCCCCGCCCCGCGACGCACCGCGTCCGACGCCGCGCGCTGATCCACCACAGATCACGGGACAGCCCTTAGGGTGCGAGCCATGGCAGAGAGTGCGGCTCACCGGGGTGCCGCGGGGTGGGGCACTCACACCGCCCCCGGCCCCGGCACACCCGACCCGCGCCGCTGGCGGGCGCTCGCGGTGTGCCTGATCGCCGGGTTCATGACCCTGCTGGACGTGTCCATCGTCAATGTCGCCCTGCCGTCGATCCGGGCCGGGCTGCACACCCCGGACTCCGACCTGCAATGGGTGCTCTCCGGCTACGCGCTCGCCTTCGGGCTGTTCCTGATCCCCGCGGGGCGTCTCGGCGACGCGCGGGGGCGTCGCAGGGTGTTCATGGCGGGCCTCGCCCTGTTCACGCTCGCGTCGGCCGCCTGCGGGGCCGCCCAGACCAGCCTCTGGCTGGTGGTCGCCCGGCTGGTCCAGGGCCTCGCGGGCGGCCTGATCTCACCGCAGATCTCCGCGTTGATCCAGCAGATGTTCTCCGGGTCGGAGCGTGGCCGGGCCTTCGGCATGTTCGGCACCGTGGTCGGCGTCTCCACGGCCGTCGGCCCGCTGTCGGGCGGGCTGCTGATCCAGGCGACCGGCGCCCACGAGGGCTGGCGCTGGGTGTTCTACGTCAACCTGCCGCTCGGCGCCGTGTGTCTCCTGCTGGCACGGCGCCTGCTTCCGGACACCCCGTCGGCCGGGCCGGTGCGGCTGCGCGACCTCGACCCGCTCGGCGTCCTGCTGCTCGGATCGGGCGTACTCGCCCTGCTGCTGCCGTTCGTCCAGGCCCAGCAATGGCCCGGCGACGGCAAATGGCTGCTGCTGGTGCCGGCCGCGGCACTGCTCGGCGCCTTCGTCGGCTGGGAGTCGCGGTGCGGCGGGCGCGGCACGCAGCCGGTCGTCGACCTGTCGCTCTTCCGGGTCCGCTCGTACTGGCTCGGCTGCCTGCTGGCCCTGCTCTACTTCGCCGGATTCACCTCGATCTTCTTCATCACCACGCTCTACCTGCAGAACGGACTGCACTACACCGCCCTGCAGGCGGGTCTCGTCATCACGCCCTTCGCCCTGGGCTCGGCCGTCGCGGCCGGCCCCGGCGGCAGGCTCGTCGGCAGCTTCGGACGCCCCCTGGTGGTGGCCGGGCTGGTCACGGTGGCGGCCGGACTCGGGGCCACCGCCCTCGCCGTGCACCTGGTGCCGGAACGGGGCACGGGGTGGGCGATGGCGGCCCCGCTGCTCCTGGCAGGTCTGGGCAGTGGTCTGGTCATCGCCCCGAACCAGACGCTGACCCTCGCCGAGGTACCGGTGGCCACGGCGGGCAGCGCGGGCGGCGCCCTCCAGACCGGCCAGCGGGTCGGGTCGGCCATCGGGATCGCCGCGGTCGGCTCGGTGTTCTTCGCCCGGCTGGGCGGCAACGGCTGGGCGGGCGCGTACGACCACGGCCTCGTCGTCGCGGTCGGCTTCGTCGTGGCCTCCCTGGTCATCGGCCTGGCGGACGTCCGGGGGGAGCGCCGCGACGGGCGCCACGCACCACGAACCGTCTCCGGCAGGGCGGCGGGCAGAGCCTCATGAGGGAGTACGAGAGATGAACGCGACACCCGGCCCGGCGAACGAGGGCACCGGCAACACGGGGACCCCCGGCAACGACGGCCCGGGGACCGACGGCAACGCGGCCTACGGGCACAAGGCCTTCAAGCGCTCCCGGAGCCACTTCGCCGACCGCGTCACCGCCGACGGCAGGGATGGCTGGCCCGTCGAGGCCGGCCGCTACCGGCTGGTCGTCAGCCGTGCCTGCCCCTGGGCGAGCCGCGCGCTCGTCTCCCGGCGGCTGCTCGGGCTGGAGGCGGCCCTGTCGCTCGCCGTCGCCGATCCGATCCAGGACGACCGCAGCTGGCGCTTCACCCTGGACGAGGGCGGCCGGGACCCGGTGCTGGGCATCGCCTATCTGAGCGAGGCGTACGAGGCCCGGGAGCACGGTTACCCCGGCGGGGTCAGCGTGCCCGCGATCGTCGACGTACCCAGCGGCAGGCTCGTCACCAACGACTTCCAGCAGATCACCCTGGACCTCGCGACCGAGTGGACCGCGCTGCACCGGCCGGGCGCCCCCGACCTGTATCCCGAGGCCCTGCGCGACGAGATCGACGAGGTCATGGAGGGGATCTACCGAGACGTGAACAACGGCGTGTACCGCGCGGGATTCGCGTCCGGGCAGGACGAGTACGAGGCCGCGTACCGGGACGTGTTCCACCGGCTGGACCTGGTGTCCGACCGCCTCGCGGACCGGCGCTATCTCGTCGGCGAGACCCTCACGGAGGCGGACATCAGACTGTTCACCACCTTGGTGCGCTTCGACGCCGTCTACCACGGACACTTCAAGTGCAACCGCTCGAAGCTCGCCGAGGACCCGGTGCTGTGGGCCTACGTGCGCGACCTGTACCAGACGCCGGGTTTCGGCGACACCGTCGACTTCCACCACATCAAGCAGCACTACTACCGGGTCCACGCCGGCATCAACCCCACCGGCATCGTGCCGGTGGGGCCCGACCTGTCGGGCTGGCTGACCCCGCACCACCGCGAGGAGCTGGGCGGACGCCCGTTCGGCGACGGGACACCGCCGGGCCCGGTGCCCGCCGACGAGGCGGTCCCACCGTCGGGGCGCCCCTGAACCGGACGCCCGCCGGGGCGGCGGACACCTCAGGGGCAGGGCCCTGTCGAGTCGGCGGCGATCACGAGATATCTTGATGTCAAGCAATGTTGCAGACGTGGAGCGGAGCAGACGGTGACTGACTCGACCATCATCTATACACACACCGACGAGGCCCCGGCCCTGGCGACGTATTCGTTCCTGCCCGTCGTCCAGGCGTACGCCTCGACGGCCGGGGTCAACGTCGAGAGCCGTGACATCTCTCTGGCCGGGCGCATCATCGCCTCCTTTCCCGAGCGTCTCCAGGAGGGCCAGCGCATCGACGACGCGCTCGCCGAGCTCGGAGCCCTGGCCCAGACCCCCGAGGCCAACATCATCAAGCTGCCGAACATCTCGGCCTCGATCCCGCAGCTGAAGGCCGCCGTCGCCGAGCTTCAGGCGCAGGGCTACGCGCTCCCGGACTACCCGGACGACCCGCGGACCGACGAGGACAAGGACGTCCGCGCGCGTTACGACAAGGTCAAGGGCAGCGCGGTCAACCCGGTGCTGCGCGAGGGCAACTCCGACCGCCGCGCCCCCGCCTCGGTGAAGAACTACGCCAAGGCGCACCCGCACCGCATGGGCGCCTGGTCGGCCGACTCGAAGACGAACGTCGCGACCATGGGCGTCGACGACTTCCGCTCCACCGAGAAGTCCGCCGTCATCGCCGAGGACGGCACCCTGCGCATCGAGCTGGTGGGCGACGACGGCAGCACCACCGTGCTGCGCGAGTCGGTACCGGTGCTCGCGGGCGAGGTCGTCGACGCGGCGGTCATGCGCGTCGCGGCCCTGCGCGAGTTCCTCACCGCGCAGGTCGCCCGTGCCAAGGCGGAGGGCGTGCTCTTCTCCGTCCACCTCAAGGCCACCATGATGAAGGTCTCCGACCCGATCATCTTCGGCCACGTGGTCCGCGCCTTCTTCCCGAACACTTTTGCGAAGTACGGAGACGCGCTCGTCGCTGCCGGGCTCTCCCCGAACGACGGCCTCGGCGCCATCCTGAACGGCCTGGACTCCGTGCCGCACCTGGGCGCCGAGATCAAGGCGTCCTTCGAGGCCGAGCTCGCCGACGGTCCCGCGCTGGCCATGGTCGACTCCGACAAGGGCATCACCAACCTGCACGTGCCGAGCGATGTCATCGTCGACGCGTCCATGCCGGCCATGATCCGCACCTCCGGCCACATGTGGGGCCCGGACGGCCAGGAGGCCGACACCCTCGCGGTGCTCCCCGACAGCAGCTACGCGGGCGTCTACCAGGTCGTCATCGACGACTGCCGGGCCAACGGCGCCTTCGACCCGTCGACGATGGGCTCGGTGCCGAACGTCGGCCTGATGGCGCAGAAGGCCGAGGAGTACGGCAGCCACGACAAGACCTTCGAGGTACCCACCACCGGCACGGTGCGGGTCGTCGACGCCAACGGCGACGTCGTGCTGGAGCAGGCGGTGGGCGCCGGTGACGTCTTCCGCGTCTGCCAGGCCAAGGACCTGCCGATCCAGGACTGGGTCAAGCTCGCGGTCACCCGCGCCCGCGCCACCGGCGCCCCGGCCGTGTTCTGGCTCGACGAGGACCGCGCGCACGACGCGCAGCTGATCGCCAAGGTCAGGAAGTACCTCGCCGACCACGACACCGACGGCCTGCAGATCGAGATCATGTCGCCGGAGAAGGCGACCGCGTTCTCGCTGGAGCGCATCCGCCGCGGCGAGGACACCATCTCGGTCACCGGCAACGTGCTGCGCGACTACCTGACCGACCTGTTCCCGATCCTGGAGCTGGGCACGAGCGCGAAGATGCTCTCCGTCGTCCCGCTCATGAACGGCGGCGGCCTGTTCGAGACCGGGGCCGGTGGCTCCGCGCCGAAGCACGTCCAGCAGCTGGTGAAGGAGAACTACCTGCGCTGGGACAGCCTGGGCGAGTTCTTCGCCCTCGCGGCCAGCTTCGAGCACCTCGCGACGACCACCGGCAACGCCCGCGCCCAGATCCTCGCGGACACCCTCGACCGCGCCACCGGCACCTTCCTCAACGAGGACAAGTCGCCGAGCCGCAAGCTGGGCGGCATCGACAACCGCGGCAGCCACTTCTACCTGGCCCTCTACTGGGCCCAGGAGCTGGCGCGGCAGACCGAGGACGCGCAGCTCGCGCAGGCGTTCGCCGGTCTGGCGAAGACGCTGGGTGAGCAGGAGCGGACCATCGTCGACGAGCTGATCGCGGTGCAGGGCTCGCCGGCCGACATCGGCGGCTACTACCAGCCCGACCCGGCCAGGGCCGCCGCCGTCATGCGTCCGTCGGCGACCTTCACCCAGGCCATCGCGTCCCTCGGCTGACGGGACCCGCACGGGGCCCCGCCCCGTCCCTCCGCCCCGGTCGGCATCGTGCCCGGCCGGGGCGGTTCCGTGTCCCGGGCCGGCGGCGCCGTCCGGTGGGACACGCCCGGTGCGGACTCCGTCCCGGCAATCGCGTACGGAGGAGCCCGACCGCCGGTAGGTTCGACTGCCCCGGAACGACCGGGCCGCTCGGGGCGAGCGGGTCTGCGCAAGGAGGTACCGTGCCGACAAGCAGGAACGCGGTGGTCACCGGAGGATCGCGGGGCATCGGCCGCGCGATCGTCGAGCGCCTGTGCCGCGACGGCGCACACGTGGTCTTCAACTACACCACCGGCGAAGCCGCCGCCGCCGAGGTCGTCCGCGCGGTGCGCGCCGACGGGGGCACGGTACACCCCGTCCGGTGCGATCTCGCGGAACCCGACGGGCCCCGGCGGCTCATGGAGAGCGCCGAGGAGACGCTCGGCGGTCTGGACATCCTGGTGAACAACGCCGCGCTGTGCCCCTCCCCGTCCGCCATCGCCGACACCGACCCGGAAGTGTTCGACGAGGTGCTGGCCGTGAACACCAGAGCGGTCTTCATGACGATCCGGTACGCCGCCCTGCGGATGCGCGACGGCGGCCGCATCGTGAACATCTCCTCGGCCAACACCGTGCGCCCGGGCCCCGGAATCGCCGCCTACGCCGCGAGCAAGGGGGCCGTCGAACAGCTCACGGCCATCGCCGCCCGCGAACTTGGCGCGCGCGGAATCACGGTCAACTCCGTCTCGCCCGGCGCGACCGACACCGAGATGCTGCGCGGCGCCAACCCGCCGGAGGCCCTCGAAGCGGTCGTCGGCATGACCCCGCTCGGCCGGTTGGGCGAACCGGCGGACGTGGCCGACGTCGTCGCGTTCCTGGCCGGACACGACGCCCGCTGGGTCACGGGGCAGAACGTGCGCGCGACGGGAGGGCTCGCCTGAGAGCCCGTCGGGCGCCGGGACGGCCGGACCGCTCACCCGGCCCCGGCGCCGTCCGTTCGCCCCGGTACCTCCTTCGCCCGCCCTGACGGGTGAATGTCGTGGGGGGGGGGGGGGGGGGGGGGGGGCGGGGGGCGCCCGGGGGGGGGGGGGGGGCGGGGGGGGGGGGGCCCCCCCCCCCGGGGGGGCCCCCG
>NZ_JBIBYN010000009.1:0-127923 GCF_043083325.1 Streptomyces sp. NPDC014734 | reverse complement strand
CGTCGGAACGGGTGCTGGTGGATCCCTTCCACGGCGGGGGCCCCGGGGGGGGGGGGGGCCCGGGGCGGGGGGGGGGGGGGGGGGGGGGGGGGGCGGGGGGCGGGGGCCCCCCCCGCCCCCACGGCGGCTGGTTTGCTGCACCTGGGATCTGGCCCGACGCGCGCGGGAGCGGCCCGGCGGCCGGCCAGGTGGGGGTGGACGCCCCGGCCGGTGCTCGGCCCGCCCGCGAACGACAACCGAAGGAGCGTCCCGGTGACGACGGGCACAGCAGGAGCGGCCGACGAGGACGAGGCGTACGCGAACGAGCTTCCGGTCCATGCCGGGGAGCGCGGAAACGTCGTCATCAAGTGGCTGACCACCACCGACCACAAGACGATCGGCACGCTCTACCTGATCACGTCGTTCGCCTTCTTCGTCGTCGGCGGAGTGCTGGCCCTGGTCATGCGCGCCGAGCTGGCCCGCCCGGGCCTGCAGATCGTCTCGCCCGAACAGTTCAACCAGGCGTTCACGATCCACGGCACGATCATGCTGCTGATGTTCGCGACGCCGCTGTTCGCCGGGTTCACGAACTGGATCATGCCGCTCCAGATCGGCGCGCCCGACGTGGCGTTCCCGCGGCTGAACATGTTCGCCTACTGGGCCTACCTCCTCGGCTCGCTCATCGTGGTGGCCGGCTTCATCACCCCGCAGGGCGCGGCGGACTTCGGCTGGTTCGCCTACTCCCCGCTGACCGACTCGGTCCGTTCGCCCGGCATCGGCAGCGACATGTGGATCATGGGCCTGGCGTTCTCCGGCTTCGGTACGATCCTCGGTTCGGTCAACTTCATCACCACGATCATCTGCCTGCGCGCGCCCGGCATGACGATGTTCCGCATGCCGATCTTCGTCTGGAACGTCCTGCTGACCGCCGTGCTGGTGCTGCTGGCCTTTCCTGTTCTCGCGGCGGCCCTGCTGGTGCTGGAGGCGGACCGGAAGTTCGGCGCGCACGTCTTCGACCCGGCCAACGGCGGCGCGCTGCTCTGGCAGCACCTCTTCTGGTTCTTCGGCCATCCCGAGGTGTACATCATCGCCCTGCCGTTCTTCGGGATCGTCACCGAGATCCTCCCGGTCTTCAGCCGCAAGCCGGTCTTCGGCTACATCGGTCTGATCAGCGCCACCATCGCCATCGCGGGACTGTCCGCCACGGTGTGGGCCCACCACATGTTCGTGACCGGTGGAGTCCTGCTGCCGTTCTTCTCGTTCATGACCTTCCTCATCGCGGTACCGACCGGGGTGAAGTTCTTCAACTGGATCGGCACGATGTGGAAGGGATCGCTGTCCTTCGAGACACCGATGCTCTGGTCGATCGGCTTTCTGGTCACCTTCCTCTTCGGCGGCCTGACCGGCGTGATCCTGGCGTCGCCCCCGCTGGACTTCCACGTCTCCGACTCGTACTTCGTCGTCGCGCACTTCCACTACGTCGTCTTCGGCACCGTGGTCTTCGCGATGTTCGCCGGATTCCACTTCTGGTGGCCGAAGTTCACCGGCAAGATGCTGGACGAGCGACTCGGCAAGATCACGTTCTGGACGCTGTTCGTGGGCTTCCACGGCACGTTCCTGGTGCAGCACTGGCTGGGCGCCGAGGGCATGCCCCGCCGCTACGCGGACTACCTGGCCGCGGACGGCTTCACCGCACTGAACACCATCTCGACAATCTGCTCGTTCCTGCTCGGTCTGTCGATGCTGCCGTTCTTCTACAACGTCTGGAAGACCGCCAAGTACGGCAGGAACGTCGGCGTCGACGACCCGTGGGGCTACGGCCGCTCGCTGGAGTGGGCCACCTCCTGCCCGCCGCCGCGCCACAACTTCGTCACGCTGCCCCGGATCCGTTCCGAATCCCCGGCCTTCGACCTGCACCACCCCTCGGTCCGCGCCCTGGACGAAGCCGTCAACCGCCCCGACACCGGTACGGCGCCGCCGCCCCCGGGCGACAGGCCGTAGAGCGACGCCCGAGGGCGGGAAGGAGCGCGTGCGCGCCCACCCGCCTTCCCGCCGGGGTCGTCCGTCCGCCGTCCCCAACAGGCGAAGTCGCGGACGGCTCGTGAAGATGGGAAGAACGGGCGCGTGCGAAAGGCAGGCGAACGGACGACCGCGCACGCCCCAGAAGGGACGAACACTGTGGCACGACCCAGGATTCTCGTTGTCGGCGCCGGTTTCGCCGGGGTGGAGTGCGTACGGCGCCTGGAGCGCAGGCTCATCCCGGGCGAGGCGGAGATCGCGCTCGTCGCCCCGTTCTCCTACCAGCTCTACCTGCCGCTGCTGCCTCAGGTCGCGGCGGGGGTCCTCACCCCGCAGTCCGTCGCCGTGTCGCTGCGTCGCAGCCGCAGGCACCGCACCCGGATCATCCCGGGTGGCGGCATCGGTGTGGACCCCGCGGCGAAGATCTGTGTCATCCGCAAGATCACCGACGAGATCGTCTACGAACCCTACGACTACATCGTGCTCAGCCCCGGGAGCGTCACCCGCACCTTCGACATCCCCGGCCTGCTCGACAACGCGCGGGGCATGAAGACGCTCGCCGAGGCCGCGTACGTACGGGATCACGTGATCGCCCAGCTCGACCTGGCGGACGCCAGCCACGACGAGGACGAACGGGCCTCCCGCCTCCAGTTCGTCGTGGTCGGCGGCGGGTACGCGGGCACCGAGACGGCCGCCTGCCTCCAGCGCCTCACCACCAGCGCGGTGAGGCACTATCCCCGGCTCGACCCCCGGCTGATCAAGTGGCATCTCATCGACATCGCCCCGAAGCTGATGCCCGAACTCGGCGACAAACTCGGACGCAGCGCCCTGGAGGTGCTGCGCGCACGCGGCATCGAGGTGTCGCTCGGCGTCTCGGTCGCCGAGGCCGGTCCGGAGAAGGTGACGTTCACCGACGGCCGGGTGGTGCCCTGCCGCACGCTGATCTGGACGGCCGGGGTCGCCGCGAGCCCCCTGGTGTCCACCTTCGACGCGGAGACGGTGCGCGGCAGGCTGGCGGTGAACGCCGAGATGCGCCTGCCGGGCTTCGACGGCATCTTCGCGCTCGGCGACTGCGCGGCCGTACCGGACCTGAGCAAGGGGGACGGCGCGGTCTGCCCGCCCACCGCGCAGCACGCCTCCCGCCAGGGGCGCCGGCTCGCGGAGAACCTCATCGCCACGCTGCGGCACCAGCCGCTGAAGCCGTACGTCCACAACGACCTCGGCCTGGTCGTGGACCTCGGCGGCAAGGACGCGGTCTCCAAACCCGTCGGCTTCGAGATGCACGGGCTCGCCGCCCAGGCCGTCGCGCGCGGCTACCACTGGTCGGCACTGCGGACGAACGTCGCCAAGACACGGGTCCTGACCAACTGGATGCTGAACGCCGTCGCCGGCGACGACTTCGTACGCACCGGTTTCCAGGCCCGCAACCCGGCGAAACTGCGTGACTTCGAGTACACCGACACGTATCTGACACCCATTCAAGTCCGTGAGCACACGGCGGCGTTGCGCGCCGGAGCCTGAGCGCGGGGGCGTTGTCGCCGTCGTTCGGAGGAGCCGGTTCGCGCGGGCCCAGGGCCTGCCGGCCGGCCTCCGGCCGGAAAGCGGACGGGACATGGTGCGTGCGGTTCCGGGGCGCCGGAAGCGTGCGCACCAGGACGTGGACGCCCGGCCGGAGGTCACCCGACAGGCTCTCGGCCGTGCGGCACGGTCAGCTGGACCGTGCGGAGGAAGGCCGCGTTGTCCGGGGTGCGCCGCAGTCGGCCCAGCAGTGTTTCGAGCGCGGCCCGCGGATCGTTCCTGGACAGCAGGGCGCGCCGCAGCCCGCGTATCGCGCGCAACTCCGCGTCCGGCAAGAGGAGTTCCTCGCGCCGGGTGCCGGAGGCCTGGATGTCCACCGCCGGATGGACGCGCCGGTCCGCGAGTGCGCGGTCGAGCCGGAGCTCCATGTTGCCGGTGCCCTTCAGCTCCTCGAAGAAGTAGTCGTCGGCGCGGGAGCCGGTCTCCACCAGCGCGGTGGCGAGGATGGTGAGGGAGCCGCCCTCCTCGGTGAGACGGGCGGCGCCGAAGAGCCGCTTGGGGCCGAGCGGGGCCGCGGCGTCGACGCCGCCGCTGAGGATGCGGCCGCTTCCGGCGGACGCGTTGTTGTGCGCGCGGCACAGCCGGGTCAGGGAGTCCAGCAGCACGACGACGTCCTGGCCCTGCTCGACCAGTCGCTTGGCGCGTTCGATGGCGAGATCGGCGAGGGCGACGTGTTCCCGCGCGGGGCGGTCGAAGGTCGAGGCGAGCACCTCGCCCCGCACGGACCTGCGCATCTCCGTGACCTCCTCGGGGCGTTCGTCCACCAGCACCACCATCAGAAGGCATTCCGGGTGGTTGACGGCAATGGCATCGGCCAGCTGCCGCAGCAGCACCGTCTTGCCCGCTTTCGGCGGTGCCACGAGGAGGCCGCGCTGCCCCTTGCCGATCGGTGCGACGAGGTCGACGAGCCGGGGCGCAGGGCCACCGGTGGGCGTCTCCAGCCGCAGTCGCTGCCGGGGGTGGAGCGGGGTGAGATCGCGGAAGTGGGGGCGGTCCCGCAACGTGTCGGGGAAACGGCCGTTGACCCGTACCACCCCGGACAGGACACGGGGCGGGTCGCAGACGCCTTCGAGTGCGTCGCCCCGGCGCAGGCGGTGGCGGCGGATCAGTTCGGCGGGCACCCGCACGTCGTCGGCGGAGGGGGTGTCGGCCCTGGCGCGCAGTATGCCGTGCCCCTGGGGTGCGATCTCCAGGAGGCCGCTGACATCGACGGACAACTGCCTTGTTTCTACGGGGAGTTCGAGAGTGCTGGTCATGCGGGTGGTCCTTTCGCGGACATGGCGAATGAAGGGCCCGGACGACGGGAGGGCGGAGGGGAGCACGCCCCCGGCCGACGGGCGGAGAAGCCCGGAGGGCGGAGCCCCGTACCGGACTGGCGAAGTGTGCGAAAAAGTTGGAGCACCGGTCGCGACGGAACGGGCTCGGCAACTGATGAAGAAGAGATCGGCACCAGGAGCCTCGGATCGAGGCCAGAAGCAAGAAAAGGATGCCGGTGGCACCATACCACGTGAGCGCATGGCCGGTCACCGGTGCGCGATATCCGCCCGGCGTCGTGCCGGTGACCCGCCTCCGACCGGACGAGCGGCCCCGCCCGGACCGGCGTTCCCGCCGGCCGACGCCCACGGCGGTCGCTCACCCGCCCGATCCGCGGCCCACGGCCGCCTGAACGGCACCGGAACCCATCGGCGGGAACGGTCACCGCCGATGGGCCGGGCCGGGGCGTCGTTGCTGGCCCCGGCGCCCCGTCAGTCCGCGGCCGGACCGTCGCCCTCCGCCGGGAGCACGCCCCGGAACGCGTCAAGGATCTGCCCGGCCGCCAGCGTGGCCGTCAGCCCGCCGTCCCGCACCCGCTGTTCCAGTCCGGGAGTCAGTGCCCGGACCCCGGGGTGGGCGCGCAGACTCTCCAGCAGTTCGTCCCGCACCATCGTCCAGGTCCAGTCGACCTGCTGGTCACGCCGCTTCGCGGTGAGCCGCCCGGTCGATTCGAGCAGCCCGCGGTGCTGCTCCAGCCGCTCCCACAAGGTGTCGAGGCCGGCCGACTCGCGGGCGCTGCACGTGAGGACCGGGGGAGTCCAGGCGGCGTCCGCCGGATGCATCAGCCGCAGCGCGCCCGCCAGTTCACGCGCGGCGGCGCGGGCGTCGCGCTCGTGCGGGCCGTCCGCCTTGTTCACCGCGATGACGTCGGCCAGCTCCAGGACGCCCTTCTTGATGCCCTGGAGCTGATCGCCGGTACGGGCCAGAGTCAGCAGCAGGAAGGTGTCGACCATGTTGGCCACCGCCGTCTCCGACTGGCCGACGCCGACCGTCTCCACCAGCACCACGTCGTACCCGGCGGCCTCCATCACCACGACGGACTCCCGGGTCGCCTTGGCCACCCCGCCGAGCGTCCCCGCGGTGGGGGAGGGGCGGACGAACGCGGCGGGGTCCACCGCGAGGCGTTCCATCCTGGTCTTGTCACCCAGGATCGAGCCGCCGGTCCGGCGGGAGGAGGGGTCCACGGCCAGCACCGCGACCCGGTGGCCGAGCCCGGTGAGCATGGTGCCCAGGGCGTCGATGAACGTGGACTTGCCGACCCCCGGCACACCACTGATCCCGATCCGCCGGGCGTTGCCGGAGTGCGGGAGCAGCTCGCGCAGCAACTGCTGGGCCAGCGCGCGGTGATCGGGGCGAGTGGACTCGACGAGCGTGATGGCACGGGCGACGTACGCCCGCTTCCCGTCGAGCACACCCTTGACGTAGCTGTCGATGTCGATCTTCGGAGGCATCGGGTCAGCGGCTCACAGCTCGTGGCCGAGCGCGGCACCGAGCCGCGCGACCAGATCGTGCGCGGCGTCCGGGATCACCGTGCCGGGCGGGAACACCGCCGCCGCCCCCGCCTCGTGCAACGCCTCGACATCCTGCGGCGGAATCACCCCGCCCACCACGATCATGATGTCCTCGCGGCCCTCGGCGGCCAGTTCCTCGCGGAGCGCCGGGACGAGCGTGAGGTGCCCGGCGGCCAGCGACGAGACGCCCACGATGTGCACGTCCGCCTCCACCGCCTGCCGTGCCACCTCGGCCGGCGTCTGGAACAGCGGGCCGACGTCGACGTCGAAGCCCAGGTCGGCGAAGGCCGTGGAGATCACCTTCTGACCGCGGTCGTGACCGTCCTGCCCCATCTTGGCGACCAGGATGCGCGGACGGCGCCCCTCGGCCTCCTCGAACAGGTCCACCAGGGCCCGGGTGCGTTCCACGGAAGGGGATTCGCCTGTCTCGTTGCGATACACACCGGAGATGGTACGGATCTGGCCCGCGTGCCTGCCGTACACCTTCTCCAGGGCGTCCGAGATCTCGCCCACGGTCGCCATCGCACGCGCCGCGTCGACGGCCAGGGCCAGCAGATTGCCTTCGAGGCCCGGGCCCGGGGCCCGGCCGGCCGCCTCGGTCAGCGCGTGCAGCGCGGCCCGGCAGGCCCGCTCGTCGCGTTCCTCGCGCAGCCGGCGCAGCTTCTCGATCTGCTGGGTGCGCACCGAGGAGTTGTCCACCTTGAGCACGTCGATCTGCTCGTCGCTCTCCACCCGGTACTTGTTGACCCCGATCACCGGCTGGCGTCCGGAGTCGATGCGTGCCTGGGTCCGGGCCGCGGCCTCCTCGACCCGGAGCTTGGGGATGCCCGCGTCGATGGCCCGCGCCATCCCGCCCGCCGCCTCGACCTCCTCGATGTGCTGCCAGGCCCGGCGCGCGAGGTCGTGGGTGAGCCTCTCCACGTACGCGCTGCCGCCCCACGGGTCGATGACCCGGCCGGTACCGGACTCCTGCTGGAGCAGGAGCTGGGTGTTCCGCGCGATCCGGGCCGAGAAGTCGGTCGGCAGGGCGAGGGCCTCGTCGAGCGCGTTGGTGTGCAGCGACTGGGTGTGTCCCTGGGTGGCGGCCATCGCCTCGACACAGGTCCGGGTCACGTTGTTGAACACGTCCTGCGCGGTCAGAGACCAACCGGACGTCTGCGAATGGGTGCGCAACGAGAGGGACTTGGCGTTCTTCGGCTCGAACTGCCCGACCAGCTTGGCCCACAGCAGCCGGGCCGCCCGCAACTTCGCGATCTCCATGAAGAAGTTCATGCCGATCGCCCAGAAGAACGAGAGCCGCGGCGCGAACGCGTCCACGTCGAGCCCCGCCTCCCGCCCGGCCCGCAGGTACTCCACCCCGTCGGCGAGGGTGTACGCCAGCTCCAGGTCGGCCGTCGCACCCGCCTCCTGGATGTGGTAGCCGGAGATGGAGATCGAGTTGTAGCGCGGCATCCGCTGCGAGGTGTACGCGAAGATGTCGGAGATGATCCGCATCGAGGGCTTGGGCGGATAGATGTAGGTGTTGCGGACCATGAACTCCTTGAGGATGTCGTTCTGGATGGTCCCGGCCAGCTTCTCCGGCGCGACGCCCTGCTCCTCGGCGGCCACGATGTACAGCGCCAGCACGGGAAGCACCGCGCCGTTCATCGTCATCGACACCGACATCCGGTCCAGCGGGATGCCGTCGAACAGCTGACGCATGTCGTAGATCGAGTCGATCGCCACCCCCGCCATGCCGACGTCACCGGTCACCCGGGGGTGGTCGCTGTCGTAGCCGCGGTGGGTCGGCAGGTCGAAGGCGACGGAGAGTCCCTTCTGCCCGGCCGCGAGGTTGCGGCGGTAGAACGCGTTGGACTCCTCGGCGGTGGAGAACCCGGCGTACTGCCGGATCGTCCAGGGCTGGTTGACGTACATCGTCGGGTACGGGCCGCGCAGGTACGGGGCGATTCCCGGGTACGTGCCCAGGAAGTCGAGCCCCTCCAGGTCGCGCCCGGTGTACAGCGGCTTGACCGGGATGCCTTCCGGGGTCTCCCACAGCAGGTCGCCGTCGGAGCTGCCGGAGGACTCCTTCACGGCGGAACGCCACTGCTCCTCGGATCCCCCGGCGTCGCCGCCCGGTCCGAGGTCGATGTCGGAGAAGTCGGGGATACGCATCACGCCACACCCATACGGTCGAGAACGGAGGAGAGCACGGCCACCACGTCGCAGCCCACGAAGACGTACGTGTCGACGCCGGAGTACTCGGCGGGCCGGCCCGCGAGGAACACCTGCCGCGCACCGGCCGACCGCAGTGCCGCGGCGACCTCCTCGGCCCGCTCCGCGTAGAGCGCGTCGCCGGAGCACAGACACGCCACGGTCGCGCCACTGGCACGGAACGCGTCGGCGGCCGTCGAGACGTCGACCGTCACCGGGTCGTGGACCGGTTCGATCCCGCCCGCCTGGAACAGGTTCGAGGCGAACGTCGCCCGCGCGGTGTGGGCCGCCGCCGGGCCGAGCGCGGCGAGAAACACCTTCGGCCGTCGGCCGGTGGCCGCGAGATGGGCGTCCGACCGGGCGCGCAGCGCCTCGAAGGCCTCGTCGCGGCGGACCCGGGGCAGGCCACCGCCCGCCGTGCCGGACGGCTCGACGGGCGCCGCCCCGCGCTCCACCGGGCGCTCGGCGAGCTGCGGGAACTCGCTCACCCCGGTGACCGGCTCCTTGCGGCGGGCCAGATTTCTGCCGCGCGCCGCCCAGGTGGCCGCGAGACGCTCGCCGATCATCCCGGAGCGCAGTGCCGCCGCCTGGCCGCCCGCCCGCTCGATGTCCTGGAAGAACGCCCAGGCGTTGTCGGCGAGTTCGGCGGTGAGCCGTTCCACGTACCAGGAACCGCCCGCCGGATCGATCACCCGGGCCAGATGCGACTCCTCCAGCAGGATCGTCGAGGTGTTGCGGGCGATCCGCCGGGCGAACGCGTCAGGCAGACCCAGCGCGTGGTCGAACGGCAGCACCGTGACGGAGTCGGCCCCGCCGACCCCGGCACCCAGGCACGCCAGCGTCGTGCGCAGCATGTTCACCCACGGATCGCGGCGCGTCATCATCACCGGGGACGTCACCGCGTGCTGTCGCTGCGCCCCGCTCCCGGCCGCGCCGCACACCTCGGCCACCCGGGCCCACAGCCGTCGCGCGGCCCGCAGTTTGGCGATGGTCAGGAACTGGTCGGCCGTGGCCGCGTACCGGAACTCCAGTTGCGCGCAGGCCTCCTCGACCGACAGCCCGGCCCGTGTCAGCTCCCGCAGGAGGGCGACGCCGGTGGCCAGTGACGCGCCCAGTTCCTGAGCGGCCGAGCCGCCCGCCTCGTGGTACGGCAGCGCGTCGACCGTCAGCGCCCGCAGCGCGGGATGCTCCCGGGCGCACCGCGACGCCCAGCGGACCGCGGGTTCCGGATCGGGGTCGGCGCCGGTGCGGGCGGCCCGCCCCAGCGGATCGGCGCCGAGACTGCCGCGCACGGCCGACGCGTCGACACCCCGCTCGGCGTGGAGTCGAAGCAACTCGGTGGCGGCGGCGTCGAGTTCGTCCCCGGCGTCGAGGACGATCGGGGCCAGATCGAGATAGACGCCGTCCAGCGCCCGGGCCAGATCCGGCACCGGCACACCGGCCACGCCGCCCACGGCCAGCCACAGCGACGTGGTGCCGTTCTCCAGATCGGCGAGCAACGCCTCGTTGAGGCGGCCCGGATCCGTCTGCGCGTGTCGCTGCCGTACGTCCCAGCCGCCCGTCGCGTTGCCCTCCGCCCTGCCCCCGCGCGTGAACGGGGCGAAGCCCGGATATCCGGCATCGGGGGCGCTGTCGCGCGAGGTGTACAGGGGGCGGGTGATGAGCCCGTCCTCCACCGTGGTGGACAGCGCTTCCTCGGCGGCCGGACCCGCGGCGTCCCTGCCCGACTTGCGCAGTACACCTTCGACGAGGTGCTGCCACTGGTCGTGGGAGGGGTGCGGGAAATCGGCGGCCAACGAAAGCCCGTCGGCAGGCAGGACCGTCATGCCCAGATGCTAGGGCAGGTCCCGCACGCACCGCAGTGGCTCTCCCTGTGACCTTGCCCTCTCCGAGAGCGTCCGGTTCCTCACGCTCGGTCGCGCGGGGGGTGTGCCGGGCGTTCGGACGTTCCTCCGGACCGCATGGCACATGCTCCATAAATCAAACAGATGAATTGTAGATGCCAGGAGAATCCGAATATCTTGGCGCACATGCAGTCCTACACGATCGGGCAGGCGGCGCGCCTGCTGGGGGTGAGCCCCGACACGGCCCGCCGCTGGGCGGACGCCGGAAGAGTCGCGACCCATCGCGACGCGGGCGGCCGCAGGCTCATCGACGGCCGGGACCTCGCCGCCCTCGCCGTCGAGGTCGGCCAGGGCGGAGCGGACGAGGACGAACCCTCGTACACCTCGGCGCGCAACGCCTTCCCGGGCATCGTCACCGGGGTGAAGCTCGGTGACGTCGCGGCCCAGGTCGAGATCCAGGCGGGGTCGCACCGGCTGGTGTCGCTGCTCACCCGCGAAGCGGTCGAGGAACTCGGACTGGAGGTCGGCATGCGGGCCACCGCCCGCGTGAAGTCCACCAGCGTGCACATCGACCGCGTCTGACGACGCCTCACCCACGACGCGCACCCTTCTCCAAGGAGCCCTGGCCACATCATGAAGACCGTTTCCACCACGCGTCGCACCGCCGCCGCGCTGGTGACCGCCGCCCTGCTGTTCCCGCTCGCCGCGTGCGGGGGCGGTGACGACACGAAGGAGTCCGCCGGCACGGCCACGGCGCCCTCCGGCGCCCGGCTGACCGTACTGGCCGCCGCCTCGCTCACCGACGTCTTCAAGACCGCGGGCGCCGCGTACGAGAAGGCGCACCCGGGCACGAAGGTGACGTTCTCCTTCGCCGGTTCCCAGGAACTCGCGGCCCAGGTGAAGCAGGGCGCGCCCGCCGACGCCCTGGTCACCGCGGACACGAAGACGATGGACGGGCTGAAGTCCGACACCGGCACCCCGACCGTCATCGCCAGGAACCGTCTGGTCATCGCCACCGGGGAGGGCAACCCGGAGAAGATCACGAACCTGAAGGACCTGACCAGGGGCGACCTGAAGGTGGTCCTGGCCGCCCCCGAGGTCCCGGTCGGCCGGTACAGCAAGCAGGTCCTGGACGCGCAGAAACTCACCGTCAAGCCGGTCTCCCAGGAACCCAACGTCCGTGCCGTGCTCAGCAAGGTCGAACTGGGCGAGGCCGACGCGGGCATCGTCTACAAGACGGACGCCGCCACGGCCACCGGCAAGGTCGACGCCATCGACATCCCCGACGCGCAGAACGCCGTCGCCTCCTACCCGGCGGCCACCCTGCGGCAGTCCGCGCACGCCGACGCGGCCAAGGCGTTCGTCACCTGGCTCGGCGGCCCCGAGGCCCAGAAGATCCTGCGGGCCGCGGGCTTCCAGCAGCCGTAGCGCCCCTCCCGCGCGCACACCGCGCTCCCGCACCGGTGCCGTTCCGCCCCCCGTCCGGGACGGGACGGCACCCCGCACGAACCGACCCCGGGAACCCCGATGAGAGCCCTCCGCAGCCGTCCGCCCGGCGCACGCGCCCCCGTCGTCCTGGCGCTGCCCGCGCTCCTCGCGGTCGCGTTCCTGCTGATGCCCCTGATCGGCATCCTGGCCCGCACCTCCTGGTCCGATCTCGGTACCCATCTCACCGCGCCGGGGGTCACCCAGGCCCTGCGGCTGTCCCTGCTCGTCTCGTTCTGGGCCCTGGGCCTCTCGCTCCTGCTCGGGGTGCCGCTGGCCTGGCTGCTGGCCCGGGTGGACTTCCCCGGCAAGGCGCTGGTGCGCTCGCTGGTCCTGCTGCCGATGGTGCTGCCGCCGACCGTCGGGGGAGTGGCGCTCCTCCTCGGCTTCGGCCGCCGGGGACTGCTCGGTCCCTGGCTGGAGGACACCTTCGGCATCACCCTGCCGTTCCACACCTCGGGCGCGGTGGTCGCCGCCACCTTCGTCGCCATGCCGTTCCTCGTCATCAGTCTCGAAGGGGCACTCGCCGGGCTCCGGCCCTCGTACGAGGAGACCGCGGCCTCCCTGGGAGCCTCACCGCTGCGGGTCTTCCTCACGGTCACGCTCCCGATGGTCGCCCCGGGACTCGCCGCCGGGGCGGCGCTCACCTGGGCGCGGGCGCTCGGCGAGTTCGGTGCCACCATCACCTTCGCGGGCAACCTCCCCGGCACCACCCAGACGCTGCCCCTCCAGGTCTACCTGCTGCTCCAGGAGTCGCCGGAGGCCGCCACCTCCGTCTCGCTCCTGCTGCTCGCCATCGCCATGACCGTGCTCGTCGCCCTGCGCGGACGGTGGACCGGCACCCCCCGCGACCGTTCCCGCGTCATCGGGCCCACGACGGACGACACCGGCGGCACGGGCCCGGCCACCGCCCCGGACACGGGCCCCGACCGGGCCCCGGCCCCGTGGGAGCCCTGCGCGCTCCACGCCGACGTCACCGGATTCAACCGGCTGACCCTCGACGCCGACCCCGGGACGACGATCGCCGTCGTCGGCCCCAACGGGGCCGGCAAGACGACCCTGCTCCGTGCCCTCCTGGGCCTCACCCCGCGCTCCCGGGCGCTGCTGCGTCTCGGCGGCAGGGACGTCACCGCGCTGCCGCCGCACCGCCGTCACGTGGCCTGGGTGCCGCAGAGCGGTGCCCTGTTCCCCCAGCTGAGCGCGCTGACGAACACGGCGTACGGACTCCGGGCCCGCGGCGTGCCCCGGGCCGAGGCCCGACACCGGGCCCAGCAGTGGCTCGACCGGCTGGGGGTCGGCCGGCTCGCCCGGCGTCGTCCCGCCCAGCTCTCGGGCGGCCAGGCCCAGCGCGTCGCGCTGGCGCGGGCGCTGGCCACCCGCCCCCGCCTGCTTCTGCTCGACGAGCCGCTCGCCGCCCTCGACCAGACCACCCGCGCGCACGTGCGTCACACCCTGCGCACCCATCTCGCCGGGTTCGGGGGTGTCTGCCTGATCGTCACCCACGACCCCGTCGAGGCCGTGTCGCTCGCCGACCGGGTACTCGTGCTGGAGGAGGGGCACGTCCTCCAGTACGCCGAGCCGGCCGAGGTCGCCCGCCATCCCCGCTCGCCCTGGGTCGCCCGGATGCTCGGCCGCAACGCCTGGCCGGGTACCGCCGCCGCCGACGGCACGCTCCGCCTCGCGGACGGCGGCAGGCTGGTCGTCGCGGACCCGCTCGCCGAAGGGACGGCGGCCCTCGCGGTCATCGGGCCCGAGGCGGTGTCCGTGCATCGCGACCGGCCCGGGGGGAGCCCCCGCAACGTCTGGCCCGGGACGGTGCGCGAACTCACCGTCGTGGGCAGCCGGATCCGGCTGGTGATCGACTCCCCGGAGGTGCCGGACCTGGTCGCCGAGATCACCCCCGAGGCGGCGACCGAGCTGGGGCTCGGCGAGGGCGCGGCCGTATGGGCCGGGGTCAAGGCGACCGAGGTCACCGTCGTCGGCCTGTGACGGAGCGGCCGTCCCTCTTCCGCGCCGGACCCGATCGGCGCTCCTGCGGCGTTTTCCTTTGTCGAATCCCCGACCGCATGCAACGTTTGAAACGGTCATATCTGATCATTTCGTAAGCGTGCCGGGCGAAGGGGAAGTTCATCATGCACATCGCCAGGGCCGTCCCGGCTTCCACCGTCGTCGATCTGCGGGACCTGGGCGGTATCACCCTGGGCCCCGGCCGGTGCGTGCGCCCGGGGCTCGTGCTGCGCTCCGGCGCGCTCGCCGGGCTGGACGTGGAGCGCGACGCGGCGGTGGCCGCGCTCGGCATCCGCACCGTCGTGGATCTGCGCACCGCCGACGAACGGGCGGCGGCTCCCGACCGGCTGCCCCCCGGCGCGCGGCTGTTCGTCGCCGACGTGCTCGGCGACAACCCGGGCGTCACTCCCGCCCGGCTGCGCGCGCTGCTCGCCGATCCGGCCCTTGCCCAGCGGCTGCTGGGAAACGGCGGGGCGGAGGAACTGTTCGCCGAGACCTATCGGCGGATGGTCCTCTCGCCGTCCGCCGCCGCGGCCTACCGGGCCCTCGTGGAGACGGTCGCCGACGGCGGAGCCCGCCCGGTGCTGTTCCACTGCGCGAACGGCAGGGACCGCACCGGCTGGGCCGCCGCGCTGCTCCTCATGCTGGTCGGGGCGTCACGGGAGGCGGTACGGGCCGAGTTCCTGGCGGTGAACCGGTCCGGGCGGGACGCCCGGGCGCCGTATGTGCAGGGCTTCCTCGACGCGGGCGGCGATCCGGGGATCGCGGCCGCGATCGACGAGGTCCGCCCCCGGTACCTCGATATGGCGCTCGACGCCATGGACGAGCGCTGGGGTGGGCTGGAGGGGTATGTGCGCGACGGGATGCGGATGTCGCCGGCGGCGGTGGAACGGCTGCGGCACGGGCTCGTGATGTCCCTCTGAGCGGATCGCGGCCCGTCCGGGGCGGGCCCCGCTCCGTGGCGCTTGCCGCCGGGCCGGGTGCCGGGGGACGGGTCCCCGTCATGTTCCCGGCGGACCGCATACCCGTGTGCGGGGCGCCCAAGTGCCGCCGCCTGGGCGCCTGCTGAGGTGGTCCGGCAGGCCGCGGGTATCGTGAAAGCAGGACCACGAATCCTCCGGAAGGGGAGTGCGTTGACCGAACGCAAGCCTGCGGGCATGAGTTTCGAATCCTGGGTCGACAAGCAGATTCGCGAATCCGAGCGGAACGGCGACATGTCGAAGCTGCCGGGGTTCGGCAAGCCGCTCGAAAGCATCGCGGCCCCCTACGACGAGAACTGGTGGATCAAGGGGAAGATGCAGCGGGAAGGCGTATCGGTGCTCCCGCCCGCACTGGCGCTGCGCAAGGAGGCGGAGGACGTGCGCGAGGCCGCCCTCGGGGCGCGGACGGAGGCCGAGGTGCGGCGCATGCTGACCGAGGTCAACGAGAAGATCGACGCCGCCCTCAGAATGCCGCCGCCCGGGCCCCTGCTGAACCTCGGGCCGTTCGACATCGACGCCGTGGTCGAGGAGTGGCGCGCGGCGCGTCCGTCGTGACCGGGTGCCCGGTGGGGCCGGGCGGGTGATCGCGACCGCGACCGATGCGTAATACTCGCTGTATGGAACCGAGCATTACGCATCCGATCGGCGGAACGCACGGAGGTGTGTGGATCAGGCGTGCCACCGCACGGGACGCCCGTCGGCTCACCCGGCTGGTCAGGACGTCCCGTGCCTACGAGGGGCACTATGCGGCCATGGTCGCCGGATACCGGGTGGGACCCGACTACATCGAGCACCACAGGGTCTTCGCCGCCGTCGGGACCGACACCGATCGGATCCTCGGCTTCTACGCGCTGATCCTCGCCCCGCCGGAGCTCGACCTCATGTTCGTCGCCGACGACGCGCAGGGGCTCGGCGTGGGGCGACTGCTCATCGGACACCTGCGCGACGAGGCGCGGAGCGCCGGCCTGACCGGAGTACGCGTCGTCTCGCATCCGCCCGCCGAGGGCTTCTACCGGAGCGTGGGCGCCCGGCGCACCGGCACGCTCGCCGCCGCCCCGCCCGCCGTGATGTGGGACCGGCCCGAGCTGCTGCTGCCGGTCGGCCGGGGGGCGTGACACGTGGGGCGGCCGGAGCGGGCCGCAGGCCCTCGCCGGACCCCGTCCCCGTGCCCGATCCCCGCGTGCCGTGCCCCGCCGCGCCGTGACGTGTCCGGTGTCGTGCGCGCTACGGTGTCGTGCGCGTCACGCGGGGAAGCCCCCGTACGGGCGCGTGATGATCTCCATGATGTGACCGACGGGATCGGGGAAGTACACGCCCCGGCCGCCGTCGTTGTGGTTGATCTCGCCCGGACGCTTCTGGTGCGGATCCGCGTAGTACGTGATCCCGAGTTCCTTGACGCGGGCGTACGCGGTGTCGAACTCCGCCTCCGAGACGAGGAAGGCGTAGTGCTGCGTGATGATCGATTCCTCGGGAACGGTCGCGAAGTCCAGGGTGACCCCGTTCGCGGTGGCGAGGGGTATGAACGGGCCCCATTCGTCACCGACTTCCAGCCCCAGTATGTCCGCGAGGAATCCGGCGGACTCGCGGTTGTCCCGGGCGTGGACGATGGTGTGGTTCAACTCGACTGACATGGCGGAATGCCTCCAGCAGGCATCTCCCGGGCACCTCCACACCTTCACCGGGCCGGTGACCGGCGCGCGATGCCGTACTCGGAATTCTAGGCCGCGCCGTCAAGTGGCCGTGATCCGGCCGGAGACGGATCCGGACCGCTCGACGCGGTTCCGGCCGCAGCGGTCCGGCGGCCCGTAGGGTGACCTCACGTACTCTCCGCATCCGGATGGGGCCCGACAGTGAGCTCGCCCTCTCGTTCTTCCCGCGGTTCCGGCGGCCCCGGCACGGACCATCACGAGACACCCGACGAACGTGCGGACCGGCGCTGGACCGAACTGCTCCAGGAACTGAGGGTCGCCCAGACGGGCGTCCAGATCCTCTTCGGCCTCCTGCTCGCCGTCGTCTTCCAGCCACGCTTCGCCGAACTGTCGGACACCGACCGGGCCATCTACGTCGTCACGGTGATGCTGGGATCCGCCACCGCCGCCGCGCTGATCGGTCCGGTTTCGTACCACCGTCTGCTCGCCGGACGGAGGCTCAAGCCGCAGATGGTCACCATGGCGGCCCGGCTCACCCTGGTCGGGCTCGTCCTGCTGTTCTGCACCATGTGCTCGGCGCTGCTGCTCATCCTGCGGGTCGCGCTGCACGACGCGCTCGTCCCGTGGCTGGTCGGCGCGATGGCGTTGTGGTTCCTGACCTGCTGGTTCGTCCTTCCTGTCTGGCTGCTGGCCCGTTCCTCGTCCGCGCGGCTGCCCGGGCGGCCCGGCCCTCCGCGCGAGCGCAGAAGGTGACCATGGTGCGGGACGTTCCGTTTCAGGTCGCGTCGGGGCCCTGGACGTCCGTGACGGTGAAGAGCCCGCCGTCCGGGTCGAGCAGGGTCGCCTCGCCGCCGTCCCCCAGCGGGCGCCGTTCCACCAGGCAGCCGCCGTGCCTCCGGGCCGCCTCCACCGAGGCGTCCAGGTCGGCGACGGGAAAGTGCACCTGCCAGTGCGGGCGGACCAGCGGGTCGGGGGCGGCCTCCACCGCGCCGGAGCTGATCCGGGCCAGCCTGCGCCCCCCGCAGTCGACGATGACCTCGTCCTTCTCGTAGGACACCTCACAGCACCCGGGGCGCCCGCTCGCCCAGTCCAGCACCCCGCCGTAGAAGATCGCGGCGTCGAAGGCGTTCCTGGTGTGCAGGCGCAGCCAGGCGTGCGAGTGGCCGTCCGGCGCGGGTGGCGAGGTCGCGGGCTCGGTGCGCTCCCAGATGCCGAACACCGCGCCGTCGAGGTCCGCCGCCAGTGCGCCGCGCCCCTTCCCGAGCGCGAGCGGTCCCACCGCGACCGTCCCGCTGCGCTCGCGGATGCGCGACGCCGCCGCGTCGGCGTCGGAAACCGCGAAATAGGGGGTCCACGCCACGGCCACGCGGTAGGCGGTCGCCACCGCGCCGATACCGGCCACCGGCACGTCCCCGCGGCGTGCGACGGAGAACTCCTGTCCCAGCCTGCCCGGTCGGAAGCTCCAGCCCAGCACGGCGGCGTAGAAGTGCTGCGCCGATTCCAGGTCGCGGGTCATGAGATTGACCCAGCAGGGTGCTGCGGACCCGGTCAGCGGCGCCGGCATCGACACCGCCCCGGGACGGCTTGCGGTCATGGTCCCACTGCCTCCATCGGTGGTGCGGCCCGCGCGTACCCGCGGCCGTCGGGGCCACACCAGCCTCACCGCGGGCGAACGCACCCGCAACACGCGGCGCCCCCGCGCGCCGCGGGTCCGCGCCGGGAGCCGGCCGGGCGGGCTCCCGTGCCGTGCCCCGACGGGGTCAGTCGCGCTGTTCGCCGGTCTCCCGGTGGATGGCCTCGTTCCCGTGGTCCCCGAGCTCGTAGGGCGACAGGCCCCTGCCGTCGGCCGGGAAACTGTCGTCGCCGTGCACATCGCGTTCCTCGACATGGCTGCGATGGTCGGGGTGCGGCGGCTGCTCGTCGGGGCGCGGTGGCGGCAGTTCCTGGGCCCTGCGCCGCTTGCCCAGCCAGAAGGCGCCGATCAGCATGGCCACCAGCGCGATTCCGATGACGCCCAGCACCGCGCCGATGGCACCCCGCCCGTCGGCGAGGAACAGGGCAAGTGAACCGAGATCTCCGTTCGATACGTCCATGCCTCCCGGATACCCCGGGGGAGAGCCCTCAGTCGGTCATGACGGGGAATTCATGTTTTAAGTGGATATAAACCTTAAAGAGTTTCGGTGGCGTGGAGGCGGTGGTGCGGCGGTGCGGGTTCCGTTCGGGACGAGCCGCGGCCCGCCGACGGCTCGTGTCGCCGTCGCCCGGCCGCGGGGCGAGTCTGGAGACGTCCCCCGATCGCCGGGAGCAGGGCGCGACGGGACCCGTCGCGCGACACGGAGCGGAGGAACCACGGTGAACGGCATCAAGGAGAGGCGGACGGACGACAGTCCGCACGGTCAGGACGTCTCGGTCGTCATCAGCGGCTGCGACACGGCCGACGCGCGCATGGTGTTCGACGCGCTGCGGGCCGCTTTCGCCACCGATCGGGCCTCGGCCGACGTGCCGAGGAAGCTCGCGAGGACGCGCCCCACCGCGTGGGTGGCGACCGTCGATGTCACCGAGGAGCGGGTGGTCTCGGGGCCGGCCCCGCTCGGCGCGCCCCTGTCGATCGATGTGCAGGGCGGCTACTGGGCGGTCGAACGGCTCCGTCGGAGCCTGGCGCACGCCTTCGACGTCCGGGTCGTCGGGACGGTCTCCGGGGACCAGGAGGAAGAGGTGCGTCTCCGCCTGGACAACCGGGACAGCCCCCAGGCCGGGCCGCGGGGTCCCGGGCGCCCGGACCCCGGACCGGGGTCGCGATGAGGGGGCGGCCCGGCAGCGGAGTGGTGCGGCTGCCCGGCAGCGGGGCGATGACCCGGAAATGACACCGTCATCTGGTAGAAAACGGAAAAAATGCCCCCTGAAAGGTGCGAGCGAGTGGACCCCTCACACGGGCGGGACGACGACGCGCGGCAGCCCGGAGCAACCGGAGCCCCCGGTGACCGATCCACCCTGACCCTGCACGTCAACGGCGCCGAGCGGACCCTCACGCTCGATCACCGCACCACGGTCCTCGACGCGCTGCGCGAGCACCTCGACCTCACGGGCGCGAAGAAGGGCTGCGACCACGGACAGTGCGGGGCGTGCACCGTCCTCGTCGACGGGCGGCGCGCCAACAGCTGCCTGCTGCTCGCCGTGGCGTACGACGGGGCCCGCGTCACCACCGTCGAGGGCCTCGCCGACGGCGACCGGCTCCACCCCCTCCAGGAAGCCTTCCTGGACCGCGACGCCCTCCAGTGCGGCTACTGCACTCCCGGCCAGATCTGCTCCGCCGTCGGCATGCTCGACGAGGCGGCGCACGGGTTTCCCTCCCACGCCACCGCACCCACCGCGGCCGCGGCCGCACCGGCCCGGCTCGACGCCGCCGAGATCCGCGAACGGATGAGCGGCAATCTGTGCCGCTGCGGCGCCTACCCGCGCATCGTCGAGGCGATCGGGGACGTGGCGCCGTGAAACCCTTCGCCTACCTCCGTGCCCGGACCGCCGCCGAGGCGGTCCGCGAGAGTTCGGCCCACCCCGGCGCCGCCTTCCTCGGCGGCGGAACCAACCTCGTCGACCTGATGAAACTCGGTGCGCAGACCCCCGACCTGCTCATCGACATCAGCCGGCTGCCACTGGACGAGGTGGCCGACACCGCCGACGGCGGCCTGCGGATCGGCGCGACCGTGCGCAACAGCGACCTGGCCGCCCACCCCGCCGTGCGCACCCGCTACCCCGCGCTGTCCCGGGCGCTGCTGTCCGGGGCCTCCGGACAGCTCCGCAACACCGCGACGACCGGCGGCAACCTGCTCCAGCGCACCCGCTGCCCCTACTTCCAGGACGTCTCCAAGCCGTGCAACAAGCGGGTCCCCGGAAGTGGTTGCCCCGCCCGCGAGGGCGCCCATCGCGACCTCGCCGTACTCGGCCACTCCGAGCACTGCGTCGCCACCTGCCCGTCCGACATGGCCGTCGCCCTGTCCGCCCTCGACGCCACCGTCGAACTCCACGGCCCGGACGGCGAACGGACCGTACCGGCAGCCGAGTTCCACCGGCTGCCGGGCGACACCCCGGACCTGGACACCGAGCTCCGGCCGGGTGAACTCATCACCGGGATCACCCTGCCGCCCCTCCCGGACGGCACGGACTCCCTCTACCGCAAGGTGCGCGACCGCGCCTCGTTCGCCTTCGCCCTCGCCTCCGTCGCCGCCGTGCTGCGCGTCCGCGACGGCCGGATCGCCCATGCGGCGCTGGCCTTCGGCGGGCTCGCCCACCGGCCCTGGCGCGCCCGCCGCGCGGAGGAGGTACTGCGCGGTGCCCCCGCCACCGAGGAGACCTTCGTCCGGGCCGCCGACGCCGAACTCGCGGCGGCCCGGCCGCTGCGCGACAACGCGTTCAAGGTGGACCTGGCCCGGAGCCTGGCCGTCGACGCGCTGTCCGAACTCGCCGCCGACGGGCGGAACAACCGCAGCCACGCCGACCCGCAGACCTGAGGACCCCGCCATGAGCCAGGCACCTCCACCGCTGGGCAGCCCCGTCGTCCGCCACGAGGGCCGGGACAAGGTCACCGGCGCCGCCCGCTACGCCGCCGAACACACCCCGCCCGGCTGCCTGTACGGCAGGCCCGTGCCGGCCACCGTCGCCCGCGGCCGCGTCCGCTCCGTCCACCCGGGGGAGGCCCTCGCCCTGCCGGGTGTGCGCGCCGTCCTCACCCACGACAACGCCCCGACGCTGAAGGAGCCCGACGACCCGATCCTCGCCGTCCTCCAGGACGACCGGGTTCCGCACCGGGGCTGGTACGTCGCCCTGGTGGTCGCGGACACCCCCGAACAGGCCCGTGCCGGGGCCGCGGCCCTGCGGATCGCCTACGACACCGCCCCGCACGACGTCCTGCTGACCGCGAACCGTTCCGGGCTGTACACCCCGGAGACGGTCAACGGCGGCTACCCCGCCGTGCGGCGGCGCGGCGACGCCGAACGCGCCTTCGGCACGGCACCCGTCCAGATCGACGCGACCTACACCACCGGACCGCTGCACAACCACCCGATGGAACCGCACGCCACCACGGCATGGTGGACGGACGACGGACACCTGACCGTCCACGACTCCAGCCAGGGCTCCACCACGGTCCGCGACAGCCTCGCCGCCGCGTTCGGTCTCCGCCCGGAGCAGGTCACCGCGGTCTCCGAGCACGTCGGCGGCGGTTTCGGTTCCAAGGGCACCCCGCGCCCGCAGACCATCCTGGCCGCCATGGCCGCACTCCGCACCGGACACCCCGTCAAGGTCGCCCTGCCCCGACGGCAGATGCCGGCCGTCGTCGGCCACCGCGCGCCCACCGTCCAGCGGATCAGGCTCGGCGCCGAGGACGACGGCACCCTCACCTCGATCGTCCACGAGGCCGACACCCACACCTCCACGATCAAGGAGTTCGTGGAGCAGGCGGCCGTGCCGACCCGGATGATGTACGGCTCCGCGTGCAGCCGCACCGCCCACCGGGTGGTCGCCCTGGACGTGCCGAGCCCGTCCTGGATGCGGGCACCGGGCGAGGCCCCGGGCATGTACGCCCTGGAGTCCGCCATGGACGAACTCGCCTCGGCCCTCGGCATGGACCCGATCGAACTGCGCCTGCGCAACGATCCCGTGGACGATCCCGAGTCCGGCCGCCCGTTCAGCAGCCGCGGCCTCGCCGCCTGCCTGGAGGAGGGGGCCGCCCGCTTCGGCTGGCGCGACCGCGACCCGCGCCCCGCCGTCCACGAGGAGGGGCCGCTGCTCATCGGCACGGGCGTCGCCTCCGCCACCTACCCCGTGTACATCTCGGCCTCCGGCGCCTCGGCGCACGCGGCCCCCGACGGTACGTACCACGTCCGGGTGAACGCCACCGACATCGGCACCGGCGCCCGCACCGTGATCGCGCAGATCGCGGCCGCAGCGCTGGACACCCCGTTGACGCGCGTACGGATCGACATCGGCAGCAGCGAGCTGCCCGACGCCCCGCTGGCCGGGGGCTCCTCCGGCACGGCCTCCTGGGGCTGGGCCGTGCACAAGGCATGTACCGGCCTCCTGCGGGAACTGCGCGCACACACCGGGCCGCTTCCCCCCGAAGGCCTGACGGTCGTCGCCGACACCGGGCGGGAGACCGCCGCGGAGCCACCGTACGCCCGGCACGCGTTCGGCGCCCACTTCGCGGAGGTCGCCGTCGACTCCCGGACCGGCGAGACACGGGTCCGGCGGATGCTCGGCGTCTTCGCCGCCGGCCGCATCCTCAATCCCCGTACCGCGCGATCCCAGTTCATCGGAGGGATGACGATGGGAATCGGCATGGCCCTGACCGAGGCCTGCGCCCTGGACCCCGGCTTCGGCGACTTCGTCGAGAACGACCTCGCCTCCTACCACGTGCCGGTCTGCGCCGACGTGCCGCGGATCGAGGCGCACTGGATCGACGAGCACGACCCGCACCTCAATCCGATGGGCAGCAAGGGCATCGGCGAGATCGGCATCGTGGGTGCGGCGGCGGCCGTCGGCAACGCCGTCCGGCACGCCACCGGCGTCCGGTTGCGCTCCCTTCCGCTCACCCCGGACACGCTGCTGCCGTATCTGCTCTGACCCGCCCGCCCGCGATGTGTGACCGGCGCCACATTCTCGTGTTGCGGGAACCGCCCGACCGGGTCACTCTGTGGAGTGACCCAGAAGTGACATCTGCTCACTCTTCGTGTTCGGGGGTCGTTGGTTCGATGAGGCGAAGTCAGTGGGCCTCGATGTGAGGAGCCTCGACGATGACCGTTCCACTCGACCGGCACTATCTGGTCGAATTCCAGGTTTCGGCAGAGCGTGTTTCGCAACTGCGGCGGATCATCGCCGCGCACCTCCGCCACTGGAGTCTCGAACTCCACGTCCGCCCCGTGTGCCGGGGCGTGGAGGAGCTGCTGACCAATGTCCACCGGCATGTCGGTGACGACAACAACTGTGTCGTCGAACTCCGCTGGTCGGGGCGGCATCTCACGGTCTCCGTCGCCGACAACAGCGCCGAGATGCCGCGGCTGCTCGGCAACGGGGGCGGCGGTCTCAGCCGTGTCATGGCGCTGAGCGACAGCTGGGGGACCTGCCGCACCACCGAGGGCAAGGTGGTGTGGTTCACCCGGTACGCGAAGGAACCGCGCACCGCGGAGACGGTGCCTCCGGCGCCGCTGCCCGGAGGGCGGGAGTCCCGCCGGCCGCCCGTCGCCGTCCCGGACGCGGCCGCCGCGACCACGACGTCGTCCGGCGCCGCTCCCGTTCTCGTCTGAGCCCGGCACCGGCACAGGTCCCGTCGGCTCACCCACGCCCCACCGGCGCGGTCCGTGCGTGCCGCACCGCACACGGACCGCGCCGGTGGGGCGTGACGGGGCCCGCGTTGCGGCGGGGCGCACGGCGCGGCACGGTCGAAGTACCGAGGCAAGGAGAGCACAGCCATGCCCATCGCGACGGTCAACCCCGCGAACGGCGAGACCCTCAGAACGTTCGAGGCGCTGGGGCCGGCGGAGATCGAGCAACGGCTCGCCGCCGCCGAAACCGCCTTCCGGCACTACCGCACCACCGGATTCGACGAGCGGGCCCGTCTGCTCGGCCTGGCCGCCGACCTGCTCGACGAGGACCGGCGGGACATCGCGCGCACCATGACCACCGAAATGGGCAAACCCCTCGCGGCCGCCCGCGCGGAGGCCGCCAAATGTGCCAGGGCGATGCGCTGGTACGCGGCCCACGCCGAGGAACTCCTCGCGGACGAGTACCCCGCACCGGCCGACGTCGCGGACTCCGGCGCACTGGCGGCCCGCGTCCACTACCGGCCGCTGGGTGCCGTCCTCGCCGTGATGCCGTGGAACTTCCCGCTCTGGCAGGTCGTACGGTTCGCCGCCCCCGCGCTGATGGCCGGGAACGTCGCCCTGCTCAAGCACGCGTCCAACGTCCCGCAGACGGCCCTCTACCTGGAGGGCCTGTTCCGCCGGGCCGGCTACCCGACGGGATGTTTCCAGACCCTGCTCGTGGGCTCCGGCGCCGTCGAGGCGATCCTGCGCGACCCCCGGGTCGCCGCCGCCACCCTCACCGGCAGCGAGCCGGCCGGACGCTCCGTCGCGTCGATCGCCGGCGACGAGGTGAAGCACACCGTCCTGGAACTGGGCGGCAGCGACCCGTACCTCGTCCTGCCGTCGGCCGACGTGGCGCGGGCGGCGCGCACCGCCGTGACCGCCAGGGTGCAGAACAACGGCCAGTCGTGCATCGCCGCCAAACGCTTCATCGTGCACACGCAGGTCTACGAGGAGTTCGCCGAACGCTTCACCGTGGGCATGCGGGACCTGACGGTCGGCGACCCGATGAAGGACTCCACCGACGTCGGACCGCTCTCCGGCGAACGGGGCCGCGCGGACCTGGAGGAGCTGGTGGACGACGCGGTACGGCAGGGGGCGAGCGTGCTGTGCGGCGGGTCCAGGCCCGAGGGGCTGGACCCGGAACTGGCGAACGGCTGGTTCTACGCCCCCACCGTCCTCGCCGGGATCACCCCCGCGATGCGCATCCACCGGGAGGAGGCCTTCGGTCCCGTCGCGACGCTGTACCGCGTGGAATCACTGGAGGAGGCGGTGGCCCTCGCCAACGACAGCCCGTTCGGCCTCAGTTCCAACGTGTGGACCCGCGACGCCGACGAGACCCGCCGCTGCGTGCGCGACCTGGAGGCGGGCGGCGTCTTCTTCAACGGCATGACCGCCTCCCATCCCGCGCTGCCGTTCGGCGGTGTCAAGCGCTCCGGCTACGGCCGCGAACTCGCCGGCCACGGCATCCGGGAGTTCTGCAACGCGACCACGGTCTGGTACGGCCCCGAGGCCGCCGACGCCCCGGCCAGGACGATCTGAGAGGCGGGCAGCATGAACCACGCCGCCCACCGGGCGACCGCAGCCGGGCCCTCGGACGAGGAGATCGCCGCCCTCGACGCACACTGGCGGGCCGCCAACTACCTGACCGTCGGCCAGATCTACCTCAGGGCCAACCCGCTCCTGACCGAGCCGCTGGCCCGGGAGCACATCAAGCCGCGCCTGCTCGGCCACTGGGGCACCTCACCCGGACTCAACCTGGTCCACACCCATCTCAACCGCGTCATCACCTCCCGCGGCGTCCGGGCGCTGTGCGTCTGGGGCCCCGGCCACGGCGGGCCAGCCGTCCTCGCCAACTCCTGGCTGGAGGGCAGCTACGCGCAGACGTACCCGGACGTCGGCCGGGACGCGCGCGGGATGGGGCGGCTGTTCGAGCAGTTCTCCTTCCCCGGCGGGGTGCCCAGCCACGTGGCGCCCGAGACCCCCGGCTCCATCCACGAGGGCGGCGAACTCGGCTACGCGCTCACCCACGCCTACGGCGCCGCCCTCGACCACCCGGACCTGCTGGTCGTCTGCGTCATCGGGGACGGCGAGGCCGAGACCGGCCCGCTCGCCGCGTCCTGGCACTCCAACAAGTTCCTCGACCCGGTGCACGACGGAGCCGTCCTCCCGATCCTCCACCTCAACGGCTACAAGATCGCCAACCCGACCGTTCTCGCCCGCCTCCCCGAGACCGAACTCGACGCACTGCTGCGCGGATACGGGCACGACCCCCTCTACGTCGACGGCGACGACCCGCTCACCGTCCACCGGGCGATGGCCGCCGCGACGGACCTGGCCGTCGACCGCGTCCGGGAGCTCCAGACCGCCGCCCGTGCCGGCACCGGCGCCGGGCGCCCGCACTGGCCGATGATCGTGCTGCGCACCCCCAAGGGCTGGACCGGACCGGCCGAGGTCGACGGTGTGCCCGTGGAAGGCACCTGGCGCGCCCATCAGGTGCCGCTGCCCGGCGTCCGCGACAACCCCGACCACCTGCGGCAGCTTGAGGCGTGGATGCGCTCCTACCGGCCGGAGGAACTCTTCGACGCACAGGGGCGCCCCACCGCCCGGGTGCTCGGCTGCGTGCCCGAGGGCGAGGCCCGGCTCGGCGCGACCCCGTACGCGAACGGCGGTCTGCTCCTGCGCGAGCTGCCCCTCCCACCGCTCGACGAGCACGCCGTCGCCGTCGACCGGCCCGGTACCGTGCTGCACGAACCGACCCGGGTGCTCGGCGGACTGCTGGAGGCCGTCATGGCCGCCACCGCCGAACGCCGAGACTTCCGCGTGATGGGCCCCGACGAAACTGCCTCGAACCGGCTCGACGCCCTCTACGGAGCGACCGGCAAGGCCTGGCAGGAAGGGCTCCTGCCGACCGACGAGCACCTCTCCCGCGACGGCCGCGTCATGGAGGTGCTCTCGGAACACCTCTGCCAGGGGTGGCTGGAGGGATACCTCCTCACCGGACGGCACGGCCTGTTCTCCTGCTACGAGGCGTTCGCCCACATCGTCGACTCGATGGTCAACCAGCACATCAAATGGCTCAGGACCTCCCGCAGGCTGTCCTGGCGCCGCCCCGTCGCCTCGCTCAACTACCTGCTCACCTCGCACGTCTGGCGCCAGGACCACAACGGGTTCTCCCACCAGGACCCCGGATTCGTCGACAACGTCCTCAACAAGAGCCCCGAGGTCGTCCGGGTCTACCTGCCGCCGGACGCCAACACCCTGCTCTGCGTCGCCGACCACGCCCTGCGCAGCCGCGACCACGTCAACGTGATCGTGGCCGGCAAGCAGCCGACCTTCGACTGGCTCACCCTGGACCGGGCCCGCGCGCACTGCGCCCGCGGGGTCGGCGTGTGGGAGTGGGCGGGCACCGAGGACGGCGGCCGCGAACCGGACGCGGTGCTCGCCTGCGCCGGGGACGTGCCCACCCTGGAGACGCTGGCCGCCGCCGATCTCCTCCGCCGCCATCTGCCGGAACTGGCCGTACGGGTGGTCAACGTGGTCGACATGACGCGGCTGCTGCCCCGTGAGGAACATCCGCACGGCATGCCCGACCCGGAGTACGACGCGGTGTTCACCAGGGACGCCCCGGTGATCTTCGCCTACCACGGCTATCCCTGGCTCATCCACCGGCTGGCCTACCGGCGGGCCGGTCACGCCCACCTGCACGTACGGGGCTACAAGGAGGAGGGCACCACCACCACGCCCTTCGACATGGTGGTCCGCAACGACCTGGACCGCTTCCGCCTGGTCATGGACGTCATCGACCGGGTGCCGGGACTCGGGGTCCGGGCCGTGGCCGTGCGCCAGACGATGGCCGACGCCCGCACCCGCCACCACGCGTGGATCCGGGAACACGGTGTGGACCTGCCCGAGGTGGCCGACTGGACCCGGGGCGGCTGAGGCCGGGCGTCACCGGCCGCCGGACCCGTACGCGGCCCGGCGGCCGGTGACGCGGGAGCCGGTGACGCGAGTTCCGGCCGCGGGACGGGAACTCAGCGGCCGAGCGCGCGCGCCAGCTGGTCCTTCGTCATGTTCGAACGGCCGTGGACGTTCTTCTTCCTGGCCTCTTCGTAGAGCTGGTCGCGGGTGGGGCCAGCGGCCCCGCCGTGGGAGCGGAGCCCGCCGCGTCGCGCGGAGGACATGTCGTCGAGGGACGTGCGGCTCGCGGTTCTCGACTCGCCGGCGCGGGCGCGCTCCTTGTTGACCGTGCGCGCGGCGATCTCCTCGGCCCGGTCCTCGCTCACCCCGCGCTCCTGCGCGCTCTCCTTGATGTGTTCGTACTGCCGTTCCCGTTTGGCACTGGATCCACGTGGCACGGTGCGCTCACTCCTCTCCGCGGGATCGCCCCCGGAGCCGTTCCGCGACTCCTGCGGGGCCCACTCCAGTGTCCCAGTGCCCCCGCGGTCCCGCACGCCTGCCGTGCGACGACGGGTGGGTGCCGATGTGCCCTCGCGGCACATCGGCACCCACCCGGCGGGACCGCTTCTACCAGATGGACCCGACCCACTCGGGGTGGTCGATGAACGGGTTCCTGTTGTGCTGGTACTTGTCGAATATGACGTCGTTGCGCCGCTTCTCGAAGGCGTCCGGCGGGTCCTGCTGGCTCCACGCCTTCAGGACCGAGAGACGGCCGATGTTCGGGGCCGATCCGTTCGACACCCGGTCGTTGGGCTCCAGGTCGGCCCAGCCGTCGTCGCCCTCGTAGCGCACCGCCATGTAGAGGATCATGCGGGCCACGTCGCCCTTGACCGCGTCGCGCGGTTCGAAGGAGTCGCTGTCGGTGTAGTTGCCCGGTGCGCCGCTGACCGCGCTGCCGCCGTTGTCGAAGTCCTTGTTGCCGCGGATGGAGTTGACCTGGACGTCCTCCGGCCGCAGATGGTGGACATCGGTTCCGGGCCCGGTGGCGGTACCGAAGTTGCCGTGGGACTTGGCCCATACGTGCTCGCGGTTCCACTGGCCGACCGAGCCGCCGCTGTTGTTCTTGGATATCGAGCGCCCGGAGTAGAGGAGCACCACGTTGGAGGAGTTGGCGGGGTCCTGGTCGGTGTCCTTGAGCGCGTCCCAGACCTGGCTGTAGGAGATCTTGGTCTGCTTGCTGATGATCGTGTGCAGGGCGCTCTTGAGCGCCGTGCCGGACTTGCCGATCGCGTCCTGGTAGTACGAGTCGTCGAGCGTCCGCAGCGGCGTCGCGGAGGCGGGAGCGGTCCCGGCGGTGGCTGCCGGGGCGGCGGCCGCGGTGCCGGCGAGCACGGCGAACGCGGCGAGCGTCGCCAGGAGCGGGCGTCGATGACGCGGATGAAGACGGGACATGTGGGGTGTCCTCTCCGGAAAAGCGGGCGCCGCGACACCGGTCACATGGTGGGGGCGGAGCCGCGGCGGTCCTGTCGTTCGTGGTCAGCGGGAGCCTTCCACACGCACCGTGACCATGGTGTGAACGCTGCGTACCTATCATGTGCAGGTCAAGTGAGGGCCGTTGCCGGTGCCGGGAACGGGACGTGGGGGCATCGGATGCGACGGCTCGGGCGCGGGGCGAGAATGACCGAAAGGACGAGGAGGCGGCATGAGCGACGAGCCCGAATCCATATCCGCAGTCCGGGGAGTGACCCCCGACAGCCTCTTGCACACGGGCGGCAGCGACCATCCGTCCGCGGAGGACCTGGTGCTCGCCTCCGGGCGGGACCTGACCCCGGAGAACCTCCAGTGGGCCGAGGGCCGGCTCGCCAGGGAGGGCCGATCGGCGATCGACAAGACGCTGCCGTAGGGAGCGGAGCCCGGCGGCCGGTGGCGGGGAGTGTGCGGGCGCTCCCCGCGGCTCGGCTAGCCTGGGTGCACGATGAACCGTTTGACGACGTCAGGGGCCGGTTACCGGCTGGCCCGTTTCCCCGAGCACCCGCGCGACCCGTTCCGCGCCTGGGACGCCGCCGACGAGTACCTGCTGCGGCGGCTGGAGGGGGAGACGGACGAGTCGGAGCGCGTCGACCTGTCGGGAACCCTGGCCGTGGTGGGTGACCGTTGGGGCGCCCTGAGCACCGTCCTGGCGGGACACCGGCCCGTGCAGATCACCGATTCCTACCTGGCGCAGCGTGCCACCCGCGCCAACCTGGAGCGCAACGGCGCCGCCCCGGACGCGGTACGCCTGCTGTCGACCAGGGACACCCCGCCCGGCCGGATCGACGTCCTGCTGGTGCGTGTACCCAAGAGCCTCGCGCTCCTGGAGGACCAACTGCACCGGCTGGCACCGGCCGTCCACGCGGACACCGTCGTCATCGGCGCCGGCATGGTCAAGGAGATCCACACCTCCACCCTCAGGCTCTTCGAGCGGATCATCGGCCCGACCCGTACCTCTCTCGCGGTCAAGAAGGCCCGGCTCATCTTCTGCGCCCCCGACCCGGCGGTATCCCGCACCCCCAGCCCCTGGCCGTACCGGTACGACCTGCCCGGGGACATCGGCCCGGCCTCGGGCCGCACGGTCACCAACCACGCCGGGATCTTCTGCGCCGAGCGCCTCGACATCGGCACCCGTTTCTTCCTCGGCCACCTCCCGGAGCGCAGCGGCCCCGACCGGGTCGTCGACCTCGGCTGCGGCAACGGCGTCGTCGGCCTGTCCGCCGCACTCGCCAACCCCGCGGCGCGGGTCACCTTCGTCGACGAGTCGTACCAGGCGGTCGCCTCCGCCGAGGAGACCTTCCGGGCCAACACCGGTCCCGGCGCCGAGGCCGACTTCGTGGTCGGCGACGGTCTGGCGCAGATGCCGCCCGCCAGCGTGGACCTGGTGCTCAACAACCCGCCGTTCCACTCCCACCAGGCCACCACCGACGCCACGGCCCGCACCATGTTCCACGGCGCGCACGCCGCGCTGCGCCCGGGCGGCGAACTGTGGGTCGTCGGCAATCGGCACCTCGGCCATCACCTCCGGCTGCGCCGGATCTTCGGCAACTGCGCCACGGTCGCGGGGGACCCGAAATTCGTCGTCCTGCGAGCCGTCAAACGCTGACCGGGGCCGGGCGTGCCACGCCCCTTCCGGATTCTTGCAACACGTTCTACTGTGTGCGCCGCCGCACACGGACGACGCGACCGCGAGACTCCCGGAGGGGCCGTGCACCTCGAATACACGCCTGAGCAGCAGCAGTTGCGCACCGAACTGCGCGAGTACTTCGCCGCGCTGATTCCCGACGACGCCTCCGTCCGGTACTTCGACCCCGCGGCTCAGAAGACGTTCTACCGCGAGACCATTCGGCGCCTGGGAACCGACCGCTGGCTCGGGGTCGGCTGGCCCGAGGAGTACGGCGGCCGGGGCATGTCCCCGATGGAGCAGTTCATCTTCTTCGACGAGGCGGCCCAGGCAGGCGTCCCGCTGCCGCTGATGGCCCTCAACACCGTCGGTCCGACGATCATGCGGTTCGGCACCGCCGAGCAGAAGGCGTTCTTCCTGCCGAAGATCCTCGCCGGGGAGATCGACTTCGCCATCGGCTACAGCGAACCCGACGCGGGCACCGACCTGGCCGCGCTGAGGACCAGGGCCGTGCGCGACGGCGACACCTACGTCGTCGACGGACAGAAGATCTGGACCACCAACGGTGACACCGCCGACTGGGTCTGGCTCGCCGTCCGCACCGATCCGGAGGCGCCCCCGCACAAGGGCATCACCATGCTGCTCGTCCCGACCACGGACCCCGGCTACTCCTGCACCCTGATCAACACCCTCGCCTCGCACGACACCACCGCCAGCTACTACGAGAACGTCCGCGTCCCCGTCTCCCACCGGGTCGGCGACGAGAACAAGGGCTGGCGGCTGATCACCAATCAGCTCAACCACGAGCGCGTCACTCTCGCCGCCCACGGCACCATGGCCGTCCGCGCCCTCCACGACGTCCGCCGCTGGTGCGCGGGGACCCGGCTCGCCGACGGCCGCCGCGTCATCGACCTCGGCTGGGTCCGCACCCTCCTCGCCCGCACCCACACCAGGCTCGACGCCATGAAGCTGCTCAACTGGCAGATGGTCTCCGCCGTCCAGGACGGAACCCTCACCCCGCAGGACGCCTCCGCCGTCAAGGTCTACGGCTCCGAGGCGCGACGCGACGCCTACGCCTGGCTGATGGAGGCCGTCGGCTCGGCCGGACCGCTCAAGGAGGGCTCCGCCGGTGCCGTGCTCCACGGTGAACTGGAACGCGGCTACCGGTCCGCCGTGATCTTCACCTTCGGCGGCGGGAACAACGAGATCCAGCGCGAGATCATCTCGTGGATCGGCCTGGGGATGCCGCGCGTACGACGGTGAGTGCCCGCGACCGGGCCTCCCGTCCGGCACCGGACCGGGCCCGCGGGCCGCGCCCGGCGCTCCGGGCCCCATCCGTGCCCGGGAGGGGGAACCGGGTTGCGGTGGGGCCGGTGAGCCGTGTGGGGTACGTCCATGGACGGTGTCACGGAGCAGCCGCGACGGGCCGGGGCCGGAGGAGACCGGGCGATCACCGGGCAACCCCCGGCTCCGCGGCACGGGCCGGCGGTGCTCGGGGCCCTGATGCTGGCCGCCTTCACGTTCAACACCGCGGAGAACCTGCCGATCGGTCTCCTGGACCTCATCTCCGGGAGCCTGCGGGTGTCCCTGTCGGCGGTCGGTCTCCTGGTCACCGGTTACGGCGTGGCGGTGGCCGTCGCGTCGGTGCCGCTCGCCCACGTCACCCGGAATGTGGCCCGGCGGCATGTGCTCACGGGACTACTGGCCGCGCTCGTCGTGTCCAGCCTGATCGCGGCAGTGGCCCCCTCCTACCGGCTGCTCCTCGGGGCACGGCTGCTGACCGCGCTCGCCCAGGCCCTGTTCTGGGCCGTGATGGGTCCGGTGGCGGTCGGCCAGTTCGTCCCGGAGGCCCGCGGGCGTGTGGTCGGGGCGCTGTCCGTCGCCGGTTCGCTCGCCCTGGTGCTCGGCGTACCCGCCGGCACCTGGCTGGCCCGGCAGAGCGACTGGCGGGTGCCCGTCGCCGTCCTGGCCGCGCTGGGGCTCGCCTCGCTGGTGACGATCGCCGCGCTGCTGCCCGCCTCGCGCCCGGAGGAGGAGCGCGCCGCCCGCGGAACCGGTCCCGACGCCCGTAGGTTCGGGATCGTGCTGGCGGCCGGAACCCTGTCCGCCACCGGCGCGTTCACGGGATACACGTACATCGTGAAATTCCTGGGCGACGTGAGCGGGTTTACTCCGGGCGCGGTCGGCGTCCTGCTCGTGGCCTTCGGCGTGGCGTGCCTGGCCGGAGTGAGTGTCACCGGCACCGTGCTGGACCGCTTTCCGCAGTCCGCACTGGCCACGGCCGTCGTTGCCCAGGCGGCGGGCATGCTCGGACTGTACGCCGCCGGCCCCCGCCCGGGAGCGGCGGTGGTGTTCCTGGTGCTGATGGGCAGTGCGCTGGGACCGGTGTTCATGACCACCCAGAACGCGATGCTGCATTGCGCACCGGGCCGCACGGACCTCGCCCTCGCGGCGAACTCCGGCCTCTACAACGCAGGGATCGCGGCGGGCGCCGCCCTGGGCGGACTGATCCTCCCGTTCGCCGGTGTACGGGCCACCTTCCTCGCCGGCGGGCTGCTGACGTCGGGGGCCTGTGCGGTGCTGCTGGCCGGGCGGCTTTCCGCCCGGCCGTGAAACGGAGCACGTCGCGCCGGCGGACGAACGCCCCGGCACGCCGGCCGGGCCGTACCGGTACCACGACGGCCACCGGGCTCAGCACCTGGGAGGGGCTGCGGCGCTCACACGGAGCCGTCGCCGCCGTGCGGTGCGTAGAGATCGACAAGACGGATCCGTGCCGCCTGCAACCGGTGGGCGAGGACCTGCCCGACCCAGTGGCCGACGGCGGAGCCGAAGGCGGGGTCCGCGTCCATCATCATCCGAATGGTCGCGGCATCGAACTCGTGGGTGCGGACCGGGGTCATCGTCTCGGCGCCGAGATGCCAGAGACAGGGCTCGAAGAGCCAGGACCAGCCCACCAGCTCACCAGGCCCGAGATTCTCGATCGCCGCGGTGCGATCGCCGGGGACGCGGAAGTCCAGGGTGATGGTGCCCGAGCGCAGGATCCAGAAACGGTCCGCGACGTCCCCTTCGTCGAAGAGGCGGACCCCCTGATCGAAGTTGACGTCCCGGCCCACGCGCAGCAGCCGGGTGCGGTACTGGGCGGGCAGGGCGGTGACACGGGTCGGAGAAGTGCTCATCGACAGCCTCCTGTGGATTGCGGTCCGGAGCCAGCATCGCCGTGCGTCCGGTTCACGCGCATGGGCCGACCGGCCCCGCCGCGGTTCCGTCCGGCCCCGTCCGGCCGCGGCGGTCCGGCCCTTGCCGAGACCGGTGCGCCCGGTCCGTCCCTCGTCGCGATGTCCGGTACCGCTCGTCCAACCACGCGTACCAGCTCGGCATTCCCTCTCCGGTGAGCGCCGAGACCCTGAGGAACCGGACGCCGGGGTTGACCGACTCGGCGTACCTCTCGCACCGATCGATGTCGAAGTCCACGTACGGGAGCAGATCGGTCTTGTTGATGACGACGAGATCCGCTGCGGCGAACATGTGCGGGTACTTGGCCGGCTTGTCCGTCCCCTCCGTGACGGAGATGATCACGACCCGTGCGCACTCGCCGAGGTCGAAGAGGGCGGGACAGACCAGGTTGCCCACGTTCTCGACAATGATCAGCGATCCCGGCCCCGGTTCCAGAGCCGTGAGGGCGTCCCCCACCATCCGTGCGTCGAGGTGGCATCCCGCCCCGGTGTTGACCTGCACGACCGGGCAGCCCGCGCTCCTGATCCGCTCGGCGTCGAGCAGGGACTCCTGGTCGCCCTCGATCACCGCGACCGGTCGGCCGCGGCCGGTCAGGCCCCCGATGGTGTGTTCGAGGAGCGTGGTCTTGCCGGCGCCGGGTGAACTCATCAGGTTCACCATCACCATGCCCCGCTCGGCGATCCGGGAGCGGAGCCCCGCGGCCAGTCCGTCGTTCCTGGCGAGTACCCGCTGTTCGAGAGTGACGGTTCCGCTCCCTCCGGCCGCCGCCCCGGCAGGCGCCGGATTCCGCACGAGGGCGTGAACACGGCCGTGCGCGTGGCCGTGATCGTGACCGTGACCGTTTTCGGCCCCCCGGTCGTGGCCGTGCGGCCGGGTGATCCGGACCTCGTCGCCGACTCCGCCGTCGCCGCAACCACACGTTCCGCACATGACGTCAGCCCACTCTCATAGAGACGATCTGCAATTCCTGCCCGGCCGTGACATCCACGTCGAAACTGCCGCACGGACACAGCAATACAAGGTCGTTCATGGGGAAGTCCTGCTCACACGCCCGGCAATGCCCTCTTCCGGCTGTGTGGTCCACCTCCAGGAGCGCGCCTTCCGCGGGCGTTCCCGCGGTGACCAGGTCGAAGCAGAAGCGCATCGAATCCGGGACCACGGAGGTCAGTATTCCCACTCGGACCCTGACTTCCAGTACCGGCCTTCCGGCGGCGCGTTCGCATACCGCGTCGACGACGCTCCGGGTGATTGACAATTCATGCATCAGCGCTCACTTCTCGCGTTCACTCGTGCGGACGCGGCCGCCTGGAGGGAAATCACCACACCCCGGAGAATCCCATGTTGACAGGACGGTCCAACGGATCCCAGATGGTAATCATGTGACACCACACCGATTGTGTTTGGTATCGGTCGGTTCGGTACCGGAGGGCAGTGGATCATGCCGACAGAAGCGGCGATAAAAGCGGAGAGCACGCTCATTCATGTCTTGTGGATCAACGCGGGACTGAGCTGTGACGGAGATTCGGTCGCCCTGACCGCGGCCACCCAGCCCAGCATCGAGGAGATCGCGCTCGGGGCGCTGCCCGGCCTGCCGCGGATCGCGGTGCACTGGCCGCTCATCGACTTCGAGTGCGGCCCGAACGGCGGGGCCGACGATTTCCTCGAATGGTTCTTCCGGGCCGATCGCGGCGAACTGGAACCGTTCGTGCTGGTCGTCGAGGGTTCGATCCCCAACGAGAGGCTGCACGACGAGGGCTACTGGTCGGGCTTCGGCAACGACCCGGCGACCGGTCAGCCGATGACCACCAGTGAGTGGCTCGACCGGCTCGCCCCCAAGGCCACCGCGGTCGTCGCGGTCGGCACCTGCGCCACGTACGGCGGCATCCATGCCATGGCCGGCAATCCCACCGGGGCCATGGGCGTCCCGGACTACCTCGGCTGGGACTGGAAGTCCAAGGCGGGCGTGCCGATCGTGTGTGTCCCCGGCTGCCCCATTCAGCCCGACAACCTGTCGGAGACGCTCACCTATCTGCTCTACATGGCCACGGACCAGGCCCCGATGATTCCGCTGGACGAGGCACTGCGTCCGGCCTGGCTCTTCGGGGCCACCGTGCACGAGGGCTGCGACCGGGCCGGCTACTACGAACAGGGCGATTTCGCGACGGAGTACGGGTCGCCGCAATGCATCGTGAAACTCGGGTGCTGGGGACCGGCCGTCAAATGCAATGTGCCCAAGCGGGGCTGGATGAACGGAATCGGTGGCTGCCCGAATGTCGGTGGCATCTGCATCGGCTGCACCATGCCGGGATTCCCCGACAAATTCATGCCTTTCATGGACGAGCCGCCGGGGGGCAGACTCTCCACTCGTGCGGTTGCCCCCTACGGGTCGACCATGCGCCGGCTCCGGCGCATCACCACGCACACGCTGGACCGCGAACCGAAGTGGCGCAGGCGCGGCGAAGAACTGATGAGCGGCGCCACCCGCACCTGGTAATTCCCTGTCCGGGACCCGCCCGGCAACGCACCTGAACAGAAGAAGAGGCGCCCCCATGACGACGACCGGCCAGGACAACGGCGAACTGGTGGAGATGGCGTGGGATCCCATCACCCGCATTGTCGGCAGTCTCGGCATCTACACGAAGATCGATTTCAAGCAGAAAATCGTCGCCGAGTGTCACAGCACGAGTTCGATCTTCCGTGGATACTCCGTCTTCATGAAGGGCAAGGATCCGCGCGACGCCCACTTCATCACGAGTCGCATCTGCGGAATCTGCGGTGACAACCACGCCACCTGTTCCTGTTACGCGCAGAACATGGCGTACGGCGTGAAACCGCCGCACCTCGGCGAATGGATCGTGAATCTCGGCGAGGCCGCCGAGTACATGTTCGACCACAACATCTTTCAGGAGAACCTGGTCGGGGTCGACTACTGCGAGAAGATGGTCGCGGAGACCAACCCCGGGGTACTCGAACAGGCGAATCGCACGCAGTCGCCGCACGCGGCGGACCACGGATACCGGACCATCGGCGACATCATGCGTTCGCTGAACCCCTTCACCGGCGAGTTCTACCGTGAGGCGCTCCAGGTCAGCCGCATGACCCGTGAGATGTTCTGCCTCATGGAGGGGCGCCACGTGCACCCCTCCACGCTCTACCCCGGCGGCGTGGGCACGGTGGCGACCGTCCAGCTCATGACGGACTACCTCACCCGGCTCCAGCGGTACGTGGAGTTCATGAAGAAGGTCGTGCCCATGCACGACGACCTCTTCGACTTCTTCTACGAGGCACTGCCCGGATACGAGCAGGTCGGCAACCGGCGCGTCCTCCTCGGCTGCTGGGGCTCCTTCCAGGACCCGGAGCACTGCAACTTCGAGTACCGGGACATGACGGAATGGGGCCGCAGGATGTACGTGACCCCCGGCGTCGTCGTCGACGGCAAGCTCGTCACCACCGACCTGGTGAAGATCAACCTCGGTATCCGCATCCTGCTCGGTTCGTCGTACTACAACGACTGGGACGAGCAGGAGATGTTCGTGACGCACGACCCGCTCGGCAACCCGGTCGACCGGCGGCACCCCTGGAACCAGCACACCAACCCGCAGCCGCAGAAGCGCGACCTGGACGACAAGTACAGCTGGGTGATGTCGCCCCGCTGGTTCGACGGCAAGGACTACCTCGCACTCGACACCGGCGGCGGACCGCTCGCCAGGCTCTGGTCCACGGCGCTGGCGGGCCTGGTGGACATCGGGTACGTCCGGGCCACCGGCAGGAGTGTGAAGATCCATCTTCCCAAGACGGCGCTCAAGGGGCCCGTGGAGCTGGAGTGGCACATCCCGCGGTGGAGCAACACCCTGGAGCGCAACCGGGCCCGCACCTACTTCCAGGCGTACGCGGCGGCCTGCGCGCTGCACTTCGCCGAGAAGGCGCTCGCGGAGATCCGGGCCGGCCGGACGAAGACCTGGGAGAGGTTCGACGTGCCGCAGGAGGGCATCGGCTGCGGCTTCACCGAGGCCGTACGCGGTGTGCTGTCGCACCACATGGTGATCAGGGACGGCAAGATCGCCAACTACCACCCCTATCCGCCGACCCCGTGGAACGCGAGCCCGCGCGACACCTACGGGACCCCGGGACCCTACGAGGACGCGGTGCAGGGTCAGCCGGTCTTCGAGGAGAACGACCGGGACAACTTCAAGGGGATCGACATCATGCGCACGGTGCGCAGCTTCGACCCCTGCCTGCCCTGCGGCGTGCACATGTACCTCGGCGGAGGAAAGAAGCTGGAACTGCTGCACACGCCCACCCAGTCCGCGGGCAGTGAATGACATGACCGAGCAGCCGACCTCACCGTCCGCGCCGCCCGAGACCTGGCGGGGGACCGGCGAGCGCATCGAGAAGCTGATCGACGCCGGTGCGGCGGGCGGCGCCGCGGCCCGCGAGCGCGGCGAGGAACTCGTCAGGCTCGTCACCGACCTCTACGGCGCCGGACTGGAACGACTGCTCGACCTCGTTCATGAGCACGGAGGGCTGTCCGACCGGGTCCTGGACGCGTTCGCCGCCGACGAGCTGGTGGCCGGACTGCTCCTGGTGCACGGTCTGCACCCGTACGGCGTGGCGGACCGCGTCGAGGGCGCGCTGGAGAGCGTCCGGCCGTACCTCGCCTCGCACGGCGGTGACGTGGAACTGCTCGGCATCACCGAGGAAGGGGCGGCGCGGCTGCGGCTGGTGGGCACCTGCGACGGCTGCCCGTCCTCGTCCGCCACGCTCGGGCTCGCCGTGCGGGGCGCCGTCGAGGCCGCGGCACCGGAGATCACCGCGATCGAGGTCGAGCCCGCGTCGGAGCCCACCGGGGCGCCGGGCCCGCTGCTGCCGGTGGACTCGCTGTTCTCCCGACTCCACGAGACACGCGCACCCGGGGCGGACGGCGACGGCGCGCTCTGGCAGCCGCTGCCGGCCCTGACCGGCCTCGAACCCGGCGGGGTCGCGCGGTTGAGCGCCGAAGGGTTCCCGCTGGTGGCCTGCCGGCTCGGCGCCGAACTGTTCGCCTTCCGCGACCGCTGCGCCCGCTGCGAGCGCCCCATGGAGGGGGCGACGCTGGCCCGAAGACTGGGCGGCGACCCGGGCGACGGGGTCCTGCGGTGCTCCCGGTGCCGCGCGCACTACGACGTCCGGCGGGCCGGAGCCTGTCTCGACGCGGACGCCGACGGGGCGCACCTGGACCCGCTGCCCCTGCTGGCGGACGGGGCCTCGGTCTCGGTCGCCGTACCGACCGCGCCCGTGGCCACCGCGTGAGCGCGCCCGCCGGGCGCTCCGGATCCCCGGTCGCCGCACTGCTCCGGGTGCGCCGCGGACGCCCGGAGCCGGACGCCGCGGAGCGCTGCGACATGTGCGCCCAGCCCCTCGGCGAGGAACACCAGCACGTGGTGGACCTGGAGAGCCGCCGGCTGCTGTGCTGCTGCCGGCCCTGCTGCCTGCTGTTCACCGCCGACGGGGCGAGGCTGCGCCACCGGACGGTTCCCGACAGGTACCTGCACTTCGGGGGAGTCCCGACGGACGCCCGGACATGGGACGAACTGCAGATCCCGGTGGGCCTTGCCTTCCTGTTCCACCACTCCGCCCGGGGCCGCACCGTCGCCTTCTATCCCGGCCCCGCCGGGGCGACGGAGTCCGAGCTGCCTCTCGACGCCTGGTCCACGCTGCTGGCGACCGCCCCCGAGCTGTCGGTACTGCGCCCCGACGTCGAGGCACTCCTCGTCCGCCGGACCGGTGGCGGAGGCCGCGAGGACGTGACGTCGTGCCATCTGGTCCCGATCGACGCCTGCTACGAACTGGTCGGCCGGCTGCGCACCCTGTGGCGCGGCTTCGACGGCGGGCGGGAGGCCCACGCCGCGATCGACGCGTTCTTCGCACGGGTCCGGGCGCGCAGCCGTCCCGCGGACACCGCGCGGACGACGCACCCGGAGGGGCCCTCATGAACCGGCCCGACGCACCCGGCCCGGAGTTCTCCGTACGGGACATCGTCGCCGAGCCCTACACGGCGACGCCGCGTCTCACCGCGCGACTGCGGATCGAGGACCGCACCGGCGAGCGCGTGCACGCCATCGTCCTGCGCTGCCAGGTCCGTATCGAACCGCGGCGCCGTGCCTACGACCGGGCCGAACAGGAGGCGCTCCGGGGCCTGTTCGGCGAACCGGCGCGGTGGGCGGACACCATGCGCCCGCTCCTGTGGATGCAGTGCGACACGACGGTGCAGGGATTCACCGGATCGACCGAGACCGACCTCGCGCTGCCCTGCAGCTACGACTTCGACGTCGTCGGCTCCCGGTATCTGCACGCACTCGGCGGCGGGGCGGTACCCGTCCGCCTGCTCTTCTCCGGCACCGTCTTCACCGGGCCGGGGGACCGCGGCGGCTTCGGCGTGCGGCAGATTCCCTGGGACCGTGAGGCGGGCTACCAACTGCCGGTCGGAGTATGGCGGCAGATGATCTCCCTCCACTTCCCCCACACGGGCTGGATCAGGATGGACCACGACGTCCTCGCCGAATTCGCCGCGTTCCGCGAACGGCGCGGACTCATCAGCTGGGACGAGACGGTCCGCACGCTGCTGTCGGAAACGAGCGACGGCACCGCCGCAGAGCCCAGCGAGGTGAACCGGTGACCCGGACGTCCCCGACAGACCTCGATCAGGTGCGCCGGATCGCCGACGCGGTGCTGTACGAGGGCTATCTGCTCTACCCGTACCGCGCCAGCGCCCGCAAGAACAGGTCCCGCTGGCAGTTCGGCGTCCTCGGGCCGCCCTCGGCGGCGCCCGCGTGCTTCGCGGAGGAACCGGGCATGGCCATGCAGTGCCTGCTCTCGGTCCCGGACGACGCGCCGGGGACGGCCGGGGTGACGCTCCGCCTGCGCTTCCTCCAGCACCAGGTGCGCCGGGTGCGCAGACGTGAGGAGGGCGGCGGCCACACCGACGTCGCCGAACTCACGGTGGACGGCACGACGGTGCTGAGCTGGGACGAGGCGGTGGAGCGGGAGATCGAGGCGGGCCCGGTCCCGTTGACCGGGCCGACCGATCGGGTCTGCTCGGTCGCCGGGGGCGAGGAGACCGAGCCGCTCACCGACGCGTCCGGGGCCGAGGCCGGGCGGATCGTCCGGCGGCGCGAGCCGCTGACGGTGAGGATCCGGACCGACGTGACCGAGGACGACGGCTTCGTACGGCTCTCGGTGTCGGTGGACAACGCGCACGCGGGTACGGCCGGTGACAAGGAATCCGCGCTCCGCGTGTCGCTGATCGGCACGCACCTGCTCCTCCACGCGCACGGCGCGCGGTTCGTCTCCCTGCGCGAGCCCCCGGACGAGGCGGCCCCGGCCGCCGCCCGGTGCGTACAGCGGCGATGCTGGCCGGTCCTGGCGGGGCCGAAGGGAGCCACGGACACGGTGATGGGCGCCCCGATCATCCTCTACGACCATCCGGAGATCGCGGAGCAGAGCGCGGGCGACCTGTTCGACTCCACCGAGATCGACGAGATCCTGACGCTGAGGGTGATGACCATGACGGAGGAGGAGAAGGCGGAGGCCCGGGCCACCGACCCCCGGGCCCGCGAGATCGTCGACCGGTGCGACGCGACGGAGCCGGGAGACCTGCACCTGCTCCACGGACTGCTCCGGGATCCGCACGCCCCGCCCGACACGCCCGCCGCGCGGACCGCTTCGACGGGACCGGACATCGACGACACCCCCTGGTGGGATCCGGCGGCCGGGGCCGCGGTGCCGCCGGAGTCCGACTCCGTCCCGGTCGCCGGTGTGCGTGTGGCCAGGGGGAGCCTGGTGCGTGTGCGTCCCACCCGGCGCGCCGACGCGCAGGACCTCTTCTTCGCCGGCCGGACCGCACGGGTCACCAAAGTGCTGCGCGATGTCGACGGCGGGGTGCACGTGGCTCTGGTGCTCGTCGACGACCCGGCCGCCGACCTGCACGACTGGTACGGCCGTTACTTCTACTTCACCCCCGACGAACTGGAACCGCTGCCCGTCGCGGGGAGCGGGCAGGACGCCCCCGACCCCTCGTCGTCCCAGAAGGAGACCTCCTCGTGAAAACCATCGGACTGGTCACGACGGGGGTGGCCGCCGCCCTCGCGGTGGCCGCCGTCGTCATCGGCGTACGGTCGATCCCCGACATCCGCAGGTACCTCGAAATGCGCTCCATGTGAACGCGCCACGCACCCGGGAGGACCGCACGACGCCCGCGGCGGAAGGGCCCTGACGTGCCCGGGCGAGTGCTCGTGGCGGGCGTCGGCAACCTCTTCCTCGGTGACGACGGCTTCGGCCCGGAGGTCGTGCGCCGTCTGGCCGCCGACCCCGGGCCGCCGTCGCTTCCGGACGGGGTCCGCGTCGTCGACTACGGCATCCGGGGCATGCATCTCGCGTACGACCTGCTCGACGGATACGACGCGCTGGTGCTGGTGGACGCCTGCCCGGGCGACGGGCCGCCCGGGAGCCTGACCATCCTGGAAGTGGGGCCGGACGATCTCGGCACAGGTGCATTCGATGCACATGGGATGAATCCGGTAGCAGTGCTGGCAAATCTGGATCAATTGGGCGGTACGCTTCCGCTGACTCACGTCGTGGGCTGCGTGCCCGCCGACACCGGCGAGGGCATCGGTCTCAGCGGCGCGGTCGCCGCGGCCGTCCCGCGGGCGGTGGACGCGGTTCGGACGCTGACCCGACGGCTCTCCCCGGTCCCGACCGGCCGGGAGGCCGCTCCCGCACCCCACCCGCTCCGGAGGTCCTGATCATGTGTCTCGGCATCCCCGGGCGAGTCGTCGACATCGTCGAGGGATACGCGGGCCAGCTCGCCCTCGTCGACGTGGAGGGCGTCCGCAGACGTGTCAACATCGGCATGCTCGACGCGCCTCCGGCCGCCGACGACTGGGTGCTGCTCCACATGGGCTTCGCCCTGCGGGTCATCGGCGAGGCCGAGGCGGCGTCCGCCCTGTCGGGGCTGACGATGATGGGCAGCGGTGTCCGGCAGGACGCCGCCGAGGATCCGGGACGAGGCGCCGTCCGCCGCCGGTTCGAGGTGCGCGGGGTCGTGCAGGGCGTGGGTTTCCGGCCCTTCGTCCATGTCGCCGCGGCCGACCTCGCCCTCACCGGATCGGTGGCCAACACCGCCGACGGGGTGGTCGTCGAGGCGGAGGGCGACATCGACGCGGTGGCGGAGCTCGGCCGGCGGCTGCGGGCCGAACCACCACCGCTGGCGATGGTGGAGTCCGTCACCGAGACGGACCGGCCGCTCTGCGGCGGTGCCGGATTCACCATCGAGGAATCCGGCGCGAGCGACCGGGCGCGCACCCTGGTCTCCCCGGATACCGCGACCTGCCGGGAATGCCTGGCCGAACTGCGCGACCCGTCCGATCGTCGTCACCGCCACCCCTTCATCACCTGCACCCACTGCGGGCCGCGCTTCACGATCGTCACCGGCCTCCCCTACGACCGCGCGGCGACGACCATGGCGCGTTTCGCGATGTGCGAGAGCTGCCGGGAGGAGTACCGGGACCCCCACGACCGCCGCTTCCACGCCCAGCCGATCTGCTGCCACTCCTGCGGCCCGCGTCTCGAACTGGTCCGGAAGGGCGGCGGGGCGCCGCTCCACCGCGACGAGGCGTTGCGGGAGGCCCGGAAGCTGCTCGCCGGGGGGCGGATCGTCGCGGTCAAGGGGCTCGGCGGCTACCACCTCGCGTGCGACGCCCGTAACGAAGCCGCCGTCGGCCGACTGCGCCGCCGCAAGCGCCGCGGAGGAAAGCCCTTCGCGGTCATGGTCGCCGACCTCGACGTCGCGGGGGAACTCGTCACCATGACGGAGGACGAGAAGGGCCTGCTCACCGACGCCAGGAGGCCCATCGTGCTGCTGCCCCGCCGCGGGGACGCACCCGCGGCCGGTGTCGCACAGGCCGTCGCGCCGGGCAGCCCGGACCTCGGACTGCTCCTCCCGTACACCCCCCTGCACGTTCTTCTGCTCGGCATCGAGGGCGACGCCCCCGGCCCCGACGCACTGGTGATGACCTCCGGCAACCGTTCGGGCGAACCGATCGTCACGGACGACGGGAGGGCGCTGACCGAGCTGGCGCCGCTGGTCGATGCCTGGCTGCGGCACGACCGACCGATCCAGGTGCCGTGCGACGACTCCGTCAGCCGCTTCGTCGCGGGGGCCGAACTGCCCGTGCGCCGATCGCGCGGCAGGGCGCCGCTCCCACTCGCCCTGCCCTTCGAGGTGCCGCCGCTGCTGGCCGTCGGCGCCGACCTGAAGAACACCTGCGCGCTCGGCGAGGGCTCCCGCGCCTGGGTCAGCCAGCACATCGGTGACATGGGCGACCTCTCCACACTGGAGACACTGACCCGCACGGCGGACCACCTCGCACTGCTGACCGGCGTCGAACCGGGACGACTCGTCGCCGATCGCCATCCGGGCTATCACACCGGCGCCTGGGCCCGTGCCCACGCCGGGGGCCGGGAGGTGCGGACCGTGCAGCACCACCACGCCCACATCGCGTCCGTGTTGGGAGAGCACGGGGTGCGACGGGGCGAGCGGGTCATCGGCTTCGCCTTCGACGGCACCGGTCACGGCGCCGACGGCGCGGTGTGGGGCGGCGAGGTACTGATCGCCGACTACGCGTCCTACCGGCGGGCTGCCCACCTGGCGTACGTGCCGCTGGCGGGGGGCGACACGAGTGTGGCGCGCCCGTACCGCATGGCACTCGCCCACCTGCACGCCGCGGGTGTCGCCTGGGACGAGCGCCTGCCCCCGGTCGCGGCCTGCCCGGAGCCCGAACGCGTCGTACTGGCCCACCAGTTCGAGACGGACTTCGGGTGTGTTCCCACGTCCAGCATGGGCCGTCTCTTCGACGCGGTCGCCTCGTTGGCCGCCGTCCGGCACGAGGCGGCGTACGAGGCGGAGGCGGCGATCCTGCTGGAGGGCCTGGCCAGGGCCGCGCCACCGCAACCCGTCGGCAACGGCTACGCGTTCGGCACGAGAACCGCGGGCGGCGCCGACGATCCGGTGATCGCCGACCCCGGACCGGTGATCCGCGCGGTGGTGTCCGACGTGCGGTCCGGCGTGCCGTCCGGGCTGATCGCCGCGCGGTTCCACACGGCGGTCGCCCTCCTCGTCTCCGATCTCGCCGCCCTGTGCCGGGAGCGGACCGGGATCGACGTGGTGGCGCTGTCGGGCGGCGTCTTCCAGAACGCCGTTCTCCTCGAAGCGGCCCAGTCCTCCCTGTCGGCGGACGGCTTCACCGTCCTGCGCCCCCGGCTGCTGCCGCCCAACGACGGCGGCCTCGCCTTCGGGCAACTGCTGATCGCGGCATCCGGCTGATGCCCGCGAGCCAATCCACAAGACCCGCAGAGAAGGAAGACACCATGTGTCTGGCAGTCCCGGGGCGCGTGCTCCGTACCGTCGAGGTCGACGGCGTCCCGATGGCGGAGGTCGATTTCGGCGGTGTGCGCAAGGAGGTCTGCCTCCAGTACGTACCCGACGCGACGACCGACGAATACGTCATCGTCCACGTCGGTTTCGCCATTCAGCGGCTCGACGAGGCCTCGGCCAGGGAAACCCTCGCCAACTTCGAGAGGCTCGGACTCCTGGAGGAGGAGTTCGGCGACGGCCTGGCCTCGGCCGCCCGACAACACGTCCCGGGAGAAGGAACCGACCGGTGAAATACCTCGACGAGTTCAGCGACCCCCGACTTGCCGAACGACTGCTCGACCAGATCCACGCGGCCGCCACCCGGCCGGCCGTGATGATGGAGGTCTGCGGCGGCCAGACCCACTCGATCATCCGGCACGGCATCGACCAACTGCTCCCCAACTGCGTCGAGATGATCCACGGCCCCGGATGCCCCGTCTGTGTGACCCCGCTGGAGACCATCGACCGGGCGCTCGCCATCGCCGCCCGCCCCGGCGTCATCTTCTGCTCCTTCGGCGACATGCTCCGGGTGCCCGGCAGCGGTCAGGACCTGTTCACCGTGAAGAGCGCGGGCGCCGACGTACGTGTCGTGTACTCCCCGCTCGACGCGCTGAGGGTGGCCCGGGAGAACCCCGACCGGGAAGTCGTCTTCTTCGGCATCGGTTTCGAGACGACCGCCCCCGCCAACGCCATGACGGTGCATCAGGCGCGGCGGCTGGGCGTGCGCAACTTCTCCCTGCTCGTCTCGCACGTTCTCGTACCGCCCGCGGTGGCGGCCGTCATGGAATCCCCCACCTGCCGGGTGCAGGCGTTCCTGGCCGCCGGACACGTGTGCAGTGTGATGGGGACCTCGCAATACCCACCGCTGGCCGAGAAGTACCGGGTTCCCATCGTGATCACCGGATTCGAGCCGCTCGACATCCTCGAAGGCGTCCGCAGAACGGTGCTCCAGCTCGAAGAGGGCCGGTACGAGGTGGAGAACGCCTATCCCCGGGCCGTGCCCGACGGGGGAAATTCCCCCGCCATCGACATGCTGCGCGACGTCTTCGAGGTCACCGACCGGACCTGGCGCGGCATCGGGATGATTCCCGGGAGCGGTTGGCGGCTGTCCCCGAAGTACGCGGAATACGATGCCGAACGCCGGTTCGACGTGGCGGCGATCCGTACCACCGAGTCGTCGCTGTGCCGTTCCGGCGAGGTGCTCCAGGGGCTGATCAAACCGCACGAGTGCCAGGCGTTCGGCAAGGAGTGCACCCCGAGAAATCCCCTGGGCGCCACCATGGTGTCCTCCGAGGGCGCGTGTGCCGCGTACCACGCGTACCGCCGACTGGAACTGGTCGATGCGAAGTGACTGAGACGACGAAGCGGGTACCCGCACCGGCCCCGGCCCCCACCACAGGTCCGGACTTCGAGGGCTGGGTCTGCCCCGTTCCCCTGCGCGAGACCCCGATGGTCGTGATGGGCCACGGCGGCGGCGGGGCGATGACCGCCGAACTCGTCGAGCACCTCTTCCTCCCCGCCTTCGGCTCCGCGGCCGCCCCCGCACTCGGCGACTCGGCCGTGCTGACCGTCGGCGACGGCACACGACTCGCCTTCTCCACCGACTCGTTCGTGGTGAAGCCGATGTTCTTCCCCGGCGGGTCCGTCGGCGACCTCGCGGTGAACGGGACGGTCAACGACCTCGCCATGTCGGGCGCCGTGCCGCTCTTCCTGTCCTGCGCGTTCATCCTCCAGGAGGGGACCGCCCTGACCGACCTCGGGCGGATCGCACAGGACATGGGAGCGGCGGCGCAGGGGGCGGGGGTCCGGCTGGTCACCGGCGACACCAAGGTCGTCGAGACCGGCAGCGGCGACGGCGTCTACGTCAACACCTCCGGTATCGGCGCGGTCCCCGACGGGGTCCGCATCGGCCCCGAACGCGCGAGACCGGGGGACGCGGTGCTGATCAGCGGGGACATCGGGCTGCACGGAATCGCGGTGATGAGCTGCCGGGAGGGCCTGGAGTTCGGCACGTCGGTGGAGAGCGACACCGCCCCGCTGCACGGCCTCGTCGCCGCGATGCTCGCCACCGGGGCCGATGTGCACGTCCTGCGCGATCCCACCCGCGGCGGCGTCGCTGCCTCGCTGAACGAGATCGCCCGCGCCGCCGGTGTGGGCGTCGAACTCGTCGAGCGCGACCTGCCCGTACCGGCCGCCGTGCGCGACGCGTGCGGCCTGCTGGGGCTCGACCCGCTCCAGGTGGCGAACGAGGGCAGACTGATCGCCGTCGTGCCCGCCGAATCCGCCGAGCAGGTCCTGTCGGCCCTGACCTCGCACCCGCTGGGCCGGGCGGCCCGACGGATCGGCACCTGTGTGCCGGACCATCCCGGCATGGTGGTGGCCAGGACCGGTCTCGGCGGCTCCCGCGTGGTCGGACTGCCGGTCGGTGAGCAACTCCCGAGGATCTGCTGAGTGAGCGAGCGCGGCGCCGTCCTCTTCGCCCGGTACGCCTATCCGCCCAACGAACTCGGCTACTGCGGCCCGGCCGACGCCACGGCACTGCTCCGTCCCGAGGACACCGGACTCGTCGAGCGCCACGCCCGCCGGTTCGAGGGAGCCTGGTGCTACCTCGAACTGCTCGCCGAGACGGCCGGGCTCCCCGATCCCCTGGACGAACGGGTGGTCGAGGCGTACTGGATCGGCAACGAACTCCTGGACCGGACCGATCCCGCCGCCCTGCTGGCCCGCCTGCGCGACCGCTTCCGCGGCCAGTGGGGCGGGACGTGGCAGGACGCCGCGGACCGGGCCCGCGCCCACCACAGCTTCCAGGTCTTCGACGTGTACCCCTGGGCCCGCCTGCTCGGCACCTCGGACAGCCGGGCACCGCTGGACGTCCTCGACCGGTGCCGCATCCGCACCGGGGTGGTGCGCTCGGTCGGCGGAGAGTTCGCCACGGTGGAGTCCCGCCCCCTGCGCTGGACGGGCGGCCACCTGGTCCACGGGGCCCCGCGCCCGGAGTCCGTGCGCTGGTCGACGGGCGGCCGCTCGCTGATCCCGGGGCTCGCCCGCGGCGACGTGGTGTCCCTGCACTGGGACTGGGTGTGCGACGTGCTCACGCGGCCGCAGGCAGCACGCGTCGAGGCGACGGAAGCCCGGCAACTGGCGGCACTCGGCCTGACGGCCCGCTGACGGACGGACCCGCCCGACGGGCACGGCGACCGCGGCCACGGGCGGGCCCGTACCGGACTTTCCCGGTGCCACCGGCGGAGCCCGGGTACCGCCGGTGCGGGCCCGGGCCGGGCCCTTCGACGTCCGGCCGTGTGGGAGGGTGGTCGGATGATGGTGGAGGATCTCGTCCGGCTGCGCCGGGCCCGTGACCTGATGGACCGCGACTACGCACAGCCGCTCGACGTCCCGGCCCTGGCGCGCGTCGCGCTCATGTCGTCGGGCCACTTCTCGCGCAGCTTCCGCGCCGCCTTCGGCGAGACGCCGTACAGCTACCTCATGACGCGCCGGATCGAGCGGGCCAAGGCACTGCTCCGGCGGGGCGACCGGACGGTGACGGAGGTCTGCTTCGAGGTCGGCTGCACCTCGCTGGGGTCGTTCAGCTCCCGCTTCACCGAACTGGTCGGGGAGAGCCCGAGCGCGTACCGGGCCCGCCGCCACGACGAGGGTGCCGCCGTCCCGGCCTGCATCGCCAAGATCTATACGCGACCGGTCAGGAACGGAGAAGCCAAACACCTCTCGCGCCCGTAGCGTGAAGCGCATGGAGATCAACATTTCACAGTGCTTCATCGCCGTCGACGACCACGAGAAGGCGCTCGCCTTCTACCGGGACGCCCTGGGCCTGGAGGTACGCAACGACGTCGGGTTCGAGGGGCTGCGCTGGGTGACCCTGGGCGCGCCCTCCCAGCCCGGCGTGAGCGTCGTCCTCGAACCTCCCCTCGCGGACCCGAACGCCTCGCCGGCCGACCGGCAGGCCCTGGCGGAACTGCTGGCGAAGGGCCTGCTGCGCGGAGTCGTCTTCGGCACGGACGACTGCGACGCCGCCTTCGAACAGGTCCGCGCCGCGGGCGGCGAGGTGCTGCAGGAACCGGTCGACCAGCCCTACGGCGTCCGTGACTGCGCCTTCCGCGATCCCGCCGGCAACATGGTGCGCCTCACCCAGCCCCGCGAGCGGTGACACCGGAACACGACGACCGCCGACCGGCCCGTCCGCGCCGATCGGCGGCCCGGGGGCGGAAGCGGTACGGACGCCCGGGCCGCGCGCCGCGCGTACCCTCGGTCGGTGCCGGTCCACGACGACGGCCCCCCACGCACACGACGACGGTCCCGCACGAACAGATGGAGAGACGATGAGCACGGCCACGACGCCGGACACGCCGCCCGAGCCGCACGTCGCGGACAGCCACGAGATGATCCGCGTGCACGGCGCGCGCGAGAACAACCTCAAGGACGTGGGCATCGAGATACCGAAGCGCCGGCTGACGGTGTTCACCGGTGTCTCCGGCTCGGGCAAGAGCTCGCTGGTCTTCGACACGATCGCCGCGGAGTCGCAGCGGTTGATCAACGAGACGTACAGCGCCTTCGTGCAGGGTTTCATGCCGACGCTCGCACGGCCCGAGGTCGACGTGCTCGACGGGCTGACGACCGCGATCATCGTCGACCAGCAGCGCATGGGCGCCGACCCCCGTTCCACGGTCGGTACCGCCACCGACGCCAACGCGATGCTGCGCATCCTCTTCAGCCGACTGGGCGAGCCCCACATCGGCCCGCCCGGCGCGTTCGCCTTCAACGTCCCCTCGGTCAGGGCGAGCGGCGCGATCACCGTCGAGCGCGGTGCCAAGAAGGCGGTGAAGGCGACGTTCAACCGCACGGGCGGCATGTGCCCGCGCTGCGAGGGCCGGGGAACGGTCTCCGACATCGACCTCACCCAGCTCTACGACGACTCCAAGTCGCTCGCCGAGGACGCGCTGACCATCCCCGGTTACAAGGCGGGCGGCTGGAACCACCGGCTCTACAGCGAATCGGGACTGGTCGACCGCGACAAGCCGATCCGCGCCTACACGAAGAAGGAACTGGCGGACTTCCTGCACCTCGAACCGACCCGGATGAAGATCGCGGGCATCAACATGACCTACGAGGGACTGATCCCGCGGCTCAAGAAGTCGATGCTCTCCAAGGACCCGGAAGCGATGCAGCCGCACATCCGGGAGTTCGTCGCCCGGGCGGTCACGTTCACCACCTGCCCCGAGTGCGACGGCACCCGGCTCGCCGAGGCGGCCCGGTCGTCGAAGATCGAGGGCATCAGCATCGCCGACGCCTGCGCGATGCAGATCAGCGACCTGGCCGCCTGGGTCCGCGGCCTGGGCACGTCCTCCCCGCACTCCACGGGCGGCGGCTACACCATGGTGGCGCCACTGCTCGCGTCGCTCCGGCAGACACTCGACTCGTTCGTGGAGATCGGGCTGGGCTACCTCTCGCTCGACCGGCCGTCGGGCACGCTGTCGGGCGGTGAGGCGCAGCGCACCAAGATGATCCGCCATCTCGGTTCCTCGCTCACCGACGTCACCTACGTCTTCGACGAGCCCACCGCGGGCCTGCACCCGCACGACGTCCAGCGGATGAACGACCTGCTGCTGCGGCTCCGCGACAAGGGCAACACGGTGCTCGTCGTGGAGCACAAGCCGGAGACCATCGCCATCGCCGACCACGTCGTCGACCTAGGCCCCGGCGCCGGAACGGCGGGCGGCACCGTCTGCTTCGAGGGCACGGTCGCCGGACTGCGGGGCAGCGGCACCGTCACCGGCCGTCATTTCGACGACCGGGTCGCCGTCAAGGAGGCGGTGCGCGAGCCCACCGGCGTGCTGGGGATCAGGGGCGCGACGGCGAACAACCTGCACGACGTCGACGTCGACATCCCGCTCGGGGTGCTCGCGGTCGTCACCGGCGTCGCGGGGTCCGGCAAGAGCTCACTCGTGCACGGATCGATCCCCGCCGGCGCCGACGTGGTGTCGGTCGACCAGAGTCCGATCCGCGGCTCCCGCCGGAGCAACCCGGCGACCTACACCGGTCTGCTCGACCCGATCCGCAAGGCGTTCGCCAAGGCCAACGGCGTGAAGCCGGCGCTGTTCAGCGCCAACTCCGAGGGTGCCTGCCCCACCTGCAACGGCATCGGCGTCGTCTACACCGACCTGGCGATGATGGCGGGGGTCGCCGCCACCTGCGAGGAGTGCGAGGGCAAGCGGTTCCAGGCCTCGGTGCTCGACCACCACCTCGCGGGCCGTGACATCAGCGAGGTGCTCGCCATGCCGGTGACCGAGGCCGCGGCGTTCTTCGGCGACGGCGAGGCGCGCACACCGGCAGCGCACCGCATCCTCGAACGGCTCGCCGACGTCGGGCTCGGCTACCTCAGCCTCGGGCAGCCGCTCACCACCCTCTCGGGCGGCGAGCGGCAGCGGCTCAAGCTGGCCACCCACATGGCCGACAAGAGCGGCGTCTACGTCCTCGACGAGCCGACCACCGGCCTGCATCTCGCCGATGTCGAGCAGTTGCTCGGTCTGCTCGACCGGCTCGTCGACTCCGGCAAGTCCGTCATCGTCGTCGAGCACCACCAGGCGGTCATGGCGCACGCCGACTGGATCATCGACCTCGGACCCGGCGCCGGCCACGACGGCGGGCGGATCGTCTTCGAGGGCACGCCCGCCGATCTCGTCGCCGCCCGTTCCACCCTGACCGGCGAGCACCTCGCGGCCTACGTCGGCGGCTGACCGGACCCCCGCCCACGCCCCGACGGGACGTCACCGGCCGGGCAGGGAGAGGGCCGCGGCGGCGAAGGCGCGGATCTGTTCGTTCTCGCGCGCCGCGGACCACACCGGGGCGAACTCGGCGGGGGCGCCGTCGGGGATCGGGAACCCCACCCGGAGCGCGTCGCGGGCGGCGTGCTCGGCGGACGCGGCCCGCGCGAACGCCGCACGGATCGCCCGGTGAAGCGGCGCGACGTCGTCGTACGGACGGCGGCCGATCTCGGTAGGCCGCACCTGGCGGCTGTTCCGCTCGAACAGCGGCGAGCCGGTGCGGCGTTCGGGCTTCGCGACGGTCTGGCTGATCCGGCCGCCGCTGAGGCGCAGGCGCTCCGCGGTGCGATGACCCTCCGCGCCGGCATCCCCCTCTTCGGCCACCACGGCCACGGCTTCGGCCCGCGGACCCGGCAGCTCGCCGGACTCCACGTCCTCGACAGCGGCGCGATCTTCCTCACGCACACCCGCGGCACCCCCGCCGGGCCCGCGTCCGACTGACCGCGACGCAACCCGGTGCCCGGGGGTCCCGCGCGCCGTCCGCCGGTCCTATCCTCGGGTGGAGCCGCCGATCCGGGAGGAGCGAACGGACGTGGAGGACGCCGACCCCGGGCTGTTCGGGCCCGATTCCGTCACCTGGCAGATGCACGGCGACCCGATGATGTGGGTCGCCGGGGTACGTGCCCTCTACCTCCAGGCGCTGCACCCGCGCGCCGTGCGCGGTGTCATGCAGAACTCCGACTTCCGGCAGGACGCCTGGGGACGGCTGATGCGGACGGCCGGTTTCGTCGGAACGATCACCTACGGCACCACGGAGGCGGCGGAGCGGGCGGGCGCCCGGGTCCGCAGGATCCACCGCCTCCTGAAGGCCACCGACCCGGCGACCGGGGAGACGTACGGGGTCGACGAGCCCGAACTGCTGCTGTGGGTGCACTGCGCGGAGGTCGACTCCTATCTCCAGGTCGAGCGCCGCTCCGGCTTCCCGCTCACCGGCCCGCAGGCCGACCGCTACGTCGACGAACACCGCCACAGCGCCCGGCTCGTCGGCCTCGACCCCGCCGACGTACCGGCCACGACCGCGCAACTCGCCGCCTATTTCGAAGCGGTCCGGCCCCGACTCGCCACCACCCCGGAGGCGTTGGACGTCGACGACTTCCTGCGCCGGCCACCGGTTCCGGCACCGCTCGTCCCGGCGCGCGCCCTGCTGTGGCGACACGTCGCCACGCTCGCCTACCAGTCACTGCCCCCGTACGCCCATGAGCTCTACGGGCGGGCCGCGCCCCCCGCTCCCCGCGTCGACCGCCGACTGCGCACCGCCGGGGCCGTGCTGCGCCGCGTTCCCTCCCGGCTCCGCTGGCGTCTTCCGCCCGGACACATCATGAACGCGATGGCCCGACTCGGTCCCGGAAGCCGCCCCGCCGCGTACAAACTGCGCAGCCGGGCCGCCATACTGGACGGGCCGGGGAGGGCGCAGAGGTAGTGGGCACAGCGACGGGGGCGACAACAGGACATGGCGGACACCAGGCTGGTCCAGAGCCGGTACCGACTGCTCGATCTGATCGGGCGCGGAGGCATGGGCGAGGTGTGGCGGGCCCGCGACGAGTCGCTGGGCCGCCAGGTGGCCGTGAAGTGCCTCAAGCCGTTGGGCTCCCAGCACGACCAGTCGTTCACCCGTGTCCTGCGCGAGCGCTTCCGCCGCGAGGCCCGCGTGGCCGCCTCTCTCCAGCACCGCGGTGTCACCGTCGTCCACGACTTCGGTGAGGACGAGGGCGTCCTCTTCCTGGTGATGGAACTCCTCGACGGCCGCAACCTCAGCCAGCTCCTGGAGGACAACGAGCGGCACCCGTTGCCGGTGCCCGACGTCGTCGACATCGCCGAGCAGGTCGCCGACGCCCTCGGCTACACCCACCAGCAGGGCATCGTGCACCGCGACCTCAAGCCCGCGAACATCATGCGTCTCACCGACGGCACGGTGAAGATCTGCGACTTCGGCATCGCCAGGCTGGGCCGGGACATCGGCTTCACCTCCCGCCTCACCGGCACCGGCATCGCCATGGGGACCCCGCACTACATGTCGCCGGAGCAGATCAGCGGCGGCCAGGTCGACCACCGCAGCGACCTCTACTCCCTGGGCTGCGTCCTGTACGAGATCGCCACCGGGGCCCCGCCGTTCGACCTCGACGACACCTGGGGCGTGCTCGTCGGACACCGCGACACCGAGCCGGAGCCGCCACGCACCCGCCGCGCCGAACTCCCCGGATTCTTCGACAGCGTCGTGCTGGACCTGCTGGCCAAGGCCCCCGCCGAGCGGCCCGCCGACGCGGGCGACCTGCGCCGGCGGATCGTCACGGGCCGCATCGGCGAACAGCACCGGCCCGGTGCCGGGGTCCCGCTCGCGGCGCCCGTGCCCGTCATGCGCCCGGAGCCCGAACTGCCGGGATGGACCCGCGGCATGACCACCGGACACAAGGTGGTGGGCGGCTTCGCGGAGGGCACCCCGACCGGCCACGCCCCGGCTCTCACCGGAGTGTGGACCACCGCCTTCGGGACGCGGCACCTCAGCGGCCCCGTCGAGGAGTTGCCGTCGGCCGGGGCCGAACGGCCCACCCCCGCGCCGGAACTCCTCTCCGTCCTGGCCAGTCGGCACGACGCGGGCCTCAACCTGGGCCGACTGGGCCACTGGGAGGAAGCCGGCGAGGTGCACCGCGCGGTCGCCGCCGAACGCGAGCGCGTCCTGGGCCCCGACCACCCCGACACACTCTCCAGCCGGTACGAGACCGGGTTCACCCTGGCCCGCACCGGCCGGCCGCAGGACGCGCTGCGGGAGTTCGGCCGGGCGGCCCGGGGCCGGGAGCGGGCCCTGGGCCCCGACCACCCGGAGACCCTGGCGGCCCGTCAGGAGACGGCGTACGCGCTGGGACAACTCGGCCGGCACGTCGAGGCCCACCAGGTGTACGCCGCGGTCCTCGCCTCCCGGGAGCGTTCGCTGGGTCCCGACCACCCCGACACCCTGCGCTGCCGCCACAATCTCGCCTTCAACCTCAGCCGGCTCGGCCGCCTCGAGGAATCCCACCGGATGGCCGGCGACGTGGCGTCCGCCCGCGCCCGGGTGCTCGGGGCCGACCACCCCGACACCCTGATCACGCTCTACGAGGTGGGGTACGCGCTGGGGCGGCTGGGACGGTGGACGGAAGCGCTGCGGACCTATCAGGAGGTCGTCCGGGGCCGGGTCCGGACGTTGGGGCCCGACCACCCCGACACCCTCGCCGCCCGTCACGAGGCCGGAATCGGGCTCGGCCGACTGGGCCGGAGCGCCGAGGCCCTGGAGCTGTACCGCGCCCTCGTCGACGACCGGACCAGGGTCGGTGGCCCCGCCGACCCGGAGACGCTCCGGGCCCGGCACGGCCTCGGCGTCAACCTGGGACGTCTCGCCCGCTGGGAGGAGGCGCTCGCCGAGGCGCGCGAGGTCTGCGCGATCCGGGAACGGGTTCTGGGCCCCGGGCATCCGGACACCCTGGTCAGCCACCGCGAGGTCGCCGTCGGTCTGGGCTGGCTCGGCCGCTGGAGCGACGCCCTCGTCCGCTACCGACAGGTCGCGGAGACCCGCGAGCGCGTACTCGGCGCCGGCCACCCCGACACCCTCGCCGCCCGCAACGACGAGGCGCACTGCCTGGAACAGGTGGGCCGCGGAACGGAGGCCGTCGACCTGTACCGCCGGGTCGCGGCACTGCGCGGCGGGCCCGACGGGGCGCCGCGCGGCCCGGACACCACCGCCTCTGGTCACGGATGAGTGCCACGTGCTACCAAGGGCCATGCCCGCACCCGACCGCTACGACGCGGTGATCGTGGGCGGCGGCCACAACGGCCTGGTCGCCGCCGCCTACCTCGCCCGCGCAGGACAGTCCGTCCTGGTCCTGGAACGCCTGGCCGGAACCGGGGGAGCGGCCGTCTCCACCCGGCCCTTCGACGGCGTCGACGCCCGGCTGTCGCGCTACTCGTACCTGGTGTCCCTGCTGCCCCGGAAGATCGTCCGTGATCTCGGTCTGGACTTCGCGGTCCGCCGGCGGACCATCTCCTCGTACACCCCGACCGTGCGGGGCGGCCGGGCCACCGGGCTGCTCGTCGGCGCGGGCCGCACCCGGGACTCCTTCGCCGCGCTCACCGGCTCGGACCGGGAGCACGAGGCGTGGCAGCGGTTCCACGGCATGATGAGCGGCGTCGCCGAGCGGGTCTTCCCGACACTCACCGAGCCCCTGCCCACCCGGGACGCGCTGCGGGAACGGATCGGTGACGCGGAAGCCTGGCGGACACTCTTCGAGGAGCCCGTCGGGGTCGCCGTCGAGCGCTGCTTCGACGACGACCTGGTCCGCGGTGTCGTGCTCACCGACGCGCTGATCGGCACCTTCGCCGACGCGCACGATCCGTCGCTGCGCCAGAACCGCTGCTTCCTGTACCACGTCATCGGCGGCGGCACCGGCGACTGGGACGTACCGGTCGGAGGGATGGGGGCGCTCACCGACGCCCTCGCCCTCGCCGCCCGGCGGGCGGGGGCACGGATTCGCGTCCGGCACGAGGCGACCCGCATCGACACCGACGGGACACGGGCCGAGGTCACCGTCCGCTCACCCGAGGGGGAACACGTCGTCGCGGCCCGCAGGGTCCTCGTCAACGCGTCGCCGCAGGCCCTCGCGGCCCTGCTCGGCGACGATCCGCCCGCCCCGGCCGAGGGCGCACAGCTGAAGGTGAACATGCTGCTCACCCGGCTGCCCCGGTTGCGCGACCGGTCCGTGGACCCGCGCGAGGCGTTCGCCGGGACGTTCCACATCGCCGAGGGATACGGGCAACTCGCCGCCGCCTACCGGGAGGCGGCGGCCGGCCGGATTCCCGCCGCCCCTCCCTCCGAGATCTACTGCCACTCGCTGACCGACCCCTCGATCCTCGGCCCCGATCTCGCCGCCCGCGGCCACCACACCCTCACCCTCTTCGGCCTGCACGCCCCCGCCCGGCTGTTCGCCGCCGACAACGCGGCGGCCCGTGCCGAGTCGCTGGCCGCCACGCTCGCCCAGCTCGACGCGCACCTGGAGGAGCCGATCGCCGACTGCCTTGCCGTCGACGGCAACGGCGAGCCGTGCGTCGAGGCGAAGACGCCGCTCGACCTGGAACGGGAACTGGGACTCCCCGGCGGCCACATCTTCCATCGCGATCTCGCGTTCCCGCACGCCACCGGGTCCACCGGCCGGTGGGGGGTGGAGACGGACCGTGCCAACATCCTGCTGTGCGGGGCGGGCGCGGTGCGCGGCGGCGGGGTCAGTGGGGTGCCCGGCCACAACGCCGCGATGGCGGCGCTGGGCCGGTGACGGGTTCGCTCTCCGCGACGCCGTCTTCGGGCTGGAGGCCACGGCCAGCCGCATCGCCCGTCTGGTCGCCGTCGGCGCGCTGGCCCAGACCCTGTTCTCGCTCCGTTGTGCCGCGGCGGGACGGACCCTCCACCTGTCGGCCGACGTCACCGCCGACCACTCCTACTGAGCCCCGCCGCCACGCAGGCCGGCCCGCCGGGGCGCGGCGCCGTGCGGGCCCCGGGCTCGGAGACGGCTGACGCGGTACACGTCGCGCACGCGGAGGCCGAGGACCGCCGCCGCCACGACGGCGCCGGAGCGGAGGCGGCATGCTCCGGGCGTCGGCTCGCGCCCGGGTCAGAGGCGTTGCTCGGCCAGGTCGAGCCAGTGGTCCACGTCCCCCGGGGCGAAGTGCCGGATGGCCCAGTCGGCCATCCGCAGCCCCATGTGCGCCCACGACAGGCGCAGGACGTCGTCGGGCAGACCGTCGAGGATCTCGTCGAGGCGGTCGACGATCCCCGGGGCCTGCTCGTCCGCGTGCAGACCGAAGCGCAGGGTGACCAGGTCGAAACGGCGGTCCCCGCGACAGGCCCCGTCCCAGTCGATGACACCGGTGACCGCACCGTTTGTCCGGAGCAGGTTGCCGTGGTGGAAGTCGTGGTGCACGACGTCCCGGCCGGACAGCCGACGAGGATGCGAGGCCCCGAGCGCGGCGATCCGGCGCTCCAGGTCACCGCTGCGCCGACCGTGCCGGCGCAGCGGCTCGTGAAGGCAGTAGCCGGGACCGTCGTCGAGGAGGTACAGGTTCATCTCCGGGATGTCCGCGCGGTCGGCCAGCAGCCCCGTCTGCGCCTCGTTGAGGGCGAGCGCCCGGTCCAGATCCGTGTGGTCCGGACGCGTCACCGGTGTGCCCGGCAGCAGCTCCTGGACCAGGACCGCCGCGCTGCCCACCTGGACCGCCAACTCCGTCGACGGACAGGGGTACCCGCGTTCCCGCAGCACCTCGCAGACCGCCAGCGCACCCGTCCGCAACTCCTCGATCCGGGTGTCCGGCCGCGACTTCAGCACGGATCGCCGCCCGTCGGGCCACCGCACGTACGCGGCACCCACCTCGCCGCCCGGACACGCCCCCTCCACCGTCAGCCGGACACCCGTCCTCGCGTACAGGGCCTCCGAGAGGCGGTGGGCGTCGAGGCGCTCGGCACGTGCCCAGTTCCGCGCGGATGTGGTCATCGGGGCATTCTCCCGCACCGGGCGGCGGCGTGCGGAGCGGGTGCGGACCGGTCGGCCCGCACCCGCGTCGCCCACTGGTGCTGTGGCCGGCCCCTCAGTCCGCCGAGGCGGTCCAGCCCAGCGCCTCGATCCGGGCCGCGTCCGCATGCCTGTTCTCGTCGAAGACCGTGCGGCCGCCGCTCTCGACCCGGACCGCGTCCACGTACGCCCCGCGCCCGACGTACAACTGGTCCGTGGTGTAACGCCAGCGCAGCCGGACCTCCTTGCCGCGCCACGGGGCGAGGTCGGCGTCCAGCCGGTGCCAGATCCGGCCGGACCAGCCGGAGACCGACCCGGCCGGATGCGGTTCGGGCGCCGGACGGCCGTGCCCGGCCCGCGGTGCGGTGGTGAACGGCACCGGCCGCCAGGTCGTTCCGCCGTCCGCTGAGGCCTCCAGGAAGAGGAAGTCGGAGCCGGGCTCGGTGTCCCACCACAGGGCACAGCGCAGCCGGGCCGTCCGGGACGCGGCGAGACGCAGTGCGGGCAGGGTGAGGGTGGCGGTGGCGGCGCTCGCCATGCCCGAGAACCACGCCGTGCGTCCGGTGGTGGGACGGACCGCGACGGCCCGTGCCATCCGGTTGGCGGTCGCGACGCGCGGCGCGCTGCCGGAACGCCAGTTCCGCACCGGGTGCACCGAGTTGCCGAGGACGATCAGGAACGAGTCGGTGGTCGGGTCCAGGACCAGGCTGGTGCCGGTGAAGCCGGTGTGTCCGGCCGTGCGCGGTGTCGCCATCGCGCCCATGTACCAGTGCTGGTAGAGCTCGAAACCGAGACCGTGCGCGTCACCGGGGAACGCGGTGTTGAAGTCGGTGAACAGCAGGTCCACCGATTCCTCGGAGAGGATCCTGGCGCGGCCGTAGACCCCTCCGTTGAGCAGGGTGCGGGCGAGGACCGCGAGGTCCCAGGCGCAGGAGAAGACCCCGGCGTGTCCCGCCACTCCGTCCAGGCTGTACGCGTTCTCGTCGTGCACCTCGCCCCACACCAGTCCGCGGTCCAGGCCGGACCACGGGGCGCGGGCGTCCTCCGTCGCCGCGATCTTCGGCTTCCAGGAGGCCGGCGGGTTGTACCGGGTGCGGTGCATCCCGAGCGGAGCGGTGATCTCCTCGCGGAGCAGGACGTCCTGGGCGCGGCCGGTGATCTTCTCCAGCACCAGTTGCAGCGAGATCAGATTGAGGTCGGAGTAGAGGTAGACCGTGCCGGGCGGACTGGCCGGCGCCTCCTTCCACAGCAGTTCCAGCTTCCCCTCCCGGCCCGGGGCGTCGTACAGCGGGATCCAGGACCGGAACCCCGATGTGTGGGTGAGCAGTTGCCGGATCGTGATGTCCTGCTTGCCGCCACCGGCGAAATCGGGCAGGTACGAGGCGACCCTCGCCTCCAGCTCCAGCGTCCCGCGCTCGATCTGCTGCACGGCGAGGATCGAGGTGAACAGCTTGGACACCGAGGCCAGGTCGAAGACGGTGTCCTCGGCCATGGCGATCTGCCGCTCCGGCGGGAACTCCACCCCGGTGTCGGTCTTCTCGTCGTACGCGGCGTAGCGGACGGCCTTGCCGACCGGGCGGTGCAGGGCGACCGTGCCGCCCCGGCCGGCCAGCAGCACCGCACCCGCGTACCAGGGGTGTTCGGGGGAGGGGGCGAGGTACTTCTCCGCGTCGGCCACCAGGTGGTCCAGGTGTTCGCCCAACAGCCCCGCCCGGGCCGCGGATCCGCGCCGCAGCGTCGGCCGGGACCGCCCGGACGCCGTCTCCGCTCCCACTTCCGCGCCTCTTCCCGCCGAACCCGTCCCCGGTTCCGTGGCCGACGCCTGCCCCGCGAAGGGGAGCGGTGCCAGGGCGAGTGCCCCGCCCAGGGCCAGCATGCCACCGCCCAGCCCACGTCGGCTGATCCCTCTGCCGCCCGTCGCGTCCTCGGTCATCCGGAACCCCTTCCCACCGTGCGAAAGTAATTTTCGAAATCACGTCCGATGATGAAACTTCTTTCCGCCGCAGAGATTACTGTCACCGCCGCCGCCGGGGAGGACTCCGGCCGCACAAAGAATCTGACACTGCATCAGAAAACCTCTTCCCTCGGTGGTCCGGCTGCGGCATCCTGCGCCCCATGGAGACGGAGCTGAGCAAGAAACTGGGAGTCGAGCACGCCATCTTCGGCTTCACGCCCTTCCCGGCGGTGGCCGCCGCCATCACCCGGGCCGGCGGATTCGGCGTGCTCGGCGCGGTCCGCTACACCGCCCCCGACGACCTCGCGCGCGACCTCGACTGGATGCAGAAGCACACCGACGGCAAGCCGTACGGCCTCGACGTCGTCATGCCCGCCACGAAGGTGGAAGGGGTGACCGAGGACGACATCGAGGCGATGATCCCGGCCGGACACCGTCAGTTCGTCCGGGACACCCTGGCCGAGCACGGCGTACCGGAGCTCGACGAGGGCGAGGCATCCGGCTGGCGCATCACCGGCTGGATGGAGGACGTCGCCCGCAACCAGCTCGACGTCGCCTTCGACCACCCCATCAAACTCCTCGCCAACGCGCTGGGATCACCTCCCGCCGACGTCGTCGACCGCGCCCACGACCGGGGCGTCCCCGTCGCCGCGCTCGCCGGCAGCGCCCGGCACGCCCGCCACCACGCCGACGCGGGCATCGACATCGTCGTCGCCCAGGGCTACGAGGCGGGCGGCCACACCGGCGAGATCGCCTCCATGGTCCTGGTCCCGGACGTGGTCGACGCGGTGGGACCGCTCCCGGTCCTCGCCGCGGGCGGCATCGGATCGGGCGAACAGATCGCCGCCGGACTCGCCCTGGGCGCCCAGGGCGTCTGGCTCGGCTCGCTCTGGCTGACCACGACGGAGGCCGACCTGCACTCCCGTGCGCTGACCCGAAAACTCCTCGCCGCGGGCTCCGGCGACACGGTCCGCTCCCGCGCCCTCACCGGCAAGCCCGCCCGCCAGCTGCGCACCGGGTGGACCGACGCCTGGGACGATCCGTCGGGCCCCGGCACCCTGCCCATGCCGCTCCAGGGGCTGCTGGTCGCCGAGGCGGTGTCCCGCATCCAGAAGTACGAGACCGGAGCACTGCTCGGCACCCCGGTCGGCCAGATCGTCGGCCGGATGAACAGCGAACGCCCTGTACAAGCCGTCTTCGACGACCTGACCCGGGGGTTCGAACGCGCCGTGGAACGGATCAACCGCATCGCCGGACGGAGCGTCTCATGACACAGCCCCCCAACGGATTCTGGGCCCAGGCCGCCGCCGACCCCGACCGCACGGTACTGACCGCGCCCGACGGCGAGGACTGGACGGCCGGACGACTCCACGCGGCGGCCAACCGCCTGGTCCACGGACTGCGCGCCGCCGGACTGCGCCGCGGCGACGCCTTCGCGGTCGTCCTGCCCAACGGTGTCGAGTTCTTCACCGCCTACCTCGCCGCCGCCCAGGCGGGCCTCTACCTCGTCCCCGTCAACCACCACTTCGTCGGCCCCGAGATCGCCTGGATCGTCTCCGACTCCGGAGCCAAGGTCCTCATCGCCCACGAGCGGTTCGCCGCGGCGGCGATCGCCGCCGCCGACGAAGCCGGGTTCCCGGCCGCGCACCGCTACGCCGTCGGCACGGTCGACGGCTTCCGGCCGTACGCCGACCTGCTCGACGGACAGCCCGGCACCCCGCCCGAGAACCGCACCCTCGGCTGGGTCATGAACTACACCTCCGGCACCACCGGCCGACCGCGCGGCATCCGCCGCCCGTTGCCCGGCCGGCTCCCCGAGGAGAGCCACCTCGGCGGCTTCCTCGGCATCTTCGGCATCAAACCCTTCGCCGACAACGTCCACCTGGTCTGCTCGCCGCTGTACCACACGGCCGTCCTCCAGTTCGCGGGCGCGTCGCTGCACATCGGCCACCGGCTCGTCCTGATGGACAAATGGGAACCCGAGGAGATGCTGCGGCTCATCGACACCCACCGGTGCACCCACACGCACATGGTCCCCACCCAGTTCCACCGTCTGCTCGCCCTCCCCGACGAGGTGAAGCGGCGCCACGACGTCACGGCCATGCGCCACGCCGTCCACGGCGCCGCGCCCTGCCCGGACCACGTCAAACGCGCCATGATCGAGTGGTGGGGCGGATGCGTCGAGGAGTACTACGCGGCGAGCGAGGGCGGCGGCGCCTTCGCCACCGCCGAGGACTGGCTGAAGAAGCCGGGCACCGTCGGCAGGGCCTGGCCGATCAGCGAACTCGCCGTGTTCGACGACGACGGCAACCGCCTGCCGCCCGGTGAACTCGGCACCGTCTACATGCGGATGAGCACCGGCGGCTTCCGTTACCACAAGGACGAGGCCAAGACGGCGAAGAACCGGATCGGCGACTTCTTCACCGTGGGCGACCTCGGCATCCTCGACGAGGACGGTTACCTCTTCCTCCGCGACCGCAAGATCGACATGATCATCTCCGGTGGCGTCAACATCTACCCCGCCGAGATCGAGGGCGTCCTGCTCGGCCACCCCGCGGTCGCGGACGCGGCGGTCTTCGGCATCCCCCACCCCGACTGGGGCGAAGCGGTCAAAGCCGTCGTCGAACCGGCACCGGGCCATGAGGCGGGGGACACCCTCGCCGCCGGGATCCTGCGCCACTGCGAGAACCGCCTCGCCGGATACAAGCTCCCCCGGAGCATCGACTTCATCGAGGAGATGCCCCGCGATCCCAACGGCAAGCTGTACAAACGGCGGCTGCGCGAGCCGTACTGGGAGGACCGGCCGGGCGCCGTGTGACGCACCGGCGAGGAGACCGCGCGCACGACCGTGTCGCGGCGGGACCGGCCCTTGCCGATTCGCCGCCGTCCACGGAATCATGACGGCCCAGGCGTCGTCCGGCCGTTCGACGGCGCAGACGTCGACAGAGCCGACAGAGTTCCGGGAGAACCATGGTCATCGCCCTCGTCTACTTCGTTGCCTCCACGGGCGCGGCCGTGGCCTACGGCAGGGCCCTGGACCGGCAGCTTGAGGCCCCCCGGCTGCGGGCCGCCTGGGCGGAGGGCCTCACCGCCGAGGCCCGGTGCACACGGTTGCGCACCGAGGAGATCCAGGACGTCGAGGGGGTCCCGATCGTCCAGACCCATCCGACCCTGGAGTTCCGCACGGCCGACGGACGGACCGTCGCCTTCGAGGAACGGCAGGCACGCCTCTCCCTGGCCGAGGGCGATCTCCAGACGGTGTACTACAGCGCCCGGAACCCCGAGGACGCGACGACCCGCGCCCCCTCGTTCGGCCTGCGTCACGTCAAGGTCCTGGTCGCCGCGGTGGGCGGCGTGGTCGCCGCCGTCACGGCGACCGCCCTCGCCGCATTCCTCTGACGGGGCCCCGGCACCACCGCTCCGTTCCCTCCGCCGGACCGGGCCGGCGTCGCGCCCCTTGACCACCGGTGCCCGGCCGCACAGGATCACGCCATGACAGGTGTACGGAGCAGCACAGTCGACGGTGTCGTGGCCCGCAGCGCCCGCCGCACCCCCGGGCGCACCGCCGTCCGGTACGGGCAGCGGTCCTGGAGCTACGCCGAACTTGACGCGGTGGTGAGCACGGCGGCGGCCGTCCTCACCACCGAGCACCGGCTGCACCCCGGCGACCGGGTCGCCTCCTACGCGCACAACTCGGACGCGTACCTGATCGGCTTCCTCGCCTGCGCCCGCGCGGGCCTGGTCCACGTGCCGGTCAACCAGAACCTCATCGGCGACGACCTCGCGTATCTCCTCGACCAGTCAGGCAGCGCCCTCGTCCTCACCGACCCGGACCTCGCCGACCGGGTGCCGGGCCGCTTCGCCGTGCGCGCGCTGCGCGACGCACCCGGATCCCTCCTCGACGCCCTCGCCACCCCGCGCCCGTTCGTCCCGGAACACGAGCCGTCCGCCGGACACCTCGTCCAACTGCTCTACACCTCGGGCACCACCGCGCTCCCCAAGGGCGCGATGATGACCCACGGCGCGTTCGTCCACGAGTACGTCAGCGCCATCACGGCGCTCGACCTGCGCGCCGACGACCGGCCCGTCCACTCGCTGCCGCTGTACCACTCGGCGCAGATGCACGTCTTCCTGCTGCCCTATCTGGCGGTCGGCGCGTCGAACACCATCCTCGACACACCCGACGTGGACCGGCTCCTCGACCTGATCGAGACGGGACGGGCCGACAGCGTCTTCGCCCCGCCGACCGTCTGGATCGGCATCTCCCAGCACCCCGGATTCACCACCCGGGACCTCTCCGGCCTGCGCAAGGCGTACTACGGCGCCTCGATCATGCCCGTGCCCGTCCTGGAACGACTCCGCGACCGGCTGCCCGGACTCGCGTTCCACAACTGCTTCGGACAGAGCGAGATCGGGCCGCTCGCCACCGTCCTCGGACCCGACGAGCACGAGGGCCGGATGGACTCCTGCGGCAGACCCGTGCTGTTCGTCGAGGCCAGGGTCGTCGACGAGGACGGCAAGGAGGTGCCCGACGGCACGGCAGGTGAAGTCGTCTACCGCTCGCCCCAGTTGTGCGAGGGCTACTGGGACAAGCCGGAGGAGACCGCGGAGGCGTTCCGGGACGGCTGGTTCCACTCCGGCGACCTGGCCGTGCGCGACGCGGAGGGCTTCCTCACGGTCGTCGACCGGGTGAAGGACGTCATCAACTCGGGCGGTGTCCTCGTCGCCTCCCGCCAGGTCGAGGACGCCCTCTACACCCACCCGGCGGTCGCCGAGGTCGCCGTCGTGGGGCTGCCCGACGAGCGCTGGATCGAGGCGGTGACCGCCGTGGTCGTGCTGCGCGGCGAGACGACGGAGGCCGAACTCCTCGCCCACGCGCGAGAACGGCTCGCCCGCTTCAAGGCCCCCAAACGGGTCCTGTTCGTGGACGGGCTGCCGCGCAACGCCAGCGGGAAGATCCTCAAGCGGGAGCTGCGCGACCGGTTCGCGTAGTGCCGCGACCAGTGCCGTGCGGTTCCCGGGGCGGCCACGATGCCCCGGGAACCGTACGGTGGCGCCTACCGCCCGCCGCGCTCGTCCACGATCCGCCGGAACTTCCCGACCGAGCGCTCCAGCGTCTCGGGATCGACGATCTCGACCCCGACCGACACCCCGATCCGGTCCCTCACCGCGGCGACGATCGACGACGCGGCGGCCACCCGCTGCTCCGGTGCGGCATCCGCCCGCGCCTCCGCCCGTACGGTCAGGGCGTCCAGGCGGCCCTCGCGGGTCAGCCGCAACTGGAAGTGCGGCGCCACTCCCGGGGTGCCCAGCACGATCTCCTCGATCTGCGTCGGGAAGAGGTTCACCCCGCGCAGGATCACCAGGTCGTCGCTGCGCCCGGTCACCTTCTCCATCCGCCGGAACACCCGCGCGGTGCCCGGCAGCAGCCGGGTGAGGTCCCTCGTCCGGTAGCGGACCACCGGCATCGCCTCCTTGGTGAGCGAGGTGAGGACCAGCTCGCCCTCCTCGCCGTCCGGCAGGACCTCCCCGGTGACCGGGTCGACGACCTCGGGATAGAAGTGGTCCTCCCAGACGTGCAGCCCGTCCTTGGTCTCCACGCACTCCTGCGCGACGCCCGGCCCCATCACCTCCGACAGCCCGTAGATGTCGACCGCGTCGATCGCGAACCGCTCCTCGATCTCGCGCCGCATCTCCTCGGTCCACGGCTCGGCGCCGAAGATCCCGACCTTCAGCGACGTGGACCGGGGATCGACACCCCGGCGCTCGAACTCGTCGAGGAGGGTCAGCATGTACGACGGCGTCACCATGATGATCTCGGGCCGGAAGTCCTGGATCAGCTGCACCTGACGCCCCGTCATTCCTCCGGAGGCGGGGATCACCGTGCAGCCGAGCCGCTCCGCCCCGTAGTGCGCCCCCAGGCCACCGGTGAACAGGCCGTACCCGTAGGCCACGTGGACCTTCTGCCCGGGGCGGCCCCCGGCGGCGCGGATCGAGCGGGCCACCACATCCGCCCAGGTGTCCAGATCCCGCCGCGTGTAGCCGACGACGGTCGGGCGGCCCGTCGTCCCGCTGGACGCGTGGATCCTGGCCACCCGCTCCTCGGGCACGGCGAACATGCCGAAGGGGTAGTTGTCCCGAAGATGCGCCTTGGTCGTGAAGGGGAAACGCGCCAGGCCGGCGAGCGAGCGGCAGTCGTCCGGGCGCAGTCCGGCCGCGTCGAACGCCGCCCGGTAGTGACCGACGTTCTCGTACGCGTGGCGCAGCGTGGTCCGCAACCTCTCCAGCTGGAGCGCCTCCAGCTCGTCCCGGCCCAGTCGTTCCGCCGAGTCCAGCAGAGCCGTCATCCGGATCTCCCTCTTCCGAGCAGGCGACCGATCATTCGGTCGATCTTTCGGGAGAAGTAATGCAGGATGTTCCGGCCCGTGGCAAGAGGGGCGACGCGGCGGGTTCGCCTCGCCCCTCCCGCGGTACGTCCGGGCTGGACGTACCGCGTCGGCCGGGGAGCGCCCCGGCCCGGTCAGGACCGGTGCAGCAGCGAGGTCAGGACCTCCTGGAGCGTGCTCTCCGGATCCGCGGCGGGACCCGTCGACCGCCAGGCCACGAAGGCGTCGGGGCGTACCAGCACGGCTCCCTCGGGGGTCGTGCCGTGGGCCCCGGCCCAGTCGGCCCCGCCCTCGGGCTCCAGATCGGCCCCCGGGCCGAAGCCGTACACCCGCAGCCGGACCGACAGGCGCGCGGCGACCCGCTCGGCCGCCCGCCGCCAGACCGTGTCCGTGCCGTCGACGAGCAGGACGAGCGTGCTCTCGTACAGATCCAGCGTCGACTTGCGCACACCTGCCTGACGTACCCACAGATGCGGCGCGCGACTGCCGGGCCGGCCGTCCAGCTCCATCCTCTCCGGCACCACCGGCTGGTCCGGGTCGGCGCCCAGCACCGCGCCCCGGACGTAGCGGTAGCCCAGCGCCACGGTGAGCATGCCGCCCTGTCTGCCGCCGCCGCCCGCGCCCGGGGCCGGGGAGTATCCGGGGTGGCTGTGCTCGCTCGACCGGGCCGAGGCGCGCGCGCTCGTCGCCCGCGCCACCGGCAGCCGCTCCGCCTCGTAGGTGTCCAGCAGCCCGGGACCCGCCTCGCCCCTCAGCACGGCGGCGAGCTTCCAGGCGAGGTTGTGCGCGTCCTGGATGCCGGTGTTGGAACCGAACGCGCCGGTGGGTGACATCTCGTGCGCCGAGTCCCCGGCGAGGAACACTCTTCTGGACCCGTACCGCTGTGCCACCCGTTCGGCCGCGTGCCACGGCGCCCTCCCGGTGATCTCGACGTCGATGTCCGGAGCGCCGACCGCCGCACGGATGTGCCCGGCGCACCGCTCGTCGGTGAAGTCATCGAGCATTTCACCGAGTTGGGGCTGCCACGGGGCGTGGAACACCCACTCCTTCTCGTTGTCGACCGGCAGCAGGGCACCGTCCGCCGCGGGGTTGGTCAGGTAGCAGACGATGAAACGGCGGTCGCCCAGGACCTCGGCGAGCCGCCGTGAACGGAAGGTGATGCTGACGTTGTGGAAGAGATCGCCGGGACCGGTCCGGCCGATGCGCAACTGCTCACGGATCGGGCTGCGCGCCCCGTCCGCCGCGACGAGGTAGTCCGCCCGGACACTGATGTGCTCACCGGTCTCCCGGCTCTTGAGAGCCGCGTCCACCCCCGAGGCGTCCTGGTCGAAGCTCTGCAACTCGGTGCGGAAGCGCAGGTCACCGCCCTGCTCGCGGGCAAGGTCCAGCAGCACGGGCTCCAGGTCGTTCTGACTGCACAGGCACCACCCGGTCGGGCTGAAGCGGGCGAGACCGCCCCCCGGGTCGATCTCCTTGAACAGCCACTCCTGGTCGTCGCCGGTCAGCGAGCCCGCTTGCAGAATGCCGTGATTGTCGGCAAGCACCGACGCAGCCGCCCGGATGCCCGGCTCGGCGCCCGCCGTGCGGAACACCTCCATCGTGCGCACGTTGTTGCCCCGGCCACGCGGATGCGTCGAGGTGGACCGGTGCTTCTCGACCAGCAGGTGCTCGATGCCGAGCCGGCCGAGGAAGAGTGACGTGGACAGGCCCACCAGGGAGCCGCCCACGATGAGGACAGGTACGCGGATGTCGACGTTCTCGTTCATCAGTTGCTCCAGCTCGGACGCCGTTCGGTTGCCTGACGCTGTGTCCGGAAGCAGGGTTCCGGGGGGAAGCTCGCGGCGTCCGGCGCGGCGCCTCGCGGGGCGGGGAGCCACCCTCGTACGAGACACGCACTCGGGCGATGCGACAACGCGGCGAGGTGTCGTGCCGGGAGTCGCGAGCCGGTGAGGTCTTCCGGTCGCAGCACTAGTTCCATGCCCTCGTCGCAGGGGTTCGGACGGCCGCTCACCTGAACGGTTCATAAATCTCGCGCCACCCGGACCAGCGTTTCACGATCGGTCACGGAGACGATGCCCGCCGTGACGAGGGCGGCCCGCTCACATCCGCCGGGAGAGTCCCCGCTCCGAATCCACTCGCCAACCGACGGTGGACGGCATGCCCTCCGCGCTGCCCACCACACCGTCTCGAAGGAGACCGAATGATGACCAGCACCCTCTCGGAACGGATCTCCCAGTCCGCGTTCGACGGGTCCAGGCTGCGGGTCGTGCTGCTGCTGGACCTGTACGACGGTGCCCAGAAGGAGTTCCTGGAGGCGTACGAACACATGCGCAGCCAGGTGGCGTCCGTCCCCGGGCACATCAGCGACCAGCTGTGCCAGTCCATCGAGAACCCCTCGCAGTGGCTGATCACCAGCGAGTGGGAGAGCGCCCCGCCGTTCCTCGCCTGGGTGAACAGCGAGGAGCACGTGGCGACGGTCCAGCCGCTGCACAACTGCGTGCGCGACACCCGTTCGCTGCGCTTCAGCGTCCTGCGGGAGACCGGAAAGGCGTTCGAGGCGGCGCCCGAGACGGTCAAGGGGAAGCTTCAGGCGTCCCCCCGCCTGGGTGACGGGGTGGTGCGCCACGCGCTCACGTTCACCGTCCAGCCCGGCAGCGAGGACATCGTGGCCAAGATCCTCGCCGATTACGAGTCCCCGAACGCGCGTGTCGACGAGGACACCCGTTTGCGCCGCACCTCGCTCTTCATGCACGGAAACCGCGTCGTGCGGGCCGTCGAGGTCGAGGGCGACCTCCTCGCGGCCCTGCGCCACGTCGCCAGGCAGCCCGAGGTCCGGGCCGTCGAAGAGGCCATCAACCCGTATCTGGAGCAGGACCGGGACCTCAGCGACCCGGACTCCGCGCGGATGTTCTTCACCCGGGCGGCGCTCCCGACCGTCCACCACGTCAGCGCGGGCCGGCACAAGGCCGAGGACGTACATCGGCGCGCGCTCTTCTACCAGGCGAAGGAGGGCTGCGGCATGGCACTCGCCCGGCTGCTCGCCGCGCACGACGAGGAGGCGGCCGACGACCCGGCGAGCATCATCGACAGCAGCACCATCTTCCAGCGCGACGACGTCGTGGTCCGCCTCCTCGAAGCGGCCGGACCCATCGGCGCGCACCCCGCCCAGGCGGTCGGCATCGACGGCCCCGGCAAGCTCGCCCGGCTCGGACGTCTCCTCGACGGTGCCGCGAACGCCGTCCCCACCGACGACGGTCTGATCCCGGACTTCCTCGGAAGGGCCGAGATGACCCTGATCACCGATCGGCGGGCCTCGGAGTCCTGACCCGGGCATCCGCGCCCCCTGGGGGGTTCTCGCTCGACCCGTCACTACAACGCGCAATGTGCCAGGAGGAAAGCAGACATGACCACGCACCGGCCACGCATCGTGGACCTCAGCGAGACGCAGCCCAACCGCAGGCGCGGGGGAGACCTCCGCGCCATGCTCACCCCGACGGCGGTGGGAGCCACGAGCGGCTTCATGGGGCTGGCCATCGTCCAGCCCGGCGACCGCATCGGCGAGCACTACCACCCGTACTCCGAGGAGTTCGTGTACGTCGTCGACGGCCTGCTGGAGGTGGACCTGGACGACGAGCCGTACCGGATGCGGCCCGACCAGGGGCTGCTGATCCCTCCCCACGTACGTCACAGGTTCCGCAACGTCGGTGATGTCGAGGCACGCATGGTCTTCCATCTCGGCCCGCTCGCCCCGCGCCCGGAACTCGGCCACGTCGACACCGAACACACCGGGTCCGCCGAGCGCGTCATGCCGCCGGAGCGGACGGAGGCCCCCTCATGACCCGACGCGTGGCGGTCACCGGCGTCGGTGTCGTCGCGCCCGGTGGCATCGGCGCACCGGCCTTCTGGGACCTTCTCGCGAACGGAAGGACCGCGACCCGCGGCATCACGCTCTTCGACCCCACCGGCTTCCGCTCCCGCATCGCCGCCGAGTGCGACTTCGACCCGGTGGCGCACGGGCTGGACGCCGACCAGGTCGCCCGGGCGGACCGCTACGTCCAGTTCGCGATGGTGGCCGCCCGGGAGGCCCTCGCCGACGCCGGGTTCGACCCGGAGAAGGAGGACCCCTGGCGCGTGGGGGTGTCGCTGGGCACCGCGGTCGGCGGCACCACCCGGCTGGAGCACGACTACGTCGCCGTCAGCGCCGGCGGAGCCCGCTGGGACGTCGACCACCGGCCCGCCGGTCCCCATCTGGAACGCGCCTTCTCGCCCAGCACCCTGGCCTCCGCGGTCGCCGAACAGGTGGGCGCGCACGGACCGGTGCAGACCGTGTCCACGGGCTGCACCTCCGGCCTCGACGCCATCGGCTACGCCTTCCAGACCATCGAGGAGGGCCGCGCTGACGTCTGCGTCGCCGGGGCGTCCGACTCGCCGATCACCCCGATCACCGTGGCGTGCTTCGACGCGATCAAGGCCACCTCGCCCAACAACGACGACCCGGAGCACGCCTCCCGGCCGTTCGACGCCCGTCGTGACGGGTTCGTCATGGGCGAGGGCGGCGCGGTGCTCGTCCTGGAGGAGCTGGAGCACGCCCGGGCCCGCGGCGCGACCGTGTACTGCGAGATCACCGGCTACGCCACGTTCGGCAACGCCTACCACATGACCGGGCTGACCCCCGAGGGGCTGGAGATGGCCGAGGCGATCGACCGCGCACTCGGCCACGCCCGTCTCGACGGCTCGCAGATCGACTACGTCAACGCGCACGGTTCGGGCACCAAGCAGAACGACCGGCACGAGACGGCCGCCGTGAAGCGGGCGCTGGGCGCGCACGCCCACGAAGTGCCGATGAGCTCGATCAAATCCATGGTCGGCCACTCGCTGGGGGCGATCGGGGCGATAGAGATCGCCGCCTGCGTGCTCGCCCTGGTCCACCAGACGGTGCCGCCGACGGCCAACTACGAGACCCCGGACCCGGAGTGCGACCTCGACTACGTGCCGCGCACCGCCCGTCCGCTGAAGCTGCGCAACGTCCTCTCGGTCGGAAGCGGCTTCGGCGGATTCCAGTCCGCGGTGGCCCTGAGCCGAACAGGTGGGAGGACACCATGAGAACCCGCAGAACGCGGCGCACCGTCGTCACCGGCATCGGTGTCGTCGCCCCCAACGGAACCGGCACCGAGGCGTTCTGGAAACGGACCCACGAAGGGATCAGCGTCCTGGACCGGGTCACCCGCGAGGGGTGCGAGCACCTTCCGCTGCGGGTCGCGGGCGAGGTACGGGGCTTCGAGGCGGCCGAGCTGATCGAGGAGCGCTTCGTCGTCCAGACCGACCGGTTCACCCACTTCGCGATGGCCGCCGCGGACATCGCGCTGGACGACGCCCGGCTGGGCCGCGCCGACTACGAGGACGCGCCGTTCGACGTCGGTGTGGTGACCGCGGCCGGTTCCGGCGGCGGCGAGTTCGGTCAGCGTGAACTCCAACGCCTGTGGGGGCAGGGGCCCACCTACGTGGGTCCGTACCAGTCCATCGCCTGGTTCTACGCCGCCAGCACCGGCCAGATCTCGATCCGCGGCGGCTTCAAGGGGCCGTGCGCGGTCGTGGCCAGCGACGAGGCGGGCGGTCTGGACGCGCTGGCACACGCCGCCCGTTCGATCCGCGGCGGGGCCGAGGCGGTGGTGGTCGGCGCGGCCGAGGCCCCGCTGGCGCCCTACTCGGTGGTCTGCCAGCTCGGCTACGCCGACCTGAGCACCCGCGACGAACCGAACCGCGCCTACCTGCCGTTCACCTCCGACGCCTGCGGCTTCGTCCCGGCCGAGGGCGGCGCCATGCTGGTGGTCGAGGAGGAGCAGTCGGCCCGTCGGCGCGGGGCCCGGGTCCGGGCCGAAGTCGCCGGGCACGCCGCCACCTTCACCGGCGCGGCCCGTTGGGAGGAGTCCCGCGAGGGACTCGCCCAGGCGATCATCGGCGCGCTGCGCGAGGCCGACTGCGCACCGGACGAGATCGATGTCGTCTTCGCGGACGCGCTCGGCGTACCGGCCGCCGACCGGGCCGAGGCACTCGCCATCGCCGACGCGCTCGGCGCGCACGGCCGGCAGGTCCCGGTGACGGCGCCCAAGTCCGGTACCGGCCGCGCCTACTGCGGAGCACCGGTGCTGGACGCGGCCGCCGCCGTGCTCTCCATGGAGAACGCCCTGATACCGCCCACGCCGAACGTCTACGAGGTCTGCCACGACCTCGACGTCGTCACCGGCAGCGCCCGCCCCGCCGAGCTGCGGACGGCGCTGGTGCTCAGCCGCGGGCTCATGGGCTCGAACGCGGCGATGGTGCTGCGGGCCTCCACCGACACCCCCTCGTGAGAAGGAGAAGTACTCATGTCCGACCGACTGACCTATGCCGAACTCGCCGCTCTGATGAAGAAGGGCGCCGGGCTCACCGTGGACCCGCGCGAGATGGAACAGCGCCCCGGGATCGCCTTCGACGAGTTCGGCCTCGACTCGCTGGGCCTCCTCGGCATCGTCGGCGTGCTGGAGAACCGGCACGGCAGGGCGCTGCCGACCGACGCCGACCGCTGCAAGACCCCACGGGAATTCCTCGACCTCGTCAACAACAGCCTCATGCAAGGAGCCTGACGTGCCCGGACACACCGAGAACGAGATCACCATCGCCGCGCCCCTGGACCTGGTCTGGGACGTGACGAACGACCTGGAGAACTGGCCGGACCTGTTCAGCGAGTACGCCGCGGTCGAGATCGTCGAACGCGACGGCGACCGGACGAAGTTCCGCCTGACCATGCACCCCGACGAGAACGACAAGGTCTGGAGCTGGGTCTCCGAGCGCACCGTCGACCGTGCCGCCCGCACGGTCCGCGCCCGTCGGGTCGAGCCGGGCCCGTTCCAGCACATGGACATCCGATGGGAGTACTCGGAGGTCCCCGGCGGCACGAGGATGCACTGGACCCAGGACTTCGCGATGCGGCCCGACGCGCCCGTCGACGACGCGTGGATGACCGACAACATCAACCGCAACTCCAAGGTCCAGATGGGACTCATCCGGGACAAGATCGAGCAGCGTGCCCGCGGGCGCCGCACCGCCTCGGTGTCAGCCGGCTGACCCCGGCCCCGCCCTCCCCGCACACACACGGCCCGGCACCCGGTCACGACCCGGGTGCCGGGCCGGGACCGAGAAAGGCCCGCAACGATGCACCACGCCCTGATCGTCGCCCGGATGGCGCCCGGCTCGGCACCGGACATCGCCGACCTGTTCGCCGCCTCCGACAGCACCGAACTGCCGCACCTCGTCGGCGTCACCCGGCGCAAGCTCTTCCAGTTCGGCGACGTCTACCTGCATCTCATCGAGTCGGAGCGCCCGCCCGGCCCCGAGATCGCCAAGGTGACGCGGCATCCGGAGTTCAAGGCCATCAGCGACAGGCTCAGCACCTATGTGAGCGCGTACGACCCGGAGACCTGGCGCAGCCCCAAGGACGCCATGGCCCACGAGTTCTACCGGTGGGAACGGGAGAGCGCCGGGTAGCCCCGCGCGGACCGAACGGGGGAGCGCCCCGGGTCCGGCCGAACGGCCGGACCCGGGGCACTCCCCCGTTCGCGCGGCTGGCTCAGCCCGGCACCACGCACTCGAAGGCGTGCAGGTAGGCGTTGACCGGCACGATCCTGTCGATCGTCAGACCGGCGCCGGAGATCCGGCCGACCAGACTCTCCGTGGTGTGCTTCGCACCGCCGACGTTGAGGAGCAGCAGCAGGTCCATCGCGGTGGTGAACCGCATCGAGGGGCTGTCGTCGACGAGGTTCTCGATGACGACGACCCGGGCCCCGGGGCGGGCCGCGGCGACCACGTTGCGCAGGGTCCGGCGCGTGCTGTCGTCGTCCCACTCCAGGATGTTCTTGATGATGTACAGGTCGGCCTCGACGGGGATGGCCTCGCGGCAGTCCCCGGCCACGATCCGGGTGCGGCCGACGAGCGCCCCCTCGTCCCGCAGCCGGGCGTCGGCGCGCGCCACCACGCCCGGAAGGTCCATCAGGGTGCCGCGGAGCGAGGGGTGCTTCTCCAGCAGACTCGCCAGGACGTGACCCTGGCCGCCGCCGATGTCGGCGACGCGGGACACCCCGGTGAGGTCGAGGAGTTCGGCGACGTCCAGCGCGGACTGCACGCTGGAGGTGGTCATGGCCCGGTTGAAGATCTGCGCCGACTCATGGGCGTCCTGGTGCAGGTAGTCGAAGAAGCCCTTGCCGTGCACGTCCGGGAAGACGCTGCGGCCGGTGCGCACCGCTTCGTCGAGACGGGGCCACACCTCCCAGGTCCAGGGCTCCGTGCACCACAGCGAGATGTCGCGCAGGCTGTGCGGGTCGTCCTCGCGCAGCAGCCGGGACATCTCGGTGTGGACGAAGCGTCCGTCCGGTGTCTCGGCGAAGATCCCGCAGCAGGACAGTGCGCGCAGCAGCCTGCGCAGCGGCGCCGGTTCGGTTCCCACCAGCGTCGCGAGCTCCTGCGCGTCCGCGGGTGTGTCGCCCAGCGCGTCGGCGACGCCGAGGCGGGCCGCGGCGCGCACGGCGGCGGCCCGGGCCGCCCCGAAGACGATCTCGCGCAGCTGCATGGCCGGCTGCGGGGTCGCCACGGGATGCGGGACGGCGGCGTGGACGGTGGTCGAGGCGGGGGTGGGGGCGGGGGTGGAACTCACAGTGGTCATGCTGAATCGCTTCTCCTCGTGCGGGTGCGCCGGTCAGCACATCCCGGCCGGTGCGGACCTCGCGCAGACGTTGGTGGTGAAGGTGTTGCTCTTGCCGGTGGTGCCCTTGCCGGGGTCGCCGTCGGCGAGGTCGGCGGGCTTGTTGCCGAGCGTGACGTTGCCGCTGACGGTGTTGCCGGTGTTCTTCGCGCCCACGAAGCTCTTGAACAGCACGACGCCGCCGGACATCGGCGTGGCGCCCACGTTGTCGGTGATCGTGTTCGCCCGCACCTGGGTGTCGACGGTGCCGGTCAGTACGATGCCGGCGCCCTGGATGGCGGGCAGCCGTTCCGTCTTGGCGCAGTACTTGTTGTTCGCGGTGATCCGGTTCGCCCGGATCGTCATGGCTCCGGCCTGCGGCTTCCCCTCGTCGCCCACCACGAACACACCACTGCAGTTCCCGGTGAACGTGTTGTCGTGGACCAAGAGGTTCCTGACGCGTCTGGCGGTGAAGCCTATGCGGTTGTCCGTCAGTGTGTTCTCCCGCAGCTCGGTGCCCCGGGTGTCGGTGGCGCCGCCCTCCTCGTCGACGGAGTTGGCGACGAAGATGCCCGCGTCGCCGTTGGCGCGTGCGGTGTTGCCCGTGAACGAGCCCCGGGTGGAGCGTTCCTGGGCGATGCCCCAGACACCGTTGTGGTCGGCGGTCACGCGTCGCACGGACAACCGGTCCGTCCAGGACGCCCACACACCGTGCTTCCGGAAGCCGGAGACGGTCAGCGAGTCGACGGTCACGTTGTCGACGGTCCGGCCGGACCGTCCCAGGACGCAGATGCCGCTGCCGGCCTTCGCGCAGCCGTCGGCGGCCGCGCCCGGCGCCTGCTTGTCGGGCGGACGGATGACGGTCCGGTCGCCGTGGCCGCGCAGGGTGAGCCCGGGCTTGGTGATCAGGACCGTCTCCCGGTACGTGCCGGGCTGGACGACGACGGTGTCACCCGGCGCCGCCGCGTCCACCGCCTTCTGGATCGACTGGCCCGGCCGCACCACATGGGGGCTCGTGGCCGAGGCGGAGGGTATGGACGCCCCGAGTCCCGCGGTCGAGAGGACCGCGACCGGGACCAGGGCCTTGAGGTGTCGGTTTCTCATGTGCCGAAGCTATGGGCGATTTCCCCCCTTTGCCACATAGGGTGAGCGGTCGGGTACCCGGCATAGCCGCAATGGCTCACGGCGGGCCCGCCGCCCCGCGCCGGAGGCGGACGTCCTGCCGCGGCACTTCGCCGGATCGGCTCCGGTCGTCACGGTCCATCCGCCCGGCGGTCCCGGGCGGGGCCGTTCGGGTGCCCGGGGGCCGGCCGGCGTGCTCCGGCCCCGGTACCGGGTCTCAGTCCTCGTGGTCGCGCCCGGTGGCGGCGACCGCGCGGGCCCACCGGTAGTCGGCCTTGCCGCTCGGGGAGCGCCGGATTCGCGGGATGATCACCAGCCGTCGCGGGACCTTGTAGCCCGCCAGCCGGGACCGGCAGTGGGTCTGCACGTCGTCGAGCGAGGGCTCGGCCGCCCCCTCGCGCAACTGCACGACGGCCGCGACGTGACTGCCCCACCGCTCGTCCGGCACTCCGGCGACCAGTGCGTCGTACACGTCCGGATGCGCCTTCAGCGCCTGCTCGACCTCCTCGGGGTACACCTTCTCGCCCCCGGTGTTGATGCACTGCGAGCCCCGGCCGAGGACGGTGACGATGCCGTCCGCGTCCACGGTCGCCATGTCGCCGAGCAGGACCCAGCGCTGCCCGCCCCGGTGGAAGAAGGTCTCGGCGGTCTTGCGCGGATCGTTGTAGTAGCCGAGCGGCACATGGCCGCACTGGGCGATCCGCCCCGGCTCGCCGGGGGCGGTCGGTTCGAGCGTCACGGGATCGACCACGGCCGTTCGGGAGTTGACCTGGAGCCGGAATCCCCTCTCGGGGCCCGAGTCGGCCGTCGCCGTGCCGTTGAAACCGGACTCCGAGGAACCGAAGTTGTTGAGCAGCATCGCCGACGGCACCAGCGACTGGAACTCCGCGCGCACCGAGTCCGACATGATCGCGCCCGAACTGGAGACCGAGAACAACGGCGAGCAGTCGGTGCCCCTCAGCGGTCCCTTCAGGGCGTCGATGAGCGGCCGCAGCATCGCGTCGCCCACCAGCGAGACGCTGGTGACCTTCTCCCTCTCGATCGTCCGCAGCACCTCGGCGGGTACGAACTTGCGGTGGACGACCACCCGTTGGCCGAAATTGAAGGCGATGAACGCGGTGAGCGTCGACGTCCCGTGCATCAGCGGGGGAGTGGGGAAGAAGGTGATCCCGTCCCCGCCCGCGGCCACCCGCTCGGCCAGCTCCTGCGGGGACTTCACCGGCTCGCCGGTCGGCGCGCCCCCGCCGAGGCCGGAGAAGAAGAGATCCTCCTGGCGCCACATCACGCCCTTGGGCATGCCGGTGGTGCCCCCCGTGTAGATGATGAACTGGTCGTCGGCCGAACGCCGGGGGAAACCGCGCCCCGGGCTCCCCGCCGCCTCCGCGTCCGTGAACGCCACGGCGTCCGGGCCGTCCGCGCCCGCCGGCGGCCCGCCCACCCGGATCAGGTGACGCAGGGCCGGGGCCTTCGGGGCGGCGGCCCGGACCCGGTCGTCGAACTCGGCGTCGAAGACCAGGGCCGCCAGATCCGCGTCCCGGTAGAGGTAGACCAACTCATCTTCCACATAGCGGTAGTTGACGTTGACCGGGACGATACGGGCCTTGAGGCAGGCAAGTAACGTCTGGAGGTACTCGATTCCGTTGTAGAGGTGCAGCCCCAGGTGTTCACCGGCGGTGATCCCGCTGTCCAGCAGGTGGTGGGCGACGCGGTTGGCCGCCGCGTCCAGCTCCGCGTACGTCAGCCGGCGTTCCGCACCCGTACCGGGATGGTCGACGTAGACGAGCGCCTCGCGTCCCGGGACCGCGTCGACGACCGACTCGAACAGGTCGGCAAGGTTGTACTCCACCGTTCCTCCTGACCCCGGCTGCTGACTGACACGGCGTCATTAGAGCGCCGGGAGGCGCAAGTGGGAAGGGCGCCGCCGAATAAATCTGACTACCTGTCAGAAAACTATTGAACTGGTCCTCCGCCTACTGCAACCTGTTCCAGTGCCGCGACCGGCAGGGCCCGCCGGAGGGCCGCCAGGTCGTGAGACGGGAGGCAGGCGAACCATGGGTGGTACCGAACACCTCACCGTGCGGCGCGAGGGCGCCACACTGGTCCTCACCCTGAACAGGCCCGAGGCGAAGAACGCCCTGTCGCTGCCGATGCTGGTCGGGCTGTACGACGGCTGGCTGGCCGCGGACGCGGACGACACGGTCCGATCGATCGTCCTCACCGGCGCCGGTGGCTGTTTCTGCGCCGGAATGGACCTCAAGGCCCTGGCCGGCACGGGGATGGCGGGCGAGGAGTACCGCGACCGGATGACGGCCGACCCCGACCTGCACTGGAAGGCGATGCTGCGGCACCACCGCCCGCGCAAACCGGTCGTCGCCGCCGTCGAGGGCCATTGCGTGGCGGGCGGCACAGAGATCCTCCAGGGCACCGACATCCGGATCGCCGGAGCGGGCGCCACCTTCGGACTCTTCGAGGTCGTGCGCGGTCTCTTCCCCATCGGCGGCTCCACGGTGCGGCTGCCGCGCCAGATCGCCCGCACCCACGCGCTCGAAATGCTCCTCACCGGACGCCCCTACAGCGCCGGGGAGGCCGCCGCCATCGGGCTGATCGGCCGCGTCGTGCCCGACGGCACCGCCCTGGAAACGGCCCTCGACGTCGCCGAGCGGATCAACGCCTGCGGACCGCTCGCCGTCGAGGCCGTCAAGGCGTCCGTGTACGAGAGCGCCGACCTGACCGAGACCGAGGGCCTCGCGGCCGAACTGAAACGCGGGTGGCCGATCTTCGCCACCGACGACGCCAAGGAAGGCGCCCGCGCCTTCGCCGAGAAGCGCCCGCCCGTCTACCGGCGCTCCTGAACACGGAGGCAACCGTGCCCGACATCCTCAGCGCACCCCTGGTGGTCGAATTCCCCTTCACCCGCTCCCTGGGACCGGTCCAGAGCGCCTTCCTCACCGGACTGCGCGAACGCACCGTCCTCGGTGTCCGCACCGAGGCGGGAAAGATCCTGGTCCCGCCCGTCGAGTACGACCCCGTCACCGCGGCGGAGATCCGCGACCTGACCGAGGTCGCGCCCACCGGAACCGTCACCACCTGGGCCTGGAACCCCGCCCCGCGTCCCGGCCAGCCGCTCGACACCCCCTTCGCCTGGATCCTGGTGCGGCTCGACGGCGCCGACACCTCCCTGCTGCACGCCCTGCACGCCCCCGGCCCCGGCGCCGTCCGCACCGGCATGCGCGTCCGGATCCGCTGGGCGGCCGAGCGCACCGGCGCGATCACGGACATCGCCTGCTTCGAGCCGTACGAGGGCGAGGCGGGCGAAAGCGCCCCGCACAGCGGCGAGTTCACCGACCCCGTGCACGGCATCGTCACCCCCGCCCGGCTCGACTACCGCTACACACCGGGCCGCGCCCAGACCGCGTACCTCGAAGCGCTCCGCGAGCACCGCGTCGTCGGGGAACGCTGCCCGTCCTGCGCCAAGGTGTACGTACCGCCCCGAGGCGCCTGCCCCACCTGCGGCGTCGCCACCACCGAACGGGTCGAGGCCGGCCCGCGCGGCACGGTCACCACCTTCTGCGTCGTCAACATCAAGGCCCGGAACCTCGACATCGAGGTCCCCTACGTCTACGCCCACGTCGCCCTCGACGGGGCGGACCTCGCCCTGCACGCCCGGATCGGCGGCATCCCCTACGACCGGGTGCGCATGGGCCTGCGGGTCGAACCCGTCTGGACCGGGGAAGGACGCCATCCCGACCACTACCGGCCGACCGGGGAGCCGGACGCCGACTACGACACGTACAAGGAGCTGCTGTAGATGCGAGACGTGGCGATCGTCGCCTTCGCCCAGACGGATCACCTGCGGCGCACCGACGAACTCTCCGAGGTCGAGATGCTGATGCCGGTGCTCCACCGGGTCCTCGACGCGACCGGCCTCGTGGCCGGGGACATCGGCTTCACCTGCTCCGGCTCCAGCGACTACCTCGCGGGCCGCGCCTTCTCCTTCACCATGGCGCTCGACGGGGTCGGCGCCTACCCGCCGATCTCCGAGTCCCACGTGGAGATGGACGGAGCCTGGGCGCTGTACGAGGCATGGGTCAAGATCCGCACCGGACAGGCGGACACCGCGCTCGTCTACTCCTACGGAAAGTCCTCACCCGGCACCGTACGCGACGTCCTCACCCGCCAGCTCGACCCGTACTACGTCGGCCCGCTCTGGCCGGACTCCGTCGCGCTCGCCGCACTCCAGGCCCAGGCGCTGATCGACGCGGGCGACACCGACGAGGCCGCACTCGCCGCGATCGCCGCCCGCAGCCGCACCGCCGCCGCGGACAACCCGCACGCCCAGCTCACCGGACCGGTCCCGGCGGGCGACTACGTCGTGGGGCCGCTGCGCACCGGCGACTGCCCGCCCGTCGGCGACGGCGCGGCGGCCGTGATCCTCGCCGCCGACGACACCGCGCGGGCCCTGTGCCCGCGCCCCGCCTGGATCCGCGGCATCGACCACCGCGTCGAGGCCCACAGCCTGGGGGTGCGCGAACTCACCGAGTCGCCGTCCACCCGGCTCGCCGCCGAACGGGCCGGGGTCTTCGAACGCCCCGTGGACACCGCCGAGCTGCACGCCCCGTTCACCTCCCAGGAAGTGGTGCTGCGCAAGGCGCTCCGGCTCGACGGCACCGTCACCGTCAATCCGTCCGGGGGCGCCCTCGCCGCCAACCCGGTCATGGCCGCCGGTCTGATCCGGCTCGGCGAGGCCGCGGCGCGCATCCACCGCGGCGAGTCCGACCGGGCGCTCGCCCACGCCACCTCCGGGCCCTGCCTGCAACAGAACCTGGTCGCCGTACTCGAAGGGGAGAGCGCTCATGCCTGAGGAGCCCGTGGCCGTCGTCGGCATCGGCCAGACGAAGCACGTCTCGGCCCGCCGGGACGTCTCCATCGCCGGACTCGTCCGCGAGGCCGCCCTCCGGGCCCTGGAGGACGCCGGGCTGACCTGGGCGGACATCGACGCCGTCGTCATCGGCAAGGCCCCCGACTTCTTCGAGGGCCTGATGATGCCCGAGCTGTACCTCGCCGACGCGCTCGGCGCGGTCGGCAAACCCGTGCTGCGGGTGCACACCGCGGGCTCGGTCGGCGGCTCCACCGCGCTGGTCGCCGCCAACCTGGTCGCCGCGCGGGTGCACCGCACCGTCCTCACCCTCGCCTTCGAGAAGCAGTCCGAGTCGAACGCCATGTGGGGCCTCTCGCTCCCGATCCCCTTCCAGCAACCGCTGCTCGCCGGGGCGGGCGGCTTCTTCGCCCCGCACGTGAGGGCCTACATGCGGCGCAGCGGCGCACCCGGGACGACAGGTTCGCTCGTCGCGTACAAGGACCGCCGCAACGCGCTGAAGAATCCGTACGCACACATCCACGACCCGGACATCACCCTGGAGAAGGTCCGCTCCGCCCCGATGCTCTGGGACCCCATCCGCTATTCGGAGACCTGCCCGTCCTCCGACGGGGCCTGCGCGATGATCCTCACCGACCGTGCCGGAGCGGACCGTTCACCGCACCCACCCGCCTGGGTGCACGGCGGCGCGATGCGCAGCGAGCCGACGCTCTTCGCCGGCAAGGACTTCGTCTCCCCGCGCGCCGGCCGGGACTGCGCCGCCGACGTCTACCGGCAGGCGGGGATCACCGACCCGCGCCGGGAGATCGACGCCGTGGAGATGTACGTGCCGTTCTCCTGGTACGAGCCGATGTGGCTGGAGAACCTCGGCTTCGCGGACGAGGGCGAGGGCTGGAAACTCACCGAGTCCGGCGTCACCGAGCTCGACGGCGACCTCCCCGTGAACCCCTCCGGCGGCGTGCTCTCCACCAACCCCATCGGCGCCTCGGGCATGATCCGCTTCGCCGAGGCCGCGTTGCAGGTACGGGGACGGGCCGGCGAGCACCAGATCGACGGGGCGCGCAAGGCGCTCGGCCACGCCTACGGCGGCGGGGCACAGTTCTTCTCCATGTGGCTGGTGGGAGCGGAGCCCCCCGGCAACTGATCGCGGGGCCGACCGGAATCCGGGGGAGGACCCGGCCGCGGTGCCGCCCCGACGGCCCGAACCACCCGGACGGCCCACCGCCGCCGTGTCACCGGCCCGCACCGACGCGGAACCGGGCCGCGACACGACGGCCCCGGCCCCGGGCGCGGAGGCCGTCCCGATGCCGGAGACGACGGGCCGCGGGAGCGACACGGCGGGCACCGGTCCGACAGGGCGTCCGGCCGGTCCGGCGGGCCGTACCGCGGGACGGGTGCGCCCGGACCCGGCTCCGCGACGTGAGCCGGGCCACGTACGATGTCCGCATGTCCTTCCTCCGCCGCCGCAGTGCAGCCACACCCGCGGGCCCCGACTTCGACGTCCTGGCCATGGACCCGGGAGACTGGCCCGGCAACCTCGGCGCGGGACTGCTGCCCGCGCCGGACGGGAGCTGCCAGGGTGTCTTCCTGCGCTACGACCTGTTCGGCGGCCGGGGCCCCGCGATGATCATCGGCAACCTCCCGGAGGGCTCGCCCGCCCGCGAGACCGAGGAGGGCCAGGCCCCGTTCGAGGTCGCCCAGCTGCTGCTCGCGCTGGAGAACGACGAACCGGTCGAGGTCACCGGCACCGAGGACATGCCGGTGATGCAGGGCGACAACCTGCTGATCGTCCGCCGCGTGAAGCTCTCCGAGAGCCGGATCTCCTGCGTCCAGTTCGACCGGAGCGACGGCGTGCTCGTCACCATCGCCAGCTGGGACCGGCCGATCACCGACGATCTGTACACGCTGCTGAAGCCCCTGCCCGCCGAGCTGTTCCAGCAGGGCTGAAACGTCCCTCCGCCGATGCCCGCGCCCTCCGCCCGCACGGTGTGAGGGGCGCGTCGGCGCGCAAGCGTCCAGGTACTCGCGACCTCCGTCCAAGAGGCCGCTCCGCCGTATGCCTTGTCGCCCATTCGTCGGACCTTTACCGTCGCCCGCATGACTTCCGGGATGACTCGACGTACCACGGTGAAGACAGCGATAGGTGCAACAGGCGCTCTTGCGCTGGGAATTCCCGCCCTCTCGGGCACGGCGAAGGCTGTCGGCACCTCCGATGAATCGACGGAGCCGCCGGGATCGGACCGTGCGAGCCGCGCGACAGCGGACCTGACACTGCGCTACAGCGCCCCGGCCACCGACTGGGAACGCGAGTCGCTTCCCCTCGGAGGTGGCGCGCTCGGCGCGAGTGTGTTCGGCACCCTCGCCTCCGAGCGGCTCACCCTCAACGAGAAGACGCTGTGGACCGGTGGCCCCGGTTCCTCGGACGGCTACGACTTCGGGAACTGGACCACACCCCGGCCGGGCGCCCTCGCCGAGGTGCGGGAACGGCTCGACGAGCGGGGCGCCCTCGATCCGGACACCGTCGCGACCCGGCTCGGCCAGCCGCGCCGCGGCTACGGCTCCTACCAGGTCCTCGGCGACCTGTGGCTGGACCTGGCGGACGCCCCCGAGGCTCCCGACGCCGCCTACCGGCGCACCCTCGACCTGCGCAACGCCCTTGCCTCCGTCACCTACACCCACCAAGGGGCCGTCCACACACGGGAGTTCTTCGTCTCCCACCCGGACCGGGTCGTCGTGGGGCACCTCGCCGCGGACCGCCCCGGGCAGGTGTCGTTCACCCTGCGGCACACCTCGCCCCGTGACGACCACACACTCACCGCCGACCGGGACCGGCTCACCGTCCGCGGCGCCCTGAAGGACAACGGGCTGCGCTTCGAGGCCCAGGTCCGGGTCCGGACCCACGGCGGCACCGTCACCCCCGGCGCGGACGGCACGCTCACCGTCCGCGGCGCCGACCGTGCCTGGTTCGTCCTCGCCGCAGCCACCGACTACGCCGACCGCTACCCCGGCTACCGCGGCGACGATCCGCACCGGGCGGTCACCACCGCCGTGGACCGTGCCGCCCGCGCCCCGTACGAGAAACTGCGCGACACCCACGTGCGCGACCACCGTGCCCTCTTCGACAGGGTCTCCCTCGACATCGCGCCGCCCCTGCCCGACCTGCCCACCGACCGGTTGCTCACCGAACACACCGACGGCACGGGCCCGGCCGACCGGGCCCTGGCGGCACTGTTCTTCCAGTACGGCCGCTACCTGCTGATCGCCTCCTCACGGGCCGGCTCCCTGCCCGCCAACCTCCAGGGCGTCTGGAACAACTCCACCACCCCGCCCTGGTCCGCCGACTACCACGGCAACATCAACCTGCAGATGAACTACTGGCCCGCCGAGGTCACCAACCTCCCCGAGACCACCGCACCGTACGACCGCTGCGTCGAGGCGATGCGCGCCCCCGGCCGGAGAACGGCCGAGGAGATGTTCGGCACGGACGGCTGGGTCGTGCACAACGAGACCAACCCGTACGGCTTCACCGGCGTCCACGACTGGTCCACCGCCTTCTGGTTCCCCGAGGCCGCCGCCTGGCTCACCCAGCAGATGTACGAGCACTACCGGTTCGGCGGCTCCACCGGCTACCTGCGCTCCACCGCCTACCCCGCGATGAAGGAGGCGGCCGAGTTCTGGCTGGCCAACCTGCGTACCGACCCGCGCGACGGACTCCTCGTCGTCACCCCCGGCTACTCGCCCGAGCACGGCGACTTCACCGCCGGTGCCGCCATGTCCCAGCAGATCGTCCACGACCTGTTCACCAACACCCTGGAGGCCGCCCGCACCCTCGGTGACGCGCCCGCCTTCCGAACCCGGCTGGAGTCGGCCCTCGCCCGGCTCGACCCCGGACTGCGGACCGGATCCTGGGGCCAGCTCCAGGAGTGGAAGGCCGACCGGGACGACCCGGCCGACACCCACCGCCACGTCTCCCACCTCTTCGCCCTCCACCCCGGCAGGCAGATCGAACCCGGCACGAAGTGGGCCGAGGCGGCCGAGGTCTCCCTGCGGGCGCGCGGCGACGGCGGCACCGGCTGGTCCAGGGCATGGAAGATCAACTTCTGGGCGAGACTGCGGGACGGCGACCACGCCCACCGGATGCTCGCGGAACAGCTCAGGAACTCCACCCTGCCCAACCTCTGGGACACCCACCCGCCGTTCCAGATCGACGGGAACCTCGGAGCCACCGCGGGCATCGCCGAGATGCTGCTGCAGAGCCACCACGGCACCGTCGAGATCCTCCCGGCCCTCCCGGCCGCCTGGCCGGACGGATCGGTACGCGGACTGCGCGCCCGGGGCGGCTTCACCGTCGACATCGACTGGGCCGCCGGGCAGGCCCGCCGTGTGGTGATCACGGCGGGCCGCAGCCGCGAGGCGACCGTCCGCAGCACGCTGTTCGCGAGCGGCGAGAGGGTCTTCACCGCGCGTGCGGGAGGGCGCTACACGCTGCTGCCCGAGAGCTGAGCGAACAGCGCCGTCACCCGGGCCGCCGACACACCGATCCCGGTGGGTCCGCTCAGGCGCGCCGGGGTGGCGGTGCCCCGGCGCAGATCCTGCTCCCGGTAGCGACGGCAGTCGCGGTGCCAGATCAGGATGCCCGCGAGCCAGTGCTTCAGTTCGAGAACGTACCCGGCCAGCGTCTCCCGCGCCTCCGCCCCCAGCTCGAAGTCGTCGTACAGCACCGGTAGTTCCTGCTCGGCGACGTGCAGGAACTGCCGCAGCCGCGACTTCATCAGGTCGTACACGATCTCCACGCCGGTGGGATAGTCCACCCCGAAGAAGTTCTGCACCACCAGGACGCCGTTGTGCACCTCGCCCTCGTACTCGATCTCCTTCTGGTACGAGAACAGGTCGTTGAGCAGACAGGCGTAGTCCGCCGCCGCGTTCTCCAGCGAGCGCATCGGGCCGCTGCGGTAGATCGCCTGCGGCACCTTCCGGCCGTGGCCCAGCCGGCACAGGCTCATCGTGAGGTCGGAGCCGAAGGTCCTGCGCCGCATCTCCACGTAGTCCACCGGGTCCGGGATGCGGTTCTGGACCTGGTTCGCGAGCTCCCACACCCAGCTCGCGGTCATGTCCTCGACCGCCTTGCGGAACGCGCGCCGCGCGGCCTCGTCCATCGGGGCCGAGGTCCGCGACCACAGATCGCCGAGCCCCCGCTCCAGCGCGTTCACCGGTTCGGGCGTCCCGCCCCCGTCCAGCGGCATGAACAGCGAGAGGCGCGCATTGGCGAGCTTGGCCCCCGCCAGATCCCGGGCCCGCCCGTGCACCACGGGGAACCAGTCGTCGCCGTACGTTCCCCAGGTCAGCCACTGCGAGGAGAGATCCAGTTCCCCCGGGGTCGCGTCCGGATGCAGTCCCGCCGCGCACAACGGCAGGTCGAACGCGACGAGCCGTTCCTCGTCCCAGATGTGCGAGCCCGGTACGCCCGGCTGGGCCTCCAGGATCCCCATCCGCCGCGACCAGTCGACGATCCGGACCCGTGCCCCGTCCAGATGCGGGCTGAGCGTCGTACCGAACGGCAGATCGAAGTCGGGCAGCAGGGACGGGCCGACGTGCTGGTACGGCACATGGGTGTGACTGCGCAGCCGGGCCGACTCCGAGCGGGCCGTCAGCACGATCGACGCGGCGGCCATGCCGGGGACGGGCGCGCCCCCGGCCCTGCCGCCGTCGTTCATGTAGCGGCTGGAACGCATGTGCCATTCGTGCCCGCCCGACTGCCAGTCCTGCAGGCCCTTGGCGTAGGCGAGAACCGCCGCGGTCCGGGCCGGGTCGAGGCCCTTCTCCACGCACAGCGGGGGGACTTCGGTGAGCGCGGTGTTCTCGAACTGCTGGAGCCGTGAGGTCAGCAGATCGTTCACCGCCTCGGCGGCCTCCTGTGTGGAACACCCGAGGAAGTGTTCGAGCACCAGTACGCCATTGCTGTTCTCGCCCTCGTCCTCGACCTCCCGCTGGTACGAGAACAGGTCGTTGCGCAGGTGCACGGCGTCGGAGAAGGCATCCCGCAGCACGTGCAGCGCGCGCTCCTCGGCCACCGCCGCGGGGACCTCCGCACCCGCCGCGTACTCCACGAGCCCCGCCGACCACGGCGCACCGCCCACCTTGCGCCGCATCTCGATGTACTCGACGGGGTTCGCGATGCGCCCCTCGTTGATGTTGGCGAGTTCCCACAACGACTCGTCGAGAAGGTTCTTCGTGGCCTCGGCGAACCGGGCCCGCCAGGCGTCGGACATGCTGGGCACCGTCCGCGCCCACAGATCGGCCAGACCCGCCTCGACCGGATTCGTCGGCTCGGGCATCGGCGCCCCGCGTTCCATCGGCATGAAGGCCGGCAGCCGGTCCAGGTACCGCTTGCCGCCCTCGCGGTCGGGGGTCCGCTTGAACAGCTCCAGGAAGTGGTCGTCGAAGAAGAAGACCCAGACATACCAGTCCGTCACCAGCGACAGCGCCTCGGACGAGCAGTCGGGATGGGTGTACGCGCACAGCAGCGCGTAGTCGTGGGAGTCGAGGTCCCTCTCCTCCCAGATGCCCGAACCCTCCAGCATTCCCATGCCGCGCGCCCACTTCTTGGTGTGCCGCCGCGCCTCCTCGACATGGGGGTTGAGCCGCGCCGGATACGGGACGTAGAAGTCCGGCAGGGTGAAGGGCTGAGCCATGTGTGTCGGGCCTTTCGGGATGTCGCCGTGCGCAGGCCGCACGAACCGGTTGTCCGCGCGAGCCCTACCCTGCCGCCGATCGGGGTACGCACAAGAAGGATTAGTCACACAAATGGTCGTCCCGGGTGAGGCGTGTCCCCGTGCGCCGGCCTTCGGCCCCGTCCCTTCGGAACCAGTGGAAACCAGGCGCCGCCGCCATTGCCCCGGAGTCTTCCCTCCGCAGGTCAAAGAGGGTGCCAGTGGTCTGGTCCACTGGCTCGATCCGCCGGGTCCGCCGCACTCTTGACGTGCTGTCATCTCAGGTCGGAGAGTGTGCGCGCACCACGGAACAGCGAGATCGGACCACGCACGGCTCCACGCACGCACGGCTCCACGCACGTCTCCAGGGAAGGTTGTCATGACGTCCAAGCAGAGGACCGGACTCGCGGTCGCGATGACGACGGTCGGCGCGCTGAGCATGGCACTGCTCAGCCCCACCACACAGGCCGGCGCGGACGAGGTGCGGCCCGAGTGCCCGCGCTCCCTCGCCTGCGACTGGGTACCGGCGGCCTACCAACAGACCGGCGATCCGGCCGACAAGGAGACGTACGGGAACTACGACACCTCCGACCGGCCCCACACCAACAAGATCAAGTTCATCGTCCTGCACGACACCGAGGAGGACTTCGACACCACCCTGGAGATCTTCCGGAATCCGCTGAAGCAGGCGTCCGCCCACTACGTGGTGCGCTCGGCGGACGGCCACGTCACCCAGATGGTGAAGAACAAGGACGTCGCCTGGCAGGCGGGCAACTGGTACGTCAACAGCCACTCGATCGGCATCGAACAGGAAGGCGTCGCCGTCGAGGGCGCCACCTGGTACACCCCCGAGATGTACCGCTCGACCGCCCGGCTGGTGCGCTACCTCGCAGCCAAGTACGACATCCCGCTCGACCGCCAGCACATCATCGGCCACGACGGCGTGCCACCGACCAGCGCGTCCGGAACGAAGAACATGCACTGGGACCCGGGCCCGTACTGGGACTGGAACCGCTTCATGGCGCTGCTCGGCGAGCCCACCGTGCCGACCGCCCGCAAGAACAGCGAACTCATCACGCTCAGCCCGGACTTCAAGAAGAACAAGCAGGCGTTCCGGGACTGCGAGAAGGGCGTCGACCTGCCCGTGCAGGGTTCCGGCGCCGTCCCGCTCCACACCGCCCCGTCCACCGACGCGCCGCTGTTCTCCGACCCCGGTCTGCACACGGACGGCTCGCCCGGCACGAACTGCGCCGCCGACTGGGGCAGCAAGATCAGCGCCACCCAGCAGGCCGTCGTCGCGGACCGCGCGCCGGGCTGGACGGCGATCTGGTGGTACGGACGAAAGGCGTGGTTCCGCACCCCGTCGCACACCCGGACCACCACACCCACCGCCGGATACGTGGTCAGGCCCCGGGCGGGACACGACGAGGTGCCGGTCTACGGTGTGGCGTACCCCGAGAAGTCCGAGTACCCGGCAGGCTTCGGGGACGGGCCGGTGGGCTCGCCGCTCCCGTACACGATCAAGGCCGGCCAGTCCTACCCCGGCGGCGGAGAGGCCCCCACGGGCTACTTCTACTCCCCGACGATCGACTCCTCCCACCCGTTCGACCACGCGTACTTCCGGGGCGGGCAGAAGTACGTGACGGTGCAGATCGGCCACCGCGTCGCCTTCGTCAAGGCGTCCGACGTGGACATCGTGCGCGCGCACTGAGCGCGCACGACGCGCCGCGGACTCCGGTCACGGCCCATCGCACGACAGCGCCGCGGGCCCGGTGTGTCGGCACCGGACCCGCGGCGTGTCCCCCTGGAATGGTCAGCGAGTGCCGACCGCGGCACGAACGGCCCGACGGGCCATCGCGCAGTCGTCGTGCAGGCGACGCAGCAACAACCGCTGCTCCTCGCTCGACGAGAGCGCGCCCGGCCGGTCCTGGCCGGCGCCCGGGGGCACCGGCTCGCGCATGGCCCGCTGGACCGCCGTCTCATAGGTACGGATCTCACGCGTCAGCACCAGCATCAGGTTCACCAGGAACGCGTCGCGCGACGCGGGTCCGGCCGCCTGCGCGAGCTGGCTGATCTGGCGCCGTGCCGCGGGTGCGTCACCCAGCACCGCCCAGAGCGTCGCCAGGTCGAATCCCGGCAGGTACCAGCCCGCGTGTTCCCAGTCCACCAGCACCGGCCCGGTGGGCGACAACAGGATGTTGGAGAGCAGCGCGTCACCGTGGCAGAACTGCCATGTCGTCGGGCGGCCGCCCGTCTGGGCCAGGCCGTGCAACAGCTTCTGCAGGTCGCCGAGATCACGATCGGTGAACAGCCCGAGCTCGTGATACCGGGCGATTCGGGAGGCGTAGTCCAGCGGTGCGTCGAACAGTCCGGGGGCCGGGCGCCACGCGTTGACGCGGGCGACCGCACCCAGCACGGTCCGTACGTCGGCCCTGGGCGGTGCCTCCGAGGGGTGCCGGGTCAACGCCGCCACCCGGCCGGGCATCCGCTCGATCACCAGGACGCAGTTCTCCGGGTCGGCCGCGATGAGCCGGGGCGCCCGTACCGGCGGACGGTGCCGGACGAACGCGCGATATGCGGCTATTTCGTGGCGGAACCGCTCCGACCAGGCGGGTGAGTGGTCGAGTAAGCACTTGGCGACCGCCGTCGTGCGTCCGGTGGAGCCGACCAGGAGCACCGAACGGCCGCTGCGGCGCAGAACCTGTACCGGGTTGAACTCCGGGCAGATCCGTTGCACCGAGGCGATCACCATCCTCAGCTGGGCGCCCTGCGGACCGGACAGGTCCAGCCGTCCGCTGAGCGGCGCGCCGCCCACCCCCACCGGTCGCCGCGGCCGGACCGCCCCGGGCGCCGACGCCGCGGCGTGCGGAGCGAGGTACGGTCCGCCGCCCGCCCCCAGGGGACGAAGCGGCCGGGGCGGGGCGGTCACGGAGGACGATGCTGTGTACATGGGCGAGACAGATCCCTTCGTGCGCCGACAAGTTGCGTGCGCCGCCCCGCCGGCGGCCGTTCGGCACCCTGGGGAGTACCTAGGGCTGCCGGGCGGGGTGGCGCTTTCCTACCTGACACCGGGGCGCGGGTGGCAGACCATCTGGCGAACCCTGGCGAACCCTGGCGAATAGTCGCGACGCATCTGACAGGGGGTTACTGTCAACACAGCCGAGAACCTGGGGGCTTGACGTGACCGGAGAACCCAACACCCGCCTGTCCGACCTGTTCGGCCTCGCCGGCTGGTCCAAGGGCGAACTCGCGAGACTGGTGAACCGGCAGGCGGCGGCCATGGGCCATCCGCAACTGGCCACCGACACCTCGCGGGTGAGGCGTTGGATCGAGACGGGGGAGTCCCCCCGCGATCCCGTGCCCAAGGTGCTGGCAGCCCTGTTCACCGAGCGGCTCGGCCGTGTCGTGACCATCGAGGACCTCGGGTTCGGCCGACGCGGGCGTGTGGGGAGACGGCGAGAGGTCGGGACGGAGAACAATCCCGACGGACTGCCCTGGGCGCCCGAGCGGACGGCAGCGGTCCTCACCGAATTCACGGGAATGGACCTCATGCTCAACCGACGCGGCTTGGTGAGCGCGGGCGCCGCGCTCGCCGCAGGATCGACCATCACCGGCCCGATGCACGACTGGTTGCACAGCGACCCCGTGCTCGCGGCCGACGTCCCACGGACGGAAGTCCCCACGCACGCCGACTCCGCCGGATTCGACCGGTACGAGGCGGCGCCCATCGGATCGGAGGAGATCGAGGCGCTCGAACGGTCCGTCGAGGTGTTCCGCGCCTGGGACGCGTCCCGGGGCGGCGGCCTTCAGCGCAAGGCCGTGGTGGGCCAGCTCAACGAGGTGGGGGGCATGCTCGCCTACCGGCATCCCGATCATCTGCAACGTCGGCTCTGGGGCGTCGCCGCCAATCTCTCGGTGCTCGCGGGATGGATGTCCCACGACATCGGTCTCGAACCCACCGCGCAGAAGTACTTCGTCATCGCCGCCCACGCCGCACGTGAGGGCGGCGATCGCCCGCGCGCGGGCGAGGCGCTGTCCCGGGCGGCTCGTCAGATGGTCCACCTCGGCCGCCCGGACGAGGCACTCGACCTGATGAAGCTGGCCAGGTCCGGCTCCGGTGACATGGTCCTGCCGCGTACCCGGGCGATGCTGTACACCATCGAGGCGTGGGCACAGGCGTCGATGGGACGGGGCCAGACGATGCGGCGCACGCTGGGCAAGGCCGAGGAACTGTTCGTCTCGGACAAGGGCGACGTGCCGCCCCCGAGCTGGATGCAGATGTTCGACGAGGCGGATCTGCACGGCATGCAGGCCCTGGCGTTCCGTACGCTCGCCGAACACGACCCGTCGGTGGCGGCGGTGGCCCAGCGCCATGCCAAGCGGGCTCTGGAACTCCGGGTCAACGGCCGCCAGCGGTCCAAGATCTTCGACTACATCTCACTCGCCTCGGCGTGCTTCATCGCCGACGATCCCGAACAGGCCGACCGCTACGCGCGACTGGCGCTGGTGACGATGGGGGAGACCTCCTCGCACCGCACCTGGGACAGGCTGCGCGAGATGTACCGATTGACGGGCCAGTTCGCGGGCTACGCGAAGATCGAGGACCTGCGCGAGGAGATCAAGGTCTCCATGCCGCAGCACTCCGTCATCAAGCAGCCCAGGCGCTCGTCCGAGATCTGACAAGCGCGGGCACCGCGCGATCGGGTGCCGGTCGTGGAGGCACGACCGACGACAGCCCCTCTTCTCACCGTCCGACCGAATCCGTGCTCGGCCGTCGGCCGTCCGGACGGCACGCCCGTGGGCGGTCCCTTCCTCCCACGTCGTTCCGCGGCGTTCGCAGATGTCCGTGTTCACGCATGTGTGCCGCCGAGCCCACTGATGCGGGCGATCAGCACACACGCGTCGTCCAGGCGTTCGGTGCCACCGAACTCCGTGACGACCGTACGCACGCACTCCTGTGCCGTGCGCGCGTGTGCGAAGCGCGGTGCGAGGGCGAGCAGGGCGTCCGGGCCCGCATCCCGGTCGCTGTGACGGCTCAGTCCGTCGGTGTGCAGGACCAGCACGTCGCCGGGCAGCAGGTTCACTTCGTCCTGCTCGTAGGCGACCTTGGACGCCGCGCCGAGCAGGACGCCGTCGGGCGGTGGCAGCGGGCACCCCTCTCCGTTGCGGAACAGCAGCGGTGCGGGGTGCCCCGCCTGCGCCCAGACGAGAGTGCCGTCCGCCGGGTCGAAGCGGCAGCACATCGCGCTGCCGAGGGCCGGCCGGGCGGACGATTCGAGTAACTGGTTGAGGTGGCCCATCAGGGCCCCGGGCTCGATCCCGGCCACGGCCATCCCGCGCAGCGCGCCCAGCAGCATCGCCATGGACGAGGTGGCCTGGATGCCGTGCCCGGTCAGGTCGCCCACGGTGAGCACCGTCCTGCCGTCCGGCAGTTCCAGGGCGTCGTACCAGTCGCCGCCGATCAGGGAACTCGACGCCGACGGAAGGTAGTGGGCGGCGATGTCCAGCGCGCCCGCGCCGTGCGAGGGCAGGCGCAGCGATCCCCGCCACGGGGGCAGTACGGCCTCCTGGAGCTCGACCGCCATCCTGTGCTCGGTCCGGGCCATGTGGCGGCGACGGTGCAGTGATTCCCGGGTCCGTCGTACCGTCCGCTGGCTGCTGCGCAGTTCGCTGACATCACGCAGAACCGCCCACATCGAGGCGGTGCAGCCGTCCGTGTCCAGAACCGGCTCGCCCCTCATGTGGAGCGTGCGCGTGTGTCCGTCCGCCACCCGGATGCGGAATTCGCCGTCTATCGGCTTCCCGTCCACCAGGCAGTCCGTGACCAGTGCGGTGAGCAGTGGCTGGTCCTCGGGGAGAAGCACGGACGGGAGGTCGTCCAGGGAGAGCGGGCCGCTGTCGGGCGACCTGCCGAAGATCTGGAACAGCTCTTCGGACCAGGTGACTTCGTCGGTCAGCAGATTCCACTCGGCGCTGCCCACTCTGCCGATGGGTGGACCGGGTTCCGGCGGATCGGACGCGTCGTCGGGGCCGTTCCGGTCGGAGGCCTCCCCGGCCCGCCGCGCCGTTCGGGGCGTTTCCCGTGCGAGTCCTTCCCTGAGCTGCCCCAGTTGTGTGCCGAGATCGTCGAGGTGGTGGACCGCCAGTTCGCAGAGCGCGCGCTGCCAGCGTGCCTGTGGGTCCTCGTCGTCGATGAGCACCGCGTCCCGCCGTACCGCGTCCACCGCGCCGCGCAACTGCCGGGTCCGATCGATCAACAGCTCGACGGCGTCATGTTCGGGCGGCCGGGGGGCGGGGCGGTCCGCGGACAGAGGGGACGGCATCTCGTACTCCGATACAGGCGCGGCGCGACCAGGTCTGAAGGGTGGGCCGGGGTCGACTGTCGCACAGGCCGCAGGGGTGTGTAAGGGATTCGGCAACACTCGATACGTTGTTGCTTGCGGCATATGCCACCGGCGGTGCGGAGTGGCTCTTTATCGAACAAACTTTCTGTCGGCGGACGTTGGATCATGTGGGCGGAGGGTGAATGCGCTGCTTGTGCGCCGGTTGTGCGCCGTCGATGGATGACGTGCGACCGGAGCGGGGAAGGGGGCGCGCGTCGTTTCGTGGCCGCCGTCCGGCGGTCCGGGAGTGAAGGTGGTGGTTTATCATTCATCTATGTGGGGGCTGTTTCGGCGTCCCCCGTCCTGACCGCCCCGGCCGGCGACCCCCGATCCGGCCGGGGCCCCCTCGCCGGGCGTGCGCCGCTCGCGACGACCCCGAAGGCGTGGGCCCCGCCCAGGGGCTTCAGCCGCGGGTCCACCGCCACGGCGCGGCCTCGATCAGCAGGGCGCCGGCCGCGGGCACCACCGCGACCGCGGCCGCCACGTCCGGCCGGACCCGTACCGCCAGCGCGGTGACGGCGGCGCCCACCACGACCGCCAGCAGCCGACCCGATACCCAGCGATCCCCCTGTTGCCAGGACCGCAGCGCCGTGCGGCCCAGGAGAGAGGTGAGTGTGCCGGTGAAGTAGTTCGTGGGAGTCCTGAGGACGCGTCCCTGGATCCCCATGGCCGTGGAGATGAGGGCCAGCAGCCCCAGCCGGTCGCGGTCGGAGCCGACCGGGTCGAGCCACCACAGCGCGGCCCCCGCCGCCAGCAGTGCCACCTCGAACAGCAGCGTCACCGGCGGCGGCCACCGCAACCGCTCGGCCGCCCATGCCGCGAACGCGACCCCGACGCCGTACCCGGCGAGCGCGGTGAGCACCCGCGGGGCCGCCCCGTGCTCACCGGTGCCGACGGCGGAAGCGCCCAACAGGACGAGGTTTCCGGTCATCACTCCGGCGAAGACCTGACCGACGCAGATGAAGACGAAGGCGTCCGCCGCTCCCGAGGCGGCCGAGAGGAGCAGCATGGCCCATTCGCCCCGGGAGCCGTGGCCGGTGGAGGGGGAAACAGTGGACACGCCGTCATTCTCGGTGCGGCGGTACCCGATCGGGCCGATCCGTCCTCGGTGCGGCGCGGCGAGCCGGAGGCGCGGCGTGGTCGCGCGGTCCCGGCCCGCGCGGCATCCGTGCGCGGCCGATCCGTCCCCGCGGGCGTGCACGGGATGGCCCGGTCCACCGCGGACGGTGCAGGATCGGGGCATGACTTGGAAAGCACCGCACGTCGAGCGCATGTCCGGTTCACTCGTGGCGGGTGAGCGCGACATGATCACCGGGTACCTCGCGTGGTACCGCGACACCCTGCTGCACAAGTGTGCCGGGCTCACCGGGGAGCAACTCGCCGAGCGGACGGTGGAGCCGTCGGCCCTCACGCTTCTCGGGCTGATCCGCCACATGGCGAAGGTCGAACGCGTCTGGTTCCGCCGACGGTTCGCCGGCGAGGACCTGGACGAGATGTACGACCCGGCGAAGGGGAAGGACGCCGACTTCGAGGATCTGGACCCCGCCCGGGCGGAGGAGGACTACGGGCGTCTGGTCGAGGAGCGCCGACTGGCGGACGCGATCGTCGCCGATGCCTCGCTGGACGACACCTTCACCCACGCCGGTGAGGAGTACTCGCTGCGCATGGTGCATCTGCACATGATCGGGGAGTACGCGCGTCACATCGGTCACGCCGACCTGCTGCGCGAACGCCTCGACGGCGTGACGGGCGGCTGACGCGTCACGGCGGACGTTCCGGGCGGGCGGGCCGGCCGGGACGTCCAGATGTCGTGCCGGTGAACTTCCCTCCTGCCGGCACTCTTGACGCCGAGTCGCCATTGGTTATGGTCTAGTCCAAGTGCAAGGCAGCCTTCGGACGCCTGCGACTGCCGGGTGCATGCTCCCGTAGGTTCTGCAGTGCCCTTCGCGCCTCTTGGTCCCCACACTGGAGAGGCCGGTCCGCCATGGCCGGGTCCCCACTATCCGACTGTGCGCGGCGACGCCTCATGTGAAGGAGAAGCATGCACACGAAAAGGAAGACAGCCGCCGCCGTAGGTGCTCTGCTCGCCCCCGTACTGGCCCTGAGCCTGCCGGCCGGTTCCGCCAGCGCCCACGGATACATCTCGTCGCCGCCGAGCCGCCAGGCCCAGTGCGCCGCCGGGACCGTGAGCTGCGGAGAGATCAAGTACGAGCCGCAGAGCGTGGAAGGCCCCAAGGGGCTGACCAGTTGCAGCGGCGGAAACAGCCGTTTCGCCGATCTCGACAACGACTCCAAGGGCTGGAAGGTGACCCCGGTGAGCGGGACCACCTCCTTCCAGTGGGTCCTGACCGCCCGGCACGCCACGAGCACCTGGCAGTACTTCGCGGGCGGCCGGAAGATCGCGGAATTCAACGACAACGGTGCTCAGCCCGGTGCCACGGTCACCCACCAGGTGAACTTCGGTGGGCTGACCGGCAAGCAGAAGGTTCTCGCGGTGTGGAACATCGCCGACACCGCGAACGCCTTCTACGCCTGCATCGACGTGAACGTCGGCTGACCGGGGCCGGGGCCGCCGAGTCCCGGACCTCCCGGGTTGCCCGACGCACACGGAACCCCGGCCCGATTCCGGCGGGCCGGGGTTGTGTGTGGATGGACGGTCGGGTCAGTAGCGGTCGCCGCCGCGGTCGCCGCCGCGGTCACCGTGGTGCTCGATCACGCGGAAGCTGCCGACGACTCCGTCGTGGACGTGCACGCCGCCCCTGACGTGGCCGGGGAAGACCCCGTCGCTGGAGCTGTGCGGTCCGACGGTCGCGATCGGGGCGCCGTTGTCGCAGGTGGCACCGCGGAAGACCTCGACGCTCCGGCGGCTCTCGTTGCGGATGTTGAGGCTCTTGGAACCGAGCCCGCTGACGACGGTGATGCAGCCGCCGCGCTCGTCGGAGTAGGTGCGCTCGTTGATGTGGATGCGGCCTTCGTAGTGGTCGCGACCGCCGCGGTCGTGACCCCTGCCGTAGTCCTTGCCCTCGTTGCCCCGGCCCTCATTGCCCTTGCCCTCGTTGCCCTTGCCGGCGTCGCCGCCGTTGAGGGCCGTGGTGGGGGCGGCGGCCTGCTGGACGACGGGGGCCGCCTGGACCGGCGGTTCGGTGGTGGCGGCCGAGGCGTACGTGATGCCGGTGGCGGCCAGGGCCGCGGCGGCCGCCACAGCGGCGGTCACAACGGTGGAACGGGTAGCCATGTCACTTCTCCTGTCTCAGAGAGGCCGGCTGAGCAGTCGGCCCGAGACTGAACGTACTGACGGTCCTCATACCTGTCATATCGGACACGTTGCCCCGCACCCCCGGAACGTCGATCGAGGTACAGAAAGTACGCCAAATGCTATTTCCGGATTATCTGATCATTTGATAACTCTCCATGGTTTCCGGTGAGTTGATGAAACGTTGGTCCGTCCGGGCGACTTTCTGAAGCCCGCTCACCCCGGCGACGGCGTGTCGTTTGTTGACGTGCCAGGAAAATGGCTCACGCCGTTCCCCGGGGTGTGGCGATCGTGCCCCTGGCCTGGTGCTTTCCCTGAGGCGTGTGGGATCGTGCCGGCCGGTCGGCACGACCTGCCTCCCGTCCGGTGTTGTGCCCGCTCGTCGCCCGGCCGTGGGCGGTGGTCCGTGGCGGGCGGTGTTCAGCCCGGGAACTCGGTGCGTTCCCACCATTCGTAGACGGGCAATTGGCCCTCCGGGGTCTCCTGGTGGCGCGTGGTGACCCTGAAGTGCTCGTATCCGCCGCGGAACGAGATCTTGAGATCGCCCCCCGTGTCCGTGACCGGGACGATGCGCTCGGGAAGATCGTCGGGGCCGCCGTCGAGGAACGCCTTGGGTGTGTTGGTCATGAAGGGGAGTTTCGCCGGTGAGGGGGCGGGGCTCCTCCATGACGCGCCGACATCCGGTCCGCCGTGACTCCCGCCGGAGCCCGGAGCCCGGAGCCATGACCCGGCCCCCGGCCCCGGCCCCGGATCCCGGCCGCCCACATCGGCCCCGGTCTCCGGTTCGGGTTCCGCGGTCGTTCCGCCCGGACCGGGAGGAGCTCCGGCGCGCGGTGCACCGTCCGGGCCGACGTGTGGTGCGGTGGCGGCCCGGCGGCGATGCTAACTTCGTAACAAGTTGAGAAGTCTCCGAGGGGCGGACGGGTGCTGCAGATCCAGATCGGTGCGGAACGCGCCGCCGGCGTGGGCGACTCCCTGGCCCGGACCGTCCTCGGCTGGCGTGCCGGTATGAGCGAGGACGAGGCGTGGGAAGCCGGCCGGGGGCTCTGGAAGTTCAATGCCGACCGCGCCCTGTCCGAGAGCGAGGCGCAGATCATCAACACCTCGGGCACCGTGCTCGCGGTGGCGAGGATCACCGGCATCTCCAAGCACGGGGACCGCTACGCGCTCGAAGGGGAAATCCTGCGCGACGACCCGCGCGTCGGTCGCCCCACCCCCAGCCCGCACCTGTCCCGCAACCCCGTCACCTACATTCGAGGAGGGCGGTCCGGTGGGTGAATTCGACGCCATCGACTCGCTGCTGGCCGTCGTCGGCCCCGAGGCCGAGCTCCCGGCCGCCGACGCGCGACGCGCGCTGCGGGAGCGGGCCAGGCTGTCCAGGGCGCAGGTGGCCCGGGCGCTCGGCGTGGGCCCGTCGACCGTGGCCGGGTGGGAGAACGGCCGCGACCCTTCCGGTGAGACGCGCGCCAAGTACGCGTATCTGCTGGACGGGCTGAACGCCAAGCTCGGCCCCGAGCCCGAGCCGGGTCCGGCGGCGGACACCGGGCCCGAGCCGGAGCCGCGCTCCGCGGCGGCGCCGGTCGGGAGCCCCGCCCCCGCGCCCCGCGGCACCGAGCGCGCCGGCGAGGCCGCCCCGGATCCCGGGCCGGGGAACGACGACGTGGAGCCCCTCGCCACCGCCGAGCCGTGTGTGCTGTGCGGGCACCCCGCCGGGCAACGGGTCGCGGGGTTCGCCCAGCACCTGGACGCCGCCGACTGCCGTCCGGCCGCCTCGGCGACCGGCGCCGCCCCCACCGCGTCCGGTGCCGACCGCGGTGCCGGACCCGCCCCCCGGCAGTCCCCGCAACGGTCATCCGCCTCCGCTGCGGACGGACCGCGTACGACGGCACGGCGTGTGCTCCGGGAACCGTCCGGCCCGGCCGACCTGATCCATCAAGTGGTGCGGGGCGTGCTCGCCGAGCACCGCGGCGACATCGACGCCGCCGTCGCCGCACTGGCGAAGCGCGCGATCCCGGACGCGATGCGCCTGCTGGACGAAACCCGCAAGGGCGCGCGCTACGACGTGATCGCCCACCCCTGGATCCCCGACATCCTGAAGAAGCAGACGTCCCGGGGCGCGGACCAGGTCTGGGAGGCCCGCCCGAAATGGACACGCCGGGAACTCCCGCCCGGACGGCATGAGGTGACGGCGCTCGACGTCAACGGTGCCTACCTCTCCGCGCTCAAGACGCATCTGCCGCTGGGGCAGCTCGAGCATTCGACCGGCTTCGGCCACGACCGCCGCCGCGCCGGTGTCCACCTGATCACCCCGCCCGAGTGGGAGCACGCGGCGGTGCTGCCCAATCCGATCGGCAACCGGGACGAACCCGGCCCGTTGTGGGTGACCGAACCGACGCTGCGCCTGCTGCTGCGCCTCTCGGGGCCGAAGTACGGACTGTGCGAGCCTCCCCGGATCCATGAGTCCTTCACCTCGGGGGCCACCGAGAACCTGCTGGAGAAGTTCCGCGTCGCCCTCAAGGACGCCAGGGACACGGCGATCGCCGCCGGTGACGAGGTGACACTGGAGTACGTGAAGGCCATGTACTCGAAGTTCGTCTCCACCATGGGGGAGTCGAACTACAACCGGGAGCTGTACCGGCCGGACTGGATGCACATCATCCGCTCGCAGGCCTTTGCCAACCTGTGGACGAAGGCCCTCAGGGCGCATGAGGGCGGTCTCGCGGTCGTGCGGGCGATGGGCACCGACGAACTCCACGTCGTGGGCGACTGGCGCCGGGTGTTCCCCGAGGGCCGGGGCGTCACCGAGGTCAAGGTCAAGGACGTCTACACCGTCGGCGACGACGAGGACGCCGACGGGTGAGGCGGTGGCCGGTTCCGCGCACCCGCCGGTGACGCGGAGGCCGGATGCCCGGGCCCCGGCGAGGGGGCCCTGCGCCCGGGGTGCGATGGGCTCCCCCCCGCCCGTGAGCGCCAATGCCCGGCGCAGTCGTGCGGACGGCGCTGTCCGCCGCTGTCCGGCGCGGCGACCGGGCACGTTTCGGGAACGGGCGTGCGGAGGGCGCGTCGCGCCCCCAACGCGCGTCCGCAAGCCGTCGATCACTCCCGAACGCGCCCCGGAACAAAGCGAATTGGGGACTGGTAGGAAACTTTACTGTTCGCTAGCATTCCGGGCGGCGGCCTGGCGCGGTGCCCGATCCGTGGGCATGACGCGCTCAGCGAGAGCTCTGCCCCGGCCGCCGGGATGCGGCCCCGTCCGTCCGGGACGGGCGCGGTCGAACCGATGCCCAGCTCTCGCCACCCCACAGGCCAGGAGTCCAGGTATGCACCTGAACGGCTCAGTTCCCCTTCTCGCACCCACGCGGCGCCGCACGGCGGGCGTGGTCGTCGTCGCCGTACTCGCCCTCGTGGGCGCCCTGCTGCTCGCCCACCCCGACCGGGCCGGCGCCGCGGCCGACCCCCTCATCTCCCGTGGCAAACCGGCCACCGCGTCCTCCAGCGAGGACTCCGGCCTCGGCCCGCAGAACGCCTTCGACGGCGACCCGGCCACCCGTTGGGCGAGCGCCGAGGGCAAGGACCCGCAGTGGATCCGCGTCGACCTCGGCTCCACCGCCGAGGTGACGCGGGTGAGACTGGACTGGGAGGCCGCGTACGCCAAGGCGTACCGGATCGAGATCTCCGCCGACGGCACGGCCTGGACCCGGCTCGCCGAGGAGAAGGCGGGGAACGGCGGCACCGACGACTGGCCCGGCCTCACCGGCAGGGGCCGCTACCTGCGCGTGTACGGAACCACGCGCGGCACCTCGTACGGCTACTCGCTGCACGAGGTCGAGGTGTACGGCACCGTCGACGGCACGCCCCCGCAGACCGGCGCCTTCACCGTGGTCGCCGCCGGTGACATCGCCGCCCAGTGCACTGCCTCCGACAGCGACTGCGCCCACCCCAGGACCGCCGCACTGGCCCAGCAGATCAATCCGAAGTTCTACCTGACGATGGGCGACAACCAGTACGACGACGCCCGGATCGCCGACTACCGCGCCTACTACGACAAGACCTGGGGCGCCTTCAAGAGCAAGACGCACCCGGTACCGGGCAACCACGAGACGTACGACCCCGCCGGATCCCTGGCCGGCTACAAGGCGTACTTCGGCGCCATCGCCTACCCGCAGGGCAAGACCTACTACAGCTTCGACGAGGGCAACTGGCACTTCATCGCCCTCGACTCCAACTCCCTCGACAAGAGCGCCCAGACCGACTGGCTCAAGGCCGACCTGGCCGCCAACGACAAGGCGTGCATCGCCGCCTTCTGGCACCACCCGCTGTACTCCTCGGGCGGACACGGCAACGACCCGGTCAGCCGGCCGGTCTGGAAACTCCTCTACGGGGCCAAGGCCGACCTCGTGCTCAACGGGCACGACCACCACTACGAACGATTCGCCCCGCAGAACCCCGACGGGAAGGCCACCGCCGACGGAATCACCGAGATCATCGGCGGCATGGGTGGCGCCGAGCCCTACCCCATCGAGGACGTCCAGCCCAACAGCCAGAAGCGGATCAGCGGTCAATACGGGGTCCTGAAACTGGACTTCACCGACTCCGGCTACAGCTGGAGCTACGTCGGCACCGACGGCAAGGCCAAGGACACCAGCCCGAAGTACACCTGCCACTGATGTACCTGGCGACCACAGGCCGCCGGGACACGCCGGCTCCGCCCCGCACGGGCGGGGCGGGCCGGCGTGTCCCCGGCACCGTCCTCGCACTCGGCACGGTCAGCCTCGTCACCGACATCTCCTCCGAGATGGTCACCGCGGTGCTGCCGCTCTACCTGGTCCTCGGACTGGGTCTCTCGCCCCTCCAATTCGGCTTCCTGGACGGCCTGTTCAACGGTGCGACCGCCATCGTCCGACTGGTCGGCGGACATGCCGCCGACCGCGGGCACCGGCACAAGCGGGTCGCCGGCACCGGCTACGCCCTCTCGGCCCTCTCCCGGCTCGGCCTGCTCCTCGCGGGCGGCGCCACCGCCGGGATCGCGGCGGCACTCGCCGCCGACCGTGTCGGCAAGGGCATCCGCACCGCGCCCCGCGACGCCATGATCACCCTGAGCAGCAGACCCGAGACACTCGGCAGGTCCTTCGGCGTGCACCGGGCGATGGACACCACCGGCGCCCTGCTCGGCCCGCTCGCCGCGTTCGCCCTGCTCTGGGCCACCGCCGACGCCTACGACGCGGTGTTCGTCGTCAGCTTCTGCGTCGGCCTGCTCGGCGTACTGCTCCTTGTCCTGTACGTACCCGGGCACCGGCCGGCGCCCGCGGCGAGACCGGCGCCCCGGCGGCGCGAGGTGTTCGGCGCGCTCCGCGACCGGGGCTTCAGGAAGATCCTCGGAGCCGCCGCCCTGCTCGGCGCCGCCACCATCGGCGACGCCTTCGTCTACCTCCTGCTCCAGCAACGCCTCGACCTGCCCATCGGCTGGTTCCCGCTGCTGCCGCTCGGCGCGGCGGCGTGCTACCTGCTGCTCGCGGTCCCGGCGGGCCGGATCGCGGACCGGGTCGGCCGACGGCTGCCGTTCCTGCACGGACACATCGCCCTGCTCGGCGTGTACGTCGTGCTCCTCGCCCCGGCCGGTGGCCCGCTCCCGCTCCTCGTCGTACCCGTCCTCGTCCTGCTCGGTGTCTTCTACGCCACCACCGACGGCGTGCTGATGGCCCTCGCCTCACCCGTGCTCCCCGCCGACGGCAGGGCGAGCGGACTCGCCCTGCTCCAGACCGGCCAGGCGCTGGCCCGGATGCTCGCCGCCGCAGGCTTCGGAGCCGCCTGGACGGTGTGGGGACCGGGCCCCGCGCTGTGGGCAGCGGCATCGGTCCTGCTCGCCGCGCTCGCGGGCGGCTGGACGCTGCTGCCGCGCGACCCCCGTGCCGAGGACCCGGCAGCCCCGACCACCGAAAGGCCGACCGCATGAGCACCAGGTCCCCGAAGCCCGCGACACCGCTGGGCCCCCGGTCCCGCATCGCCGTCGTGGCGGCCGCGGTACTCCTCCTCGCGGGCGGCTCCGTCGGCTACGCCCTGCGCGCACAACACCGCGCGCAGGGGCAACGGGCCGACGCCGACGCCTCGTTCACCGTCAGCGGGCCCGCGCTGTACTTCCGGGACACGGACACGGGACGCGTCGCGCACCAGCCGCTCGCCGAGGCCGACGGCGACCGTACGACCGCCACCCGCACGGTGGGCACGCGCACGGCCGGCGCGCGCACCACCGGTGGTCCCTCCTGCGACCGTTTCTACGCCGCCGGTGACAGCGCCATCTGCCTGCGCACCCGGCCCGGTGTGCTGCCGAGGACCCAGGCGATCGTGTTCGACCGGCACCTTCGGGAGAAGCGCCGGATCACCGTGCCGGGCATTCCCACCCGCGCCCGGGTCTCGGCGTCCGGCCGGATGCTGTCCTGGACGGTGTTCGCCACCGGTGACTCGTACGCCACCACGGCCTTCTCCACCCGGACCGCCGTCCTCGACCTGCGCACCGGCTACCTCATCAAGTCCATCGAGGACATCCCGCTGACCATCGACGGCAAGCGGTACCACGCCCCCGACGTCAACTACTGGGGGGTGTCCTTCGCCCGCGACGACAACCGTTTCTACGCCACCGTCTCCACCAGGGGCAGCACGTACCTCGTCCAGGGAGACATGAGGACCTGGGCGACGAAGGCGCTGCGACGGAACGTCGAATGCCCGTCCCTGTCGCCCGACAACACCCGGCTCGCCTTCAAGAAGAAGGTCTCCGACGACCCGGCCGCGCCCTGGCGGTTGTACGTCCTCGACCTGCGGACCATGCGTGAGACGGCGCTCGCCGAGACGCACAGCGTGGACGACCAGGCGGCCTGGCTGGACGATGCCGCGGTCGGGTACGCCCTGCCGGGCTCCGCCGGCCGGGCGAGCGACATCTGGACCGTTCCCGCCGACGGCACCGGCGCACCCCGCCTGGCCGTGGCCGGCGGATCCTCGCCGACGGCGGTGGGCTGAGCACCGGGCCCGGGTGCCGACACCCGTCGGCACCCGTCGGCACCCGTCGGCGCGCCCGTGGGGCGTCCGATCGCGGGTCGCGGCGTGCCGTGGTCCCCTGGGATGCGATCACCTGTTCCCAGCCGCTCCAGGGAGGCCATGGATGCGCACGAGTGACCTGACCCCGGCCGTACTGAAGGACCTGCGCCGCCCGCGCCCGTTTCCGGCGATCTCGCTCCTCATGCCGACGCACCGGACCAGGCCGGACAACGAGCAGGATCCGATCCGGCTGCGCAATCTCCTCGGCGAGGCGGCGCGGCGCGTCAGGGAGGACCCGTCGGTCGACCGGGAGAGCCGCCTCCGGCTGGAGCGGCAGCTCGACGAGAGCGCCGTCCTGCGGTTGTTCGACGCCCAACGCGCCGAGGACGGACTGCTGGTGCTGCTCGCACCGGACGACGACCCGCAGGCGTGGCAGTTCTGCTCTCCGCACGACGTCCCCGAGCGCATCGAGGTCACGGACACCTTCCTCACCCGCAACCTGGTCGCCGCGCATCTGTTCGCACGGCCGTACTGGGTGCTGGTCCTCGACCAGGAGGAGAGCAGGCTGTACCTGGCCCATGCCGGAAACCTGACCGAGGCCACCGGCCACGGGTTCCCCGCCCAACCGCAGGTTCCCTCCCGCGAGGACGCGATTCCCGGCCCGGCGTACGGCACGGAGCGCACCGGCTACCGGGCGGAGCGCATCGCGCAGTACGTCACCGACATCGAGGAGCGTTTCACCCGGGCCATGTCCGAGCGGCGGCTGCCACTGGTCCTGGTGGGGAGCCCCGAGCTGACCACGGCCTTCGAGAAGGTCTCGCGCCACACCGGCGCCACGGTGGGGAGGCTGGACCTGACGGGCGCCGACAAACACGCCGTTCCCCAACTGGAGCAGCGGCTGGCACCCGTCTTCGAGAAGATCCGCGAGGACCGGGCCGCGCGGGCCCGCGAGGAACTGGACGCGGCGCGCGGCCGCAAGGCGTACGTGGCGGGGCTCGCGGAGGTGTGGAACTCGGTCATGGGGCACCGGGCCGCCCTCGTCCTGGTGGAGGAGGGCCTGCGCGCGGCGGGTCGCGCCGACGAGAACCACCAACTGCACATCGTCGACGTGCCGCCCGGCGAGCCGGCTCCCGAAGGCGTCGAGACGGACATCGTCGACAGTCTCATCGAGGAGGCGCTGGACGCCGACACGGAGGTGCGATTCGTCCCCGACGGAACACTTCCCGACGGCGTCGGCATCGCGGGCGCACTGCGCTACTGATCCGTCCGTTCCCCGGCGCGGGCGTCGGAGGCCTCCTGGACGAGGGTCCCCGCGGGCTCGCGCCGAGGCACGCGAACGGGGGCAACGGGGACGGGAACGTCCGGAGGACCGCGTACCGGTTCGGTCAGACGTCCCGCCGTCCGCCGCGGGCCAGGGGAGCCCCGGCCCCGGCACGGTCCCCCCGGCCCGCCCGGACGAGGTCTTCGAGCGGGAGCACCCCGGCACCGGAGAACAGACCGCGGGCCGCGGACAGGCGTCGCTCGCGGACCGGGCCCGCGGCGGTCGTGTCGTCCAGGGCCCGCAACAACGCCCACGGATCCGCTGCGTGGTCCGAGAGTCCGTGCGCGGCCATGCGGCGCACACCCTCCCTCCCGTGCCCCGGGATGGCGCGATATCCGACCACCGGCAGCCCGGCGGCCAGCGCCTCCAGCGCCGTCTGGCCCGCCGCGTTGTCGACGAGGGCGCGGGAGGCCGCCATGAGGCCCCGCACGTCGTCGACCCAGCCCAGGGCCTCTGCGTGCTCGACGCGGGCGACGCTCCGGCGCAGACGGGTGTTGTCGCCGCAGAGCACGACCGGTCCGTACCCCGCCGAGGCCATCAGCCGCGCGGTGTCCACAACGCCGCCCCCGGCGCCCCAGGCGCCCGTCGAGACCAGAACCGGTGGACGGTCCGGAGAGCCGACGCGCCGTCGCCAGTCCGCCGCGGTGGGCGCCGGGGCGTGGAACCGGGGGGCCACCAGGGCGCCGGAGACGACGGCCGGGCGCCGCACCGCCCGCCGCACGCGGCGGGCCACGTCGGCCGTCAGACACAGATGAAGGTCGTTGCCCGGGTGGAGCCACTGACGGTGAACGGCGAAGTCGGTGATCACGACGGCGCTCGGGACGGTGAGCGCGCCGCGTGCGCGCAGTCCGCCGGTGAGCTGGGCGGCGAGGTGGAAGACCGGGACGACGACGTCCGCCCGCTGCCGCGCGACCAGCTCCAGCAGCCGCGGCCCGGCGAGCGAGGCCAACGGGGAACTGCTCGGCCGGGGGCCGCCCGAACCCCGGAAGAACGCCGCGTACAGCCCGGCGTAGACGGCCGGCAGATGACAGATGACCGTCCGGTAGAAGGTGCGGAGGCCGGAGCCGACCCCGGCGGGCAGCAGATCGAGGACATCGACCGTCGTCGTCCGTCCTCCGTCCGCCTCCAGACGGCGGGTCAGTTCACCGGCCACCGCGTGGTGCCCGGAGCCCATGTCGGCGCTCAGGACGAGGAAACGTCCGGGTGACGTGTTCACCGGCGGGCTCCCGTCCGTCGTCGGCGCACGGGCCGGTGCCCCGTGCGGGCGGCTGGTCCCCGTCGTCGGGAGCGGGCCGGTTCCGGCGCCGCCGACCGTCCCGGCACGCGGACGGACTCCGCCGATCGGCCGATGCCCCGGCACGGCCCCGAGGAGCCATCCGCATGAGCAGCGGGCAACGCGATCACCTCCGCTCCGCCGGCACCCGGCGGCCGTGCGGCAGCGGGTACTGAACGTGGTCGGTCCCATTCTGCGGGCGGGAGCGCCGCGGTGCGGTCCAGTGAGGTCCGGGCGCCGACGGTTTTGCCCGGGCGCCCCCGGGCTACTCCTAACCAGACCCGGTGGCGCGAAGCCCCACGCCCCGTCCGCTCGGGGCCGGTCCCCGGAAGGCGGGGGCATCGCGCCGCACCGTGCCGACACAGGGGAGAGGCCATGTCATCTGGTCCGGGGACCGCCCGGCGCGGCGTGCCGGAGGGCGACGTGCCAAACGGGCGCGCCACCCGTACCGGGGTGGCCCTGGTGACGGGAGCCTCCTCGGGCATCGGAGCCGCGGTCTCGCACCGGATCGCGGCCGAAGGAGGCTGGCGGCTCCTCGTCGCGGGGCGCGACCGCGAACGGCTGGCGGGCATCGCCGCGGCGACGTCCTCGACGGCGCTCTGCGCGGACCTGATGTCGCGGGGCGACACCGAGAGGCTCGTCGTCGAGGCGCTCGGTACGGCCGGTCGGGTGGATCTGCTGGTCGCGGCGGCCGGGGTCGGCTGGGCCGGATCCTTCGACACCATGCCGGCCGCGGATGCCGACCGGGTCCTCACCGTCGACCTGGTCTCCGTCGTCCATCTGGTGCGGCTCCTGCTCCCGCACATGCTCGCCGCGGGACGCGGGCACATCATGCTGATCGGATCGGTGGCGGGATCCACCGGGGTACGCGGCGAAGTCGTCTACTCGGCGGCGAAGTCGGCGATCGCCACCTTCGCCGACGCGCTGCGCCACGAACTGCGCGGAACCGGGGTGCGCGTCACCCATCTGGTCCCCGGCGTCGTGGACACCCCGTTCTTCGAACGGCGGGGCATGCCGTACGCCCGTTCGTGGCCCCGGCCCATGTCGCCGGAGAAGGTCGCCGACGCGCTCTGGGACGCCTTCACGGCGGGCCGTGACGAGGTGTTCGTACCCGGCTGGCTGCGGCTGCCGGGATGTGTGCGCGCCGTGGCGCCCCGGCTCTACCACCGGCTCGCGGCCCGCTTCGGCTGAGCGGCCGCCGTGTGAACGTCCTCGCCGCGGTCCCGGCCCCGGTGCTGTCGGCCGCCCCGCCAACGGCCGCGGCCTCCCCGGACCGGGGTGAGCGGGGACCGGCGGGCGCCGCCGGGACCACGGGCCCGGCGCGTTCCTCGGCGGTCGCGGGCCAGTGGGACGCGACCGGGACCGCCCTCACCGGGGCCCGCGCGGCCGGGACCGGTCACCGCATCGACGGAGGAACGAGAAACCCGATGAAACACCGACGCGAGGCGATCCCCACCGCCTTCCGCGCACCACTGGCAGCGGCGGCGCTCGTACTGACCGCCCATGTCGCCCCCGCCGGCACCTGGTTGCCGGGTCTGCGCCGTACCTGCTTCCCCGCCCTGGCCGGTCTCGGCCGCCCCCATCACGTCGCCCTTACCTTCGACGACGGGCCGGACCCCGATTCCACCCCGTTCTTCCTCGACACGCTGGACCGGCTCTCGGCACGCGCCACCTTCTTCGTGCTGGGACGGAGCATGCTGCGTCATCCGGAGCTCGGCCGGGACATCGTCCGCCGCGGCCACGAACTCGCCGTCCACGGGTGGGCGCACAGTCGGCCGTGGTTCCCCGCCGCGGTCCGGGACGCGCGCGAGGTCTCCCGCGCCGCGGCGGCGATCCGCACGGTCGCGGGCGTACGGCCGTTGTGGTACCGGCCGCCGTACGGGATTCTGACCGGTGGCCGGTGGGCCGCCGCCCGGCGCTGCGGACTGCGGCCCGTCCTGTGGTCCGCCTGGGGCCGGGACTGGGAGGAGGACGCCACCCCCGAGGGCGTTCTGACGACGGTGCGCCGCGATCTGCGCGGCGGCGGCACGGTTCTCCTGCACGATGCCGACCTGTCGGCGTCCGGGCGTTGGGCCCGCGCGCTCACGATGCTGCCCGAACTGGTCGACGGCATCAGGGCCGCAGGGCTGACGGTCGGCCCGCTCGCCGACCACGGACTCGTTCCGGCCGGGCCGGGCGGGCGTGGCCAAAATCCACCCGGGTGGGCCGAACGATGACGGCACCAGGCACACTTCAGGGGTAGCAGTCTGACCACCAAGAGGGATCACGCATGATCACGCTGAAGAAGGAAGACGGTCCGGCCGATCTGGACGGGGTGACGCATCTGTCCATCGGGGTGTCCTGGGACCCGACGTCGGGGAGCAGCGGAGGGCTGATGGGCAAACTCCGGCAGAAGGTCGGCACCGACCTCGACCTGATCGCCATCGCCCTGCAGGGCGCGGAACCGGTCCGGCTGGCCGGGCTGGACTCCCTGGACCCGATGGGCAACGGCTCGCTGGTGCACAGTGGGGACAACCAGACCGGCAAGGGCGACGGCGACGACGAGACGGTGACCGTCGAGTTCGCCCGGATACCGCAGAACATCACCTCCATCGTGTTCGTCGCCGCCGCGTACAAGAAGCGCAGCGCCTTCCAGAACGCGCGCAACATCAGCTTCAAGGTGTACGACGCGACGGGCGGCAGCAGCCAGCAGGTCGCCGACATCTGGCCGAGCCTGCTCACCAACGACAACGGTTGTGCCGTGGCCAAGGCGATCCGTGTCGGCACGGGCTGGAAGCTTGAGGTGATCAACGAGACCGGGAAGATCAAGCAGGGGGACGAGCAGGCGTTGATGCGCTTCGCCGTCAGCAAGTAGCGCGACCGCCTCGCACCCGCGGACGACCGGACCGCCCCGGTCGACGCGTCGCGCCCCGTCGACGTGTGCCGATGGTGTGCCCCGTGGACGTTCCCCGTCGACCTGCCCGCCCAGGCCTGGCTCGGCGGGGGTCCGGGCCGGGGCGACGACGGGATCGGGACCGGCCGGATCCCGGCCGGTCCCCGAGGCGCGTCCTTTGACATACCTATGTGGCCGGACTTGCTATCCGGGCATGCCCGATTCCCGCGCGTCCGCACCGGACCTCGACCGTATGGCCTCGGCGCTCGCGTCGTGCCCGCCCGCGCTGAACCGGGCCCTGGACCGCGGAGTCGCCACGGACTTCCCGCGGCCCAAGCCCCCGGAGGCCCGGATCGCCCTGTTGCGTTGCGTGTCGCAGCAGGAGGGCGCCACCGTGCGGCAGGCCGCCGACGCGCTGCTGACGCGGCCGAACAACGTCAGCACGCTCGTCTCCCAGCTCACCGATCACGGGCTGCTGGAGCGCCGGCAGGACACCGACGACAGGCGGATCGCCCATGTGTATCCGACGGCGAGGGCGCGGCGGGAGCCGGCCTCCGGCGTCCCGGCGCCCGTGGCCGACGGACTGCGAGGGGCCGGTGACGCGGTGGCCATGGGGGTCGCCCCGGTCTCCGGCGACATGGACGGACGCCTTCGCGCGGCGGTCGTGGAGGGCAGCGGCCAGGCGTTCATGAACGGTGTGCACACCGCGGCTGCCGTCACCGGCATCCTCTGCCTGCCCGGCGCCGCCCTCGCGGCGACCGGGTCGCGAGGGGTCCCGCGTCCCGCACAACACTGACTGCCTCACCGAGGCCGGGCCCCGCCGTGCGTCCCGGACGGCGGGGGCCCGCCCGGGACGTCACTCACGGGACCCGGCCTCGGCGAGGCGGATCCCGGTGACCAGATGGGGCCGGATGTGCACCGCGCACTCCATCATCTGGTCCGACCAGGGCCTGATCAGCCGTTGATAGCGCATCAGGGCATCGGGATCGGTCACCGGCCGGCAGTAGCCCGTCGCGACGACGCTCCAGCCCAGGTGGGTCAGCGGATCGATGTCATCGGCCTGGTAGGCGACCACGACCCCCCGGTCGCCGTGAAGGCCCGCCTGGGCGAACAGGTCGGAGTCCCGGTGGGTGCGGATGACGATCCGCCCGCGGTCCAGCACATGGTTCACCGGCCGGATCGCGGGCAGTGCCTGCTGGGTGAAGACGATCCGTCCGAGCGACACCCCGGCCAGCAGCCGCATCGCCTGATGGTCCGTCAATTCGACGGTGCGCCGGGCCCCGGCCCCGCCCGGCCCACGGGCCCGGACACCGTCCGGCCATCCGCGCGCGGTTCCGCCCGGGGCCACGGACACCGGTGATCCGGGCGGCCTGCGGCCTGCGTTGCTCATGACTGTCGACCTGCGTGGCTCATGGGGCGGGCCTCGTTCCTGATGTGCTCGTCTGCCGTACGAGTACATCGCGTACCGCTCCACGCCGCCAGGGCCGAACGGCCCAGGGCCGAACGGCCCTAGCGGTGCGGGGCCCCCGATGGTTTCACTGCGGGGGCCCGCACGCCGCGGCCCGGCCCGACGGCGGCAACCGGGGCCGGGTCCCGGTGTGCGGTGCGTTCGGTCGGAAGTGCGCAGGAGGGGAACGCGGTGATCGCGGTCGTCGGACACAGGGATCTCGACAGCAGAACTCTGGAGTTGGTGGAGACGGAACTGAGAACACGGCTGGACGGCCTGGCGGAGGGCGCTGCCGCCCTCGTGCGGGTCGGGGCGGGCCTGCCCCTGGCGTTCGGGCGTGCCGTCCGGGCTGCCGGGCGGAAACTGACGGTGCTGCTGCCGGCCCAGGGGGCGGTGCCCGCGGTACTGCCCGAGCGGGACCGGCGCGCCGCCGGGGAACTGCTGGTCCTGGCCGAGCACGTGCGGCTGCTGGCCTTCGACCCGGCCGACCGCAACGCGTGCGTCGGCGCCGACGAGCGCCTGGTGGAGACGTGCCGGACCGTACTGGCCGTGTGGGACGGCTCGCCGTCGGACGGCCGGGACGCCACCGCGCACCTTGTCGCCTTCGCCCGGGCGCGGGGAATCCACGTGGATGTCATCTGGCCGACCGGCTGCGAACGGAGAAGGGCATGAGGTCACCGGCACAGCGGCCGCGGACGGTGGCCCCGCCCTCCCGGACCGGGCACGACCGGGGGAGCGGGCCAGACGACGACGGGCCTACCCGGCGGGCGGACGACACCCCTTCACCCGTGGGCGGCATGCCGGGCGCCGACGGAGACCGTGAACGTGTCGGTGCCCGGACCGGATTCGGGTGGCTGCTGATCGTGACCGCCGCGCTCGGGCTGCTGGGCTCCTTCATGATCACCGTCGACAAGTTCGAACTGCTCGCCGACCCCGGCTTCGTCCCCGCCTGCTCCCTGAGCCCCGTGCTGTCCTGCACGGATGTGATGCGCAGCGAACAGGCCTCGGTGTTCGGCTTCCCGAACCCGTTGCTGGGGCTGATCGGCTTCGGGGTGGTGATGGGCGTCGGAGCCGGCCTGCTCGCGGGCGCACGCTACCGGCGGTGGTACTGGCTGGGACTGAACCTGGGCACCCTCCTCGGGGCCGGCTTCTGCATGTGGCTGATGACGCAGGCGCTCTACGAGATCGGTGCGCTCTGCCTGTGGTGCATGCTCGTCTGGGTGGCGACCGTCTTCATGTTCTGCCACACCACGGTGCACAACCTGCGCCACGGGGTGCTGCCCGCTCCCCGGGCGCTGGTCGCCGCCGTACTGGAGTTCCCGCTGGCGGTGCCGGTGACCTGGTGCCTGGTCATCGTCATGCTGATAGCAACCCGGTTCTGGTCGTACTGGGCGACATTCCTGTGACCGTCTCGCCGATCGTGCCGGCCACCGCGTATCCGGCAGCCCCGTCGGCCGCTCCCGTGCCCATCACGACGCCGGAGCTGTCGTGATGGACACAGGCGGCCGGGACACCGGCGGCGGCCAGCCGGGCCGCCACGGCCCCCGTCGGGTCCGACGAGGACACCTCGGGGGCCAGGGCCAGGAAGACGTGCTGCCCGGACGCCTCCCCGCGGCCCCGTGCCGGTCCGCCGCACAGGGTCCGCAGCCCCTGGTCGGTGAAGGGTCCGGTGGGGAGCACGGTCAGCCAGGGACGCCCGCGCCGGAACGCCTCCAGGTACGCCGAGTCGTACATGCCGCCGCCCGCGCCGCCGTCCAGCAGCAGCCGTACCCGGTGGGCCCGCGAGCGTTCGGCGTCGACCTGCTGGAGCAGCGACTTCATCGCGGCCCAGCCCGTGCCCGAGGCGATCAGCAGCACCTCGGCGGACGGGGTGTGACGGGGCAGCGCCAACGCGCCGCGCGGCGCGCCGACGCGCACGGTGTCGCCCTCCCGGGTGCGGTGCACCAGCGCGTCACTCACCCCGCCGGCGCCGCGGGCGTGTACGTGGAACTCCAGATCGCCGTCCGGATGCGGTGCGCGGGCCAGGTAGTACGGGCGCCACGCCTGCTCCAGCAGCGGCGACTCCACGGACGCGTACTGCCCCGCCGTGAAGGCGTAGGGCTGATGGGGGCGTACGGTCAGCACCGCGAGATCCGGCGAGCGGAGCTCGTGCGAGGTCACCGTCGCGTCCCAGCTCGGAGGTTCGGCGATCGCCTCGTCGGCGCCCCTGACCATCGCCGAGACGGCAAGGCGCAGCATCCGCAGCCAGGCGTTCTCCAGTTCGTCGCTCCACCGGTGGCCGGCCCGCAGACGCAGCGCCTCGATCAGTGCCGCCTCGAAGGCCTCGAAGTGGGCCGGACGCACACCGAGTTTGCGATGGTCGCGCCCCAACTGCGCGAACGTGTCGATCATGTCGTCCGTCCGGTGCAGATTGCCGATCAGATAGCGGAAGATCTCGGCGAGGTGCGCCTGCTGGAACGCCATCGACTCGGGGAACAGGGACCGCAGATACGGGTGCCGGTCGAACAGGGCCCGGTACAGTTCGGCGATCAGCCCGTCCAACGGGCCGACCAGCGCCAGACAGTCACCGATCAGCCGCTGGTCCGCCGTGCCGTCGTACGTCCGAGGCGGTTGGGCGGACCACGGCTCGGCCTCCGTGCCGGCCGGGGACAGGATGCGCCGCCGCAGCCGCATCGCGTCGTGCCGGGCGAGCAGTGCGTGGTAGTCCTCGCTCGGGGTGTTCATGGACGGGTGACTCCTCGGGACGGTGCGGTGGGGGGTGCGGGGCCGGGACGGGGCGACGCCGGGGTGCCCGGAACGATCTCGGCGGCGTCAGTATGGCACCGCGGCCACCTCGCCGACCGGCCCTGGTCACAGGGCCTTTCGGCCCTGTTCAGATTCTGTTTCCCGTGTTTCGAAACCCCGGCGCCCGGGCCGGCGGGCGGACACACATACTGGTGGTCGCCCGCCTTTTCCCCGAGCCGATCGAGCATGGTGTGAACGACCCAGCGAAGACCCCGCCGAACACGACCCCGCCGCGGCCGGCCGATCCCGTGCGCGTCTTCATCCTCGACGACCACGAGGTCGTACGACGCGGTGTGCGCGATCTGCTGGAGGCGGAGGACGGCATCGAGGTGGTCGGGGAGGCGTCCTGCGCCCGGGAGGCACTGGCGCGGGTGCCCGCGACCAGGCCCCAGGTGGCCGTTCTGGACGTACGGCTCGGCGACGACCCCCGGGGCGACCACGCCGGCATCGAGGTGTGCCGGGAACTGCGCGCCCTGATGCCCGAACTCGCCTGCCTGATGCTGACATCCTTCGACGACGACGAGGCGCTGTTCGACGCCATCATGGCGGGCGCGGCCGGCTATGTGCTGAAGCAGATCAACGGAGCGGACCTGATCGCCGCCGTACGCACGGTCGCGGCGGGTACGTCGATGCTGGACCCGCGGACCACCGCGCGGGTCATGGCACGGCTCAGGGGACCCGAACCGGTCCCCGCCCAGGAGCCGGAACTCTCGGAACTGGACCGGCTCACGGCCAGGGAACGCCAGATCCTGGACCTCATCGGCGAGGGCCTCACCAACCGTGAGATCGCCGAACGCCTCTTCCTGGCCGAGAAGACCGTCAAGAACCGCATCTCCTCGATCCTGGCGAAGCTGGGAGTCGGCCGACGGATCCAGGCCGCGATGCTCGTGGGCCGGATCAAGGACCGCGAGGGGGCCGGTCCGGGGCGGAGCTGACACCCGTTCACGGCTCACCCCGCCCCACGGTTCACGCCCGCCTCGGGGCGCCACTCGCCCCGGTACCCGACGCGGTGCGGGTCCCCGGCCCGCGGGTCAGCCGTGGAGCGGGGCGCGCCACACGATCCGGGTGCCGCCGCCCGTCGGCCGTTCCACGGACAGCGTGCCGCCGCACAGCTCCGCCCGGGTCCGCATATTGGCCAGTCCGCCGCCCCGCGCCCGCCGCGCGCCGTCGTCGGCCGCCTCCGCCCCGGCCGCGGCAGGGCCGTCCGCGATACCGATGCCGTCGTCCGTGACCGTCAGCGTCACCGCGTCGTCCGCCGACAGCACGATGTCGATGCGGCTCGCACCGGCGTGGCGCGACGCGTTGGACACCGCCTCGGCGGCGACGGCCACCACGTGCTCGGCAAGTTCGTCCGGGACGGTGGTGTCCACCGGCCCGTCGATCCGCACCGAGGGACGGAACCCGAGGGCGCGTGCCGCGGTCCGCGCGGTCTCCGCCATCCGGTGCCGAAGCCCGCTGCGGCCCGCGCGGTCCGCCGTCCGCAGATCGAAGATGGTGGACCGGATGATCCGGATCGTGGTGTCCAGGTCGTCCACCGCCCGGCTGACCCGCTCCGCCGCGTCCGGACGGTCGGCGATGGCCCGGGTGGTGCTCTGGAGCGTCATCCCGGTCGCGAACAGCCGCTGGATCGCCAGGTCGTGCAGATCACGGGCGATCCGGTCCCGGTCGTGCATCACGGCGAGCTCCTCGGACTCGGCCCGGCCCCGGGCCAGTTCCAGGGCGATCGCCGCCTGGTCGGCGAAGCCGGACACGAGCGCGACCTCGGTGTCGTCGAACGGCGGGCGCCCGACCGGACGCCCGAGGCGCAGCGCCCCCATCGCCCCGGTGCCGACCCGCAACGGCACCGCCACCACCGGGCCCAGACCGTCCTCGGCGCCGTCCCCGAACGGATGCGCCCGCGGATCCGTCCGGACATCGGCACAGTGCGCGGGCGTTCCGGTACGCGCGGCGAGACCGGCAAGCGAACCCGACGCCGGCACGGACAACCCCGTCACACGGTCGCAGTCCTTCCCGTGGGCGACGGCCACGGTGAGCCGCTCCTCGGCCCCCGGCTCCTCGGCCCCCGACCCCACGGGAGCCTGAGCCGCGGCCCCCTGCCGGGCCGTGGGCAGCAGGATCGCCGCACGGTCCGCCCCCGCCACCTCCCTTGCCCGTTCCGCGATCAGATGGAGCACCTCGCCGGCGTCCGCACCGGAGAGCAGGGAACGGGTGATCTCGCCCAGCGCCTCCAGACGCCGCTCCCGGCGGCGGCTCTCGTCGTACATCCTGGCGTTGTCGATGGCGACCCCGGCGGCGATCGACAGGGTGGTGAGCACGGCCTCGTCGTCGTCGTCGAAGCCCGCCCCGCCCCGCTTCTCGGTGAGGTACAGGTTGCCGAACACCTCGTCGCGCACCCGGATCGGCACCCCAAGGAACGTGCGCATCGGAGGATGATGCGGCGGAAAACCGAAGCTGCGCGGATGGCTGCCCAGATCGGTGAGCCGCAGCGGTTCCGGGTGGCGTATCAGCTCGCCGAGGATGCCGCGCCCGCACGGCGACTGCCCGATCCGGGCGGCGACCTCCCGCTCCAGTCCCACCGGCAGGAACTCCAGCAGTTTCTGCCCGTCGCCGACGATGCCGAGTGCCCCGTACTCCGCGTCGGTCAGCGTCACCGCCGCCTCGACGATGCCACGCAGCACCTCGGGCAGCTCCAGCCCGCGCCCCAGACTCATCACGGCGTCCAGCAGACCGCGCATCCGGTCCGGCCGGCTCGGCTGCGGCCACGTCGCCGCGGCATGACGCGGGCACGAAGCCCCGCGCGACCCGGGCACGGGCACGGCGGGGGCGGAGTCCGGGGAGGGGGATGCGGAAGGTGCTGACGCTGCCATCGGGTGCCGTTCTCTGGGGCCGTGTGCCGTACGCGTGTGCCGTACGCCGGGATCTGCTCACCGGATCACCGCGGGGCTGGAACCGGTACACGACCTGTCAGCCTACGGCAGCCCGGAGAGCGGTGGCCCGGCGGTGCGCGGTTCCCGCGCCGTGCGGAGCGGGGGCCGACCGGCCCTGGGCGGGGACCGAGGCAGGGCCGGTCGGCCCCCGCGGGAGGTGCCCGTCGGCCCCTGGGGAGCGCCCCCCGCCCCGGACCACCATGGTGCGGCGCCGGGAAGGTCCGGCAGACCGTCCCCCGTGAAACGCCGGACCTTCCCGACCTCTTCCGCCCGCCCCGCGCGGCCGGGAGAACGCTCGGAGCATCGCAACAGCTGGAGGAAACAGTCCGGTGGAAGCAACGGAATCGCAGGGCAGCGAGGCCATCCCCGCACAGGGCCCCAAGCCCCCCGGGGCCCCGCCCGTGGCCACGCCGGGCGCGGACCGCCCCGGCGACGGGAACGCCCGCGCCGCCCTTCCCGGCACCGGTCCCGCACGCGGCCGGGTCGTCTCGTGGCTCACCACGACCGACCACAAGCAGATCGGCACGCTCTACCTCGTCACCGCGTTCGCCTTCTTCCTGATCGGCGGTGTGATGGCGCTGGTGATGCGGGCCGAACTCGCCCGCCCCGGAACGCAGATCATCTCCAACGAGCAGTTCAACCAGGCGTTCACGATGCACGGCTCGGTGATGCTGCTGCTGTTCGCCATGCCGCTGTTCACGGGATTCGCGAACTGGCTGATGCCGCTTCAGATCGGCGCTCCCGACGTCGCCTTCCCCCGGCTGAACATGCTCGCCTTCTGGCTGTTCCTCTTCGGATCGCTGATCGCGGCGGCCGGCTTCCTCACCCCGCAGGGCGCCGCCGACTTCGGATGGTTCGCCTACGCCCCGCTGTCCGACGCCACGCACTCCCCGGGCATCGGCGCCGACATGTGGATCATGGGCGTGGCTCTCTCCGGCTTCGGTTCCATCCTCGGCGCGGTGAACTTCATCACCACCATCATCTGCATGCGCGCACCGGGCATGACCATGTTCCGGATGTCGATCTTCACCTGGAACGTGCTGCTCACCGCCGTCCTCATCCTGCTCGTCTTCCCGGTCCTCGCCGCAGCGCTCTTCGCCCTGGAGTTGGACCGAAAGTTCGGCTCGCACATCTTCGACCCCGCCAACGGGGGCGCCCTGCTGTGGCAGCACCTGTTCTGGTTCTTCGGGCACCCGGAGGTCTACGTGCTGGCCCTGCCGTTCTTCGGCATCGTCTCGGAGATCGTCCCGGTCTTCTCCCGGAAGCCGATGTTCGGCTACGTCGGACTGGTCGCCGCGACGATCGCCATCGCCGGACTGTCCGTCACCGTCTGGGCCCACCACATGTATGTCACTGGCGGTGTGCTGCTGCCGTTCTTCGCCTTCATGACATTCCTGATCGCCGTCCCCACCGGGGTGAAGTTCTTCAACTGGATCGGCACGATGTGGAAGGGGTCGCTCTCCTTCGAGACACCGATGCTGTGGGCCACCGGATTCCTCGTCACCTTCGTCTTCGGGGGGCTGACCGGCGTCATCCTGGCGGCACCGCCGCTCGACTTCCACGTGTCCGACTCCTACTTCGTGGTCGCCCACTTCCACTACACGCTTTTCGGCACCGTCGTCTACGCGATGTTCGCGGGGTTCCACTTCTGGTGGCCGAAGTTCACCGGGAAGATGCTGGACGAGCGCCTCGGGAAGATCACCTTCTGGGTGCTGACGGTCGGCTTCCACCTCACCTTCCTCGTGCAGCACTGGCTGGGCGCCCAGGGCATGCCCCGGCGGTACGCCGACTACCTGGCCGCCGACGGCTTCACCACCCTCAACACCCTCTCCACCATCGGCTCGTTCCTGCTCGGACTGTCCTTCCTGCCCTTCTTCTACAACGTCTGGAAGACCTCCCAGTACGGCCAACGGGTCACCGTCGACGACCCCTGGGGATACGGCCGCTCCCTGGAATGGGCGACGTCCTGTCCGCCTCCCCGGCACAACTTCGCCTCCCTGCCGCGCATCCGCAGCGAGTCCCCGGCCTTCGATCTGCACCATCCGGAGATCGCCGCGCTGGACCACGTCACCTCTCAGCACTGACCCCGTCGACGACCGGTCCGTGCCCCGTCACCCAGAAGGAGAGCTGCCCGATGTCCCATGGTGTCCTGGCCCTCGGTGTCGCCGTGATCTGCGTATCGGGGCACGTCTGGTACCTGCCCGCGTGCATCGACCTGCGCGCGTCCCAGGACCGCCCCGGTTCCCGGCGTCCCGCCGCGGCCGCCGTGCTGACGGGGTGGACGTTCGCCGCCGCCACGATGCTCCTGCTGCTCGCGCCGGTCGCCCGGCACGTGGTCGCGGGGGTGGCGGCGGCCGGCCTCGCCGCCACCGTCACCCTGGCGGCCCGGGCGTGGCTGCGACGCCGCGAGGAACGGCGCGAGGCGGAGTCGCGCTGGGCCGCCCTGTTCCCGATGCCCACCGCGACTCCCGCCCGGCACACCGAGGACGAGCGCTGAGCGGGGCGCCGCGCACGCCCTCCGGGCGACGGATCCGCACGGGCGGATCGGGGTAATGTCGGGTGACGACATCGGATCGGAGCCTGCATGAGGGTCGAACTGCCGCCGGAACCAGTGCACTTCGTCAACCGTGACGAGGAGCGGCAACGCGCCGTGCGCGCGGTGGAGGAGTGGCGGGGCCGTTCCCGGCCCTTGGTGCTGTCGCTGAGCGGACCGGGTGGCCTGGGAAAGACCGAACTTGCCTTCCTCATCGCCCGCACCCTGAGCGACCGGTTTGCGGACGGTGTGCTGACCGTCGACCTGGACGACTTCCGGACGGGCGGCGAGCTGGACCCCGGTGAGGTTCTGGCGCAGTTGCTGACCTCGCTCGACGTGGCACCGGATCTTCTGGAACGGCAGTTCAGGGCGCGATGCCGGCAGTACTGGAACATGACGTCCGCGAGCCGGCTGATCGTCGTCGTCGACAACGCGCGCTACGCCTCGGAGGTCGTCCCCCTGCTCCCGGCGTCGGGCGACAGCCTGGTGATCGTCGCGAGTCACGGCCCGCTGTACGACCTGGAGGACGGCGCCGCCGTCGACATGGCGCTGCCGCCGCTGACGGACCCCGTGGCGACGGAACTGCTGGAGCGCGTCGTCCGGGACCCACGGCTGGCCGCCGATCCGGCGGCCGCCCGGGACATGGTGCGGATGTGCCACGGTCTGCCCGCGGCCCTGCACGTCGCCGGACGCTGGGTGCGCGCCCACCGGGTGCGGCCGCTGCCGCGCCTGATCGCCGACCTCCGTTCCGAACTGGACGAGAAGGGCGTGTCGTCCGGGGTGGAACGCGTCTGGGACGCGGCCTACCGCGGCCTGTCCGCCCCGGCGGCTGCGCTCTACCGGCTGCTGCCGGACCACCCCGGCCCGACCTTCACCCCGGAGTCCGCCACCGCACTGCTCGGGCAGGGGCCCGCAGCGGGGCAGGACGCGCTGGAGGAGCTGGACCGGGCGGGGCTGCTGCAACTGTCCGCGGCGTGGCAGGAGGAGAACGGCCGGATGCGGCTCCCGGGGCCGTTGCACGCGCATGCCCGGCGCCGAGCCCGCTCGCACGACGAACAGGGCGAGTCGGCCGAGGCACAGGCACGTCTGCTGCGCTGGTTCGTGCGGCAGGCCCAGCTCGCCGACCGGTACACCGCCGGTCGGCGCCTGGTCGTCGCGGACCGCCTCGACCCCGTTCCCGGAGCCCCGGACGTTCCCCTGGAGGATCCGGGGGCGACCGACGACCCCGCGGTCCGGGCCGTGCGGACCGAGCGGGCGGCCCGCTGGCTGCACGCGGAACGGCACACGCTGTACGCGTGCGTGCGCCGGGCCCACGCGCGAGGTCTGGACGCCGAGGCCGTGGCCCTGTGCGAACCCGTGTGGACCCACGCGCTGGACCACCCGCACCAGTCGGACGTGAGCGAGGTCTTCCGACTCGGCGCGGCCTGCGCGGCCCGGTCCGGCGACCAGGCGTGGATCGTGCGGATGCGTTGCCAGCTCGCCCGCCCGCTGTGGGAGTCGGGGCGGCTGGACGAGGCCGGACACGAACTCGACAGCGCGATGGCGGCCGTCGGCCTGCTGGGGGAATCGGACCGGGACCGCAAGCTCCGCGCCTCGGCCATCGAGTTCCGCGGCATGCTCAACTCCGCGCGCGGGGACTGGAACGCGGCGGCCGCCGATTTCGCCCGCTCCCGCGACGTGCACCTCGCGATTCCCAACCCGTACGGCGTCCTGCTGCAGACGTACCGGTTGGGTCAGGCGCGGGCCGAGCTCGGTGACCTGGAGTCGGCGAGTCGTCTGCTGTCCGAGGCGTACGAGGCGGCCGTGGCGGACCACCGCGAGAGGATGAGCGCGCGCACCGGGTTCGTGCTCGGTGGGGTTCTGCGACGGCTGGGCCGCGCGGACGAGGCCCGCCGGCTGTACCGGCAGGCGCTGGAGGGTGCACACCGACGCGGCTCCGCCTTCGACCAGGTGCGGATCCTCGACGCCTTCGCCGAGACGGACCGGGAGCAGGGGCTGGGCGCGCAGGAGGCGGAGCATCGTGCGGCCGCGCGGGACATCCGGCGGCGCAACGGCCTGCTTCCGCCCGGCCCGGACGACCGGCGGTAGGCCCGGACAGCCCCGAGGGCAGCACGATCGCGGCAGTACGGCAGCCCGGGTATGCGGACAGAGCGTGCCGGGTCCACCCGGACGCGGTCCACTCGACAGCCGGATCGACGGGCGTCGGCGGGAGCACGCGGCAGTACAGCAGACCGGCCGAACGGGAGAACTGCTCGCGGGTGGCACCGTGTTCCACCGTCAGGTGATGCCCGGGCGGACCGAGCCCGGCGGGCCGGCGGGCGGCAACGGCGGGAGGGGGCCGCAGCCGGGGCGGGGCGTCGAAGGACGGCGGCGTGAGACCGAGAAGGGCGTACACCTCGGCGCGCAGCCGGCCGAGCGCCTCGCCGCGCTCGTCGAACGCCGCCCGGGCGGTACGCGGCCAGCGCTTCCCGTACCGCCGTGGCGGGGCCGAGCCGCGGGACCCGGCGCAGCAGGGTGTCCATCGGGCTGCCGGGGATCAACTCGGCACCGTCGTGGTGGACGCCCACGACCGGTCGGTCACCGGCCGCGGCGTAGCACAGGGCAGTGGACCCGTGGCCGGTGATCAGGGCGTCGGCGGCTACCAGGACGGCTGCCCACTCCTCGTGCGGGCCCGCGAGCACCAGACCGGCGTCGAGGGCCGGAGCCAGGCGTTCGGTCAGCTCGTGACTGCCGAGCAGACTCCGTTCGTCGGGGTGCACGATGAGCGCCAACTGGTACTCGTCGTGGGGGAGCTGGGCGGACAGCTCCATGGGCAGTTCGGGGCGCCGCCGCAGCAGGGATTCCGGTCCCCACGTCGAGGCGAGGACGAGCAGCGTGCGCGGCCTGGTGCCCAGCGCCGCGCGGTAGCGGTCGCGGAGGGCCAGCGAGGCGAGGACGCGTTCGAGGGTGGGATCGCCGACGACCTTGGCGCGCGCGGCGGCGTGCGGGCTGGCGGCGGCGAGCCGGGTGACCCGGGCGCGGTGGGCCAGCGCGTGCAGTGTGGTCTGCGCGTGGCCGTGGGCCGACAGCAGGTACTGGGGGTCCAGTCCGGAGGCGGAGTCGGCCGAACCCTCGCCCGGAATCGACTTGTTGAAAGCCGCTCCGTGCGGCAGCAGCACGTGTGTGCCGCGGAGCAGGCTCAGTTCGCCCTTCGGGCTCGCCACGAGAACGAGATCGTGGTCGCATGGTCCGGCCACCGACGGCATCGATCACGGACAACGCGTCGACGCGGAAGCCGGACCCGGGCACCAAGGTGAAGAGGGGGGTGATCCGGTCGTCACCGGAGAAGACCGGGAGCGTGTCCAGGAGCCGGTACAGGGTCACCGCGGAACGCGCGGCCAGCAGCACGGCTCATCGCCTACAAGGTTCCAGCTTACCGGGGCGATTGCCGAAACCTGGCGTTTTCGCAGTTCGGGAGGGTTCTCCCGTTTCGCCGGGCGACGTGATTGCGGTCGTACCGCGCGTCGGATCCGTACCGGGCGCGGTGATCCGCACCGCATATTCGGCAAGTGTGGTGCGCGACTGGCCGGCCGGCCGGGAGGATGGCGCGATGAGTGAGTTGGGAATCGCGCTGATCGCCGCAGGGGCCGCGATCGTGGGCAGCGTCGCCACCGGCTGGTACACCCGCAGCGCGGGTCTCCGGCAGGCCGAGGCGGCACGGCGGGCCGGGGAGCGGCAGGCCGACGCGGTGCTCGAAACCGTTCGGATGACTCTTCAGGAGCAGGCGGTGGTGCGTGTGCTGGACCTCCGGCGCCAGACCTACGTGCGGTTCCTCGAAGCGGCGGAGACCCGGATCCTGACCGAACGGTCCGGCGGGCGCGGCGGCGGTGGCGACGAGGCGCTCCTGGAACGCGCACTGGGCACCGTGCTCCTGGAGGGGCCGGACGAGGTCGCCTCGGCGGCGCAGGTCCTCGCCGACCGCCTGCGCCGCCACGAGGCACCCGACGGCCTCGTGGCGGCGAAGCTCGCCTTCGTCTCGGCCGCGCGGCAGGCGGTGAACGCCCCTCCGTCGCCTCGGTAGGCGCCCCGCGGCCCGCGGCAGCCCGCCGCGGGCCGAGAAGCAGTGGACGGGCGGACGACCGGCGGTCACGTGCCCGCGGTGTTGCCGCATCGGCCCGGGTCCGTGTCCGGACCCGCACCGCCTCCCGCACGCGGATCGATCGGCGCGAACACCCCGACCCGGTCCTCGACCGCCTGTGCGGCGGCGAGGCACAGATCCTCCCGGAACGCCCGCCCGACGATCTGTACCCCGGTCGGCAGCCCGTCGACCACCGCGGTCGGCACGGCCACGCCGGGCACGCCCACGAAACTGGTGACGGTGCACAGGCGCATGGCCGATCCGACTCGGTCCCGTCCGGCTCTGTCGCGCGACTCCAGACCCGGTTCGACCGGCGGCTCGGTGAACACCGGGCCGAGCAACAGGGGGTGGACGTCGAGGAATTCGGCCCACGAGCGGCGGATGTTGAGCCAGATGCCCATGAGCTTCATGAACTCGTCCGCGCTCGCGGGCGGGGTCCGGTCCATCGCCATCCCGATGTAGCGGTCCCCGCCGGGCCCGAGGAGTTTGCGTACCGCCGGCCAGCTCGCGGCGAACTCCGTCACGGTGATCCGGCCGTACACGTCGAGCGCCTCGTCCAGCCTCGGCACGTCCGGGACCTCCCGCACGGCATACCCGGCGTCGAGCAGTGCCTCCGCCGCGGCCTCGACGGCTCCACGAACCGTGGGGTGGACGCCGTGCCCGCCCGGATCAGCGACCACCGCGACCTCGACGGGGCCGGGGAGGGGCGGGCCGTGCACGGGTACCGGCACCGCCCGCGGGTCCCGGGGGTCGGCCCCCGCGAGTACCTCGTACGCCAGCCGGAGGTCGGCGACGCTCCGCGCCAACGGCCCGTCGGTGACCAGCATCTGCGAGGCGGGCCCGGGGTCGTCCGGGCCGATGACTCGATGGTCCGCCGCGAAGCGCCCGTTCGTCGGTTTCAGCCCCGTCACGCCGCAGAACTGGGCGGGAATGCGTACCGACCCTCCGGAGTCGTTGCCGAGGCCGAGGGCGGCCATGCCCGTGGCGACGGCGACACCGTCACCGCCGCTGGTGCCGCCCGGGGTGCGGCCGGGGTTCCACGGGTTGACCGTGTCGCCGAACAATTCGCTCCGGGTGTGCATGCCCGCCAGTACCAGCGTGGGCATGTTGCTGTGTCCGATGGGGATGGCCCCGGCCGCGCGCAGCCGCGCGACCGGAGGTGCGTCGGCCGGTGCGACCAGGTCACGGAAGCGCTCGGTGCCGAACGTGGTCGGCACGCCCTCCACGGGGGTGCTCTCCTTCACCGTGAACGGCACCCCCGCGAGCGGCCCGAGGGTTTCCCCGGCGGCCCTGCGACGGTCCGTCCGGGCCGCGGCGTCCCGTGCGCGCTCGGCAAGGAGCTGGGTGACCGCGTTCACCCGCGGATTGACCTCGGCGATGCGTTCCAGATGGCTGTCGATCAGCTCGACGGCCGAGATCCGTGCATCGCGCACGGCCTCGGCCTGCGCGGTGGCCGTCATCCTCCACAAGGGGCTGCGCATGCGCTCATGTCCTTTCCCGAAAGCGTTCCGATGCGTTTGCATCGGAACGGTAGCCGGGAATCGATGCATCCGCATCGGATAAAGGAAGGGAGACGGATACAGTGCGGTGCAGGACAGAGGTGCAGGACAGAACGGAGCGCGCCGTGCGGGGGAGCGCCGTGGAAGCAGGGAGCCGACCGGTATGCCGAGACAGGTGGATCACGCGGAACGCCGCCGCCGAATCGCCGAGGCCGTCTGCCGGCTCGTCGACGAGCGCGGGCTGGAGGGCGTGACCCTTCGAGATGTCGCCGCCCGCGCGGAGGTGTCGATGGGGGCGGTCCAGCGGTGCTTCCGTACCAAGGAGGAGATGCTCGTCTTCGCCCTCGGGCACATCGGCGAGCGCGTCGGCGAGCGGGTGCGGGCCCGCCTCGTCAGGAGCCCGGCCCAGTCGGCCCGCACCGCCGTCGGCCACGCGGCCACCGAGATCTCGCTGCTCCGGGACGAGCACCGCGCCGAGGCCAGGGTCTGGCTCGCCTTCGTCGCGCAGGCGGCCGTCAGCGAGCCGCTCGCCCGGACGCTGAGGGCCAACTACGCGGCGCTCCAGGAGGCCGTCACCCGCCTCCTGGAGGAAGCGGCCGACGACGCGGACCGCGTCGCGGCCGTCGATCCGCCACGCGAGGCCCGTACGCTGCTCGCCCTCGCCGACGGCCTCACCACGCATGTCCTCATCGGCCGGCTGACCCCGGCGGAGGCACGGGACATCCTGCACGCGCACCTGGGCGCCCTCTGGGAACGGCCGGCCGATCCGCCCCACGAACAGCACGGGACCGTCTGAACCGCGCGTTCGCGGCGGGAAGGCCAAGGGCTGTCCCGCAATCCCTGGCGGGCGCGCGACGGCAGCTACGGCACCTCGCGGCGTTGCCGGAACATCCGCATACATCCGGTAGGCGCATGTCCCTCCGCCTTGCGATGCACCGCATCCGACGCCGCGCACTGTTCCACCGCGGATTAGCGGGACAGCCCTTACTCGAAGCGGGTGACGTCACCGGCCCCTCGGCGGACGACGTCGGCCTCGCCGTCGGAGAAGTCGACGACCGTGGTCGGCTCGGTGCCGCAGTCGCCCGAGTCGACCACGATGTCCACCACGTGGTCGAGCCGCTCCTTGATCTCCCAGCCCTGCGTCAGAGGTTCGTCCTCGTCGGGCAGGAGCAGGGTGCTGGAGAGCAGCGGCTCACCGAGTTCGGTGAGCAGCGCCTGGGTGACCACGTGGTCGGGAATCCGGACGCCCACCGTCTTCTTCTTGGGGTGCAGCAGTTGGCGCGGCACCTCCTTCGTCGCCGGGAGGATGAAGGTGTAGCTGCCGGGTGTCGCCGCCTTGATCGCACGGAACACGTCGTTGTCGATGTGCACGAACTGGCCCAACTGGGCGAAGTTCTGGCACATGAGGGTGAAATGGTGACGGTCGTCGAGGTTCCGGATCGAGCGGATCCGGTCGATGCCGTCCCGACTGCCCAGTCGGCATCCCAGCGCGTAGCAGGAATCCGTCGGGTACGCGACGAGCGCCCCCGACCGGATGCTGTCGGCCACCGAACGGATGGTGCGGGGCTGAGGGTTCTCGGGGTGCACGTCGAAGTACTTCGCCATCCGCCGAGTCTAAAGGGTGTTGCACAAGGCCGCGTTCGGGCAGGTCAGGGCCGGTGAGGGCGGTTCTCTGGTCATGATGCGAGGGCGAGGTTGTGCATCTGGGCG
>NZ_JBIBYN010000008.1:299268-328581 GCF_043083325.1 Streptomyces sp. NPDC014734 | reverse complement strand
GGGGGGGGGTGCGGGGGGGGCCGGGGGGGGGGGCCGGGGGCGGGGGGGGGGGGGGGGGGGGGGGGGGCGCGGGGGGGGGGGGGGGGCCCCCCCCCCCCCCCGTCGTCCGCTCCGCCGCGTCGGGCGTCAGCGCATCTTCCCGCCGCGAGGCATCCGCATGTTCTTCGGCATCGGGCCCTTGGGTAGCGGCATGTTGCTCATCAGGTCGCCCATCGCGCGCAACCGGTCGTTGGCGGCCGTCACCTGCGGACCGGCCAGCACCCGCGGAAGCTTCAGCATCTTGGTGCGCACCTTCTTCAGCGGCACCTGGCCCTCGCCGTCACCGACGATGATGTCGTGCACCGGCACATCGACAAGGATGCGGGCCATCTTCTTCTTCTCGGCCGCGAGCAGCGCCTTCACCCGGTTCGGGTTGCCCTCGCCGACCAGGACGATGCCCGCCTTGCCGACGGCCCGGTGGACGACGTCCTGGTTGCGGTTCATCGCGACCGCGGGGGTCGTGGTCCAGCCGCGGCCCACCCGGTCCAGCACCGCCGCCGCGGCGCCCGGCTGCCCCTCCATCTGCCCGAAGGCCGCACGCTCGGCGCGACGTCCGAAGACGATCGCCATCGCGAGGAGGGCCAGCACGAAGCCCAGGATGCCCAGGTAGACGGGGTGGTCGATCAGGAAGCCGACCCCGAGGAGGACACCGAAGGTGACGATTCCCACGCCCGCGACGACAAGACCGACCTTGGGATCGGTCCGCCGGGCCATCTTGTAGGTCAGGGCGATCTGCTTGAGCCGCCCCGCGTTCTCGGCGCTGTCCGCGCCTTCAGTGTTTGCCTTCCTCGCCATGAACAGAAGTTTACGTGGCTCAGGAACGACGGTCGGCCGCGGCCTCCAGTACGTGCTCGGCCTCGACCCGGTCCTTGGCCCGGCGTCGGTCCTCAAGGACGGCCGTCCAGGCGTTGCGGCGGGCGGTGCGCTGGCCGCCGCCCAGCAGCAGCGACTCGACGGCACGGAGGGCGTGGGTGACGGAGGGGACAGCGGTGGCGCGTACCGGCACGGCCTGCATCGTGGAGATCTCCTCGGAGCGGATGTGCGGACTGAGTCGCGTGATACTCAGCTGCCCGGGCCGAACTGCCCGGGACTGCGTTGCGCGAAGCGGGTGGCGTGCGCGGCGCGCGGGAAGCGGCGGTGACGGTGGCCGCCGTACCCCGTGCACCCAACGTCACTGCTCGGTGTTACCAGCGCATGACCGGTCGGTCAAACACCAATGAAACCTTGATCCGGCCGCCGCGCACGCCGAAGCGGCCCATACGCGCCCCCGACCTGCGGGGAGCGTCCGGGCCGCGACGGACCTGCGATTACTGCTCAGTAGCTTCTTGTGATTGGATTCACACGGCGGTCGCCGACGCGGCGGCACCGCGGCGCTCGATCGCCTGCTGGAAGAGGCGGCCGGCACGGTACGAGGAACGGACCAGCGGCCCGGACATCACACCGGAGTAGCCGATGGCGTCGGCCTCGTCCTTCAGCTCCACGAACTCCTGCGGCTTCACCCAGCGCTCGACCGGGTGGTGACGCACGGAGGGGCGCAGGTACTGCGTGATGGTGATCAGCTCGCAGCCCGCGTCGTACAGGTCCCGCAGCGCCTCGCTGACCTCCTCGCGGGTCTCGCCCATGCCGAGGATCAGGTTGGACTTGGTCACCAGACCGGCCTCGCGGGCCCGCGTGATGACCTCCAGGGAGCGCTCGTAACGGAAGCCGGGGCGGATCCGCTTGAAGATCCGCGGCACCGTCTCCACGTTGTGCGCGAGCACCTCCGGGCGCGAGGAGAAGACCTCGGCGAGCTGCTCGGGCACCGCGTTGAAGTCGGGGATCAGCAGCTCGACCTTGGTGCGGCCGGCCTCCCGCTCCGCGGTCAGCGCGTGGATCTGGCGCACGGTCTCCGCGTACAGCCAGGCGCCGCCGTCCTCCAGGTCGTCGCGTGCGACGCCGGTGATGGTGGCGTAGTTCAGGTCCATCGTGACCACGGACTCGCCGACCCGGCGGGGCTCGTCCCGGTCCAGCGCCTGCGGCTTGCCCGTGTCGATCTGGCAGAAGTCGCAACGCCGGGTGCACTGGTCGCCGCCGATGAGGAACGTGGCCTCGCGGTCCTCCCAGCACTCGAAGATGTTGGGGCAGCCGGCCTCCTGGCACACCGTGTGCAGACCCTCGCTCTTCACGAGCTTCTGCAACTGGTTGTACTCGGGGCCCATCTTCGCCCGGGTCTTGATCCACTCGGGCTTGCGCTCGATGGGGGTCTGGCTGTTCCGGACCTCCAGGCGCAGCATCTTGCGCCCGTCGGGTGCGACAGCGGACACTCCGGCACTCCCCTTTGCTTTCACTGCATTGGATTCTTCGGCGAACACCAGGGTACGCCCGTGATTCAGACGGCTTTACGTCTGGCCAACCTGGACCCGGCAGGGCGTATTCCCCGCCGGCTCCCAGACTGTCATGCCGTGGCCACGGCATCCGTCGGTTGCCCGACGCCGCGCGGGGCGAGCTCGGCGTTCTCCAGCACGTCGCGGAGGTGCTTCTCGACGACCGGGAGCGCATCGGCGATCGTGATGTCGCGGCCCAGTTCGTACGCGAGCGAGGTGACGCCGGCGTCGCGGATGCCGCAGGGCACGATGCGGTCGAACCAGGTGGTGTCCGGGTTCACGTTGAACGAGAAGCCGTGCATCGTGACGCCCTTGGCCACCCGGATGCCGATCGCGGCCAGCTTGCGGTCCTCGCGGCGCTGGCCGGCGTTGGACGGGGCGTACTCGGGGCCGTGCAGCCGCGCGTCGAACTCCTCGTCGTCCAGTCGCGGGTCGAAGTCGAGGGAGAGGCCGCCGAGGGCCGGACGGTCCTCGACCGGGTCACCGAGCACCCAGACGCCGCTGCGCCCCTCGATCCGGGTGGTCTCCAGACCGAACTCGGCGGCGGTACGGATCAGGGCCTCCTCCAGGCGGCGGACGTGCGCGACCACGTCCACCGGGCGGGGCAGCTTCTGGATGGGGTAGCCGACCAGCTGCCCGGGGCCGTGCCAGGTGATCTTGCCGCCGCGGTCCACGTCGATGACGGGGGTGCCGTCCAGGGGGCGCTCGCTGTCGACGGTGCGCCGCCCCGCCGTGTACACGGGCGGGTGTTCCAGCAGCAGACAGGTGTCGGGGACCGTGTCCTCGAACCGCGCCGCGTGCACCTCGCGCTGCTTCTGCCAGGCCTCCTGGTAGTCGACGGCTTCCTCGCCGAATCCCAGCCGGACGAACCGGAGCTCGGTCACGACAGATGCCTCCCTACTCGCGGTGGCGCGAGCCGGGGATGCCCGAAGCCGCGTCACCATGCACTGAATCAGCCCCGAGCCACTGTACGACCGGCCCCCGGGGCGCGGCCCGGCAGGTCGATCCCGTCAGCGCCACCCTCAATCCTCACACGATCGGATGAAAGCGGGGCGATGGTGGCTATGACTGCTGCTCAGGCCGCTAAATTCGCGCCGTTCCATGAGGGCCTGTCCGGAGGAATCGGACGCCGCGGCCCCGGCCCCGATCCGCCGGACAGGCCCCAGGGCTGCCCGCCCGGCCCCGAAGGCAGGAGACCGTACAGCTGATGTCGGAACGACCTCCGCAGCGCACCCCCAACCGACGACTCGCCTCGCTCATCACCGAAGCCGGCTTCTCCCACGCCGGCCTGGCCCGCAGGGTGGATCAACTGGGCCTGGAACACGGCCTCGACCTGCGGTACGACAAGACCTCCGTGACCCGCTGGCTGCGCGGCCAGCAGCCGCGTGGCACCACTCCCGCGCTGATCGCCGAGGTCTTCACCCGGAAGCTCGGCCGTCGCCTCTCCGCGCAGGACCTGGGGCTCGACGCGTGCGCCCCCGTCTACGCGGGCCTGGAGTTCGCGGCCACCCCCGCCGAGGCCGTCGACATCGTCAGCGGGCTGTGGCGCAAGGACTCGGGAAGCCACGCGGAACTGCGCAAGATCGCCTTCACCCCGGCGGGGCTGGTCGTCCCCAGCCGGGACTGGCTGATCGGCAGGCCCGACGAGTGGGTGGGGCGGGACCGCGAGTTCTCCGCGCCGATGGCGGGCGCCGCGGGCGGGAACCGTACGTTCGACGACGTCCACACGGCCGGGGGAGCACCGGGACCGCACGGATCGCCCGGGTACCGGCCCGGTGGCCCCGGGGCGACACCCGGAACGGTGGGCCGCGGCGGAACGCGCGGACCCGTGCCGTCCCGGCCCACCGGACCGACCGCACCTCCCGGCGCCCCCCTCGGGCTTCCCGGCGCCCCCGGAGTCCCCCGGCAGCGGCAGACCGACCGCGGTCCCGGCCAGCGGGTCGGCGGCGGCGACGTCGCCGCGCTCCGCTCGGTCGGCGAGCTCTTCCGCACCCTCGACCACACCTACGGCGGCGGTCACGCCCGGCAGGCCCTCGTGCGCTACCTGGAGCACGAGACGGAACCGATGCTGCGCGGGACCTACGGCGAGTCCACCGGGCGCAGACTCTTCTCCGCCGCCGCCGACCTGACCCGGCTGGCGGGCTGGACGTCGTACGACATCGCGGCCCACGGTCTCGCCCAGCGGTACTTCGTCCAGGCGCTGCGGCTCGCCCAGGCCGCCGGTGACCGCGCCTACGGCAGCTACGTCCTGATCACGATGAGCCGGCAGGCGGTGTACCTCGGTCATGGCAGGGAGGCCGTGCAGTTGGCCCGTGTCGCCCAGCAGGGCATCGGCTCGTCGGCGCCGCCCGTCGTCCAGGCCCTGCTGCACTCCGTCGAGGCACGCGGTCACGGAGTGCTCGGCGACGCCCGGTCCTGCACCGCCTCGCTGGCGCGCGCGGAACACTCGCTGGAGATCGCCCGCCACGGGGACGAGGCCCCGTACTGGGCGCGGTACTTCGACGAGGCACAGCTCGCCGACGAGTTCGGTCACTGCCATCGTGACCTCCAGCAGCACCGGGCCGCGGCGCAGCACGCGGAGCGCTCCCTCCAGCTGCGCGCCCCGGCGTACGCCCGCAGTCGGCTGTTCTGCCGGGTGGTGCTGGCCTGCGCGCGGCTCGGACTGGGCGAGCTCGACCAGGCGTGCGTGCTGGGTGCCGAGGCCGCCCAGCAGGCGACCGAGATGCGGTCGGCGCGGGCGACGGAGTACGTACGGGACTTCGAGCGCCGGCTGGAGCCGTACCGGGACGCCGCCGCGGTGCGCGGCTACCGCGAACGGGTCGCCGCGCTGGGATGAGCCGGGCGGGCCCCGAGCCGGCCGGGCCCGGGGCGCGGCCGGGCGACGGGAACCGGACCGGCCCCGGAGGCCGTCGCTACGCCGCTTCGGGCAGGGGCGCCCCGCTCCCGAGCCCGGGCCGCACGCCCAGGTCGGTGAGGATCGCCTCGGCCGCGCGACGGCCGGAGAACAGGGCTCCCTGCACGGTGCTGGTGTCGCGGTGGTCGCCGCACACGTACAGTCCGGCGAGCAGCCGGACCGGGCGACGCAGGTCGTGCGGGGCCGGCATGGCCGGGACGGCCTCGGGATCGTGGTGGGCGGCCAGCAGCTCCCAGTCGTCGGTCGGGGTGCCGTACAGGGTGGCCAGATGGGCGCGGACCGTGCGGTCCAGGTCCGGCGGCGGCGTGCCGAGCACCGTCGAGCTGATCAGCGTCCGGCCGAGCGGGGCGCGCGACGGGTCGACCGCACTCATCACGGCGGTGTGCGCGACGGGGCCCGAGCCGTCCGCGTTCAGCAGCAGCGAGGCCCCGGTCGACGGGGGCGCGGGAGCGGTGTGGTGAAGGACCGTCACCGGATGGAAGGACGGCATCCGCAGACCGGGCAGCAGGTGCGCCGCGGCGCCCGCGCCCGTGGCCAGCAGCAGCGAACGGCAGCCCAGCTCGCCGTGGTCCCTGGTGCGGACCGAGGTGATGTCGGCGGCCGTGACGTGCACACCCGTCCGTACGGTCCCGGGCGGCAGCGCCGCCGCGAGCAGCTCCGGCAGCCGGCCCGAACCGCCCGCGGGTACGCACAGCCTGCCCCGGGCGTAGTCGCGCAGGGCGAGATCGGCGCACCGGCTGGACGTGGTGAGTTCCGGGTCGCTGAGCAGCGCGGAGAGCAGCGGGCGCAGGAAGCCGCCGACCGTGCGGGAGGGCAGGCCGCGGTGGGACAGGGCGGTGAGCGCGTTCTGTTCGGGCCGGGCAAGGATGCGGGAGGCCGGGGTGGCGGCGAGTCGGCTCAGGGCGGCACCCAGCCGGGCCTGGTCGATCGGCCCGCCCATCGGCGGGCGGGGGGCGCCTGCCAGGGCGCGAGCCGCCTTGAGCGCGCCCCGCGCGCCCCGCGCGTCGCCGATCCGGTACGGGCGGCCCTCGCTGTGGACGAGCACCCCGGGGGCGAAGTGGCACAGGTCGAGCCCTTCGAGGGCGGGGATGAGGCGGAGCTCCGGGTACGAGGTGCTGAGCAGCGGACCGAGGCGGTCGAGCAGAAATCCGTCCGACTCGGTGGTGGTCATCCGGCCGCCGATCCGGGGACCGGCCTCCAGGACGGCGACGCTCACCCCCGCCCTGGTCAGTCGGTGGGCGGCTGACAGGCCGGCGATCCCGGCCCCGATGACGACGACGTCCGCGTGATGTGCCGAGCTGAGCACGTGCCCTCCCCGAGTCGGCGCAACTACTGGGAGGCCCTTGCCTCCGACAGGCTCCCGGAATGCCCGAGTTCGCCAGCAGGCTAGGAGGGCGGCGGGGGCGGGCGCAGACGCGCGCACCGGGGGCACCGGTGCACGGGGTCGCATGCCCGTCCGAATCCGCGGCGGGCGCGTGACCCGTGTGCCGCGGGGGGCGCGGGCCGATGTGCGCCGGTGCCGCCCCGACGCGCTCGGCGCGGGCCGCATCGAGGCGCCGGGCCGCCAGGCGCGGCTGTGCGCTGGGCTCCTCGTGGGGCGTGGTCGTTCAGCGCAGTGCCGCGCGGATCGCGGCGTCGATGCCCGGGAAGGCGAACACGAAGCCGGAGTCCAGCAGCCGGCCCGGCAGCACCCGCTGGCTGCCCAGTACGTCCTCGGCGAAGTCCCCGAGGGCGAGCCGCAGGGCCGGTGCCGGGGCGGTCAGCACGGTGGGGCGGTGCAGCACCCGTCCCATCGCGGCGGTCACCTCGGCGTTGGTGACCGGGTCGGGGCCGGTCAGGTTCACCGGCCCCGACACGGAGTCCGTGTCCAGGAGGTGCCGCAGCGCCGCGACCTCGTCGTGCAGCGCGATGAAACTCCAGTACTGGCGCCCGTTTCCCAGCCGTCCGCCGAGCCCGGCCCGGAACAGCGGGAAGAGCCGGCCCCAGGCCCCGCCCGCCCGGCCGACCACCAGACCGGTGCGGGCGTGCACCGTCCGTACCCCCGCCTCTTGGGCGGCGGCCGTCGCGGCCTCCCACTCCACGCACACCGACGGCAGGAACCCCTCGCCGGCCGGGGCGCTCTCGTCGACCGCGCGGTCCCCGGTGTCGCCGTAGTAGCCGATGGCCGATCCGGAGACCAGCACCTTCGGCGGCACGTCCAGCGAGGCGACGGCCTCGGCCACGGCGGTCGTGCCGAGCACCCTGCTGTCCCGGATCTCCCGCTTGTACGCCGCTGTCCAGCGATGGTCCCCGACCCCGGCCCCGGCGAGATGGACGACGGCGTCGCACCCCACCAGACCCGCCACGTCGACGTACCGGCGCCGGGGGTCCCACTCCACCTCGTCCCCGGACCGCGCCGGACGGCGCACCAGGCGCACGACCTCGTGCCCGTCCGCCCGCAGCGAGCGCACGAGCGCCGTTCCGACGAGTCCGGACGCTCCGGTGACAGCGATGCGGGAGTGCGGCATGGACCCCATCCTGCCGCAGCGGCGCCCGGATGCCCCACCGGCCGGGCCGGGATAAAAGGGGCTGACCGGGGGACACGGGCCTGGCACAGTGACGTGCATGTCCGAAACCCACGCACGCCCGGCGTGTTCCGTTCGTCCCGCGACGCCCTCCGACGAAGCCGCGCTCGCCGAACTGGACCGTTCCACCTGGTCGACCCTGCACGCGGTGATGCCGCGGCCGCAGCCGCCGTACGAGCCCTTCTTCGACGACCGCCACACGCCCGGGGACTTCCTCGTCGCCGAGGTGCGGGACGCGGCGGGCGGGCCGGGGCTCGCCGGGTACGTCAGGGTGGTCCCGCCGACCCCGCTCGCCTGCAACGCCCATGTCCGGCAGATACAGGGACTGGTGGTGGCCGGGTGGGCGCGCGGTCGTGGGGTGGCCAGGACCCTGCTGCGGGCCGCGTGCGCCGCCGCCCGGGACGACGGCGCCAACCGGATGACGCTGCGGGTGCTCGGGCACAACGCGCCCGCGCGCGCCCTGTACGCGTCGGAGGGATTCGTCGTCGAGGGCGTACTGCCCGGCGAGTTCTTCCTGGACGGCCGTTATGTCGACGACGTCATGATGGGCCGCCCGCTCGCCCCGTGACCCCGCCCGCCAACGGCTCAGCCGCCGAACAGCCGCATGCCGCCGATGAGTTCGTGCAGGCAGCGCACCGCGAGATCGGCGGGTGAGCCGGGGCCGCTCGTCGGCGCGTCCGTCAGCGCCCAGGACTCCAGCGCGACGCGCACCGCGTCCGTGGCGGCGGCCGCGGCGAGCCGCACCTCCAGCGGGTCCGCCCCCTCGCCCGCCAGCCGGGTCAGCACCGGCAGCAGCCGTTCCTCCGACTCCTGGTTGACCCGGTACCAGACGGCCCGCAGGGCCGGGTCGTCCGCCGCCGCCCGCAGCAGTCCCCGCGTCCGGGCGAGCTCCTCGGCTGCCTGCGCGTCGGGCACGTGGAGCGCCTCGGAGACCGCCCGCTCCAGGACCCCGGCGAGCGATTCCCCGGGGTCGGCCGCCTCCAGCAGCGCCCGCCAGCGCTCGGCGCCGCCGTGCAGCAGCGGACCCACCGCGTCCTGCTTGGAACGGAAATACCGGTAGAAGGTCCGCAGCGCGACGCCCGCCCGGCGGGCGATGTCCTCGGCCGTGGTGCCGTCGGGCCCGCGCTCGGCGAAGAGCGCCGCGGCGGCGCGGGCGATGTCCATCTGGGTCGCGGCCTTGCGGCGCTCGGTGAGGGACGGCTGGTTCGGCTTGGCGCTCATTCCCCGCAGACTACCTGGGCGGAGCCCCCCGGCAGCGAAACGAGAGGCATGGAATGACGTCATGGCAAAACATGCCACTTGGGCGTACGGTGGACATCGATCGAGGCGGTGAGAGCGAGCTTCGGGACATCCCACGACATTTCGAGACGGTGACGGAAGTCACCGGGACCGGGAGAGAGCAGACATGAACCGCTACGACAACCGCCGCGCACTCGTCACCGGGGGCGGCTCCGGCATCGGGCAGGCCACCGTCCACCGCCTCCTCGCCGAGGGCGGCCGCGTCGTCGCGGCCGACGTCAACGAGGCCGGACTGCGGGCCACGTACGCGACGGCCGAGGCGAACGGCACCGCGGGCCGCCTCACCACCCTCGTCCTCGACATCGCGGACGAGGCGGCGGTCCGGGCGGGCGTCGCCTCCGCCGTCGACACCCTCGGCGGCCTGGACGTCCTGGTCAACGCGGCAGGGATCCTGCGTTCCGAGCACACGCACAAGACGTCCCTGGAGTTCTTCAACAAGATCATCGCCGTGAACCTCACGGGGACGTTCCTGATGATCCGGGAGGCGATACCGGCCCTGCTGGCGGGCGACGAGCCGGTCGTCGTGAACTTCTCCTCCACCTCGGCGAGCTTCGCGCACCCCTACATGGCGGCCTACGCGGCGAGCAAGGGCGGCATCCAGTCCATGACGCACGCGCTGGCGAGCGAGTACAGCAAGCAGGGGTTGCGGGCCGTCGCCGTCGCCCCCGGCTCGATCTCCTCCGACATGACCAGCGGCAACGGTCCGGGGCTGCCCGCCGATGCCGACATGTCGCTCTTCGCCAAGCTGTCCCCGGCACTCGGGCAGGGGTTCGCCAGCCCGGACACCGTCGCGGGCGTCGTCGCGATGCTCGGTTCCCGGGACGGGGCGTTCATCACGGGCACCGAGATCAGGATCGACGGCGGTACCCACTTCTGAGCGGACTTCCGGGCGGGCCTGCCGGCGCGGGGACCGGCCCCGCGGCTCCCGGCCGCCCGGAACCGTTCCCGTTTCCGGCCGCCCCGAAGCCGCTGCGCTCTCAGTCGCCCCGGAACCGTTCCCAGAGCGAGGGGAAGCGCTCCGCGAGCGCGGCCTCGTCCTCGACGCCGAACGGGACGCCCTCCGGTTCCTCGGCCTGGGGCGGCAGGCCGAGATCCGGCGTGACCACGCCGGTGAGCTGCTCGTACGCCTCGTCGGCGGCGTAACCGAGATCCTCGCCGTCCCCGTCGACCTCCTCGTCGAAGTCGTCGAGGAGATCGGCGAGGCCGTCCGGATCGTGCAGCGCGCCCTCGAAGACCTCCCGCCCCTGCCCGATCAGCCAGCAGCGGAAGAAGTCGAAGGCGTCCTCGTTCGCCCCGCGCAGCAGTACGGCGGCGGCTCCCCACACGTCCCAGCGGTACGCGCGGTGATAGCGGGCCTCGAAGTGTCGGGCGAAGTCCAGCACGGCCTCCGGATCCAGCCGCAGCAACCGCTCGACGAGCAGGTCGGCCTGCTCCTCGGGGTCGCCCTCGGCGGCCTCGCGGGCACGGTCGACGATCTCCCAGAACTCCGTCTCGTCCATCACGGATCCAGCATCGGCCGTGCCGTCGCCCGACGCACGCGGACGGCGGGGGAGTGGAGCCCTCAGCGGTACAGCTCGTGCAGGCGCCGCGCCGCGGCGATGAACCGGTCCCGCAACGCGGCCGGTTCGAGTACCTCCAACTCGGGTCCGAGAGTCATGAGTTGGCTGTACGCGACATCGAGGGACTCGACCGGCACGGCGACCGTGAGCCACCCCCGTGCGTCGGGCGGGCCGGCTGTCCCCAGGGCCTCCCGGACCGCCGAACGGTCCATCGTGTACGGCAGTCGGCGTACGCCCTCCGGGGACAGCCGCACCGTCACCTCGTCGCGCAGCAGCGAGCGGGCGAACTGGGCGGCCCGCTCCTCCCAGAACCCCGGCAGGTCGAAGTCCTCGTCGCGGGTGAACCGTTCCTCCGACACCGTCACCGCCGAGAACCTGTCGATGCGGTACACCCGGAAGTCGTCCGCCACCCGCGCGCAGAGATACCAGACCCCGGCCTTCAGGACGAGCCCGTACGGGGCGAGGACCCGCTCCACGTCCTCGTCCCGGCCGCCCCGGCGGTAGTGGGCACGGACGATCCTGTCGTCCCGGACCGCCTCCGCGATCTCGGGCAGCAGCTCCGGCGCGACCGGCTCCTGGTACCAGGCGGGTGCGTCGAGGTGGAAGCGGCGGGCGGCGCTGTCCGGGGCGTTGCGCAACGACGGGAGCAGGGCCGCCGACACCTTGAGCCGGGCGGCGGACGCCGCGTCCTGCAGACCCATCTCGCGCAGGGCGGACGGCAGCCCGGAGAGGAAGAGGGCCTCGGCCTCGGTACGGGCGAGGCCCGTGAGACGGGTGCGGTACCCGCCGACCAGCCGGTAGCCGCCGGCCCTGCCCCGGTCCGCGTAGACCGGGACACCCGCCTCGGAGAGGGCCTGCGCGTCCCGGGTGACGGTCCGCTCGGACACCTCCAGCTCACGGGCGAGTTCGGCGGCGGTCATGGCGGGGCGGGACTGCAGCAGCAGCACCATTTTGATCAGACGGGCGGCACGCATGAAGCCATTGTGGCCGTCGGCCCGCTCCGCACCGACCGGGGAAGGGACGGTGGCAGCGGGCCGACGGCCGGAAACGGTGGCCGGGACGGGCCCGGCCACCGCGTCACCTCACAGCCCGTAGCGCTCCCGGGCCTCCTTGACCGAGGACGCGTTCACCTCGCCGCGACGGGCCAGCTGGGCCAGCGCCGCGACCGTGACCGACTGCGCGTCCACACCGAAGTGGCGGCGGGCCGCGTCACGGGTGTCCGACAGACCGAAGCCGTCCGTGCCGACCGAGGACCAGTCCTGGTCCACCCACTGGCTGATCTGGTCCGGGACCTGCCGCATCCAGTCGCTGACCGCGAGCACCGGACCCGGGGCGCCCTCCAGCGCCCGGGTCACGTACGGCACCCGCTGCTCGCCCCGCAGCAGCGCCTCGTCGCACTCCATCGCCTCGCGGCGCAGCTCGCCCCACGAGGTGGCGGACCAGACGTCGGCCGTGACACCCCAGTCCGCGGCCAGCAGCTCCTGGGCCTCCAGGGCCCAGTGGATCGCCGTGCCGGAGGCCAGCAGCTGGACGCGCGCGGCGTTCGCCTTCGCGGGCGCGCCCTCCTTGAAGCGGTAGAGCCCCTTGAGGATGCCCTCCTCGACGCCCTCCGGCATCGCGGGCTGCGGCTTCGGCTCGTTGTAGACCGTCAGGTAGTAGAAGACGTCCTCCGCGTCGGGGCCGTACATCCGGCGCAGACCGTCCTTGACGATCACCGCGATCTCGTACGCGAACGCCGGGTCGTAGTTGAGCGCGGCCGGGTTCGTGGAGGCGATCAGGTGCGAGTGACCGTCGGCGTGCTGGAGGCCCTCGCCCGTCAGCGTCGTCCGGCCCGCAGTGGCGCCGACCACGAAGCCGCGGCCGAGCTGGTCGCCGAGCTGCCAGAACTGGTCGCCGGTGCGCTGCCAGCCGAACATCGAGTAGAAGATGTAGAACGGGATCATCGGCTCGCCGTGCGTCGCGTACGACGTGGAGGCGGCGATGAAGTCGGCCATCGCGCCGGCCTCGGTGATCCCCTCGTTGAGGATCTGGCCGTCCTTGGCCTCCTTGTAGTACATGAGCTGGTCGCGGTCGACCGGCTCGTACGTCTGGCCCAGCGGCGAGTAGATGCCGGCCGACGGGAACAGCGACTCCATGCCGAAGGTGCGGGCCTCGTCCGGGACGATCGGCACCCAGCGCCTGCCGGTCTGCTTGTCCCGCATCAGGTCCTTGACGAGGCGGACGAAGGCCATGGTGGTGGCCATCTCCTGCTTGCCGGATCCCTTCTTCAGCGCGGCGAACGCGCGCTCCTCGGGCTCCGGCAGCGCCACCACGTGCACCCGGCGGGCCGGGGCGGGGCCGCCGAGGGCGGCACGTCGCTCCTGGAGGTAGCGCACCTCGGGGGAGTCGGCGCCCGGGTGGCCGTAGGGCACCAGACCGTCGGCGAAGGCGCTGTCCGGGATGGGGAGCCCGAGCAGCTCGCGCATGTCCTTGAACTCGTCGACGGACAGCTTCTTCATCTGGTGGTTGGCGTTCTTGGACTCGAAGCCCTTGCCGAGCGTGAAGCCCTTCACCGTCTGGGCGAGGATCACGGTCGGCGCGCCCTCGTGCGCCAGGGCGGCCCGGTAGGCCGCGTACACCTTGCGGGGCTCGTGGCCGCCGCGCGAGGTGTAGAAGCATTCGGCGATCTTCGCGTCGGTGAGCAGCCTCGCCAGCTCGGCGAGCGCGGGCTCGGCACCGAAGAAGTGCTCCCGGATGTACGCGACATCGCGGGTGGCGTACGTCTGGAACTGGGCGTCCGGGACCTCGCGGAGCCGGCGTACCAGCGCGCCGGTGGTGTCCAGCTGGAACAGCTCGTCCCAGGCGCTGCCCCAGAGCGTCTTGACGACGTTCCAGCCGGCGCCGCGGAAGGCGCCCTCCAGCTCCTGGACGACGCGGAAGTTGGCGCGGACCGGGCCGTCGAGGCGCTGCAGGTTGCAGTTGATGACGAAGGTCAGGTTGTCGAGCCGCTCACGGGCCGCGAGGGCCAGGGCGGCGGTCGACTCGGGCTCGTCCATCTCGCCGTCGCCGAGGAAGGCCCAGACGTGCGAGTTCGAGGTGTCCTTGATGCCGCGGTTGTGCAGGTAGCGGTTGAAGCGCGCCTGGTAGATCGCGGAGAGCGGGCCGAGGCCCATCGACACGGTGGGGAACTCCCACAGCCAGGGCAGCCGCCGCGGGTGCGGGTAGGACGGCAGGCCGTCGCCGCCCGCCTCCTGGCGGAAGTTGTCGAGCTGCTGCTCGCTGAGCCGGCCGTCGAGGAAGGCGCGGGCGTAGATGCCGGGGGAGGCGTGGCCCTGGATGTAGAGCTGGTCGCCGGAGCCGTCCCCCTCCTTGCCGCGGAAGAAGTGGTTGAAGCCGGTCTCGTAGAGCCAGGCCGCCGAGGCGAAGGTGGCGATGTGGCCACCGACGCCCAGCCGGGCGCCGCGGGTGACCATCGCCGCCGCGTTCCAGCGGTTCCAGGCGGTGATCCGGCTCTCCATCTCCAGGTCGCCGTCGAACGCGGGCTCGGCAGCGGTCGGGATGGAGTTGACGTAATCGGTCTCCAGCAGCTTGGGCAGCGCGAGACCGGCGCCCTCGGCGTGCTGGAGGGAGCGACGCATCAGATACGCGGCGCGGTGCGGGCCCGCTGCCTTGGTCACGGCGTCCAGGGAGGCCGCCCATTCGGCGGTCTCCTCGGGGTCGCGGTCCGGGAGCTGGTCGAGCTCGCTCGGAAGCTTTACGAGGTCGGTCATGATCGCCGCCTTCCGGAGTGGGAGGGGGGTGGAGAAATCCCTGACTGGCAGGACAGGGCGATGGGGCCGGTGGGCCCGCGAGTGAACTGTAAGTCGCCGATCGATGATCGATCAAAGGATGAAGGGCAAAACTTCTCGATATGAAGAAATTGGCATTCCGTGCCGCGAAACGGGGCACGGAGTGACGGGATTTAGTACATAAATGGGGCGCTCGTTCGCACGTACGAGCGCGCCCCGCATCAGATGGGACCGCCGTCCGCTCCCGCCGTCGGCTCCCTCCGGCCTCCGGCCGTGACCGGCTGTCGCGGTCCGCCGTCCCGGCCCGTGGCTCCCGCGTCCACCTCAGGCGCGCGGCGCGCAGCCGAGCACATGAGCCTTGACCAGCGTCCCGATGTCCGGGTCCTTCCGCAGGAACGCCTCGATGAGTGCCTCGTGCTCCTCCGCGTACGACTTCTGGACCGTGCCCAGCCAGCGGATCGACAGGGCGGTGAACACCTCGATGCCCAGCCCCTCCCAGGTGTGCAGCAGCACGGCGTTGCCCGCGGCGCGGACCATCTCGCGGTGGAACGCCACAGTGTGCCGCACCTGCGCCTCGCCGTCGGCCAGCCGGTCGGCGTCGTAGAGCGCGGTCACGTGCGGGGCGAGGCGCGAGCAGTCCTCGCCCAGGGCGGGGGCCGCCAGTTCCGCGGCGATCTGCTCCAGACCGGCCCGGACCGGGTAGCTCTCCTCCAGATCGGCCGCGGTGAGGTTGCGGACCCGTACGCCCTTGTTGGGGGCCGACTCGATCAGCCGGAGCGTCTCCAGCTCGCGCAGGGCCTCCCGCACGGGCGTCTGGCTGACCTCCAGCTCGGTGGCGATGCGCCGCTCCACGATCCGTTCGCCCGGCTTCCAGCGCCCGCTGACGATCCCGTCCACGATGTGCTCGCGGATCTGTTCGCGCAGCGAGTGGACGACGGGCGGGGTCATGAGTGGCTCCTTCGGGGAAAACCGGTGCTGTCCGCGCCGTCGTGGCCCCCGGGACGACCGGTGGTCTCCAGCGCCGCGACCGGAAGGGTTCACCGGCAATCCTTCCCGGCCACAGCACTAGACAATACGGCGGCGCCCCCGTCCGGAGGAGTTCCGGGCGGGGGCGCCGCTGGTGAGGCTGGTTACAGCCGCGGTGTTCAGAGGCCGAGCTCGACCTCGAACTCACCGGCCTCCAGGATCGCCTTGACCGCGGTCAGGTAACGGGCGGCGTCCGCGCCGTCCACCAGACGGTGGTCGTAGGAGAGCGACAGGTACGTCATGTCGCGCACCGCGATCGTCTCGCCGAGGTCCGGGTGGTTGATGACCACCGGACGGCGGACCGTGGCACCGATGCCCAGGATGGCCGCCTGGTTCGGGGGCACGATGACGGTGTCGAACAGCGCGCCGCGCGAGCCGGTGTTGCTGATGGTGAAGGTGGCCCCGGACATGTCGTCCGGCGTCAGGCCGCCACCGCGGGCCTTGCCGGCCAGCTCGGCGGTCTTCTTCGAGATGCCGGCGATGTTCAGGTCGCCCGCACCCTTGATGACCGGCGTCATCAGACCCTTCTCGGCGTCCACGGCGATGCCGATGTTCTCCGAGTCGAAGTACGTGATGGTGCCCTCGTCCTCGTTGATCCGGGCGTTGATGACCGGGTGGGCCTTCAGCGCCTGGGCCGCCGCCTTGACGTAGAACGGCATCGGGGACAGCTTGACGCCCTCACGGGCCGCGAACGCGTCCTTGGCGCGGGCGCGCAGCTTCATCAGCTTCGTGACGTCGACCTCGACGACCGAGGTCAGCTGGGCCTGCGAGTGCAGCGCCTTCATCATGTTGTCGCCGATGACCTTGCGCATGCGGGTCATCTTGACCGTCTGACCGCGCAGCGGCGACGCCTCCAGCTTCGGCGCCTTGGCGGTCGCCGGAGCAGCGGGGGCGACGGGTGCCGGGGCGGCGGCGGCCTTGGCGGCCTCCGCGGCGGCGACGACGTCCTGCTTGCGGATGCGGCCACCGACACCGGTGCCCTTGACCGCGCCCAGGTCGACACCGCTCTCGGCGGCGAGCTTGCGGACCAGCGGCGTGACGTACGCGCCGTCGTCGACCGAGGCCGCGGCCGGAGCGGCTGCCGGTGCGGGAGCGGCCACCGGTGCCGGAGCGGCCGGGGCAGCCGGAGCCGGGGCGGCCGGGGCGGGAGCGGCCGGAGCCACCGGCGCGGGCGCCGGGGCGGGAGCGGCCGGAGCGGCGGGCGCCGGGGCCGGGGCGGCGGGCGCCGGGGCAGCCGCCGGAGCGGCACCCGCGGCGCCGATCACCGCGAGCTTGGCACCGACCTCGGCGGTCTCGTCCTCGGCGACCACGATCTCCAGCAGCACGCCGGAGACCGGCGCCGGGATCTCGGTGTCGACCTTGTCCGTGGAGACCTCCAGGAGGGGCTCGTCCTCCGTGACCTCCTCGCCGACCTCCTTCAGCCAGCGGGTGACGGTGCCCTCGGTGACGCTCTCGCCGAGCGCCGGGAGGGTGACGTCGGTGCCGGCGGCGCCACCGGCCGGAGCGGCGGCGGGCGCCTCGGCCACGGGGGCCGGAGCCGGGGCGGCGGGTGCCTCGGCCGCGGGGGCCGGGGCGGCGGGTGCCGGAGCCGGGGCAGCCGCGGGCTCGGCGGCGGGGGCCGCGGCGGCAGCCGGCGCGCCCGTGCCGTCGTCGATGACGGCAAGCTCGGCGCCGACCTCGACGGTCTCGTCCTCGGCGACCTTGATGGACGTGAGGACGCCGGCCGCGGGAGCCGGGATCTCGGTGTCGACCTTGTCGGTCGAGACCTCGAGCAACGGCTCGTCGACCTCGACGCGCTCGCCCTCGGCCTTCAGCCAGCGGGTGACGGTGCCCTCGGTGACGCTCTCACCGAGCGCCGGAAGGGTTACGGAAACCGACATGGTTTCGGTTGCTCCTTACGAATGTGCGGAAGTTGGTCGGTCGTCGCGCCCGGTCGACGGGATCAGTCGTGGGAGTGGAGGGGCTTGCCGGCCAGGGCCAGGTGGGCCTCGCCGAGCGCCTCGTTCTGGGTCGGGTGGGCGTGGATGAGCTGCGCGACCTCGGCCGGCAGCGCCTCCCAGTTGTAGATCAGCTGGGCCTCGCCGACCTGCTCGCCCATACGGTCACCGACCATGTGGACGCCGACCACCGCACCGTCCTTGACCTGGACGAGCTTGATCTCGCCCGCGGTCTTCAGGATCTTGCTCTTGCCGTTGCCCGCGAGGTTGTACTTCAGGGCGACGACCTTGTCCGCGCCGTAGAGCTCCTTGGCCTTGGCCTCGGAGATGCCCACGGAGGCGACCTCGGGGTGGCAGTACGTCACCCGCGGGACACCGTCGTAGTCGATCGGAACGGTCTTCAGACCGGCCAGCCGCTCCGCGACCAGGATGCCCTCGGCGAAGCCGACGTGCGCGAGCTGGAGCGTCGGGACCAGGTCGCCCACGGCCGAGATGGTGGGCACGTTGGTCTGCATGTACTCGTCGACCAGGACGTAGCCGCGGTCCATCGCGACGCCGGCCTCCTCGTAGCCCAGCCCCTGCGAGACCGGGCCGCGGCCGATGGCGACCAGCAGCACCTCGGCCTCGAAGGTCTTGCCGTCGGCGAGGGTGACCTTGACACCGTCCTGCGTGTACTCGGCGCCCTGGAAGAACGTGCCGAGGTTGAACTTGATGCCGCGCTTGCGGAAGGCGCGCTCAAGAAGCTTCGAGCTGTTCTCGTCCTCGACCGGGACGAGGTGCTTCAGGCCCTCGATGATCGTGACCTCGGTGCCGAAGGACGTCCACGCCGAGGCGAACTCGACGCCGATGACGCCGCCGCCCAGCACGATCGCCGACTTCGGGACGCGGTCCAGCTTCAGCGCGTGGTCCGAGGAGATGATGCGGTTGCCGTCGATCTCCAGGCCCGGCAGCGACTTCGGCACGGAGCCGGTCGCGAGCAGCACGTGGCGGCCCTGGACGCGCTGGCCGTTCACGTCCACCGAGGTGGGGGAGGAGAGCCGGCCCTCACCCTCGATGTAGGTGACCTTGCGCGAGGCGATGAGACCCTGAAGGCCCTTGTACAGGCCGGAGATGACGTCGTCCTTGTACGCGTGGACGGCGTTGATGTCGATGCCCTCGAAGGTGGCCTTGACACCGAACTGGCCGGCCTCGCGCGCCTGGTCGGCGATCTCACCGGCGTGCAGCAGGGCCTTCGTGGGAATGCAGCCGTTGTGCAGGCAGGTGCCGCCGACCTTGCCCTTCTCGATCAGAGCGACGTCCAGGCCCAGCTGGGCCCCGCGCAGCGCCGCGGCGTAACCGCCGCTGCCGCCGCCGAGGATCACTAGGTCGAAAACGGTGCTGGCGTCGTTCGCCACGTCACGTCCTCCATGCATGTGCGCCGTACGCCGGGCCCCGTCGCTGGGGGATGACCGGCCGGTCGGCTGGTGTGCGGCCGCTTTGTCTGTCGGCCCTGTGGTGGGGGCCCTGTCCTGCCGAGAACCCATCTTCGCACTTGTCGGCGGTCGGCGGGACGCGGGGCCCGGGTAGGGGAGGGAAGAGCATCCGCCCCGAGGGGTTACCGCTACGTACTGAGCTGCTGATTTCGTCCAGAGCGAAACCCCCTTCGTGCCGCGGCACCCCTCGTCGGCGCCGCGAGGACGCCGTTCGCGCCGCGGTGCAGGTGCGGGGCGCCGCGACGCGCCACCGGGAGAACGCGCACGGCCCCGGACGTATGCCCGGGGCCGCAGGTCGGTCGAGAACTCAGCCGAGGTCGCCGTCCGCAGTGCGCTCGGCAAGCCGCACCAGCGTGCGGACCGCGGAACCGGTGCCGCCCTTCGGCGTGTAGCCGTACGGCGCGCCCTCGTGGAAGGCCGGGCCCGCGATGTCCAGGTGCGCCCAGGCGATGCCCTCGCCCACGAACTCCTGGAGGAACAGGCCGGCCACCAGGCCGCCGCCCATCCGCTCGCCGATGTTGGCGATGTCGGCGGTCGGGGAGTCCATGCCCTTGCGCAGGTCGGCGGGGAGCGGCATCGGCCAGGAGGGCTCGCCGACCTCCTCGGCGATCTCGTGGATGGAGGTCCGGAAGGCGTCGTCGTTCGCCATGATGCCGAAGGTGCGGTTGCCCAGCGCGAGGACCATCGCACCGGTCAGGGTCGCCACGTCGACGATCGCGTCCGGGTTCTCCTCCGAGGCACGGGTCAGCGCGTCGCCCAGGACGAGACGGCCCTCGGCGTCCGTGTTGAGGACCTCGACGGTCTTGCCGCTGTACATGCGCAGCACGTCACCGGGGCGGGTGGCGTTGCCCGACGGCATGTTCTCGGCGAGCGCCAGCCAGCCGGTGACGTTGACCCGCAGGCCCAGGCGCGCGGCCGCGACGACGGCCGCGAACACGGCGGCGGCGCCGCTCATGTCGCACTTCATCGTCTCGTTGTGGCCGGCCGGCTTCAGCGAGATGCCGCCCGAGTCGTAGGTGATGCCCTTGCCGACCAGGGCCAGGGTCTTCTCCGCCTTCGGATGCGTGTAGGCGAGCTTCACCAGGCGCGGACCGTGGGTCGAGCCCTGGCCGACGCCCAGCAGACCGCCGAAGCCGCCCTTGACGAGCGCCTTCTCGTCGAGGACCTGCACCTTGATGCCGTGCTCCTTGCCCGCGGCGGTGGCCACGGCGGCGAAGGACTCGGGGTACAGGTCGTTCGGCGGGGTGTTGATCAGGTCGCGGGCGCGGTTGATCTCCTCGACGAGCGCGACGGCGCGCTCGGCGGCGGCCTTGTACGCCTTGTCGCGCGGCTTGGCGCCGAGCAGGGCGACCTCGGCGAGCGGCAGCTTGGCGCCGTTGCCGTTCTTCTTGCCCTTGGCGGCGAGCTTGTCCTCGCCGCCCTGGTACGCGGTGAAGGCGTACGCGCCCAGGAGCGCGCCCTCGGCGACCGCTCCGGCGTCCTCGGCGGACTCGACGGGCAGCGCGAAACCCGCCTTCTTCGTACCGGTCAGGGCGCGGGCGGCCGAACCGGCGGCACGGCGCAGCGCCTCCGCGTCGTACGCCTCGTCCTTCTTCGGGGCGGGGCCGAGGCCGACCGCGAGGACGACCGGGACCTTGAGGCCGTCGGGCGCGGGGAGCTTGGTCACCTCGCCCTCGGCACCGGCGGCGCCCAGGGCATCGAGGACGGTGGCGAGCTTTCCGTCGTACGCCTTGTCCACGGCCTCGGCGCCCGGTGCGAGGACCGGCCCCTTGGCGCCCTTGGCGACGCCCACGACGAGTGCGTCGGCGCGCAGCGTCGCCGCCCCGGCAGTGCTGAGAGTGAGAGCAGTCACGGTGGTGAAATCTCGCTTCCGTTGAGTTCGTTGGTGGTCGATGGGTGGGCCGACCGTGCCCGGCGCATCGTAGACGCCGCCGCAATGTGCCGGGAATGAGCCTACGCGCGCCTTTGCTGCGGGATCACGGGGGCGGGCCGTCGGGAGGGACGCGAGCGTGCCGTGCGCGTGGTCGCGGACGGCCGGGGCGGGGCCCGCCGGCGGAGGTCACGGGCCCGTCGTGCTGCGAACCGGAAGGTCTCACCGGCTCGCACACCCCCTCAGCCGAGCGCCAGGACCACCAGGGCCGTCGTCGCCGCCGTCTCGGCGAGTGCGCCGAAGACGTCGCCGGTCACCCCGCCGAACCGTCGTACGCAGTGCCGGAGCAGGAGGTGGGCGACGGCGAGGGCGGTCGCCGCGGCGAGGGCGTGGTGCGCCGCCCCGTACCCGCCCAGCAGCGCACCCGCACCCGCGCAGCCCGCGACCGCCACGACGCCGACGGCCGCCGCCGCCGCCCCCGGGACCGTCTCCGCCACCGCCGCGCCCAGCCCCTCCGGACGCGCTGCGGGCACGCCCCGGTGGGAGGCCAGGGTGAGCGCCAGCCGGGCGGCGACCGCGGCGACGGCCGCCGCCACCGCGCCGTGCGCCCAGCCCCGCGCGTACAGCTGATCGAGGACCGCCACCTGTGCCAGCAGCACGAACAGCAGGGTGATCACACCGAACGGGCCGATGTCCGACCGCTTCATGATCCGCAGGGCGTCGTCGGCCGGCTTGGCGCTGCCCAGGCCGTCGGCGGTGTCCGCCAGACCGTCCAGGTGAAGCCCCCGGGTCAGCACCGCGGGAACGGCGGCGCAGGCCACCGCCGCGAGCAGCGGGCCGGAGCCGAGCAGCAGCGACAGGACGCCCGCCGACGCCGCGAGCACCCCCACCACCAGGCCCGCGAGCGGGGCGCAGAGCATCCCGGCGCGGGCGGTGTCCCGGTCCCACCGGGTGACACGGACGGGAAGCACGGTCAGGGTGCCGAAGGCGAAACGCAGGCCATGGCCGTTCAGGAAGGTCACGGCGCGCAGGCTAATCGCTGCGACCGGCCGATAGATTGGGCGAAACGTGATGGACGGTGACAGAAGCAGGCGTATCGGGGGTGGGTGGGATGAGTCACTGGTTCGACCGGAACATCGTCGAGCCGGGGAAGCTGCCGCTGCTCCTCGCCCTCGCCGCGTTCGTGCTCACCTTCGCCGTCACCCGGGTCGTCACCCGGATGATCAGGGCCGGGAAGGGCCCGTTCCGCAACATCACGCCCGGTGGGCTGCACGTTCACCACGTGGTGCCCGGCGTGGTGCTGAGCGTCGTCGGGGGCTTCGGGGCGGTCGCCAGCGGTCGCCACGGCGTCTCGGCGGGGGTCTGCGCGGTGATCTTCGGCATGGGGGCCGGACTGGTGCTCGACGAGTTCGCCCTGATCCTCCATCTCGACGACGTGTACTGGACCGAGGAGGGCCGTCAGAGCGTGGAGGTCGTGGTGCTCACCACCGCCCTCGTGCTGCTGGTCCTCGCCGGGTTCTCGCCGCTCGGCGTGAACGAGCTGAGCAGCGACGAGCAGGAGAGCAGGCTCGGCGTCGTCCTGACCCTGGTGATCAACTTCTGCTTCGTCCTGATCGCGCTGTTCAAGGGCAAGGCCCGGATGGCGGTGCTCGGCACCCTGGTCCCGTTCGTCGCGCTGATCGGGGCGGTCCGGCTGGCCCGGCCCACCTCGATGTGGGCGAAGCGCTTCTACCGCCGCCGCCATCGCGCCCGCGCCCGGGCGGTGCTGCGCGCCTATCACCACGACGTGCGCTGGGCGGGTCCGCGCCGCAGGTTTCAGGACCTCATCGGAGGCGCGCCGGACCGGGTCCCGGTCCCCGGACGCAAGTCCTGATCCCGGCGGCGCGTCGCGCGGCGCCGGGCGGCCGTGACGGCGCACAGCACGAGCATCGCGGCGATCGCCGCCAGATGCTCCTTCCCGGCCAGATTGTTCTTGAGGACCACCTCGACCACCATGGTCACGATCACCAGCCCGCCGGTGAACCGGGCCCGGTAGGCGCAGCACACATACACGGCGATGCCGACCACCGCCGCCGACGGGCCGGTGTCCACCACCAGGGCATCGGACGCCGGCAGCCCGAACAGCCCGTCCGGGCCGAGCGCGATGCCGATCCGCGCGTACAGCGTCCCGGCGAGGGTGGCGACGTACGCGAGCACGAGCGTGCGCCACCGGCCCAGGCAGAGCTCGGCGATCCCGAACACCACGAGGATCTGCGCCAGCGCCCCCCACGCGGGCAGGTCGAGCGCCGGGACGAACAACGACAGCGGGGTGCGCAGCAGGGCCGCCCACAGCGGGTCCTCGGCCCGCACCGACCCCAGGGCTCCTACCGCCCCGAAGCCCCACGACTGGTTCTGCACCGCGTGGAGCAGCGCCGTCAGGCAGACCGCGCCGAGTGTCAGGGGGAGGGCCCGCGGCAACGAGCCCGTCAGCCCCGCGCGTACGGCCCCCGCCAGCGGTCCCCACTCGCGGCGGGCCGCCCCGCGCGGGGTGCCGACGGGTCTCATCCACCGGTCCCGAGATGCGAGCGGTGCAGCCACTTGGGCAGACCGGGCGCCTCCAGGAACCCTTCGGCACGGCCCGCGGACAGTCCGATGCGCAGCAGGTCGGAACTCTTCTCGAAGAGCATGAAGCGCGGCTCCCAGATCGGCCGGTACTTGGCGTTCGCGCGGTACAGCGACTCGATCTGCCACCAGCGCGAGAAGAAGCTCAGCATGGAGCGCCACAGGCGCAGCACCGGTCCGGCACCGAGTCGCGATCCCCGCTCGAAGACCGAGCGGAACATGGCGAAGTTGAGCGAGACCTGGGTGACCCCGAACTTCTCGGCGCGCTGGAGGAGTTCGATCACCATGAACTCCATCAGGCCGTTCTCGGAGTCCCGGTCGCGGCGCATCAGGTCCAGCGAGAGCCCGTTCGGTCCCCAGGGCACGAAGCTCAGCAGCGCCCGCAGTTCGCCCGGGCCGCCGCCCCCGGCGGCGGGCGCGTCGCGGCATTCGAGCATCACGCACCGGCCGTCGGCCGGGTCGCCGAGCCTGCCCAGCGCCATCGAGAAGCCGCGCTCGGTCTCCCCGTCCCGCCAGTCGTCGGCACGCCGGACCAGTTCGGCCATCTCGTCGTCCGGGATGTCCTCGTGGCGGCGCACGGTCACCTCGTACCCGGCCCGCCTCACCCGGTTGTACGCCTGGCGCACGGTCCGCATCGCCCGGCCCTCCAGGGTGAACTCGGCAGTCTCCACGATCGCCTCGTCGCCCAGCTCCAGCGCGTCGAGGCCGTGCCGCGCGTAGACCGTGCCGCCCTCCTCGCTCGCCCCCATCACCGCCGGGACCCACCCGTGCTCGCGGGCCTCGGCCAGCCACGGGGCGATCGCCCCCGGCCAGGCCTCCGGATCCCCGATCGGGTCGCCGGAGGCCAGCGAGACCCCGCCCACCACCCGGTAGGCGACGGCCGCCTTGCCGGTCGGGGACCAGATGACGCTCTTCTCCCGGCGCAGCGCGAAGTAGCCGAGCGAGTCGCGGTCCCCGTGCCGGTCCAGCAGCACCCGCAGCCGGGCCTCGTCGTCGGGGGTGATCGGGTCGACGGCCCGGCGGGAGCGGAACGCCGCGTACACGACGGCGATCAGCAGCAGCGTGGAGAGGATGTTGATGGAGACGTTGACCCAGCCCGGCGTGGTGATCCCGTCGTAGTTGGTGTCGTTGTCGGCGACCGACACCAGGCGAAGGGTGCCGTAGCGCCAGCGGTCCAGGAAGGTCGAGCGGTACTCGTCGTGGGCGGTGTTGGTGAGCGTCACCAGGCCCGCCGCGATCAGCGAGGTGAACAGCAGCCCGACGCCCGCGACGGCGGCGGCCAGCTTCGGGTTGGACCGGTCGCCCTTCGCGTAGAACTCGCGCCGGCCGACGATCAGTGCCAGGACGAACACCGCGGTCAGGAGGAGCGAGACCCAGTTCTGCGGGTACTGCCGCACCTCCGGGAACGGGATCACCAGGGCGAACAGCAGCAACAGCAGACTGCTCACCACTATGTTCACGATCCACGCGGCCCGCTTGCGGCGGCGCATGGTGACCGCCAGGAACAGCGCCACCACCCCGGAGGAGAAGCCGGCGGTGAGCAGGTACGGGGTGAAGAAGTTGGCGGTGTTGTGGCGACGCAGATCGTTGCCGAGAGTGACCCAGACCGCACTCAGGAAGTTGATGAACGAAACGACGCGCAGGTACCAGATGGTGAACGCGGCGCTGCGGCGTGACCGGACGGTGCTCGGTGCCCGGGTGCCGTCCCGCCCGGAATCCTCGGTGGACAATCGGACCTCTCCCATGAAAAGCGATCATATGGTGCATCGCGCCGTGGGAGAGGACCGTGCTGCGGTCGTTGTCGGCCGCAGCACCACCGGGTCCGTCAGCCGTCGGTCGCGTCGGCAGTGCCGCTCCGGTCGGCTTCTTCGCCGGTGCCGTCCTCCTCGTCGGCGGCGGGTGCGCGTTCGGGGAGTTCCGCCGCCAGCGCGGCCGCGGCCCGAACGAGCGGGAGTGCGAGCAGTGCCCCACTTCCCTCGCCCACCAGGACGCCGTGGTCCAGCAACGGGTTGAGCGCCATCCGGTCCAGGGCCTTCGCCTGCGCCGGCTCGCCGCTCGCGTGGCCCGCCAGCCACCAGTCCGGCGCCCGGAAGGCCGCGCGCTGACCGACCAGCGCACAGGCCGCCGACACCACCCCGTCCAGGATCACCGGCAGCTTGCGCACCGCGCACTGGAGCAGGAAACCGGTCATCGCCGCCAGGTCCGCGCCGCCCACCGTCGCCAGCAGCTCGAGCTGGTCCCCGAGGACCGGCCGGGCCCGGCGCAGCGCGTCCCGGATCGCCGCGCACTTGCGCATCCACGCCAGGTCGTCGATGTTTGCCCCGCCGCGCCCGGTGACCACCGAGGCGTCCGTGCCGCACAGCGCCGCGACCAGCGTGCCCGCGGCCGTCGTGCCGCCGACGCTCAGGTCGCCCAGCACCACCAGGTCGGTGCCGGAGTCGGCCTCCTCGTCGGCGATCGCCATGCCGAGCCGCACCGCCCGCTCGGCCTCCTCGGCCGTCAGGGCGTCCTCGACGTCGATCCGGCCGCTGCCCCGCCGCACCCGGTGGCGCACCACGGACTCGGGCAGCAGCTCCGGATCGCAGTCCAGAGCGGCGTCCACGATCCGCACCGGCACGGAGAACTGCCGGGCCAGCACGGCGAGCGGGGTCGCGCCCTCCAGCGTGGCCCGCACCAGCTCGTGCGCGCTGCCGGCCGCCCGCCCCGAGACACCCAGCCCGGCGACACCGTGGTCCCCGGCGAAGAGCACCACGCGCGGCCGCTCGATCGCCTTGACCGGTACGGACTGCTGGGCGGCCGAGAGCCACTCGCCCAGCTCGTCCAGGCGGCCGAGCGCTCCGGGCGGAACGACCATGCGTTCCCGGCGTTCCTCGGCATCGCGCCGTACACCGCCGTCGGGGCGTTCGATCAGGTCGGAGAAGTCGTCCAGATTCACGGGGGTCTGCCTCGCGGGTCGATACGTGAGTGGGTCCGGCGAGCCCGGCGGCGGGCTCACTGCGGAACAGTACCCGCCGCGTTTCCGGCACCCGGCGGGTACGAAGAGACCCGGTGGGCACGGAGAGACCCGGCGGGTACGAGGGCGGCCCCGGCGGGGCCGCCCCGGTGAGGGGCGTCCTTACCGCGGGGGCGCCTCCCCGAACCGCAGCCGGGTCATCGCGGGCGTCAGGGCCCGCAGTCCCGGCAGCATCGCCTGGAGCCGGATCAGCTCGCCCGTCGCGCCCCGCCCCCGCGGCAGCCGCAGCGCCCGGACCTCGGTGATCCCCGGATGCGTGGCGAGCAGTTTGTGCCGCTCGTCGGGGTCCATCGCCCAGCGCATCGGCGGAATGGTCATCCCGCCGACCTTCCACCGTCCGGTCATCGTGTGCCGGGCGGGGCGGCGTGCCATCGAGTCCATGACGAGAACGCCGCCCGGCAGCCGTTCGGCACAGGCCACGAGGATCGCCCGCACCTCCGCGGGACGCAGGTACATCAGCAGGCCCTGTGCCGTGACGACGACGCCCCGGCCGCGCGGGTCCTCGATCTCGTCCAGCCACGCCGGGTCGGTCGCCGACCGGGCCAGGACGCGCATCCGCTCCGAGGCGGGCAGCAGCGTCCGGCGGAGCTCGGCGACCTCCGGCAGTTCCACGCTCAGCCAGTCCAGCGTCCCGTTGTCCACCCGCCAGAAGCCCGTCTCCAGACCGTCGCCGAGAGCGACCACGGTGGCCCGCGGCCATTCGACGAGGTACTCCTGGACGGCCAGGTCGAAGCAGCGTGAACGCAGCCCCTGGAGCTGCGAGTAGTACGCGTTCGGCCGCCCGAACCGCTCCTCGAAGGGATAGTCCAGGGCCTCCACCAGCCTCGGTGCCACCGGATCGTCCAGCACCGGATAGCGCTGCCCCGCCTCGTGGGCCCGGTTGTAGAGCGTCCACAACAAGGTCTCGGGGACCCCGCTCAGCATCGGTCGTACCCGCGCCATGACCGCTCCTCCTCGTCCGTTGTTCCGTCCGCCGCGGCGCTTCCCGCTGTTCCGTTCTTCCGTTCTTCCGTGTTCCGCGTCCGGGACCTCCGGCCCGTGGCCCGGAGGCCGGTCAGCCGCGCAGCGTCAGCGCCCGGCCGGCCACGACCAGCAGCACCTGCTCGCACTCGTCGGCGAACGCGGCGTTCAGGCGGCCCAGTTCGTCCCGGAACCGGCGTCCGGCGGCCGTGGCGGGCACCACGCCCGAGCCGGTCTCGTTGGTCACGGCGACGACCGTGCGGCGGGTCCCGCGCACGGCGGCCACCAGCTCGCCGGTCCGCTTCCGCAGCGCGCTGCGCCCGCCGCCCGCCCAGGCCGTGTCGTCCCAGGCGTCCACCCGGTCCATCGCGTCCGTCAGCCAGAGCGACAGGCAGTCGATCAGCAGCGGCGGCCCGCCCGACTCCAGCAGCTCCACCAGCTCACAGGTCTCCTCGGTGCGCCAGGCGGTCGGCCGGCGCTCCCGGTGCAGTCCGATCCGGACCGCCCATTCCTCGTCGTCCCCCCGGTTGCCCCCGGTCGCCACGTACACCACCTCCGGGAACGTCTCCAGACGTCGTTCGGCCTCCACGGACTTCCCCGATCTGGCCCCGCCCGTCACCAACGTGCGCCGCGGTACCTCGGGCAGCGCCCGGTACTCGCCCGCCACCAGCGTCGTCCCGTCCGGCACGGCCCGCGCGCCGGCCGCCGCGAGTCTCCGGTCCAGCTCGGCGCCGGGCGGCGCGTCGTGGTCCAGATGGACGGCGATGATCTCGGTGTGCGGCCCGATCGCCCCGGCCGCCCTGAGCCGCGCCACACCGTCCGGGCGCCCGATCACGTCCCCGACCACGATGTCGTACGGCTGCGCCGCCCGGTCCGTGAGGCCGGAGGGCGCGGCGCCCGGCGGCAGGTAGAGCAGCCGGGTGCCCTCCGGCGCGGTCACCTCGTAGCCGGTGCCCGGGGCGTCCATCGGTACCGCCCGCACCCGGTGGCCGCTGATCAGTGTCAGCTCCCGTCCGTCCGGCACCCGGCCGGCCGGCGGCAGCCCGGCCGGAAGCTCCACGGCGGGCCCGTCGTGCGGATGAGTGAGCAGCACCTGCCGCACGCCGGTGAGCGAGTGTCCCGCGCGGGCGGCGGCGAACACGGCACCCGGAGTGAGATCGAGCAGCAGCGCGTCGTCGACCAGCACCGCGGTCGACGCCCGCGAGCGTGCCCCGCGGGCGGTGGCGCAGGCGGCGCAGGGGCATTCGGGGCGCGGCAGGCCGTCGGGGCCGCCGGTGCCGAGCAGAGTCAGTTCCACGCCTTTGATCCTCCCGCGTTCGCGCGGCGGGTGCGCGCGCTGGGGTGTCCGGTACGGGTACGGGGCCCGTTCCCGTACCGGACACGGACGGTGCCGGTGGCCGGAAGCGGCCGGGGGAGGCCGGGAGTACGGAGCGGGGCCGGGTGTCGGGAGCCGGTGAACCTTGCCGGGAGGGGCACTAGGCTGCGGTCAGCAGAGCGACCCGGGAGGCGTGCATGGCGTGGACATGGCGGTTCGAGAAGTCCGACGGTACGGAGACGGCACCGGCCCTGCCGGTGGAGGAATTCAGCACCCAGGGCGACGCGGAGTCCTGGATCGGTGAGTACTGGAAGGAACTCCTCGACGGTGGGGCGGAACAGGCGACGCTCTTCGAGGACACCACCAGGATCTACGGCCCGATGAGCCTCCGGGCCGATGAGGCCGACCGGACCGATGAGGCCCACCAGGGCTGACCGGGCCTACCGGTCGGCAGGCCAGGACCGGGCCGACCGGCTCGTTCGGCCGGCCGGGGGGGGGGGGGCCCCCCCCCAGGGGCCCCCCCCCCCCCCCCCCCGGGGGCGCCCCCCCCGGGGGGGGGGCGGGGGGCGCGGGGGGGGCGGGCCCCCCCCCCCCCCCCGAGAACACCCCCCCCC
>NZ_JBIBYN010000008.1:13621-299258 GCF_043083325.1 Streptomyces sp. NPDC014734 | reverse complement strand
CCCCGGGCCACCGGGGGGGCGGCCCGGGGGGGGCCCCCCGGCGGGGGGGGGCGGGGGGGGGGGGGGGCCCCCCCCCCCGGCCCCCCCCCCCCCGGCCGGTCCGGGGGCGCACGCCCTGGGGCGTGTCCGGCTTTTCCTGCCGGGGGAGACCCCGGCGGCCGTCAGATCTCGCCCAGCGTGACCTGGGCCGTCTTCCGCTCCCCGTCGCGCAGGTACGTCACCGTGACCTTCTGCCCCGGCCTGTCCGAGGCCAGTGCCTCCGACAGGGAGGTGATCGTGGTGACCGGCATGTCGCCGATCCCGGTGATGATGTCGCCCGGCCGCAGGCCCGCCTTCTCCGCGGCCCCGCCCCTGCCCACCCTGACCAGGGCCACCCCGGCCGGCTGGTAGTTCTGGTCGACGACCGTGCGCCCGGTGATGTTCAGGGCGGCCCGGCCCGAATCGATGACCCGGCCGTTCTTGATGATCTGGTCGGCGACCGTCTTCACCATCGACACCGGGATCGCGAACCCGATTCCCGGCGCCGCGCTGCCGCCCAGATCGGGGTCCGTCGCCGCCAGCGTCGGGATGCCGATGACCTCGCTGTTCAGGTTGACCAGGGCGCCCCCGCTGTTGCCCGGGTTGATCGCCGCCGAGGTCTGCACCATGTTCGCGATCGTCGCGCCCGTGCCACCGCCGGTGCGCTCCTCGCTGACGGTCCGGCCGACCGCGGAGACGATGCCCTGCGTGACGCTGGAGGACAGCCCGAGCGGTGAGCCCATCGCCAGCACGATCTGTCCCACTTCGACCTTGTCCGAGTTGCCGAACTTCGCCGGTTTCAGCCCCTTCGGCACGGCGCCGAGCTTGATGACGGCCAGGTCCTGTTCCGGATAGGTGGCCACCAGCGAGGCGCTCAGCGTCTTCTCTCCGGTGGCGGTCGTGACCTTGAACGTCCTCGTGTCACCGACCACGTGGGCGTTGGTGACGATGTGGCCCTTGGCGTCGTAGACGACACCGGACCCCAGGCCCTCGGCCGCCTCGATCTGTACGACCGACGGCAGCACGTTCTTGATCACGGTCTCGTACTGGCTCTGCAGGTCGGTGCCGGCGGCGGCCTGGGAGACGGAGCCCTGTCGCGACGAGGCCGGCGTGGTGGTGGCGCCGGACTCCTGCGAACCGGTGTTCGCGCCCGAGCAGCCGCTCACCAGGGCTATCGCGCAGGCACCTGCGGTCATGGGCAGCAGCAGCCGATGCACACGGCGGCGGGAGTGGATTGCGTCCATGTCCGGATCATTGCTTCCGGCCCCGGCGGCGGCCCGCTGTGATCGGCCGACCGGGTGACGCGGAGGGCCCGGCGCCCGCACCCCGCCCGGCCCGCCACCGGGAAGGCGGGAAGGGCGGAACGGGCCGTGACGCGTGGGGAGCGTCAGCCTCCCCGTACGCCGCAGAGATGCAGCAGGGCGGCCACCCGGCGGTACGGATCGGTCCTGCCGGCCCGGTCCTCCACGGCCAGGATCCGCTCCAGTTCGGTGGCGGCGGGCAGTTCCACGTCGTTGTTCACGTTGTCCGTGAAGACGCGCACCCCGTACCAGGCGTGCAGCGGCGCCGCGATCCCCGCGAGGGTGGACGTCAGGGCGTCCAGCCGGTCGGCCCGCACCGCGAGACCGAGCCGGTTCGTGTACGCGTCGGTGTCGAAGGCGTACAGCGCCGCGTCCCAGTCCCCGGCGTTCCCGGGCCGCATCGCCAGCGCGTCGGCGTTCCGCACGAGCAGCGAGAGCAGCCCGCCGGGGGCCAGCATCCGGGCCAGCCCGGCCAGCAGCGCGTCCGGTTCCCGGACGTACATCAGCACACCGTGGCAGAGGACCACGTCGAAACTGCCCGGCAGGAAGTGCACCCCGGTGTCCAGCCCGTTGCCCTCGATCAGCCGCACCCGCTCCCGGATGCCCGCGGGCTCGCCGCCCAGCGCCTCACGGGCCACCCGCAGCATCTCGGCTTCGGACTCCAGCCCCGTCACGGTGTGCCCGGCGCGGGCCAGGCGCAGCGCCTGGGTGCCCTGCCCCATCCCGACGTCGAGGATGCGCAGTCGCTGACCGACCGGGAAACGGGCGGCGATCTGCTCGTCGAGCTGTCGGGCGACGAGCTCCTGGCGCACCGTGTTGCGCAGCCCGCCGAGTCCCTTCAGCCACGCCGAGGACGCCCCCGAGAAACCGCTCACGGGAACGATGTCGCCCGGCGAACCGGCGGGCGCGCCGCCGGACGAGCCGGAGATGTCTCTGCTCAGGGCCTTTCTCCGCGCTTGACCTGCGGCTTCGGCAGCCGGAGCCGACGCATCTGAAGCGTACGCATCAGCCCATAGGCGACCGCGCCGCGCTTGGGGGTGTCGGGGAAGCGCTCCTTCAGCTGCTTCTTCAGGCGGAACGACAGACCGACCGAGTCGACCACGATCAGGACGATCACGAAGAGCCAGAGCAGGAGCGAGATGTTCTGGATGTTCCGTACCTGGATCACACTGAGGACCAGGATGATCACTGCCATCGGCAGGAAGAACTCCGCGACGCAGAAACGCGAGTCCACGTAGTCGCGGACGAAGCGCCGCACCGGGCCCTTGTCGCGGACCGGCAGATAGCGCTCGTCGCCGTTGGCGAGCGCCTCGCGCTGCCTGGCGAGATCGGCGCGGCGAGCCTCGCGCTGCCGCTTCATGGCCTCCTTGCGGTCCAGCGGCGCGCCGCTGGAGGCGCGACGGCGCTGCGACTGGGAGTCGCTGCGCTTGGGGGTGGGGCGACCCTTGGGTGCCTGCGGGTCGCGGGGCTGCTTGGAGAGGTCCGCCGTCACCTTGTCGGTGGGCGCCTTCTCTTCCTTCGAACGGCTACGGAACACAAGGCCCAAGGGTACGGGGTCGATCGCCGCACCCCCAGGCCGGTCGGGAACGATCCGGCAACGGACCGCGTCCTCACAGGTGTCACCATGGGTTCCGCACAGGTGTCGCGCCGGTTCACCGGGCCGTCGCCTACTCCCTGGGCCGGAGCGGTGACCGGCCGCAGTCGTCCTTGGGGAGGAGCACATCCGTGCTCGAACAGTGCGGTAATAGAGGCAGGGCCCGTACTGTGGGTTCTGTTGGAGTGCTGGAGCTCAGTCCGTCAGAAGGGGGCGCGCGAAGCCCATGAGCGGTGTCATGAAGCGTATGGGGATGATCTTCCGCGCGAAGGCAAACAAGGCCCTTGACCGGGCCGAGGATCCGCGCGAGACCCTCGATTACTCGTATCAGAAGCAGCTGGAGCTGCTTCAGAAGGTGCGCCGCGGTGTTGCCGACGTGGCCACGTCCCGCAAGCGGCTGGAACTGCAGCTGAACCAGTTGCAGGGGCAGTCGTCCAAGCTGGAGGACCAGGGCCGCAAGGCGCTCGCGCTCGGCCGCGAGGACCTGGCACGCGAGGCGCTTTCCCGGCGTGCCGCGCTCCAGCAGCAGGTCACCGACCTGGAGACGCAGCATTCCACGCTGCAGGGCGAGGAGGAGAAGCTCACCCTCGCGGCCCAGCGGCTGCAGGCCAAGGTCGATGCCTTCCGGACCAAGAAGGAGACCATCAAGGCCACCTACACCGCCGCCCAGGCGCAGACCCGGATCGGCGAGGCCTTCTCCGGGATCTCGGAGGAGATGGGCGACGTCGGCCTCGCGATCCAGCGGGCCGAGGACAAGACCCAGCAGCTCCAGGCCCGGGCGGGCGCGATCGACGAACTGCTCGCCTCCGGCGCCCTGGACGACCCGTCCGGAACGGCCAAGGACGACATCGCCGCCGAGCTGGACCGGATCTCCGGAGGCACGGACGTCGAGCTGGAGCTCCAGCGCATGAAGGCCGAGCTGGCCGGCGGCCCCGCCCAGCAGGCGATCGAGGGCGGCCCGCAGGACGCCGCCCAGCAGCAGTCGTCGCAGTCCCCGCACAAGTTCGACAAGAGTTGAGGCAGCGTCATGATCGTACGGATCATGGGGGAGGGCCAGGTCGCCCTGGCCGACAGTCATCTCGCCGAGCTCGACAGGCTCGATGACGAACTGCTGGCCGAGATCGAGAGCGGTGACGGTACCGGTTTCCGCTCCACCCTCCACGCGCTCCTGGCCAGCGTGCGCGAGTTCGGCACACCGCTGCCGGACGACTCCCTGGAACCGTCCGAGCTGATCCTGCCGTCGCCCGACGCGACGCTCGAAGAGGTGCGCGCGATGCTCCGTGACGACGGCTTGATCCCGGGCTGACGCACCTCTCGCACTCCAGCACCCGCACCAAGCCCCGCCCCGGGCCCGGTTCGCCGGACCCGGGGCGGGGTGCGTCCGGGGGCCGCCGTCGTGTCCGGTGGAGGGCCGCCCCGGTCCGCCGTCCGCCGCCTGATCGAACCACCCGGACGGAATGCACGCGACACGCCGTAACGTGGCTTGACGTGACCACCCTCGGAACGGGCGTGCTGCGTGCCCGGCACTGGCTGCGCGGCCATCCCCTGGCGCTGGACGCCGCGCTCGCGCTGGCCGCGCTCGTTTCCATGATCATCGGGCTGTTCGTCCACCCCGGCGCGCCGGACGACACGGCCCTCGGTTCCCGCAGTCCCGATCCGAGCGGCGTGTTCATGATGGTGCTCGGCGCCGTGGCGCTCGTCTGGCGGCGCCGCAACCCCATGGCGGTGCTGGCCGTCACCGCCGGGCTGACCGTCGTCGAACTGATGGTCACCGACCCGCCGATACCCGCGGTGATGAGCACCGTCATCGCCCTGTACACGGTCGCCGCCCGCACCGACCGGCCCACCACCTGGCGGGTGGGTCTGCTCACCACCGCGGCGCTGACGGCCACCGCCATGTGCCTGGGCGCACCGCCGTGGTACAGCCAGGAGAACTTCGGCGTCTTCGCCTGGACCGGCATGGCCTGCGCCGCGGGGGACGCCGTCCGCTCCCGGCGCGCCTTCGTCGACGCCATCAGGGAGCGGGCCGAACGCGCCGAGCGGACCCGTGAGGAGGAGGCCCGGCGCCGTGTCGCGGAGGAGCGGCTGCGGATCGCGCGCGACCTGCACGACGTCGTCGCCCACCACATCGCGCTGGTCAACGTGCAGGCCGGGGTGGCCGCCCACGTCATGGACCGGCGGCCCGACCAGGCCAAGGAGGCGCTGGCCCACGTCCGGGAGGCGAGCCGCAGCGCGCTCGACGAACTCCGGGCCACGGTCGGACTGCTGAGGCAGTCCGGCGACCCGGCGGCGCCGACCGAACCGGCCCCCGGGCTCGCGGTCCTCGACGCACTGGTGGACACCGTGCGGCGGGCCGGACTCCCCGTCGAGGTGGCCTGCACCGACCGCGGCTCCCCGCTGCCCGCGGCCGTCGACCTCGCCGCGTACCGGGTCATCCAGGAGGCGCTGACCAACGTCCGCAAGCACGCCGGGACCGGTGCGAGGGCCGAGGTCAGCGTCGTACGGGTCGGGACCACCGCCGAGATCACCGTGATCGACAACGGCACCGGCGGCGGCCACAACGTGGACGGCGGCGGCCACGGCCTGCTCGGCATGCGCGAACGCGTCACCGCACTCGGCGGAACCCTCACCGCCGGGCCCCGCTACGGCGGCGGGTTCCGGGTGCATGCGATCCTGCCCGTCGAGGCCCGGACGGCAGAGCCCCAGGAGCCGGGCACGGCGGGCCGGACGGGGGAGAACGCATGACACCGCCCATCAAGGTGCTGCTCGTCGACGACCAGGCGCTGTTGCGCAGCGCGTTCCGGGTGCTGGTCGACTCGGAGGCCGACATGGAGGTGGTCGGCGAGGCGGCGGACGGCGCGCAGGCCATGGAACTCGCCCGTTCGAACCACCCGGACGTGGTGCTGATGGACATCCGGATGCCGGGCACGGACGGGCTCGCCGCGACCCGCCTGATCAGCGCCGATCCGGAACTGGCGGACGTACGGGTGGTGATGCTCACCACCTTCGAGGTGGACGAGTACGTCGTGCAGTCGCTGCGGGCCGGGGCGTCCGGCTTCCTCGGGAAGGGCGCGGAACCGGAGGAACTGCTCAACGCCATCCGCGTCGCGGCGGCAGGCGAGGCGCTGCTCTCCCCGGCCGCGACCAAGGGGCTGATCGCCACCTTCCTCGCGCAGGGGGGCAGTTCGGACGCCGACGGCCCGGGCTCCGCGGCGTACTCCGAGCGGCTCGCCGCGCTCACCGGCCGGGAGCGCGAGGTGCTCGTCCTGGTGGCGGGCGGGCACTCCAACGACGAGATCGCGGAGCGGCTCGCCGTCAGCCCGCTCACCGTGAAGACCCATGTGAACAGGGCCATGGCGAAGCTGGGCGCCCGGGACCGGGCACAATTGGTGGTCATCGCGTACGAATCGGGTCTGGTGCGCCCCAGGGTGGAGTGAGGGGTGGAGACGGGGCGTACTCCACCTGCGGTATGCGCGGTCGCGGAAAGCGACCTGGGGCCGAGGCTTTCGGCCCTGTCGATGAGCGATTGTGTATGTGGGCCGGGTCTGTCCCCCAGTCACCCGCCCATCTGCCGCGCAAGCCACAGAGGAGAGACCTCACCCATGTCCTGGCTGTCCAGATTCAGCCTCGCGCAACGGGCCCTGATCGGACTGATCTCGATCGTCGCCCTTGTCTTCGGAGCGATCGCGATACCGCAGCTCAAACAGCAGCTGCTGCCCACCATCGAACTGCCGATGGTGTCGGTGCTCGCCCCCTACCAGGGCGCGTCCCCCGATGTGGTCGAGAAGCAGGTGGTCGAGCCGCTGGAGAACGCCATCAAGGCGGTCAACGGCGTCACCGGCATCACCTCGACCGCCGGCGAGGGCAACGCCGTCATCATGGCGTCCTTCGACTTCGGGGACGAGGGCACCAAGCAGCTCGTCGCCGACATCCAGCAGGCGGTGAACCGTACCCGCTCGCTGCTTCCCGACACCGTGGACCCGCAGGTCGTGGCCGGTTCGACGGACGACATCCCGACCGTCGTCCTCGCCGTCACCTCCGACAAGGACCAGCAGGCGCTGGCCGACCAGCTGGACCGCACCGTCGTCCCCGCGCTTGAGGACATCGACGGCGTCGGCCAGGTCTCCGTCGACGGCGTGCGGGACATCCAGGTCTCCGTCACGCCCGACGACAAGAAGCTCGCCGGGGCCGGTCTGAACACCGCGACGCTCGCCGAGGCGCTGAGGTCGGGCGGCGCGACCGTTCCCGCCGGTTCCTTCTCCGAGGCGGGCAAGAGCCGCACCGTCCAGGTGGGCGGCCCCTACACCTCGCTGAAGCAGATCGAGGACCTGCGGATCGTCCCGAAGGACAAGAGCACGGGCAAGTCCGGCGAGCCGGTCCGGCTCGGTGACGTCGCCACCGTGAAGCAGCAGCCGTCCACCGCGGTCTCCATCACCCGCACCAACGGCCGTCCGAGCCTCGCCGTCGTCGCCACGATGGACAAGGACGGCAGCGCCGTCGCCATCTCGGACGCCGTCAAGGACAAGCTCCCCGACCTGCGCAAGGACCTCGGCTCCGGCGCCGAGCTGACCGTCGTCACCGACCAGGGCCCCGCCGTCTCCGAGGCGATCTCCGGCCTGACCACCGAAGGCGCCCTCGGCCTGGTCTTCGCGGTCGTGGTGATCCTGCTCTTCCTCGCCTCGCTGCGCTCCACCCTGGTCACGGCGGTCTCGATCCCGCTCTCCGTGGTCCTCGCGCTGATCGTGCTCTGGACCCGCGACCTCTCCCTCAACATGCTCACCCTCGGCGCGCTGACGATCGCGATCGGCCGCGTCGTCGACGACTCGATCGTGGTCCTGGAGAACATCAAGCGCCACCTCGGCTACGGCGAGGAGCGCCAGTCGGCGATCATCACCGCGGTCAAGGAAGTGGCCGGCGCGGTCACCTCCTCGACCCTCACCACGGTCGCCGTGTTCCTGCCGATCGGACTCGTCGGCGGCATGGTCGGCGAACTCTTCGGCTCGTTCTCACTGACCGTCACCGCGGCCCTGCTGGCGTCCCTGCTGGTCTCGCTGACCGTCGTCCCCGTCCTGTCGTACTGGTTCCTGCGCGCCCCGAAGGGCACCGTCGAGGACCCGGACACGGCCCGCCGCCAGGCGGAGGAGAAGGAAGCCCGCAGCAGGCTCCAGCGCCTGTACGTCCCGGTGCTGCGCTTCGCCACCCGGCGACGGGTCACCAGCATCGTCATCGCCTTCGTGGTGCTCTTCGGCACCTTCGGCATGGCCCCGCTGCTGAAGACCAACTTCTTCGACCAGGGCGAGCAGGAAGTCCTCTCCATCAAGCAGAAGCTGGAGCCCGGCACCAGCCTGGCCGCGGCCGACGAGGCGGCCAGGAAGGTCGAGAAGGTCCTCACCGGCGACAAGGCCATCAAGGACTACCAGGTCACCGTCGGCTCCTCCGGCTTCATGGCGGCGTTCGGCGGCGGCACGGGGGCCAACCAGGCCTCGTACCAGATCACCCTGAAGGACGCCGGTGACGCCGAGGCCGTGCAGAAGCGCCTCGAAACGGAGTTCGGCAAGCTCGACGGCATCGGCGACACCGCCATCTCCGCCGACGGCGGCTTCGGCAGCCAGGACCTCAGCGTCGTCGTCAAGGCCGCCGACGCGGACGTGCTGAAGAAGGCCTCCGAGCAGGTACGGGCCGAGGTCGCCAAGATCAAGGACGTCACCGACGTCCGGAGCGACCTCGCACAGAGCATCCCGCGGATCTCCGTCAAGGCCAACGAGAAGACCGCCGGGGCTGGTTTCGACCAGGCCATGCTGGGCGCGGTCGTCGCCGGAGCGGTGCACGGCACCCCGGCCGGCAAGGCGACCATGAACGACACCGAGCGCGATGTCGTCATCACGTCCGCCCACCCGGCCACCACCATGGCCGAGCTGAAGAAGCTCTCCCTCGGAGCGGTCGAACTGGGCCAGATCGCCGACGTCGAACTGGTCCCCGGACCGGTCTCGATGACCCGGATCGACGGTCAGCGCGCCGCGACCGTCACCGCCCGCCCGGTCGGTGACAACACCGGCGCGATCAGCGCCACGCTCCAGACGAAGATCAACGCACTGAAGCTCCCGGACGGAGCCACCGCCAGCATCGGCGGCGTCTCCCAGGACCAGGACGACGCGTTCCTGAAGCTCGGCCTCGCCATGCTGGCCGCGATCGCGATCGTCTTCATGCTGCTGGTGGCGACCTTCCGGTCCCTCATCCAGCCGCTGATCCTGCTGGTCTCCATCCCGTTCGCGGCCACCGGCGCGATCGGCCTGCTCGTCCTCACCGGCACCCCGATGGGCGTACCGGCGATGATCGGCATGCTGATGCTCATCGGCATCGTGGTCACCAACGCGATCGTGCTGATCGACCTGATCAACCAGTACCGGGCCCAGGGCATGGGCGTCGTCGAAGCGGTCGTCGAGGGCGGCCGTCACCGACTCCGTCCGATCCTGATGACGGCACTCGCGACGATCTTCGCCCTGCTCCCGATGGCGCTCGGCGTCACCGGCAAGGGCGGCTTCATCTCGCAGCCGCTCGCGGTGGTGGTCATCGGCGGTCTGATCACGTCGACTCTGCTGACGCTGCTCCTGGTGCCGACGCTCTACGCGATGGTCGAACTCCGCAAGGAGCGCCGCGCGAAGAAGAAGGCGGACAAGCGCGCCAAGAAGGCCGGTGCGCCGGCCCCGGCGGAGCCTGCGCAGACCCCTTCCGAGGAGCCCGAGCCCGTGAAGGCCTGACCTGACCGGCATGACGAGGGGCCTGTCCCACACGCGCGTGTGGGACAGGCCCCTCGGGTTTCCGCTTGCTGCTTGAGCGCTGCACGGGCGCCCGGCTCGCCGAGTCGCTGGGGGACACCCTGCGGATCGCGGAGAGCCGGGGCGGGCGGTTGGGAAGCGGCGGGAACGCCGGCTGACAGAGGGGCGGCGGACGTCAGGCGGTCCCGCTTCCGCTGAGGGCCTGGACGATCCGGAGCCACGTCTCGCCGTGTGAATGGGTGTGCCGGACGCTGAGGGCGACGATCTCCTTCAGCAGCCGGGCACGGATCGCCTCGGGTGCGCGGGGGAGGAGCGTGGCAAGCTCGTCCGGCTCGATGCCCTCGACGACTCCCGAGAGCACCATGCCCGCCTGGGCGTGGGCGAGGGAGGACAGCCTGTCGTCGAAGACCTGGCCCTCGATGGCCGCCGCGTGCAGCAGCGCGTTGCCGTCCCCGGCCGCCAACGCCCTTTCCACGTAAGCCTGGAGGGCGTCGCGGTCCTCGACGAGGCGGTACGCGGCGTCCAGTCCTTCGGCGCCGGCGATATCGAGGACGGCGACGTGCGCGAGCGGGGTGTCCTCGGACGGCTGGGCCTGAAGGACGCGCGGGTGGTCCTGGAGGAAGGCCCGTGACTCCGCCCAGTCGGCGCAGTCCACCCACTCCGCCACCTGCTCCGCGAGGATCAGGGGATCGTACGCGGCGGTCACGCCATGGGCGAGGACGGCCTCGCGGAGCGCGACGTGCTGCTGCGCGGTGTGGCGGTCCAGGAGCGCCAACTCGTCGAGTGCTGTCGCTGTCTCCTCGCCGCCGAGCACTTCCGCGTTCCGGGACCAGACATCGCGTGACTGGGGCCAGTTGGGCGCGAACATCCAGGAACTGACGAGGTTCACGGTCTCCGGCGACAGGGTGAGCCAGGCCGGTCCGTGGGAACCGGTCTCCGCCTCCCACGCCGTGCGGACGGATTCGGGATCGCCGTACGCGCGCAACGCCCGGCGGGCCCGTACGGTCACGACGTCAGCGCCGCCGTCCGACGCGGATTTCCCGTTGAGAACGGCCACGAGCTCGCGTACGCCGGCCGAGGCCAGGGGCGCGGGACAGTCCAGCAGGAAGATGCTCCGCTCGACACCGAGACGGCGGCCGGTCGCGGGGTGGGCGGACGCGAACTCCGCCACGGTCTCGTCGAATCGCCGGACCGCCGACCCGTGGTCGTCGGTGCGGACGAGCGCCCGCGCCAGGTTGACGAGAGCGGAGACCAGGTCCGCCTCGAAGGCGCCGGGATTCTCCAGCGCCAGCGTCCGGTAGGCGGCGACCGCTTCCTCCGCCGCGCTCGCAGCTCCTTCGGCGTCCTGGTTCGCCCCCAGGTGCTTGCTGAGATTCTGGAGGGAAAGAGCCAGATCGGGGAGGTGGGCGCTGCAGAGTTCACCGACGAGTCCACGCAGGATTCGGACGCCCTCCCCGGCCGCACCCAGGGCTTCCTTCCGGCTGCCGGTGGCGGCGAGATTCTGGGCCAGAGTGCCGAGCGAGCCCGCGAGTGGGGAGCGGAGAGCGGGCTCACGTTCGGCGAGTTCACGGAAGAGGGCGACAGCTTCCTCCGAGGCACGCAGTCCCGCCATCGGGTCTTCGGCCCTGCACAGGTGAGCCGCGAGATTGGTGAGTGCCGTGGCCAGGTCCTGCCGGAAGACGGCGGGCTGCTGCGCGGCGAGTGCGCGGCGGAGGGAGACGGCTTCCCGGCCCACCGCGAGCGCCCCCGAGACATCACCCAGGGCCGCGCGATGGTTGCCGAGGTTGCTGAGGGCGGTCGCGTACTCCGGCAGAAAGGCGTCCGGGTCCTCAGCGGCCAGACGCCCGTAAAGGGCGGTCGCTTCCTCGGCGTTGGGCAGGGCCTTCGCGGGCTCACTCGCGGAGACGAGCTGCATGGCGAGGTTGTTGAGCATCGCGGCCAGTCCCGGGAGGGCCGCTGTCGGCCGGTCCCGGGTCAGCTCGCGCTGGATGCGTACGGCCTCGCGCGCGAGCAGGACCGCTGATGCCCGGTCTCCCGCAGCGGCCGTCTTGGTGGCCAGGGAGGTCAGGGAGCGGGCGAGATCCGGCTGAAAGACATCGGGGTGCCGCGTAGCGAGCCCCGCGTACATGCGCGCGGCATCCCGGGCCGGAGCGAGGGCGCCCGCGTGGTCCCCGGTGGCGGAGATCCGGTCCGCCAGGTTGTGGAGGGCGCCCGCCAACTGCGGCTGGAAGGCGGCCGGATGCCGCGCGACGAGTTCCCGGCAGAGCTCCACGGCCTCCCACGCGGGCGCCAGGCACTGTGCGAGATCACCGACGTCCTCCCGGTGCACGGACAGATTGGTCAGGGAGCCGGCCAGGGCGGACCGCAGGACGGCGGGGCGGCGTTCGACCAGCCGGCGGTTGGCCCGGACCGCCGCCTCCGCGTGCGAGAGCGCGCCCTCGTGGTCTCCGATGGACTTGAGGCTGCTGGCGAGATTGGTCAGGGAGGAGGCGAGAGGGGCCAGGAACTCATCGGGGTGCGAAGCGGCGAGCTCTTTGTAGATGTCCACGGCCTCCTGCGCGGGTGGTACGGCGGCCCGGCGCTGCCCGACTGCTGCCAGGCTCGCTGCCAGGTTGGTCAGCGTGGCGGCGAGGCCGGGGCGGGACGCCCTCGGAGTCCGCTTCACGAGCTGCCGGTAGATGCCGACGGCGTCCAGCGTGAGGGCGAGTGCCCCCTCGCGGTCACCGATATCGCTGACCCGTCGGCCGAGACTGCCCAGGGCGAGAGCCAGGTCGGGGAGGGCCGCGCTTCCTCCCGCGTCGGCCAGGCTCCGCTGGAGCTCGACCGCTTCGCGCGCCGGCGGCAGCGCCCCTTCACGGTCGCCGGTGGCGGCGTACGCATTGGCGACGTCGATGAGGGTGCGTACCAGCGCCGTACTGAACGCTCCGGGAACGCTGCGCTCCAGCTCCCTGTACAGGGCGAGTGCCTCCCGCGCCGCACCCAGCGCACCGTCCAGATCCCCTTCCGCCCCGAGCCGCTCGGAGAAGCGGTGCAAGGCCTGGGCCAGAAACGGCGCCGCGCCCGCCCCGGCCCGCTCCACCAGCCCCCACAGCATCCCGATCCCCGGTGCACCCGCCCGCGCCGCGTGCAGCGCCAGCCCCCGCGCCACGTACGGATCGACCGCTCCCCAGTCGTAGCCCACCGCTCGCCGCTCGACATACGCGACGAGCGCGGCCAGCACCGCCTCGCCGGCCTCACCGCCCCCCGGCCCCTCCCGCCCCGCGAGGTACGACACGAACTCGCGGTGGTACAGCCGGAACACCGCCTGCCCGTCTTCCACGTCCTCGACGACATAGCGGCCGTACGCGGACAGCACCCAGTCCACGTCGCTCTCGTCGTACGACACGTCACCGCCGCCCAGGGCCCCGGCGACCTCCTCCCACACGCCCCCGGCGGGCATCCCGCGCCCGGCCGTCCACGCCAGCGCGGTCAGCAGATCCCGTGCGGCGGAAGGCAGTTCGGTGCCGTCCGCCCGGACCCGTACCGGCCCCGCCCGCAGGTCCTCCTCGAACGCGGCCTCGACGGAGCCCGGCAGTCCGGCCGGCCACCGGTCGTCCTCGGCGCCACGGCTCCTCGCCAGCAGCGAGCCCGCCACCAGCCGCGCGAACAGGAACCCGCCCCCCACTCCCGTGGCAAGCGACGCGACTGCCTCGCCCGTCTCCCGCGCCCGGTCCTCCGGGACACCGGCCGCCTCGCACCGACGGAACACGTATTCGGCGATGTCCTCCTGCGTGTGCGGTTCCCGCTCCAGGTCCGCGGTGGTGACACCCGTGCCGATCAGCCGGGCGAGGGCGTCCGGCAGGGTCTCGTTCCCCCGTCCGTCCTCCTCGACACGGCTGCGGAACGCCCGGTCGCGGGAGCCGAGCAGGACCGGGCTCGTCCGGCTGAGCGGGAAGACCAGCTCCTCGATCACGGCGCGGAGGTGCTCGGCGGGCACCTCGTCCAGGCCGTCGAGCACCAGCACCGGCTGCGGGGACAACTCGCGGAGCTCGCCCCGGAAGTCGTCGGCGTTGCGGGGCTCCGGCAGTCCGAGTTGCCGGGCCAGGTCCGAGGCCGCCTGGAGAGGGCTCAGGCCTCGCAGGTGCACGGAGGCGAGGGAGCGGCCGGGGCGCAGGCCCGGGTCCGGGTCGTCCTCGCGCAGGCCCCCGTACGCCTCGGTCGTCTTCCGCCGCAAGGGATCGGTGAGCGTCGCGATCCGGCCCAGCACTGCCGACTTGCCGCAGCCCGCCGGGCCGGTCACCAGGAACAGCCCGGCCTCGTCCGCCTCCAGCCATGCGGCGATCCGGCCCAGCACCGCCTTGCGGCCCGTGAAGAACCAGCCCTCCTCGCGGTACCCGACCCCGCGAGCCGCGAGCACCAGGTGCTCCACCAGCCGGGCGGGTGCCCCGGGCACATGGCGCGGGTTCGGGAAGACCGGCCGCCCGGTGCCGAGCGTGGCGGGCACCGGTGTCTGCCCCTCGCCGCGCCATCGCTCGCCCAGCGCGGCCAGCAGGTCCGGGCCGCTGACGAGCGCGTTGTGGGCGCTCCACGCGGAGCGGTACCCAGTGGTGGCAGGGCCGGCCCTCAGTACCTCCGCCAATGCGGTGAGCAGGGGGCCGCTGCCGTCCGACGTCTCGTTGCGCCGGCAACTCGCCATGATCCCGAACCACTTGGCCTGGCCGGGAGGCGTGGAGGTGGCCTCCCAACGCCGCCGAGCCCTCTCCAGGCCCCGGCCCACCGCGTCCCCCGCGTGGCAGGTGTCGATGATCACCAGGATCTGGTCGGCACCCGAGGCCACCGCGTCATCGACCAGTGTCTCGGCCGAGACGCCCCGCTTGCGGGCGCGTGCGTCACGCATCACCTGCTCCACGTCGAGATCCAGGTCGCAGAGCGCGAGGCGCAATTCGTCGTCGATCAGCACACCGTGCCCCGACCAGACGATGATCGCGGGCTTCGCCGCCCCCGTCTCCCGCCAGTCCTCGCCCCAGGCGGTGAGGGCCTCGTCGAAGGCCGTCCAGGACGGATTCCCGCCGCCCGCCACCTGCACCGCGATCCCCAGGCCCTCCAGCAGTCCGGCGATCTCCTCCATCTGGGCCACTGCCCCCGTCAGCCGGGGAAAGCTCCGCCGGTCGGCATACTCCTCGCACACCACGCACAACGCCGTCCCCACCGGCTCGCGTTCGTCGTTGCCTGCCATGCCCGCCACGCCCGCCTCACTCGCCATCGTCCGCCCCGCCCTCCAGCACCAGCACCAGCGCGGTCATCACGACATGGCCCGTGTTCCCCGTACTCACCCGCACCCGGTGCGGCCCCGCCGACAGCCCGGCCAGGCGTGCCACGTAACGGCCTTTGCCCAGATTGTTCAGCGTCCGCGCCGGTCCGCCCTCGGCCGCCGCGAGGACGGCCACCCGGTCGTGGCCCCGTATGTCCGGCGGGACCGCGGCCCGCAGCTCGTACACCTCGCCCTCGACGATCGTGTCCGGGGCGTCCACCACCAGCGGGATGTCCGCGACCTCCGGGCCCCGGTGCACCGGCAGGTCCGGGGTGAGCCAGTTGTAGAGGTTCTGGCGCAGCGCCGTGTTGTTCTGGAGCGAGCCGTGCTTCTCCCAGGGCGTGAGCGCGGGCCGTCCCGCCGCCCCCACATGGGCGCTGGAGAGCCTGGGCACGCGGCCGTCGCCGCCCTCGTCGGTCCCGTCGATCGTGAGCAGTCCGGTCAGCTTCTCGCCCCGGACCTCGGCGGTGGTCGGGGTCGGCTGGAGCACCCCGCTGATCGGTACGTACTCCACTCCGTACGCCGCCCCCGCCCCGGACTCCCGCAGCGCCTCGTGGAAACGGGCGGCGTCCTCGATCAGTGCCGCGTCGGTCCCGGGCAGGCCGGTCACCTCACGGGCGTAGCGCAGCGGCTCGCCCGGCGCGGTGATCAGCGCGGCGTAGTCGGGGACGAGCTGGTGGAGGGACGGAAGGCTGCGGGCGAACGAGGCGAGGCCGGTCCTGGCCGGGCCCACCCCGTTGACCAGGTGGAGGAGGGCATCCAGGGAGCCCCGGTAAGGGGTCCCGAGCGTGATCACGCGGCGCGTCACCTCCGCGCCGCCGCGCCGCTCCACGTACTGGCGGGCGACCAGACCGCCCATGGAGTGGCAGATGAAGACCACCCGGGCCTCCGCCCGTTCCGGTGCCGAGGCCCGCCAGCGGCCGAGCTCCTCGTCCACCCGCTCGGCCAGCCGGTCCGCGTTGTAGCGGCAGGACAATCGCCAGTCGTAGGCGAAGCCGATCAGATTGGCGGGGGTGCCCGGTTCGTCCTCCCCGCGCCGGCGCCGGAGGGTGAAGTTGTTCTCCAGCCACTCCAGGAAGCCGTCGTAGCCGTCCACGAGCGTTCCGATGCCCAGCAGCCCGTGCAGGTCGCGCATCGGACCGAGCGGGCGCACACCGTCGCCGGGGTGCCCGTCGCCCAGGTCCGGGGGCAGCGCCAGGCCCGTGACGGACCGGCCGAACGTACGGATCCCGCGGAGGAGGGCCGGGCCCGAGAGGCCCCAGACCTCGCGCCCGTCCGCGTCCGCCAGCCGACTGCCGAGAATGCCCGGGACGACGACCACCACGTCGTGGACCCGGCTGCGAGACGTCATGTGGCGCCGTACCCCCGTGAATGCGCGCTTGCTGCCATGGATAAGGCAGCGTAATGACGAAGGGGGCTGTTCGAGTGCCGTATGGGGGAAACCGGGCGGCTCGGGGCGTTCCACACCCGTATACGAGCGCGAGGCCCGGTCCACCGGCCGTCCAACGGTGGACCGGGCCTCGTGGCCAGGCCGTGAGCAGTACCCGCTACGGCAGCGCCAGCATCCGTTCCAGCGCCAGCTTCGCGTACTTCTCGGTCTCCGGGTCGACCTCGATCCGGTTGACCAGGTTGCCCTCGGCCAGCGACTCCAGCGCCCACACCAGGTGGGGCAGGTCGATGCGGTTCATCGTCGAGCAGAAGCAGACCGTCTTGTCGAGGAAGACGATCTCCTTGTCCTCGGCCGCGAACCGGTTCGCCAGGCGGCGCACCAGGTTCAGTTCGGTGCCGATCGCCCACTTCGAGCCGGCCGGGGCCGCCTCCAGGGCCTTGATGATGTACTCGGTCGAGCCGACGTAGTCCGCCGCCGCCACGACCTCGTGCTTGCACTCCGGGTGCACCAGCACGTTCACGCCCGGTATCCGCTCGCGCACGTCGGCGACCGACTCCACCGAGAAGCGGCCGTGCACCGAACAGTGCCCGCGCCACAGGATCATCTTCGCGTTCCGCAGCTCCTCGGCGGTCAGGCCGCCGTTCGGCTTGTGCGGGTTGTAGACGACGCAGTCCTCCAGGGACATCCCCATGTCCCGGACCGCGGTGTTCCGGCCGAGGTGCTGGTCGGGCAGGAAGAGGATCCTGGCCGCCCCGGACTCGCGCTGCCCGAAGGCCCACTCCAGCGCCCGCTTCGCGTTGGAGGAGGTGCAGATCGTGCCGCCGTGCCGGCCGGTGAAGGCCTTGATGTCGGCCGAGGAGTTCATGTACGAGACGGGCACGACCTGCTCGGCGATCCCGGCGTCGGTCAGCACGTCCCAGCACTCGGCGACCTGCTCGGCGGTGGCCATGTCGGCCATGGAGCAGCCCGCCGCCAGGTCCGGCAGCACGACCTTCTGGTCGTCCGTGGTCAGGATGTCCGCGGACTCGGCCATGAAGTGCACACCGCAGAAGACGATGTACTCCGCCTCCGGGCGCGCCGCCGCGTCCCGGGCGAGCTTGAAGGAGTCACCGGTGACATCGGCGAACTGGATGACCTCGTCGCGCTGGTAGTGGTGACCGAGGACGAAGACCTTGTCCCCGAGCTTCTCCTTGGCAGCGCGGGCACGCTCCACCAGGTCCGGGTCGGACGGGGAGGGCAGGTCGCCGGGGCACTCGACACCGCGCTCGCTCCTCGGGTCGGCCTCGCGGCCGAGCAGGAGCAGCGCGAGGGGCGTCGGCTGGACGTCGAGATCCTGGACGGGGTGGGCCGTGGTCACGTCACGCACCCTTTCTTCTCTGCGGAGGTGCCTTTTCGTCTAATTGACGCTATCTATCATATCTGCTTCGCGTCACTTTGACGACGGCCATAGCGTCGATGTGACGCATCCCCCGGCGCGACCCGTGTGCGAGCATGAAGGGAACAGGCAAGCGCGCGGCCCGGAATGAATCCGCGGTCCGGACGGTTGCAACGTCGGCAAGCAGTCTCCGTACAACCCCGGGAGAGAAGCAGATGTCCGTATCGGACGACACCACCACCGTGAGCGACGGCATCCTCCTGTCCGACGCCGCCGCCGCGAAGGTCAAGAACCTGCTGGAGCAGGAAGGCCGTGACGACCTGGCGCTGCGCGTCGCCGTCCAGCCCGGCGGCTGCTCGGGCCTGCGTTACCAGCTCTTCTTCGACGAGCGTTCGCTCGACGGCGACGTCGTGAAGGAGTTCGACGGCGTCAAGGTCGTCACCGACCGGATGAGCGCTCCCTACCTCGGCGGTGCCTCCATCGACTTCGTCGACACCATCGAGAAGCAGGGCTTCACGATCGACAACCCGAACGCCACGGGTTCCTGCGCCTGCGGCGACTCCTTCAGCTGAGCCCCGAGGGCGGAGTTCCCGGCCGCGACGGCGGCGGAATGCGACAGAGGCGGCGACCCCGGACCCCGGGGTGCCGCCTCTGTCGTGCCCGGCGGACCCGCACGCGGGTGCGTGCGCGCCGGGCGCCGGATGTCAGGCGCGGGGCACGCGACCGCCCGATGCCGCGTCGACCACCGTGCGGTCGCCGAGCGGCGCGTCCAGCGTCACCGTCCTGGTGAGCTCCTTGGCGAGCATGATGCAGGCCTTCTTGTCCTCCTGCTTCGCCTCGGTCACCGTCACCCGTACCGTCTTCGCGTCCTCCGCCGCGCTCGCCGTGTAGGTGCCGCACGCCCCGCCCCAGAACGTCACCGACAGGTTCCGGCCGTCCGCGCCGTACGACAGGACCTGCCGCGAGGCCCCGGTCCCGTCACTGCCGTCGCCCGGGCCTGCCGGAGAGGTACCGGCAGAGGAGCCGGGCGCCGCCGGGGCGTCCTTCGTCAGGTACGCGGGATCGACGGCGACCTGCGTCACGGTGGTGCCGGTGCCGCCCGCGGCCGGTCGCACGGAGAACAGCCAGGACGGCACGAGCGTCCGCTCGCCCGCCACGTACTGGGCCGACAGCCCGAAGACCGCCTTGTCGACCGTCACGGTCGTGGCCGCCCGCTCCGCCCCGGTCCGCGCGCCGCAGCGCGCCTTCGGCGACTTCAGGCCGTTCTCCAGCGGTACGGGATCGGCACACCCGCCGATGCCCGCGCGTCCGCCCGCACGGGACGACGACCCGTTCAGCTGCTTCAACGCCTCGCCCGCGCTGATCACCGGATAGCTGTCCCCCTTCTTCAGGGGTTTCAGCCGGCCGCTTCCGCCGGCCACTTCACCGTCCGGGCCCACCTGGATCCCGGTCGACCAGCCGTACGTGGGCAGTCCGCCCACCTTCGGGTCGGCGTTCACCACCCGTGTGGAGCCCATGAGCTGGCGTGCGTCGAGGGCGGCACCGTCCTGACCGGCCGCCTTGAGGACCGGTGCCGCGGCGGCCCTGGCCGCGCTCTCGTCCACCGGTGAGCCGTTGTCGCCCGGAGCGATCTTCCCGCTCGAACAGGTCGACGTGCCCGTGCAGTCGTCGGTACCCCCGGAGCCGTACCGGGCGAAGGTCCAGGCGCCCGGGGCCTGCTTGTCCACCCGCAGGACCGGCCCCGAGCCGTCCTTGACCGGGCCCACCGTCCAGGACGTGCCCTCGGCCCGCGGCGCGCCCGCCAGCCCCAGCGCCTTCGCCAGCCGGGCCACCTCGTCCGCCGTGACCGCGCCCTCCGCCCGGTGCACCTCGGCCCGGCCCGGCCCCTGGGGAAGCTCCCCGGACGCCCGGTAGACCACCCGGCCGCCGTGCGGATCGGGCTCCCCGACCGCGATGCCCTGCGGGGGCCCGTCCGGCGACGGGGCCGGATCATCGGCCCGCTCGTCCAGGGCCAGCGGGGGAGGCGTGGGGGCCGGGCCGCCCGCCGTGCCGCCACCGCCCCCGCCGTCGTTGTCCGCGGCGGTCGCCGCCCAGTACGCGCCACCGCCCCCGGCCAGCAGCACCGCCGCCGCCACCGAGGCCACGGCGAGTCGCGAACGCCGCCGAGGGCCGGTCACATCGTTGTCGGGTCGCTCGGTGCTCACCGGATTCGCTCCTTCGCCTGCGTTGCCGTCACGGACCGTAACCGGTCCGTCGTGCGCCCCATGGACGGGGCAACGATGGGACGGGGCGCGGGCGCGGGCGGTTCCCCCGGCGGCGGCGGATTCCCCCGACCGGGTGGCGCGATCCGGCGGGCCCGCCCGGCGGGACGGCCGGGGGCCGGTGCGGGGCGGCGGGCTCCTCGGGGCCTGCCGACGACCTCGTGTGTGCTCGGAGCCTGTCGGGTGGCCTCTGACCGGGCGGACCCGGCAGGCTCTCAGTCGCCGTACTCGGACATGGTGTCCACCAGGCGGGCGGAGGTGTCCGGAACGGTCACGCCGTGGATCCGGGACGGGGCGACCGGAGCGGCGGCGGACTTCGCGTGGGCCGCCCAGCGCGGGCTCATGCGCGCGCAGTCGCCGCGCAACTCGGCAAGGCTGATCTCGGTCTCGTCCGTAACGGTCTCGCGCGTGGCGATGTGGTTCGACATAACCGCACCGTAGGCATCACACGTCTGGGGAAGAAAGCCCTACTATCGGGTAGTTTCCCCGTCTTCAGGGCGGCTGCGGGGAACGGGTAGCGTGAACTGTCACGCCGCCCCGGGAACACCGTCACCCGTTTCCCCCGATCTCCACAGGAGCAGTCTCCCCGTGCGAATCGCAGTCACCGGCTCCATCGCCACCGACCACCTCATGACCTTCCCCGGCCGTTTCGCCGACCAGCTGGTCGCCGACCAGCTGCACACGGTCTCGCTCTCCTTCCTGGTCGACAACCTCGACGTGCGCCGGGGCGGTGTCGCCGCCAACATCTGCTTCGGGATGGGCGTGCTGGGCACCCAGCCGATCCTGGTCGGCGCGGCGGGCGCCGACTTCGACGAGTACCGTGCCTGGCTCGACCGCCACGGCGTCGACACCGGCTCGGTCCGGATCTCCGAGGTCCTGCACACCGCCCGGTTCGTCTGCACCACGGACGCGGACCACAACCAGATCGGCTCCTTCTACACCGGGGCCATGAGCGAGGCCCGGCTGATCGAGCTGAAGGCCGTGGCCGACCGCGTCGGCGGCCTCGACCTCGTCTCGATCGGCGCCGACGACCCCGAGGGCATGCTCCGCCACACCGAGGAGTGCCGCTCCCGCGGGATCCCGTTCGCCGCGGACTTCTCGCAGCAGATCGCCCGCATGGACGGCGAGGAGATCCGCATCCTCCTCGACGGGGCCACGTACCTCTTCTCCAACGAGTACGAGAAGGGGCTCATCGAGTCCAAGACCGGCTGGACCGACGAGGAGATCCTCTCCAAGGTCGGCCACCGGGTCACCACGCTCGGTGCCCGCGGCGTCCGGATCGAGCGGGTCGGCCAGGAGCCGATCGAGGTCGGCTGCCCGGAGGAGGACAGCAAGGTCGACCCGACCGGTGTCGGCGACGCCTTCCGGGCAGGTTTCCTCTCCGGCCTCGCCTGGGGCGTCGGCCTGGAGCGCGCCGCCCAGGTCGGCTGCATGCTCGCGACCCTGGTCATCGAGACCGTCGGCACCCAGGAGTACACCCTGCGCCGCGCCCACTTCATGGACCGCTTCACCAAGGCGTACGGCCACGACGCCGCCGCCGAGGTCCGCGCGCACCTGAGCTGACCCCGGCGACGGGTGGCGCCGATCCCGGCAGTGAGGGATCAGATCAGCCGGCGGACCACATAGGCCGAGCCGTGGTCCGCCGGTTCCTCGCCCACGTACTCCTGCTCGCGCATCGCACACCACGCCGGGATGTCCAGACGAGCCGCCTCGTCGTCGGAGAGCACCGTCACCGTGCCGCCCGGCGGTACGTCCCCGATCACCTTCGCGAGCTCGATCACCGGGATCGGGCAGCGCTTCCCGAGCGCGTCGACCACCAGGGAGCCGGACGCGGCGGGGGAGGGCGACGACGGAACTGGCGCTTCCTGCCGTTCCCGTCCCCCCGGCGTCTCCCGTACCCCGAGCGTCTCCCGCACCTCCGCCACCATCCGGGGCAGCACCTCCAGGAAACTGTCGACAGCCTCGTCCGCGGTGCCGACCGGCAGCGACACCCGCACGTTCCCCTCCGACAGCACCCCCATCGCCCTCAGCACATGGCTCGGCGTCAACGCGCTGCTGGTGCAGGAGGAACCGGACGACACGGAGAAATCCGCCCGGTCGAGTGCGTGCAGCAGTGTCTCCCCGTCGACATAGAGACAGGAGAAGGTCACCAGATGCGGCAGACGCCGCACCGGATCGCCGACCACCTCCACATCGGGCACGAGCTCCGGAACCCGGGCCCTGATCCGGTCCACCAGGGCCCGCAGCCGCGCCGCCTCCGCCGTCGCCTCGGCCCGCACGGCCCGCAGCGACGCCGCCGCGGCCACGATCGCCGGAATGTTCTCGAACCCCGCCGCCCGCCCCGACTCACGCTCGTCGGCCGGTCCCCGGACCGCGAACCGCACGCCCTTGCGCACCGCCAGGAGCCCGACCCCGGCCGGCCCGCCCCACTTGTGCGCGGAGGCCGTCAACAGGGACCAGCCCTCCGGCACCGGCCCCCAGGGCAGCGACTGCGCCGCGTCCACCAGCAGCGGCACGCCCGCCGCCCGGCACTCCTGGACGACCCGGTCCACCGGCTGCTCGGTGCCGACCTCGTGGTTGGCGGACTGCAGACAGGCCAGCGCCGTGTCCTCGCGCAGCGCCCGCGCGTACGCCGACGCGTCCACCGCCCCCGAACGGTCCACCGCCACCTCGGTGACCTCCCCGCCCTCCGCCTCATGGGCGGCGGCGGCATGGAGCACCGACGAGTGCTCGACCGCGGAGAGGACCAGATGGCGCCCGACACGCCGACGCCCCGCGAGGGCTCCCGAAATCCCGGAATGCACCGCCAGCGTCCCCGAAGGAGTGAAAATCAGCTCGTCCGGGCGGCACCCGACGGCCTCGGCGGCGGCCTGCCGGGCCGAGTCCAGCAGCAGCCGGGCCCGGCGCCCCTCGCGGTACGGCCGGGCCGGATCGGCCCAGCCCTCGTCCAGTGCGGCGAGCAGCGCCCGGCGGGCGACGGGGTGAAGGGGAGCGGAGGACGCGGCATCGAAGTAGGGCACACGCTCACGCTAGCCCTCGCCCCGCCACCGCCCCTGGTCAGGCCCGCCCGTCCGGCCAGGAGAGAAGGCGTCAGATGGCGGTCGCGAGCCCGGATTCCACCCCTTCGGGGAGTCGGGCGGCGCGTTGGGCACCCTCCCCGCGCGACCTCAAATAGCGTCCAGTAGGGTTTGGTCCGCATAAACATCCAAACCCCTGCCCGCGTCAGGGCGGCGACCGACCAGAAAGACGGCCGCGCCGACCGCGCGGGCGAGACTCTCGGGAAGGCGCTACGTGAGTCCCAACGGCTCCGACCGCTCGTCGCGGCGCCCGATGCGGCGGAAGCTGCCGCAGGTGCTGACTGCGGGCCTGGTCCTGGCGACCGCCACTGGTTGCACATACAAGGACTTCCCCCGCCTCGGTATGCCAACGCCGGTAACGGAAGAGGCACCACGGATCCTTTCCCTCTGGCAGGGCTCGTGGGCGGCAGCGCTCGCCACGGGCGTGCTGGTCTGGGGCCTGATCCTGTGGAGCGTCATCTTCCACCGGCGCAGTCGCACCAAGGTCGAGGTTCCCACCCAGACCAGGTACAACATGCCCATCGAGGCGTTGTACACCGTCGTCCCCCTGATCATCGTCTCGGTGTTCTTCTACTTCACCGCGCGCGATGAATCGAAGCTCCTCACGCTCTCCGACAAGCCCGCCCACACCATCAACGTGGTCGGCTACCAGTGGAGCTGGGCCTTCAACTACATCGAGAACGTGGAGGGCTCCAACGCCGCGAGCGCCGAGGAGTCCAAGGAACTCGCCGCCATTCCGGACCGGTTCCGCAAGGACTTCCCCAAGGATGCGAAGGGCGTCTACGACTACGGCATCCCGGGCACCCGTAACCCGCAGAACGGCAACCCGGGCCCGACCCTGTGGCTGCCGAAGGGCGAGAAGGTCCGCTTCGTCCTGACCTCGCGGGACGTCATCCACTCCTTCTGGGTGGTGCCGTTCCTCATGAAGCAGGACGTCATTCCGGGCCACACCAACGCCTTCGAGGTGACCCCCAACCACGAGGGCACGTTCATGGGCAAGTGCGCCGAGCTCTGCGGCGTCGACCACTCCCGGATGCTCTTCAACGTCAAGATCGTCTCCCCGGAGCGCTACCAGGCGCACCTCAAGGAGCTGGCGAAGAAGGGCCAGACGGGCTACGTGCCGGCCGGCATCGCGCAGACTGACCCGGCCAGGAATGCGGAGACGAACAAACTGTGAGCATCCTCAATGAACCTCAGGGTGCCGCGGCAGCAGACGACTCGTACGAGGACGAGCTGCCGGTCCGGCGGAAGCAGCCGGGAAACATCGTCGTCAAGTGGCTGACCACCACTGATCACAAGACGATCGGCACGATGTACCTGGTCACGTCGTTCGTGTTCTTCTGCATCGGCGGTCTGATGGCGCTCTTCATGCGCGCCGAGCTGGCCCGCCCCGGTACGCAGATCATGTCGAACGAGCAGTTCAACCAGGCGTTCACGATGCACGGCACGATCATGCTGCTGATGTTCGCGACGCCGCTGTTCGCCGGATTCGCGAACTGGATCATGCCGCTGCAGATCGGCGCGCCCGACGTGGCGTTCCCGCGGCTGAACATGTTCGCGTACTGGCTGTACCTCTTCGGCTCGCTGATCGCGGTGGCCGGCTTCCTCACCCCGCAGGGTGCCGCCGACTTCGGCTGGTTCGCCTACTCCCCGCTCTCGGACGCGGTCCGTTCGCCGGGCGTCGGCGCCGACATGTGGATCATGGGTCTTGCCTTCTCCGGATTCGGCACGATTCTCGGTTCGGTCAACTTCATCACCACGATCATCTGCATGCGCGCACCCGGCATGACGATGTTCCGCATGCCGATCTTCACCTGGAACGTCCTGCTGACCGGTGTGCTGGTCCTGCTGGCCTTCCCGGTTCTCGCCGCCGCGCTCTTCGCTCTGGAGGCGGACCGTAAATTCGGTGCGCATGTATTCGACGCCGCCAATGGCGGGGCATTGCTATGGCAACACCTCTTCTGGTTCTTCGGCCATCCAGAGGTGTACATCATCGCCCTACCATTCTTCGGAATCATTTCCGAGATCATTCCGGTCTTCAGCCGGAAGCCGATGTTCGGCTACATCGGTCTGATCAGCGCCACCATTGCCATCGCGGGTCTTTCCGTGACCGTGTGGGCGCACCACATGTACGTCACCGGCGGCGTGCTGTTGCCGTTCTTCTCCTTCATGACGTTCCTCATCGCGGTACCCACCGGGGTGAAGTTCTTCAACTGGATCGGCACGATGTGGAAGGGGTCGTTGTCCTTCGAGACACCGATGCTCTGGGCCGTCGGCTTCCTGATCACCTTCACCTTCGGTGGTCTGACCGGCGTGATCCTGGCATCGCCCCCGCTGGACTTCCACGTCTCGGACACGTACTTCGTCGTCGCGCACTTCCACTACGTCATCTTCGGCACCGTGGTCTTCGCGATGTTCGCCGGATTCCATTTCTGGTGGCCGAAGTTCACCGGCAAGATGCTGGACGAGCGACTCGGCAAGATCACGTTCTGGACGCTGTTCGTGGGCTTCCACGGCACGTTCCTGGTGCAGCACTGGCTGGGCACCGAGGGCATGCCCCGCCGCTACGCGGACTACCTGGCCGCGGACGGCATCACCGCACTGAACACGATCTCGACGATCGCCTCGTTCCTGCTCGGTCTGTCGATGCTGCCGTTCTTCTACAACGTCTGGAAGACCGCCAAGTACGGCAAGAAGATCGAGGTCGACGACCCGTGGGGCTACGGCCGCTCGCTGGAGTGGGCCACCTCCTGCCCGCCGCCGCGGCACAACTTCCTCACGCTGCCCCGGATCCGTTCCGAATCCCCGGCCTTCGACCTGCACCACCCGGAGATCTCGGCGCTCGAACAGCTTGAGCACCACTCCGAGGCGGACAAGGCCCTCGCCGGCGGCAAGGAGGCGGGCAAGTGAAGATCCAGGGCAAGATGTTCATCTGGCTGAGCGTCTTCATGCTCGCCATGGCCATCACCTACGGCGTGTGGTCGAAGGAGCCGGCCGGAACCACCGCGCTCTTCCTGGCCTTCGGCCTGAGCGTCATGATCGGCTTCTACCTGGCCTTCACGGCCAAGCGGGTCGACGACATGGCCCAGGACAACAAGGAAGCCGACATCGCGGACGAGGCCGGCGAGGTGGGGTTCTTCTCCCCGCACAGCTGGCAGCCGCTCGCGCTGGGCATGGGTGGCGCCATGGCCTTCATGGGTGTCATCTTCGGCTGGTGGCTGCTCTACTTCTCGGCCCCGATGATCCTCCTCGGTCTGCTCGGCTGGGTCTTCGAGTACTACCACGGCGAGAACCGCACCCAGTGACCTCGTGTCACCGCTCTACCCGCTCCACCTGACGGGGGGCCCGTACTTCTCCACCAAAAGAGGTACGGGCCCCCCGTTTGCATGCACATTGCGCGCTTGAAGGGATGAATCTCCATAGCGTGTGTTCATGGACCACACGCCGCGCATCCGCCCCGTAGTGAGCTGCACTCTGCTGGTCGTGACCCTGGTCGCAGGCGCGGTCGCCTGCGGAGGGGCCGGCGACCACCCGCTGGCGGCGCAGCCGTACGACGCGGCGGACGAGATCTCGTCCAACCTCCCCGACGGAGACACGAAGGTCGACTCCGACCGACCGCTCGAAGTCGGTGTCAAGGACGACGGCCGGATCACCGACGTGACGGCCGTCGACACGACCGGACGCCATGTGGCGGGCGAACTCGACGCCGACGGGAAGCGCTGGCACTCCACCTCCGCGCTCGCCGCAGGCACCCGCTACACCGTGCGCGTCCGCATGGAGGACGGCGACGGCGACCCGGGCAGCCGCACGCTCTCCTTCGAGACCAGCACCGCCAAGAAGTTCCTGAAGGTCGCCTTCGGCCCGCAGGCGGGCACCTACGGAGTGGGACAGCCCATCACCGCCCAACTGAGCGCCCCGATCAAGGACAAGGCGTCCAGGGCCGTCGTGGAGCGCGCCCTGCGCGTCCGCTCCACCCCCGCCGTCGTCGGGTCCTGGTACTGGGTCGACGACAAGACCCTGCACTACCGTCCGAAGGAGTACTGGCCCGCCAGGGCCACCATCGACGTCACCAGCGGCCTGGCGGGCATCAAGGTCACCGGCACCCTGTACGGGTCGCCCACGAAGGCGCTGAAGCTCACCACGGGCGACCGTGTCGAGGCCGTCACCGACGCCGCCGCGCACACCATGACCGTCATGCGCGACGGGAAAGTGATCAACACCATTCCGGTGACCACGGGCAAGCCCGGCTTCGCCACCCGAAACGGCGTCAAGGTCGTACTGAGCAAGGAGTACTCCGTACGGATGCGCGGCGAGACGATCGGCATCTCGTCGGATTCGGACGACTCGTACGACCTGCTGGTCTACTACGCGACACGCGTCACCTGGAGCGGCGAGTACGTGCACGCGGCCCCCTGGTCCACCGGCTCGCAGGGGTACGCCAACGTCAGCCACGGCTGTACGGGCATGACCACCGGCCTCGCCGAGTGGTTCTTCAACACCGTGCGCGAGGGCGACATCGTCAAGGTCGTCGGCAGCCAGGGCGAGACGATGACGCCGTTCGACAACGGCTACGGGGACTGGAACCTGTCCTGGGCCAAGTGGCAGAAGGGCAGCGCACTGCGGAACGACGGCGACCCGGAACGCACGGAGACGGTCCAGGCGGCGCGCCTGCGCCCCGAGGTCTGACCGGCCCCGGGAGCGCGCCGCCCCCCCCGGGCTCTCAGAGCCCGGCGGGTGACCTCCGACCGGGCCGGCCGAAGGTCACCCGGCAGGCTCTCAGGCGTCCACGCAGAGCCTGCTGCGCAGCAGGGCGGCCAGGGCGTCGGCGAACTCGACGGGTTCGACCGGCAGGGTCACCGCGGCGTCCGCGCGGCTCCAGGTGGCCAGCCAGGCGTCCTGCGGGCGGCCGATCAGCAGCAGCACCGGCGGGCAGCGGAAGATCTCGTCCTTGATCTGCCGGCAGACGCCCATGCCGCCCGCGGGGGCCGTCTCGCCGTCCAGCACGCAGACGTCGACGCCGCCGTTGTCCAGGGCCTCCAGGACGGCGGGCAGGGTGGCGCACTCCAGGAACTCCACCGGCGGCACGTCGGCCGCGGGCCTGCGCCCGGCTGCCAGCCTCACCTGCTCACGGGTGTTGGCGTCGTCGCTGTAGACCAGGACCGTGGCGGTCGGCTGCATTGTTCCTCCGTGACATCTGTGTCTTCGGGGCTTTCCGGGCATGAACCGATGCGCGGATCGTACTCCGCCCGATGGCCTGTCAGCACTGCCCCGGACAGCGGATTCATGGGCTGTTCGGGGCAGGCACACCCGGTTGACACACCGAACGGCACCCCCCGGAGTGAGGGCGGGATAAGGGACCGACATAATGTCGGTCGTGGCGACAGCAACGACAGTAGAAACCGGGCACGCGCACCCGTCGGTCAATCGACCGAACCTCACCAGCGTCGGAACCATCATCTGGCTGAGTTCCGAGCTGATGTTCTTCGCGGCCCTCTTCGCGATGTACTTCACCCTGCGATCGGTGACCGGACCGGAGCACTGGAAGGAAATGGCCTCGGCCCTGAACTTCCCGTTCTCGGCCACGAACACCACGATCCTGGTGCTCTCCTCCCTCACGTGCCAGCTCGGCGTCTTCGCCGCCGAGCGCGGCGACGTGAAGAAGCTCCGCACCTGGTTCGTGATCACTTTCGTGATGGGTTCGATCTTCATCGGAGGCCAGGTCTTCGAGTACACCGAGCTGGTGAAGAAGGACGGCCTCTCGCTGTCCTCCGACCCGTACGGCTCGGTGTTCTACCTGACGACCGGCTTCCACGGGCTGCACGTGACAGGCGGACTCATCGCCTTCCTGCTTGTTCTGGGCAGGACATACGCAGCCAAGAGGTTCACCCACGAACAGGCGACCGCCGCCATCGTCGTGTCCTACTACTGGCACTTCGTCGATGTCGTGTGGATCGGCCTGTTCGCCACGATCTACATGATCAAGTAACCGGGCTCGCACCCGAACCACATCCAGCATCGACGCAGAAGATCCTGACACCGGGGTAATCCGTGAAAAAGCTCTCCGCACGACGACGCCATCCGTTGGCGGCGGTCGTCGTACTACTCCTCGCGCTGGCGGCCACTGGGGGGCTGTACGCCGCGTTCGCGCCCGCGAGTAAGGCGCAGGCCGACGACACCGCCCAGTCCCTCGCCATCGAAGAGGGCAAGAAGCTGTACACCGTCGGTTGCGCCAGCTGCCACGGGACCGGCGGTCAGGGCACCACCGACGGGCCGTCCCTGGTCGGCGTGGGCTCCGCAGCCGTCGACTTCCAGGTCGCTTCGGGCCGTATGCCGGCGCAGCAGCCGGGTGCTCAGGTGCCGAAGAAGAAGGCCATCTACACCCAGGACGAGGTCGACCAGCTCGCGGCGTACATCGCCTCCCTCGGCGCCGGCCCGATCACGCCGACCAAGCAGCAGTACGACCCCGCCGGCGCGGACGTCGCCAAGGGCGGCGAACTGTTCCGCACCAACTGCGCCCAGTGCCACAACCTCACCGGCCAGGGCGGCGCGCTGACGAACGGCAAGTACGCGCCCAGCCTTGAGGGCGTGACGCCGAAGCACCTCTACGAGGCCATGCAGACCGGCCCGCAGAACATGCCGTCCTTCCCGGACACGACGATGCCCGAGCAGCAGAAGCGGGACATCATCGCCTACGTCAAGGCTGTGAACAGCAGTGACACCCCGAGCCCGGGCGGTCTCTCGCTGGGCGGCCTGGGCCCGGTCAGCGAAGGCCTGTTCGCCTGGATCTTCGGGCTCGGCGCACTGATCGCACTCGCCGTTTGGGTCGCGGCCCACACCGCTAAGGCCAAGAAGTCATGAGTAGCCAAGAGATTCCAGACGAGAACCTGCCCACCGAGCAGGACACCGCGCACGGCGCGGTAGAGGTCGCGAGCGACCCGTTCGCCGACCCGGGGCTGCCGGCCCACAAGCCGCGCATCCAGGACATCGACGAGCGGGCCGCGAAGCGCTCCGAGCGCACCGTCGCCCTGATGTTCACGCTGTCGATGCTGGCGACGATCGGCTTCATCGCCTCGTACGTCATCTTCCCCGTCGACAAGATCGTGTACATCTGGCCGTTCGGCCACGTGAGCGCGCTCAACTTCTCCCTGGGCCTGACCCTGGGCGTGGCGCTCTTCGCGATCGGCGCCGGGGCCGTCCACTGGGCGCGCACCCTGATGTCCGACGTGGAGGTCGCCGACGACCGGCACGCCATCGAGGCCACGCCCGAGGTCAAGGCGAAGGTCCTCGCGGACTTCGCGGCCGGTGCCCAGGAGTCCGCGCTCGGTCGGCGCAAGCTGATCCGCAACACCATGTTCGGCGCGCTGGCCCTGGTGCCGCTCTCCGGTGTGGTGCTCCTGCGCGACCTCGGCCCGCTGCCGGAGAAGAAGCTCCGCAGCACGTTGTGGGCCAAGGGCAAGCAGCTCATCAACATGAACACGATGGAGCCGCTGCGTCCCGAGGACGTCGTCGTGGGTTCGCTCACCTTCGCCATGCCCGAGGGCCTGACGGAGGAGGCGGAGGACTTCCAGAACCAGATCGCCAAGGCCGCGCTGATGATCGTCCGTATCCAGCCGGACGACATCAAGGACAAGCGCGAGCGCGAGTGGGCCCACGAGGGAATCGTGGCCTTCTCCAAGATCTGCACCCACGTCGGCTGCCCGATCAGCCTGTACGAGCAGCAGACGCACCACGTGCTCTGCCCGTGCCACCAGTCCACCTTCGACCTCTCCGACGGCGCCCGCGTCATCTTCGGTCCGGCCGGTCACGCCCTTCCGCAGCTGCGGATCGGCGTGAACAGCGAGGGCAACCTCGAAGCGCTCGGCGACTTCGATGAGCCCGTCGGTCCTGCATTCTGGGAGCGCGGATGAGTACTGCGACCACGAACACACCCGGCGCAGCCGCGCCGGACAATCGCAAGGCGCCCGCAGGCGAGCGGGTGGCCGACTGGGCGGACGGCCGGCTCGGGATCTACAGCCTGGCCAAGGCCAACATGCGCAAGATCTTCCCGGACCACTGGTCCTTCATGCTCGGGGAGATCTGCCTCTACAGCTTCATCATCATCATCCTCACGGGTGTGTACCTGACGCTGTTCTTCCACCCGAGCATGAACGAGGTCGTGTACCACGGCTCGTACGAGCCGATGCAGGGCATCAAGATGTCGCAGGCGTACGCCTCGACACTGGACATCAGCTTCGACGTCCGCGGTGGTCTCCTGGTCCGCCAGATCCACCACTGGGCCGCGCTGATCTTCCTGGCCGGCATGTTCGTGCACATGATGCGCGTCTTCTTCACGGGCGCGTTCCGCAAGCCGCGTGAGATCAACTGGCTGTTCGGCTTCCTGCTGTTCGTGCTGGGCATGTTCACCGGCTTCACCGGCTACTCGCTCCCGGACGACCTGCTGTCCGGTACGGGTATCCGCTTCACCCAGGGCGCGATCCTGTCGATGCCGATCGTCGGCACCTACATCTCGATGTTCCTGTTCGGCGGAGAGTTCCCCGGCCACGACTTCGTCGCCCGGTTCTACTCGATCCACATCCTGCTGCTGCCGGGCATCATGCTCGGGCTCGTGGTGGCGCACCTGATCCTCGTCTTCTACCACAAGCACACGCAGTTCGCCGGTCCCGGCCGGACGAACAAGAACGTCGTCGGCATGCCGCTCATGCCGGTGTACATGGCGAAGGCCGGCGGCTTCTTCTTCCTGGTCTTCGGCATCATCGCCATCATCTCGGCCATCGCCACGATCAACCCCGTCTGGTCCATCGGCCCCTACCGGCCGGACCAGGTGTCCACCGGCGCCCAGCCCGACTGGTACATGGGCTTCGCCGAGGGTCTGATCCGTGTGATGCCCGGCTGGGAGATCAACCTCTGGGGCCACACGCTGGTCCTGGGCGTGTTCATCCCGCTGATGGTCTTCGGACTGGTGCTCGCGGTCATCGCGCTCTACCCGTTCATCGAGTCCTGGGTCACCGGTGACAAGCGCGAGCACCACCTGCTGGACCGCCCGCGCAACGCCCCGACCCGGACCGCCTTCGGCGTCGCCTGGATCACCGAGTACGTCATCGTCTTCATCGGCGGTGGCAACGACCTGTGGGCCACGCACTTCCACCTGTCGATCAACGCCATTTCCTGGTTCATCCGGATCTTCATCTTCGCGGGCCCGGTCATCGCGTTCATCGTCACCCGGCGGATCTGCCTCGGCCTCCAGCGCCGCGACAAGGAGAAGGTGCTGCACGGGCGCGAGTCCGGCATCATCAAGCGCCTGCCGCACGGTGAGTTCGTCGAGATCCACGAGCCGCTCGGTCCGGAGAAGCTGCACACGCTCACCGCGCACGAGCAGTACCAGCCGGTCGAGATCGGCCCGACGGTCGACGAGAACGGCGTCGAGCGCAAGGTGTCCCCGCTGCAGAAGCTGCGCGCCAGGCTCAGCAGGAGCTACTTCGGCGAGGACGGCCAGATCGCCAAGCCCACCGTCGAGGAGTACAAGGAGATCACCAGCGGCCACGGTCACCACTGATCGCCTGAACTGATCGCCACAGCAGGAGCCCCGTCCATCCGATGGACGGGGCTCTTCGCTGTCCCCGGTGCTCGATAGGGTGGGAGCCGACCCCTTTTACCGGCTGTGGACCCCAGGAGCGGACCATGAACGTTGTGACCCCGATCGGCGGCGACAGCGTGGCGGACCGTTCCTGGCCCGGCGTGCTGAACCCGTTGCTGCGCGGCGAGGACCTGGGCGCGGACGACACCGCGTGGGCGATGGACCGCATCATGAGCGGTGAGGCGACCGACGTGCAGATCGCCGGTTTCGCGGTGGCGCTGCGCGCCAAGGGCGAGACGGTCGAGGAGGTGTCGGGCCTGGTGCGCGCCATGTACGAGCACGCCCGCACCATTCACGTCCCGGGCCGCACGGTCGACATCGTCGGCACCGGCGGCGACCTCGCCAAGACGGTCAACATCTCCACGATGTCCGCGATCGTCATCGCGGGCACCGGCGCCAAGGTCGTCAAGCACGGCAACCGCGCCTCCTCCTCGGCGAGCGGCTCCTCCGACGTGCTGGAGAAGCTCGGCGTCAACCTGGAGCTCAGCGCCGAGCGCGTCGTCGAGGTCGCCGAGGAAGCGGGCATCACCTTCTGCTTCGCGGTGAAGTTCCACCCCGCGCTGCGGTACGCGGCCCGGGCGCGCAAGGAGCTCGGCGCCCAGACCACGTTCAACATCCTGGGTCCACTCACCAATCCGGCCGGGGTCCGCGCCCAGGCCGTCGGTGTGGCCGACGCGAGGATGGCGCCGATCGTGGCCGGTGTCCTCGCCGCGCGCGGCAATTCGGCGCTCGTCTTCCGCGGTGACGACGGGCTCGACGAGCTGACGACGACGGCGACCTCGCGGGTCTGGGTGGTGCGGGACGGCGCGGTGCGCGAGCAGCGGTTCGACCCGCGCGACATCGGCCTGGAGCTGGTCCCGGCACAGGCGCTGCGCGGTGCCGACGCCTCGTACAACGCGGACGTGGCCCGACGGGTGCTGGCCGGCGAACCCGGGCCGGTGCGCGAGGCAGTGCTGCTCAACTCCGCGGCGGCCCTGGTCGCCCTGGACCCGACGGACGGCACGCTGGACGAACAGCTCGCCGCCGGGGTCGTGAGGGCGGCCGAGTCCATCGACTCCGGGGCGGCCCGGGCGGCGCTGGAGCGCTGGGTGGCGGCCAGCAACGCCTGAGCGCGAGGAAGGTGACGCGGGGCGCGGTCCGCATCGCGGACCGCGCCTTGCGCGTTCACGGACGTATGGCAAGATGCTGAGCAGGTCATGAGTGACAGCGACTACGGCCCCGGCCCGCTGTCCGGCAACCCTCCGTCCGTGGCGGGGTGCCCCGGGTGAAGACCAGGCCGTGGGCAGCGAGGTCCGCGGCAAGCGCGGGCCCCTCGGCATCAACGAATGCCAACCCCCGGGGTCCTGGTCCCTAGGGAGTCTCTTGTGAGCACGCGAATGCGATAGGGCTTTCCGGCCCTTCTCCGCACCCTCTTCCTCTTCACGCCGCGCCGCCGCATGTCCGTCGGCGCGTGCGATTCGCCTGCCTGTTACGGGAGTTCGCCATGTCTGTCTTCACCGCTGCCGCCGACCAGTCGCTTTGTGCCCCTCTGCCGGTTCTGGGCAAGGATGTAACGGTTCCGCTGGTCACGGGTGGTGAAGTCGCCTACGCGGCCCTCGACTACGCCGCCAGCGCCCCGGCGCTCCAGCGGGTCTGGGACGACGTTGCCGCGTACGCCCCGTACTACGGCAGCGTCCACCGCGGCGCCGGGTACCTCTCCCAGCTGTCCACGGACCTGTTCGAGAACAGCCGGGCGACGGTCGCGGAGTTCCTCGGCTGCCGCCCCGACGACCAGGTGGTCTTCACCCGCTCGACCACCGACTCGCTCAACCTGCTGGCCGCCGTGATCCCCGACGACTGTCAGGTCTTCGTCTACGAGACCGAGCACCACGCCTCGTTGCTGCCGTGGCGCGACGCCCGGGTGACGTACCTCAACGCCCCGCGCACCCCGGCCCAGGCCGTCGGGACACTGGAGCGGGCGCTCGCCGACCGCGAGCCCCACGGCCCCGCGCTGGTCTGCGTCACCGGCGCCTCCAACGTCACCGGCGAACTGTGGCCGGTCAGGGAACTGGCCGCCGCCGCCCACGCGCACGGCGCCCGGATCGTGCTGGACGCGGCGCAGCTCGCCCCGCACCACCCCGTCGACATCGCCGGCCTGGATGTCGACTGGGTCGCCTTCTCCGGACACAAGCTGTACGCGCCGTTCGGTTCGGGCGTGCTCGCGGGCCGGGCCGACTGGCTCCGGGGCGCCGAGCCGTACCTGGCGGGTGGCGGCGCCTCGCGCAAGGTCGCCCGTCGTGCCGACGGCGGGGTGGACGTCGAGTGGCACACCACCGCCGCCCGCCACGAGGCCGGTTCCCCCAACGTCATCGGCGTGTACTCCATCGCCTCCGCCTGCAAGGCGCTCACCGACGCGGGCTTCGACGACCTGGTCGCCCGGGAGCAGCACCTCGTCGCCGCGGTCCGGGCCGGTCTCGCGGACGTTCCCGAGGTCAGGGTGCTCTCGCTGTTCGGCGACGACGCCCCGCGGGTCGGCGTCATCTCGTTCGTGGTGGAGGGCTGGAACAGCTCGCACTTCGCCGCGGCGCTCTCCGCCGAGTACGGCATCGGGGTCCGCGACGGGCTGTTCTGCGCCCACCCGCTGGTCCGCACCCTGCTGGGCAGCGACCCGCAGCAGGTCGGCGAGTGCGGCGCGCCCGAGGCCGAGCCGGGGGAGCTCTCGCTCAACGCGATCCGGGTGAGCTTCGGCGCCGGTACGCCGGACGAGCACATCGAGCGGTTCGTGCGCGCGGTCAAGGAGCTGGTGAGCGAGGGCGCCCAGTGGAAGTACCGCACCGAGGGCGGCCGCTGCGTCCCGGACCGGGGCGAGGCCCAGCTCTGACCCCCCACGTCATCCGGCGGGGGCGGACCGATGTGGTCCGCCCCCGCCGGATGACGTGAGCCGGGACTTCTCAGCCGTCGAGGCCGATGTTGAAGGCCGCCTCCAGGTCGTGCTGGGAGTAGGTGCGAAAGGCCACGTGGGTGTCGGTGGCCTCGACGCCGGGGATCTTGCTGATCCGGCCCGGGATGACGTCGGCCAGGTCGTCGTGCGAGGCCACCCGGACCATGGCGATGAGGTCGTGGGTACCGGTGACGGAGAAGACCTCGCTGACGCTGTCCAGCGCGGCGATGGCCTCGGCGATCTCGGGAATCCGGTCCACGCTGGTCTTGATGAGCACGATCGCGGTGATCACGGTTGGCTGTCTCCCTCGGTGGCCGCGGCTGGAGCCTTCACTCTATCGGCACGTCGATAGCGTCCCCACGCGTAGAGGAAGCCGAGGGCGAAGCCGGCCACATGGGCCAGATAGGCCACGCCCGGCCCTCCGTCGCCCGCGCCCCGGACCGCCAGCCACTGCAGGGCGAACCAGAAGATCAGCACGATCCAGGCGGGGAAGCGCAGCGGCAGGAAGAAGAGGAACGGGAACAGGCTGGTGACCCGGGCCCTGGGGAAGAGGTAGAGGAACGCCCCCAGCACCGCCGAGATGGCGCCCGACGCGCCGACGAGCGTCTGGTCGGACGCGGCGTGCGCCGCCGCGTAGGCGACCAGCGCGAGATAGCCGCAGCCGACGTAGAAGAGCAGGAACTCGGTGCGGCCCATGCGCTCCTCGGCCATCGCCCCGAACACGTACAGGAACAGCATGTTCCCGAGCAGGTGCAGCCAGCTTCCGTGCACGAAGAGGGCGGTGAGCGGGGTGAGGAGGGCCGGCCCGGAGCCGTCCCACAGCTCGTTCGGGATCACCCCCCAGCGTTCGAAGTACCCCGCCTGGGCGGCGAGCAGGGCGTCCGCCGTCCCGTGGGGCGGCCGGAGACCGGAGAGCGGGCCGAGTACGAAGATCAGGCAGCACGACGCGATCAGGGCGCGGGTGACCAGAGGTCCGCCCGGGGTGACCGTCCGTAGGAGTCCGCCGGTCACCCGGCCCGCCGCGACGCGCAGATCGATCATGAACAGAGCATGACGCACATGGAGGGAACGGGACAGACCGCCTCGCCGTGTCGGCGGTACACGGTGAGGCCGTAGGGTTACGGCAGGACATCCGCAGTTCGACGGCGCACCGCGAGATCCTTGAATCAGGCAGCACGAGGCTCGACGAAAGAGGACGCAACGATGACGACGGTTCCGCAGCCGACCGACGGGACCCGCTGGCGCTGCACGCTCTGCGGAAATCTCACCCGCTTCGACGTGACCCGCTCCTCCAAGGTCGTCGAATACGTCCATCTCGACCTGGCCGGGGAGGCCACCGTCGAGGAACGCGAGGTGGTCAGTGAGACCATCGAGTCGGTGCGATGCCGTTGGTGCAACGCGGTGGACCAGATCGAGCTGGTCGCCAGGCCAGGTGCCGACTCCTGACGGAGCCGTGCGACAGACATGTGATTTGGGGTGACGGATGGTGGAGCAGCCCGCTAGCGGTGCCGATTCGGCCGAGGTGGCCGACGGCGCCGTCGAGGCGCTCGACCGCCCGCTGCCCGAGGGCGTGCGACGGCGGGTCGTCGCGCTGGTGTCGGACGCCTTCGGCGGCCTGACGGTCTCCGAACTCCCCGCCCCGCTGCGGCAGTACGCCCGATTCACCCCGACCCGGCGGGCCAAGTTCGCGGGGAACGCCATGGCGGCGGCCCTGGAGGGCGACCCGGCGTTCCGGCAGCGGATCGGTGAGCGGATCGAGGAGGAGCAGCCGGAGCTGGCCGCCGCGCTGAAATCCGGGGCGCCGCCCGCCGCCGCCGACCCGGTCGACGTCGCCGCAGCCGCCTATGTACTGCGCCCGGCCGGCTGGGTGAAGCTGGTGGCCGCCGCCGGTGAGGAGGCCCAGCGCGTCGACGCCGAGCGTGCCGACGAGGCGGGCCGCCGCGAGCTCGAACGGCTGCGCGAGGAACTTGCCGAGGCGCGCTCCCGGACGAGGAGCGAGACGGAACGGCTCCGTGCCGAGCTGGACGCCGCCCGCAAGGAGTCCGAGTCCCTCCAGCGCAAGCTGCGCAGTGCCGTCAGCGACGTCAGACGGGGCGAGGCCGCGCTCCGGCGCAGCCGGGCCGAGACCGACGCCGTGCGCGCCGAGGCTGCCGCCCAGGTCTCCGCGGCGGAGAGCGAGACGCGCAGGCTCAAGGCGCGGCTCGGTGAGGCCGAGGCGTCCGTCGAGGCGGCGCGCAGGGCCGCGCGGGAGGGCCGCTCGGTCGAGGACATGCGGCTGCGGCTGCTGCTGGACACGGTGCTGGACGCGGCCCGCGGGCTCCGTCGGGAGCTCGCCCTGCCCCCGGCGTCGATCCGTCCGGCGGACGGTGTCGACGCCGTCGAGCCCGGCCGGATGTCCCCCAAGGACATTGCCGCCAGGGCGCTTTCGGAGACCGATCCGGCCCTGCTCGACCAGTTGCTCGCGCTGCCGCAGGCCCATCTGATCGTGGACGGCTACAACGTCACCAAGACCGGCTATCCGCAACTGCCGCTGGAGAAGCAGCGGCTGCGGCTGCTGGGCGGTCTCTCGATGCTCGCGGCACAGACCGGTGCCGAGATGACCTGTGTCTTCGACGGGGCCGAACTCGCCGCCCCGGTGCTGCTCGCACCGCCGCGCGGCGTCCGGGTGCTGTTCAGCAAACCGGGTGTGACCGCCGACGAACTGATCCGCCAGCTGGCGCGCGCCGAGCCGTCGGGCCGCCCGGTCGTGGTGGTCTCCACCGATCGCGAGGTCGCCGACGGAGTGGCGAAGGCGGGGGCCAGGCCCGTTGCGTCCGCCTTGCTCCTGAAGCGCCTTTCGCGCGTCTAGTGAGGTTTGCCGGAAGTCGGCGGGAATCGGACAACGGACCGTCAGACCGTAGCTACGCCCTGTACGGCGCAGGTAAAGAAGTACCTGGTGCAACGAGTTTTTACCGGTGAGGATTTGAACTGATCACAAGTTGGTCACTAGGGTCAGGTTTCGAACCTTCGCACGGTTGATCACCCATCCGGGGTGGCGGCGAAGGAACCGCCGAGTCCGTGACGTGCACGGAGCCGGGGATTCAAGTCCCCCACAGCCCGGTAGGCGGCTGGAGGAAGAAGGAGCTCGCCTTCGTGGCGTCCCACCGTCGTCCCAAGCAGCCGAGCCGCGCTCGTGTGTCCGTCGTCACCGCCGCGGCCGCAGCGGCTGTCGCCCTGACCTCTCAGGCGGCCCACGCCGACCCCAAGCCCTCCAAGACCGAGGTCAAGGCGAAGGTCGACAAGCTCAACCACGAGGCCAGCGAGGCCAATGAGCAGTACTACGGCGCCAAGGAGAAGCAGCAGAAGCTGGAGAAGGAAGTCGGCGCGCTGCAGGACAAGGTGGCCCGCGGTCAGCAGGAGATCAACAACCTGCGCAACGGCCTCGGTTCGCTCGCCGCGGCGCAGTACCGCTCCGGTGGTCTCGACCCGTCGGTGCAGCTCTTCCTCTCGTCCAACCCGGACAGCTACCTCGACAAGGCGTCGGCGCTCGACCAGCTGACGGGCAAGCAGGCCGAGGCACTCCAGGAGATCCAGGAGAAGCAGCGGGTCCTCGCGCAGGAGCGCAAGGAGGCCCAGGACAAGCTGGGCGACCTCGCGGACGTCCGCAAGACGCTCGGCGAGAAGAAGAAGAAGCTCCAGTCGAAGCTCGCCGAGGCGCAGCACCTGTACAACACGCTGACCGCCGCCGAGAAGGCGAAGTTCCGCGAGGCCGACCAGCGTGCCAGCCGCGCCGCCGGCGACCGCGTCGAGCTGGGCAACGAGGTCCCCGCCTCCGCCCGCGGCGCCGCCGCCCTGAACGCCGCCGCCGGCAAGGTGGGCACGCCCTACGGCCGCGGCGGCACCGGTCCGTACTCCTTCGACTGCTCCGGGCTGACCCAGTGGGCCTACGCCCAGGCCAACGTGCACATCTCCCGGGTCACGTACACCCAGGTCAACGACGGCCCCCGGATCGGGCGCAGCGCGTTGAAGCCGGGCGACCTGGTCTTCTTCAACAACACCTCGCACGTGGGGCTCTACGCGGGCAACAACACCCTGCTGCACGCCCCGTACCCGGGCGCGTTCGTCCGCTACGAGTCGATGGACACCATCGGCAGCTTCCAGTTCGGCGTGCGCGTCGTCTGACGACGCCCGAACGGGCGAATTCCCGCGCCCCCGCAGCACCGTCCGCCCCGCCGGAGACCACAGGTCACCGGCGGGGCGGACGCGTTCGCGCCGTCCGGCCGCCCGGCGAGGTCCTTGGCCGCTCCGTGACCGGACGACTACTGTCTGCCTGCTGTGCGGCTCCCGGTCGTCGGTCCGCCCGTCCGGGCGGCAGGGGTCGCACGCGCGCGTACAGCGGAAGGGAGCGCGGCTTCCTGTGGTGTCCCATCGACGTCCCACGCGGCCCGGCCTCACCCGGGGAGCCCGGGCAACCGTCCTGTCGGCAGCGGCCGCGACCGCGGCCGCCACACTCGGGGCCGCCGACGCCGACGCCGACCCGCGGGACACACCCCGGGTCGTGAAGGCCCGGATCGACCGGTTGTACACCGAGGCCGAACGGGCCACCCAGCAGTACGACCTGGCCGGTGAGAACGCCGACCGGCTGCGCGGCGAGGCGGAGCGGGCGCGCGACCGGGCGGCCCGGGGCCAGGAGGACGTCAACCGGATGCGCACGGCGCTCGGTTCGCTCGCCGCCGCGCAGTACCGGTCCGGCGGCCTCGATCCCACACTCGCCCTGCTGCTCTCCTCCGACCCGGACACCTATCTCGAACGGGTTGCCGCACTGGACCGGCTGACCGCACGGCAGGCCGCCGAACTACGAGAACTCCGGCAGGCCCGGCGCTCTCTCGCGCAGGCCCGTGCCGAGGCCGAACGGGCACTCGCCGACCTGGAACACAACAGGGAGGCTGCCGCCCGCCACAAACGGACCGTCGAGAACAAGCTCGCCCGGGCCAGGAAGCTCCTGGCGACGCTGCCCGGCGCCGACCGGGCCGGGTTCGGACGGGCCTCGCGCTCGGGCCGCGACGACCTCTTCACGGCGACGGCCGGTCTCCCGGCCGGATCGGCGCGGGCCGCCGCCGCCGTCCTGGCGGTCCATCAGGCGTTGGGCCGGCCGTACGTCTGGGGAGCCAACGGGCCCTCCGGATTCGACTGTTCCGGGCTGATGCAGTGGGCCTACGCCCGGGCCGGCGTCAGCCTGCCGCGCACCTCGCAGGCCCAGCGGTATGCGGGACGCATGGTGTCGCTCTCCCAGGCCCGCCCCGGCGACCTCGTCGTCTACCGGGCCGACGCCGGCCACGTCGCCATGTACGTCGGCAACGGCCAGGTCATCCACGCCCCGTACCCGGGCGCCCCGGTGCGCTACGACCCCGTCGGCATGATGCCGGTCTCCTCGGTCACCCGCGTCTGAACCGTCCGCCCGCCTCTGAACCGTCCGCCCGCCTCTGAACCGTCCGCCCGCCTCGGGCGCGCCCGCTCCGCCGGTTCGCCCGTGTCCGGGCATTCGCCCGGCCGGGTTCGTCACCGGGCTCCGGCCCGTACCCTCGTCCGGGTGATGTCGAGCGCCCGGTGGGGCACCCCGCCGGGGGGACGCGGAACGGGGCGGCACGCCACGCGGGCGCTGCTCGCCGGGCTGCTGCTCGTCTCCGCCTGCGCGGCCCCCGACGACGAGCCGGGCCGCCCGGGCCCGGACTCCCTCGTCCGCTCCGCGGGCGCCGTCCTGGACCGTCGGGCCGCCGCGGTGCGGGCACACGACCCGGACGCCTACCTGGCCGTCGTGGACCCCCGTGCCACCGGGCTGCGCGCCGCCCAGCGACGGGAGCTGGACAACCTCGCGGACGTGCCGCTGAGTTCCTGGACGTACCGGATCACGGAACTGACCGCGCAGGGTGCCGACCGGGCGACCGCGGACGTCCGGCTGAGCTACCGGATCACCGGCTACGACTCCGTCCCGGCCACCGCGGACCGGGTGCTCGACCTGCGCCGGGACCGGGACGACGGCCGCTGGTACCTCACCGGCGACCGGCCGGACGGGGACGGTGGCGCACTGCTCTGGCAGCAGGGCCGGGTCCGGGCGGTACGCGGCATGCACGGCCTCGTCCTCGGTGTCGGCCGCCCCGGAGGCGAACTGCGCGAGATCGCCCGGACCGTCGACCGGGCGGTGCCCGCGGTGTCCGGCGCCTGGCCGGAACCCTGGCCCGGCCGCGTGCTGGTGCTGGTACCGCGCACGGTGGAGGACATGGCGGCCCTGCTGGGCGCACCGGCGGCGGACTACCGGGGCATCGCGGCGGTCACCAACGCCCGCACCGGCGACCCGGACCGGGCCCCCGCGGACCGGGTGATCGTCAACCCGCAGGCGTACGGGGCGCTCGCCGACCTCGGGCGGCGGGTCGTCCTCACCCACGAGATCACCCACGTCGCCACCCGGGCCCGTACCACGGCAGCCACCCCGGTCTGGCTCTCCGAGGGCTTCGCCGACTGGGCGGCCTACCGCGCCGAGCACCGCACCGCCGTGCGGGCCGCGCCCGAACTGGCGGCGGCGGTCCGGCGCGGGGACCTGCCCGACGCGCTCCCCGCGGACGAGGACTTCGCCTTCGCGGGCGACGCGGCGCGCCTGGCGAGGGCGTACGAGGGCGGCTGGCTGGCCTGTGAGCTGATCGCCGACCGGTGGGACGAGAAGCGGCTGCGCGCCTTCTACCGGGCCGTCGGGGAGCACCGTGGACGGGACGGGGCGGTGGAGCGGGCCCTGCGGGAGGTGCTGGACACGGCCCCGGGGGAGTTCACCGCGCTCTGGCGGGACCATCTGCGCTCCCGGCTGGGCTAGCGCCTGTCGGGTGACCTCGGCCGCCCGGTCGGAGGTCACCCGACAGGCTCCGGGCCCGGCGGGGACCACCCGGGTTCCCGCGTCCGGTGTCCCGCTTTCCGCGCCCCGGCTCCGTGCAGGACGTGTTCCCCGGCGGGCCGGGACGGTGCCCCGGCCCGGTTCGGGAACGGCCCGGCTCAGGAACCGACCGGCTCCCGCTCCCGACCGGCCCGGTGGTGGCCGACGGCCGGGAGCCCGCCGTCGCCCCGGGCGCCGGGCACCGTCTGCCGCCACAGCCGTCGGCAGGCGATCAGCGTCGCCGCCACCAGCAGGCCGTTGCGCAGGAACACCAGCGTCACGCCCGTCGCGTCACTGGCCACCACATGGTGGAACCCGAACGGGAACTCGCCCTGCGTGACGCCGGTGGCGAGCAGCACCAGCCCCGCGGGCAGCCCCATCCGGCTGCCCGCGAAGACCAGGCAGACCGCCGCCAGACCGACCAGCCACAGCAGGTACTGGGGGCTGATCACCCGGCTCGTGGTCGTGAACAGCAGAACCGCCGTGAACGCCGCGTCGGCCGGGGTGCTCACCCGGAAGACGCGGGCGCGCAGCCGCCACACCACCAGCCAGCCGAGGGCGGCGAGGGACAGCCCGAGGGCGACGGTGCTCACCAGAACCACCCGCGGTCCCAGGAACTCCATCGATCCGTAGTTCAGCTCCACCCGTCCCCGCCAGCCGAACCGCCGCCACACATGGAAGACCAGCGCCCCCAGCGACTCGACCTCGGTGCCCCGGTCGCGCTGGAAGCCGAGGAAGGCGAACGCCCCGGGCATCGTCGCCGCGCACCCCAGCAGCGTTCCGGCCGCCGTCACCGCCGCGGTCGTCCACGCCCGTCGCGTCCGGGAGCCGGGCGCGGTGCCCGTCAGGATCAGCGCCGGCCACGCCTTCAGCAGCGCGCCGGTCGCGGCCAGCGCCCCCAGGACCCGGGGCCGCCGGACGCCCGCCAGCAGCGCCGCCACCGCCACCGCCGTCACCATGACGTCGTAGCGGGCGTACGCGGTCGTACCGAGCAGCGGCACCCCCGCCACCCACACCCAGGCGCCCGCCACCGACCGTTCGCCGCGGCGGCCCGCGCGCAGCAGCAGCCCGAGCACCAGCCCGTCGCACAGGAACGCCAGGACGAAGAAGGCCGTGGCGTACTCCAGGAACGGCAGCAGGGCGGGGGAGAGCACGGCGAGCGCCGCCAGGGGCGGGTACTGCCAGGTGACGTCGGACCGCGGATACGCGCCGGTCCCCAGGACCTCCGCCCAGCCGCGGTAGATCACCGAGACGTCGCTGGTCACGTCCGGCCCCGGCAGGGCGATCGCCTTCGTGACGCAGAGCAGCAGTCCGACCCTGGTCAGGGCCCACACCGCGGGAGCGAGCCGCGCCCCCGTCGATCCCGTCATGTCCGCCCCGTCCGTTCCGTGTGTGGACGCGTACGTGCCCGGCCGTACGGGTCCGCGCGTCGCACGCCGTGTGTCCGCACGGGCACGAGGAGTCATGATGCACGCCCGCGCCGGGCCGTGCGCCGAGGCTCGCCCGCCGGGGCGGTCGCGCCGGGCCGCCGGGTACTGTCGGCCGCGATGGACAAGACCCTGATCGTGACCAACGACTTCCCGCCGCGTCCCGGAGGCATCCAGGCCTTCCTGCACAACATGGCCCTGCGCTTGGACCCCGCGCGGGTCGTCGTGTACGCCTCCACCTGGAAGCGGACCCCCGAGGGCGTCGCGGCCACCGCCGCCTTCGACGCGGAGCAGCCGTTCACCGTCCTGCGCGACCCCGCCACGATGCTGCTGCCCACGCCCCGGGTGACCCGGCGCGCGGTGCGGCTGCTGCGCGTGCACGGCTGCACGTCCGTGTGGTTCGGCGCCGCGGCACCGCTGGGGCTGATGGCGCCCGCCCTGCGGAGCGCGGGCGCCCGGCGCCTGGTCGCCACCACCCACGGGCACGAGGCGGGCTGGGCGCAGCTTCCCGCCGCCCGGCAACTCCTTCGACGGATCGGCGACGGCACCGACACGATCACCTATCTGGGTGAGTACACGCGCTCCCGGATCGCCGCGGCGCTCAGCCCCGGTGCGGCGCACCGGATGGTCCAGCTACCTCCGGGGGTCGACGAGAAGGTCTTCCATCCGGACTCCGGCGGGGACCTGGTACGGGCCAGGCTCGGGCTCGCCGACCGGCCCGTCGTCGTCTGCGTGTCCCGGCTCGTGCCGCGCAAGGGCCAGGACACGCTGATCCGGGCGATGCCCGCGATCCTCGCGCGGGTCCCGGACACGGTCCTGCTGGTCGTCGGCGGCGGACCGTACGCCGAGGACCTCAGGAGACTTGCCGGGGAGACGGGGGTCGGCGCGTCGGTGCGCTTCACCGGGCCGGTGCCCTGGGAGGAACTCCCCGCGCACTACGGCGCGGGCGACGTCTTCGCCATGCCGTGCCGCACCCGCCGCGGCGGCCTCGACGTCGAGGGGCTCGGCATCGTCTTCCTGGAGGCGTCCGCGACCGGTCTGCCGGTGGTGGCGGGCGACTCGGGCGGTGCGCCGGACGCCGTGCTCGACGGCGAGACCGGGTGGGTGGTGCGCGGCGGCTCCGAGGAGGAGACCGCCGACCGGATCGTCACCCTGCTGAACGACCCGGAGCTGCGGCAGCGGATGGGGGAGCGGGGCAGGGCCTGGGTCGAGGAGAAGTGGCGCTGGGACCTGCTGGCCGAGCGGCTCAGGGCGCTGCTCTGACGCGGTGCGCCGCGGTGCGCGCCTCCAGGCGGGGCGGGCGCCTCTCGAACGGGGCGGGCGCCTTTGAACGGGGCACGCGAATCCCCCGGGCGCGGGGCATCCGGCGGGGTGCGCGGGCCCCGTCCGGCGGTTGCGGTGGCTGTTCCGGAACGGCTCCGGTGGACCGGAGCAGCCCCGCTCAGCCCTGGTAGATCGCCTCGATCTCGTCCGCGAAGTCCTTCGCCACCACGTTCCGCTTGAGCTTCAGCGACGGGGTGATGTGGCCCGCCTCCTCGGTGAACTGGGCGGGCAGGACACGGAACTTGCGCACCGACTCCGCCTTGGACACCGCGGCGTTCCCGTCGTCCACCGCCCGCTGCACCTCGGCCAGCAGCTCCGGGTCCTCGCGCAGCGACCGGGCCGTCGACCCGGCGGGCTTGCCGTGCTCCTCGGCCCAGCGGCCCAGGAACTCCTCGTCCAGCGTGACCAGCGCACCGACGAACGGCCGGCCGTCGCCGACCACCATGCACTCGGCGACCAGGGCGTGCCCGCGGACACGGTCCTCGATCACCGCGGGAGCGACGTTCTTGCCGCCCGCCGTGACGATGATCTCCTTCTTGCGGCCGGTGATGGCGAGATAGCCGTCCTCGTCGAGCGTGCCGATGTCGCCGGTGTGGAACCAGCCGTCGGCAAGCGCCTCGGCCGTCGCCGTCTCGTTGTTCCAGTAGCCGGTGAACAGGTGCTCGCCGTGCAGCAGCACCTCGCCGTCGTCGGCGATCCGGACGACCGAGCCGGGCAGCGGCTGGCCGACCGTGCCGATCTTCTGCCGGTCCCACGGGTTGAAGGCGGTGGCCGCGCAGGTCTCGGTGAGGCCGTACCCCTCCAGGACGGTGAAGCCGATGCCCCGGTAGAAGTGGCCGAGCCGCTCGCCCAGCGGGGCGCCGCCGGAGATCGCGTACTCGCCGCGCCCGCCCAGCACCGCGCGCAGCTTGCCGTAGACCAGCTTGTCGAACAGCCTGTGCTTCAGCCGCAGACCCAGGGACGGGCCCTGAGGGGTGCTCAGCGCACGGCTGTACGCGATCGCCGTGTCCGCGGCCCGGTCGAAGATCCCGCCCTTGCCGTCCGCCTGTGCCCTGGCACGCGCCCCGTTGTAGACCTTCTCGAAGACACGCGGCACACCGAGGATCAACGTCGGCCGGAACGAGGCGAGTTCATCGGTGAGGTGCTTGATGTCCGGTACGCAGCCGAGCCTGATCGGGGCCATCACCGAGGCCACCTCGACCAGCCGCCCGAAGACGTGCGCGGTGGGCAGGAAGAGCAGCACCGAGCACGAACCGGTACGGAAGAGCGGTTTCAGCCGCTCCACCACGTTGCCGCACTCCGCGAAGAAGCTGCGGTGCGTGAGCACGCACCCCTTGGGACGGCCGGTGGTGCCCGAGGTGTAGACGATCGTGGCCGGATCGTCCGCCTTGGCGCTCGTCATCCGCCGGTCCACGGTCGCGTCCGGGACCTCGGCGCCCGTCTCCGTCAGCCGCGCGATGGCGTCCGCCTCGATCTGCAGGACGCCCTTCAGCGAGGGGAGGTCCTCCCGGACCGACTCCACGGCGGCCTGGTGCGCCGCCGACTCCACGACACACAGCGTGGCGCCGGAGTCACCGAGGATCCACTGGATCTGCTCGGGGGAACTGGTCTCGTACACCGGAACGGTGACCGCCCCGGCGCTCCAGATCGCGAAGTCGAGCAGCACCCACTCGTAGCGGGTCCGGGAGAGCAGCGCCACCCGGTCGCCGGCCTCGACACCCGCCGCGATCAGACCCTTGGCGGCGCCCCTGACCTCGGCGAGGAACTGAGTGGCGTCGACGTCGGCCCACTCGCCCGCCACCTTGCGGCTCATCACCGTGACGTCGGGATGCTGAGCGGCATTGCGGCGGATGAGATCCGTCAGGTTGCCGTCCGAGGGGACCTCGTACAGGGCCGGAAGGCTGAACTCGCGCAAGACTGCTGCTCCTCATCGGGCTCCGGTGCCACTGCTCCGTGTGACGCACCGGCTGCGGTCCAAGATAGGCAGATGCTCATCGGTGGAAGTGAGCACGACTGGACTGCCCGGACGTTACCCACCAGTACTCAGTTCCCGATAGAGGGTTCCGGCCAGATGTCTTATGCGTCACATACAACGGTGGTCCTTGCGCGCACAGTAGTCCACCGTCCGTGACCGGCGGCGGCCCCGTCCGGGACGACGAGCCGGTTCCCGGCGGACCTCGGGTCACCGGGCGGTGTCCGGCAATTCCGGGCGGGCGCGCGACGACGGCTACGGCACCTCGCGACGTCGCCGGAACATCCGCGTGCGTCCGGCACGCGCATGTCCCTCCGCCCTGCGACGCACCGCATCCGACGCCGCGCACCGATCCCTCACGGATGACCGGGAAAGCCCTTAGGCTGACCGCCATGCCTGCCGCATCGAGCCTCCGCGAAAGCCCCGACACCCGGCGCACGCGCCTCCACGTGGTCAGTGACGTGCACGGCAACACCGAGGCCCTGGCCCGCGCGGGGGACGGCGCGGACGCCCTGATCTGTCTGGGGGACCTGGTCCTCTACCTCGACTACGCCGACCACTCGCGCGGCATCTTCCCCGACCTCTTCGGCGTCGAGAACGCCCACCGCATCGTCGAACTGCGCACCGCGCGCCGCTTCGAGGAGGCCCGGGAGTTCGGCCGCGGCCTGTGGGCCGGCATGGACCGCGACGCCGCCATCGTCTCGGCGGTGCGCAAGCAATACGCCGAACTCTTCGCGGCCTTCCCCACTCCGACGTACGCCACCTACGGCAACGTCGACCTCCCCGACCTGTGGTCCGAGTACGCCCGACCGGGCACCACCGTCCTGGACGGGGACCGCGTCGAGATCGGCGGCCGGGTGTTCGGCTTCGTCGGCGGCGGTCTGAAGACCTTGATGAACACCCCGTACGAGATCGACGACGAGGAGTACGCGGCCAAGATCGAGGCGGTCGGCCCCGTCGACGTGCTCTGCACCCACATCCCGCCCGACATGCCGGAGCTGACCTACGACACGGTCGCCCGCCGCTTCGAACGCGGCAGCCGGGCCCTGCTCGACGCCATCCGCCGCACCCGCCCCCGGTACGCGCTGTTCGGCCATGTCCACCAGCCGCTGGTCCGCCGGATGAGGATCGGCGCCACCGAGTGCGTGAACGTCGGCCATTTCGCGTCCACCGGCAGGCCATGGGCCCTGGAGTGGTGAGGCCACCGGCGCCGGGCCCCGGGACGGGACGCCGTCCGCACGCGATAGCCTTCTGACGGCAGGCATCTGCCGACGCACCGGTCACACCGCACTGGAGGAGCCACGGCGATGGCTGAACACACCAGCTCGACGATCACGATCGAGGCGGCACCGGCCGACGTCATGGGAGTGATCGCCGACTTCGCCCGCTACCCGGAGTGGACCGGTGAGGTCAAGGAGGCCGAGGTGCTCGCCTCCGACGACCGGGGCCGCGCCGAGAAGGTCCGCCTCGTCCTCGACGCCGGCGCGATCAAGGACGACCACACCCTCGCGTACACCTGGACCGGCGACCACGAGGTCAGCTGGACCCTCGTCAAGTCCCAGATGCTGCGCGCCCTCGACGGCTCCTACACGCTCGCCCCGCTCGGCGGCGACCGCACCGAGGTCACCTACCGGCTCACCGTCGACGTCAAGATCCCGATGCTCGGCATGATCAAGCGCAAGGCCGAGAAGGTCATCATCGACCGGGCCCTGGCCGGTCTGAAGAAGCGCGTCGAATCCGTCCCGAAGGACTGACCCGGTGCGTACGGTTCTCGTCACCGGCCCCGGCGGCGCCGGCCGTACCACCGTCGCGGCGGCCACCGCACGGGCCGCCGCCCGCGGGGGGCGCCGCACCCTGCTGCTCTCCGCCGACGTGATACCGGGCCTGCCCGGACACACCGAACCCACCGAGGTCGCCGACGGCCTGTGGTCCGCCCGCGTCGACTCCGGCGAACACTTCAGGAACGAACTCCTCACCCTCCAGGACCGGGCCTCCGGAGTCCTGGACCTGCTCGGCGGGAACCGGCTGGACGGCGAGGAACTCACCGAACTCCCCGGAAGTACCCAGCTCGCCCTGCTGCACACCCTGCGCCGCGCCGCCGTCGGCGACTGGTCGCACGCGGGCTACGACGTCCTCGTCGTCGACCTGCCCCCGCTGCGCGAAGCGCTCGCCCTGCTCGCCCTCCCGGAACAGCTGCGCCGCTACCTGCGCCGGCTGCTGCCCCCGGAACGGCAGGCCGCACGCGCCCTGCGGCCGATGCTCGCCCAACTCGCCGGCGTGCCCATGCCCGCCCAGTGGCTGTACGAGGCCGCCGCCCGCAAGGACGCCGAGCTGGCCGACGTCCAGGCCCTGATCGAGGACCGCACCACCACCGTGCGGCTGGTCGCCGAACCGGGGCCGGCCGCCGAGGACGCCCTGCGCACCGCCCGCACCGGCCTCGCCCTGTACGGGCTGCGCGTCGACACCCTCGTGATGAACCGGGTACTGCCCCGGCACTCCGCCGACCCCTGGTTCGCGGCCCTCGCCGCCCAGCAGGAGAAGACCGCCGGCCACTGGCACGAGCAGTGGGCCCCCACGACCGCCCTGTGCGAGGTGCCCCACCTCGGCCGCGATCCCCGGGGCCCTGAGGACCTCGCGCTCCTCGGCACCCGGGCCGTTCCCGTCCGGCGAGGGGCGACCGGCACCGGCGACCCGGTCGGGGGCGACGGGCTGGCCGCGGGACTGGACGGGCGCTCGCCCGGCAGGGCCGAGGACCCGTGGTGGATCGAGGACCCGAACGTGCCGGAGGGCCTCGACGTGCCGCTGCCCGGCAGCCGCATCGTGGCCGCCCCGTCCACCGACGGCTCCGTACTGGTCTGGTGCCTGCCGCTGCCCGGCGCGGTCAAGTCGGACCTGCAACTGGTACGCCGCGGCAACGAACTGCTGCTCGCCGTCGGCCCGTTCCACCGGATCGTCCCTCTGGAGTCGGGGCTCCGCCGCTGCACCGTCTCCGGCGCCGCCCTCACCGGCGGGGTGCTCCGGGTCAGGTTCACCCCCGACCCCGGACTGTGGCCGCGGACTGACTGAACGGCGTCGCGCGGGTCGGGTAACGTCGGTAGTAGCCACCCGCACGGTCCCGTACGCACGACCGCGGGCGAAACACGTCGCAGGAGTCCGCCATGAGCGAAGCCACCGATCGTCCCGTCGACGACGACGCCTGGGCCCGGGCCTGCGCCGAGGACCTCGAAGCGGAGAAGGCCCGCCGCCGCGCCCAGTACGGCCCACAGCCCGGGACCGCCGCCGAGGAACTGCGCAAGCTGGTCGACGCCGTGGCCGACAAGCTCTCGTCCCTGCCGTCGCCGCTGTTCGGCGCGGCGGCACAGGACACCGTGCAGCAGATCGTCAAACAGGCGAAGTCCGCCGCCCAGCCCGTCATCGAACGCAATCCGGACGTCTTCGACCACCTCGCCGCGGCCGGCGGTGAACTCCTCGCCGCCTACCGTTCCGCCGTCGAGGGCCAGGAACGCCGCTGGACCCGGCGGGCCGAGGACACGGGCGGCCCGGAAAAGCCGGCCGCCACCGGGGAACAGTCGGGCGACCCCACCGACCCCCGTGACGAGGGCCCCGCCACGGGACAGCACATCGACCTGGACTGACCGGCGGGGAAAGAGCCGGCGAGGAAAGGGCCGGGTCCCCGGCTCGGGTACGGTTGGCCCCAGCGGGGCTCGACCGGAACTGAGGGATTCATGGGACTCACCATCGGCGTCGATATCGGCGGCACGAAAATCGCGGCTGGAGTGGTCGACGAAGAGGGCCGGATCCTCACGACGTTCAAGGTGCCGACCCCGCCGACGGCCGAAGGCATCGTGGACGCCATCGCGTCGGCGGTGTCCGGCGCGAGCGAGGGACACCGGATCGACGCCGTCGGCATCGGCGCCGCCGGATACGTCGACGACAAGCGCGCCACCGTGCTGTTCGCACCGAACATCGACTGGCGGCACGAGCCGCTGAAGGACAAGGTCGAACAGCGCGTCGGCCTTCCGGTCGTCGTGGAGAACGACGCCAACGCCGCCGCCTGGGGCGAGTACCGCTTCGGTGCCGGACAGGGCCACGACGACGTCATCTGCATCACGCTGGGCACCGGCCTCGGTGGCGGCATCATCATCGGCAACAAGCTGCGCCGCGGACGTTTCGGGGTGGCCGCCGAGTTCGGCCACATCCGGGTCGTCCCGGACGGTCTGCTCTGCGGTTGCGGCAGCCAGGGCTGCTGGGAGCAGTACGCGTCAGGGCGCGCCCTGGTCCGTTACGCCAGGCAGCGGGCCAACGCCACCCCGGAGAACGCCTCGATCCTGCTGTCGCTCGGCGACGGCACGGCGGGCGGCATCGAGGGTAAGCACATCAGCCAGGCCGCCCGGCAGGGCGACCCGGTGGCGATCGACTCGTTCCGGGAGCTGGCCCGCTGGGCCGGAGCCGGACTCGCCGACCTCGCCTCGCTCTTCGACCCGTCCGCGTTCATCGTCGGGGGCGGGGTCTCGGACGAGGGCGAACTCGTCCTCGACCCGATCCGCAAGTCGTTCCGCCGCTGGCTCATCGGCGGCGAATGGCGCCCGCACGCCCAGGTCCTCGCCGCCCAACTGGGCGGCAGGGCCGGTCTGGTGGGCGCGGCCGACCTGGCCCGCCAGGGCTGAGAGCCTGCCGGGTGGCCCCTGGCCGGGCTGCCACGTCCCGGCACGCGCGCTTCCGGTGTTGCCGGGACGACCGAGTGGCTCCGCCACTGGGCCGTCCCGGCGCCCGGGAATCGCACGCACCCCGCCGTGTCCGCTTCCCGGCCGAAGGTCACCCGACAGACTCTGAGCCGCCGACACCGTACGAGACCGGACGCCCGCCGCGCCCCATGGGACGCGACGGGCGTCCGTCGTATCGTGAGACACATGGTTGCGACGCCATTGCCCGACTCCCGTACCGAGCCGGACGGTTCGGCCGTCATCAGAGTGCTCTGCTACAACATCCGGTCGATGCGCGACGACCGCGGGGCCCTGGCCCGCGTCATCGGCGCCTGCGCCCCCGACCTCGTCCTCGTCCAGGAGGCCCCGCGCTTCTTCCGCTGGCGCAAGCGCGCCGCCTGGCTCGCGGCCCGGACCGGCCTCGTCGTGCTCGGCGGCGGCGCGACGGCGGCCGGGCCGCTGCTGCTCTGTTCGTTGCGGGCCGCCGTGGAACGGACGGACGACCTCCTGCTGCCGCGCACCCCGGGACTGCACCGCAGGGGCCTCGCCACCTCGGTGGTACGGATCGCGGGCCTCCGGATCGGCCTGCTGAGCTTCCACCTGAGCCTGCGGTCCGATGAACGCCTGGCCCAGGCCGGGATGGTGCTGGAACAACTCGACGCGATGGGCGTCGAGCACGCGGTGGTGGCCGGCGACCTCAACGAGGTACCCGGCGGTGCCGCGTTCCGACGACTTGCCGGGCGGCTGAGGGACTGCCGGACGGCCCGGCCGTGGGGCGACGAGAACACCTTCCCGTCCGACGACCCGCTGCGGCGCATCGACGCGGTCTTCACGACGGAGGGCATCGAGGTGCTCGGCTGCGGCGTCCCCACCGCACTGCCCGGCGTGTCCGGCGCGGACCTGCGGGCGGCGAGCGATCACCTGCCGGTGCTGGCGGCCCTGCGGGTGCCCACGATCCTGCCCTGACCGGCCCATGGACATGGCGCGACGCCCGGTCAGAGGCCACCCGGCAGGCTCTCAGACGACCGCGCCGCGTCCCGGGTCGTCGTCGCCCTCGTCGTCGTCGCTCATCCGTGCCACCAGTGTGACGAAGCCGCCCAGGAAACCGCCGACGCAGACCGTGGTGAGCCACCACGTCATGTCCCACCGCAACAGCACCGCGACCAGCATCAGCACCGGACCGCCGACGACCGCGAGCCAGGCGAACTTCGCCGTGACGTCGGCCTCCGGCAGCGGCGGCGGTTCCGGAGGCACGAAGTGCCCCTCGTCCGTGTCGTCGAAGTCGTCGTCCTTGGGCTGGGCGACCTCGTAGTCGCGGGGACCGGCGACGCCGGGCGCGAACACGACCGAGCTGCCGAGCGGCCGCTCGGGCGGCTTGGGGGACTTCTTGCCGATCCCCTTGTCCGGATCGAGCACGCCCGACTGATCGTCCTCCAGCAGGGCGAGGTCCTCGACCGACCGGAACGGCTTGGCACCCGGCGGGTCCGGCGGCTCCTCGCCGTAGCCCGCGACGATCGCCTTCCACGCCGCGGCCTCGTCGATCCGCCCGCCGGCAGGCTCGCCGGGCCCACCGGACCGGTCGTCGGCCGGGGCCTTCTCGGCCGGGACCTTTTCGGCAGGGTCCGGGGACGTGCCGCCGTCGTCCGGGGCGGCCGTACCGGCCCCGGACGCACCCGCCGCCGACGGAACGGCTCCCTCGGCCGGACGGGCCGTTCCCTCGGCGGGCAGCGGCTCCCGTCCCTCCTCGCTTCCCGCGCGTTCCGCGTCGTGCTCAGCCACCGGACGTGCTCCCCTTCTTCCCGGCACTCGGAGCGAGACGGCCGATGAACCGGTAGCTCTCGTCGAAGATCCGCTCCGCATCGTGGTCCAACGTCGCCACGTGGTAGCTCTGTTCCAGCAGGATCTCCTCGACGTCCGTCGACGACACCCGGCTGAGGATGCGGGCCGAGTCGGCGGGCGGCACCACATGGTCCTGCGGGCTGTGCAACAGCAGTATCGGCTGGGTGACCTGGGGCAGCTCGGCATCGACCAGACGGAAGAAGTTCCGCAGCGAATGCGCCGCGTGCAGCGGCACCCGGTCGTAGCCCACCTCCGCGGAGCCCTCCTTGGCGATGTCGCTCGCCAGCCCCTTCGTCGTTCGCACCAGGTGACGGGCGACGGGCAGCGCGTACGCCGACAGGCCGTGGACCTTGTTGGCCGGATTGACGAGGACCAGTCCGCTGATCGCGTTCCCGTGCTTCGCCGCCAGCCGCAGCGTCAGCGCGCCCCCCATGGAGAGACCGAGGACGAAGACCTGCTCGCACCGCTCCAGCAGACCGCGCAACTCCCGGTCCACCTCCGCGTACCAGTCCTGCCAGCCCGTGATCTGCATGTCCTCCCAACGGGTGCCGTGCCCGGGCAGCAGCGGCAGCGAGACCGTGAGACCGCGCTCCGCCAGGTGTTCGGCCCAGGGACGCAGAGACTGGGGCGAACCGGTGAAACCGTGGCAGAGAAGGACGCCGACCTCTCCGCCCTCGTGGCGGAACGGCTCGGCTCCAGGCAGGACCGGCACCGGAGATCTCCTTGATCGTGAGGCTCGAAGGGGAGCGGAAGGGGGAGTACAGAGGATGACTTCACCGTACGCGACCGGACTGACACCGACCAGAGCCGTCTCGGCCCGGTCGTCACGGCCCCGGACGTCCCCGGCCGTCACGACGGTCCCGTGCCGGGCGGGAGCACCGGCGGTGGCACGGGTTAAGGTCTGTCGGACAGGACACAGGAGGCACCCGAGTTGATCTACGGCGCGATGAAGCTCTCCATCGGCAACAGCCTGAAGCTCGCCTTCCGGCCCTGGGTGGAGGGACTGGAGAACGTCCCCGCGCACGGGCCGGCGATTCTGGCGAGCAACCACCTGTCCTTCTCGGACTCCTTCTTCCTGCCAGCCGTCCTGGACCGCAAGGTCACCTTCATCGCCAAATCCGAGTACTTCACCTCGCCCGGCGTGAAGGGGAAGCTGACCGCCGCCTTCTTCAAGGGCGTCGGGCAGGTCCCGGTGGACCGCTCGGGCACCCGCGGCGCCGGTGAGGCGGCCATCCGCGCGGGCATCGAAGTCATCGAGAGCGGCGGGCTGTTCGGCATCTACCCGGAGGGCACCCGGTCTCCCGACGGGCGTCTCTACCGGGGCAAGCCCGGCGGGCTCGCCCGGGTCGCGCTGGCCACCGGGGCGCCCGTCATCCCCGTCGCGATGATCGACACGGAGAAGATCCAGCCGCCCGGCAAGGTGGTCCCCAAACTGATGCGCCCGGGGATCAGGATCGGCAAGCCCCTCGACTTCAGCCGCTACCACGGCATGGACGGGGACCGCTTCATCCTGCGCTCGGTCACCGACGAGGTGATGTACGAGATCATGAAGCTCTCCGGCCAGGAGTACGTCGACATCTACGCGACCGCCGCCAAGCGGCAGATCGCGGACGAGGCGAAACGCCGCGCCGAGGAGGAGAAGCGCCGCGCCGAGGAGAAGCGCGCGGCCGGAGAGTCCGGAACACAGGGGTGACGGAACGGTTCGGCGCGTAGCTGCGTCGTTTCCGTCCGGGGGGTGGAGAAGTGGCAAGGCGCGAACGCGTCGTGCGGATGTCGGTCGAACAGCCGCTGTGGCGCGCCCTGACGGCCTATCGCATCCTGACGATGGTCTACGCGGTCCTGCTCGTGGTCTTCGGCCGGGAGCGGTACGACCGGCCGTGGGTCGCCGTCGCCTTCCTGGTGTTCCTGGCGGTCTGGACGCTCGCGACCCTCCCGAAGGTCTCGGGCGCCGTCGCCTGCACCAAGCGCTTCCTCGGCGCCGACCTGACCGTCGCCCTCGTCGGCATACTCCTCACCCCGCTCGCCGACTTCGAGGCCCAGCGGATCGACGGTCCCACGCTGCCGTCCATCTGGACCGCGGGGGCGGTGCTGGCCTTCGCCCTCAAGGGCGGCTGGCGCTGGGCCGCCTTCGCCTCCACCCTCGTCGCCGTCGTCAACATCGTCGAGCGCGGCGATCCCAGCCGGGACACGTTCCACAACGTCCTGCTGGTCTGGGTCGCCTCCATCGCCATCGGCTACGTCGTCGAGGTGGCCCGGGCCAGTGAGCGCACCCTCGCCCGCGCGCTGGAGATCGAGGCCGCCACCCGCGAACGGGAGCGGCTGGCCCGCGACATCCACGACAGCGTCCTCCAGGTCCTGGCGATGGTGCAGCGCCGCGGCACCGCGCTCGGCGGCGAGGCCGCGGAACTGGGCCGGATGGCCGGGGAGCAGGAAATCGCCCTGCGCACCCTGGTCACCAGCGGGCTGGTGCCCGCCACCCGGGTCTCCGAGGACGCGGCCGAGGGCGCCGTGGTCCGCAGCGTGGAGGTCGACGACGAACCGTCCGGGGCGGCCGACTGCGACCTGCGTTCCCTGCTAGCCCCGCGTGCGGGCTCCCGGATCAGCCTCGCGGAGCCGGGGGCCCCGGTGCTGCTCGCCCCCGCCGCCGCCGCGGAGCTGGCCGCCGCTGTCGGTGCCGCCCTGGACAATGTGCGGGTGCACGCGGGGGAGGAGGCACAGGCGTGGATCCTCGTCGAGGACTGGCCGGACGAGGTGATCGTCACGGTCCGGGACGACGGGCCGGGCATTCCGGAGGGACGGCTCGCCCAGGCGGAGGGGGAAGGGCGGATGGGCGTCGCCCTGTCGATCCGGGGCAGACTGCGTGACCTGGGCGGCACGGCGGAGTTGACCTCCATGCCCGGCCAGGGCACCGAGGTCGAGTTGAAGGTACCGAAGGTTTCACGGGGGAAGGCGGGATCGGGAAGATGAGCGCGCAGGGTGTCGGGAACACCGAGGAGCGGACCATCAGGGTGATGGTCGTCGACGACCACCCGATGTGGCGCGACGCCGTCGCCCGCGATCTCGCCGAGTCGGGGTTCGAGGTGGTGGCGACCGCCGGTGACGGGCCGCAGGCCGTCCGCAGGGCGAAGGCGGCGGTTCCCGACGTCCTCGTTCTCGACCTCAACCTGCCGGGCATGCCCGGCGTGCAGGTCTGCAAGGAGCTCGTCGGCTCCCAGCCCGGGCTGCGCGTGCTGGTGCTCTCCGCGAGCGGTGAGCACGCCGACGTGCTGGAGGCGGTCAAGTCCGGCGCCACCGGCTATCTGCTCAAGTCGGCCAGCACGCGGGAGCTGACCGAGGCCGTGCGGTCCACCGCCGTCGGCGACCCCGTCTTCACCCCGGGCCTGGCCGGACTGGTCCTCGGCGAGTACCGCAGGCTCGCCTCGGACCCCGCGCCGGTCGCCGCCGACGAGCCGGGGGCCCCGCGGCTCACCGAGCGCGAGACGGAGGTGCTGCGGCTGGTCGCCAAGGGGCTCTCGTACAAGCAGATCGCCGAGCGGCTGGTCATCTCGCACCGCACCGTCCAGAACCACGTCCAGAACACCCTGGGCAAGCTCCAGCTGCACAACCGTGTGGAGCTCGTGCGGTACGCGATCGAACGCGGTCTCGACGACGTCTGAGCAAGCCGCGCCCGCCGTCCGGTCCGCGCCCGCCGTCCCCCGCGGCCACCGTCCCGCACGCGGCGGTCCGGGCGGCGGGCCGGGCACACGCGCCGTATATTCGCGATGACCGCGCCGTGCTCGCGACGACCGGCGCACGTCCCCGATCCGCGACGAACGGGAGCAGACGTGGAGATCCTCGCCTTCGGCGTGCAGTCCGACGAGAAGCCGCTGATCGAGCGGGCCTTCGACGGGCGGCACGAGGTCCGCTGCCTGGACGTCTTCCTCACCGCGGACACCGCCCCCATCGCGGCGGGCCACGAGATCATCTCCACCAGCGTCAACGCCGATCTGGACAGCGGCGTCCTGCAGACCCTCGCGGCCGGCGGCACCCAGATGATCGCCCAGCGCTCCACCGGCTTCAACAACATCGACCTCGATGTCGCCGAGCGGCTCGCCCTCACGGTCGCCCGGGTCTCCCACTACTCGCCGTACTCGGTCGCCGAGTTCGCCTGGACCCTCGCCATGGCGGTCAACCGCCGTGTCATCAGGGCCGCGGGCCGCACCCGCGACTTCGACTTCCGGCTCGACGGCCTGCTCGGCCGGGACATGCACGGGCGCACGGCCGGGGTGATCGGCACGGGCAAGATCGGTGAGGCGTTCACCCGTATCGCCCACGGCTTCGGCATGAAGCTGCTCGGCTGGGACGTCGCCGAGAATCCCGCCTGCGTCGGCCTCGGCATGGAGTACGCCGACAAGGACCGGCTCCTCGCCGAGTCCGACCTGATCAGCCTGCACGTCCCGTTGCTGTCCTCGACCCACCACCTGATCGGCGCGGACGCCCTGACCCGCATGAAGGACGACGCGATCCTGATCAACTCCAGTCGCGGCGGACTCATCGACACCACCGCGCTGGTCGCCGAACTCCGGGCCGGCCGGTTCCTGGGGGTCGGGCTCGACGTGTACGAGGCGGAGGCCGGGCTCTTCTTCCTCGACAAGTCCCTGGAGGGCATCGACGACGACACCCTCGCCCGGCTCGTCACCTTCCCGAACGTCATCGTGACCTCGCACCAGGCGTACTACACCCGGGACGCGGTGGGCCAGATCATCGACGCCACCGTGCGGAACGTCGACGACTACCTGGCCGGCCGCCGGGGCGACAACGTCCTCGTCCCCGCCCGTCCGGCGGTCTGAGGCCCCGGAACCCCGGGGCCCCACCCGACAGGCTCTCAGCCGCCGACCGGCAGTCCCGCGAGCAGTTCCGTCACGATCGCCGTGCCGCGCAGCGTCAGCACCGATTCCGGATGGAACTGCACCGACGCGAAACCCGGCCCGCGCAGCGCGTGCACCTCCCCGGTCGCCGGGTCCGTGCTCGTCACGATGCCGTGCGCCGCCAGCTCGGTGACAACCCCCTCGTCGCAGCGCGCCGTGAAACTGTTGTAGAAGCCGACCGTCTCCGGCCGCCCGAAGAGATCGATGGCGACCTGCGCGCCCTGGTGGGGCACGGTCTTGCGGACGATGTCCAGCCCCAGTTCCGCCGCGATCAGCTCATGGCCGAGACAGACGCCCAGCAGGCCGTGCCGGTGGTCGCGGACCAGCTCCGCCGCGAAGGAGCGCAGCAGCCGCATCTTCGGATCGGCGGTGTCGCCCGGGTTCCCCGGTCCGGGGCCCAGCACGACCGGGCCCTCGTGCCCGCGCACCCGGGCGCGCAGCCCCGGCTCGTCGAAGCGGTGCACCGAGACCTCCAGTCCGCAGGAGCGCAGCAGATGGGACAGCATCGCGGTGAAGGTGTCCTCGCCGTCGATCACCAGCGCGTGGCCGGACAGGTCCCGGGCGCGCTCCTGCATCCGCAGCCAGAACGGGGCGAGACCGTCCCGCCGGGCGTCCAGCGCCGCCCGTACCCCCGGGTCGTCGGCCAGCCGCGCCGGGCGCGCCGCCCCGTCCTTGGGACGACCGGGCCGCACCCCCAGCGCGGCCAGCACCCCGGCCGCCTTCGCGTGGGTCTCGGCGACCTCGCTGTCCGGATCGGAGTGGCGCACCAGTGTCGCCCCCACCGGCACCCGCAGCCGTCCGTCGGCGGCGATGTCGGCGGTGCGGATCAGGATCGGCGAGTCCAGGGTCTGTGCCCCGCCCGGTTCCTGCCGCAGCAGCGCCAGCGCGCCCGCGTAGTAGCCGCGCCCGCCCGATTCGTACCGCTCGATCACCCGGCAGGCGTTCTGCACGGGGGAGCCGGTGACGGTCGCCGCGAACATGGTCTCCCTCAGCACCTCCCGCACGTCCAGCGAGGAACGTCCGCGCAGTTCGTACTCGGTGTGCGCGAGATGGGCCATCTCCTTGAGCCGCGGCCCGATCACCACCCCGCCCATGTCGCCGACCGTGCACATCATCTTGAGCTCCTCGTCGACGACCATGGAGAGCTCGTCCCGCTCCTTGTGGTCGGCGAGGAAGGCCAGCAGGTTCTCGACGGTCGGCCCCTCGGCCGGGTAGCGGTAGGTGCCGCTGATCGGGTTCATCACGACCGTGTCGCCGGACATCCGCACATGCACCTCGGGGCTCGCGCCGACCAGGGTCCGTCCCGTCGCGGGGGTCCCGGCGGCTCCGCCGGTGCCGGTGCGCACGACGAACGTCCAGTACGCGCCCCGCTCCCCGGCCAGCAGCCGCCGGAAGAGGGCGAGCGCGTCGGCCCTGCCGAAGCCGGGGATCTCGCCCCGGAAGGTCCGCCGGATCACGAAGTTCGCGCCCTCGCCCTGTCCGATCTCGTCCTCGATGACCCGCCGGACGATCCCGGCGTACTCCTCGTCGGGCACGTCGAAGCCGCCGTCCTCGACGCGTACCTCGTGCGCGGGCAGGTGTCTCAGCACCTCGGCGAGCGGCAGCGCGTACGTCTCCTCGGCGACCAGCACGGACAGCGGCGTCCCGTCGTCGCGCACGTCGAACCCGCGCTCGGCGATCTGCCGGAACGGCACCAGGGCGAGCGAGGGCAGCGGCCCGACCGGGAGGTCGGCGAGCCGGTCCGCCTCCCGCACCCGGCCGATCAGCACCTCGACGATGTCCTGGTCGTGGCCGGGGGTCCGCCTGTGCAGCAGCGCGAACGGCGGGCAGTCGTCACCGAGCAGCCGCTGGATGACGGGGCCGGTGCGGTGGGGCTGGTACATGGGGGTTCCTTCCATGAGGAGGAACGGCTCCCGAAACGCGAAGAAGGCCGCCCCTCGGGCGGCCTTCGCGTGGTCTGTCGCGCGATCGATCAGTGGGCCGCCGGATGAGCGGTCCACCACCAGTTCTGGGTCGTCTGCGCGAACATGCCCCGAACCTTAGCGGACGACGGCGTCATCCGAGCGCCCGTCTCAACTATTGAGCCTGAGAATGGACGGAGCGCCGGACCCCGTAATGTTGTCGGTGTGACCGTGAACGCCAATACCTCCGTCGCCGGTGGCCACACCTGGCGAGACCTTCCCGCGGCGCAGCAGCCCGAGTACCCCGATGCCGAGGCTCTGCGCGATGTACTCGCGGAACTCGCGTCGTATCCGCCGCTCGTCTTCGCGGGCGAGTGCGATCAGCTGCGTGCCCGTATGGGAGCCGTCGCCAAGGGCGAGGCGTTCCTGCTCCAGGGCGGTGACTGTGCCGAGGCGTTCGACGCCGTGTCGGCCGACCACATCCGGGCCAAGCTGAAGACGCTCCTCCAGATGAGCGCCGTCCTCACCTACGCGGCGTCCGTCCCGGTCGTCAAGGTGGGCCGGATCGCCGGCCAGTACTCCAAGCCGCGCTCCAAGCCGACCGAGACCCGCGACGGCCTCACCCTGCCGACCTACCGAGGCGACTCCGTCAACGGCTTCGCCTTCACCGAGGACGCCCGCGTCCCGGACCCGCAGCGGCTGAAGCAGATGTACCACGCGTCCGCCTCCACGCTGAACCTGGTGCGCGCCTTCACCACCGGCGGTTACGCCGACCTGCGCCAGGTGCACGCCTGGAACCAGGACTTCGTGAAGTCGTCGCCGTCCGGCCAGCGCTACGAGGCGCTCGCCCGCGAGATCGACAACGCGCTGAACTTCATGAAGGCGTGCGGCACCGACCCCGCCGAGTTCAAGGCGGTCGAGTTCTTCGCCTCGCACGAGGCGCTGCTGCTGGACTACGAGTCGGCGCTGACCCGCGTCGACTCGCGCACCGGGCAGCTGTACGACGTCTCGGGTCACATGGTGTGGATCGGTGAGCGCACCCGGCAGCTTGACCACGCCCACATCGAGTTCGCCTCGAAGATCCGCAACCCGATCGGGATCAAGCTCGGTCCGAGCACGACGGCCGAGGAGGCGCTGCAGTACGTCGAGCGCCTCGACCCGGACCGTGAGCCCGGCCGGCTGACGTTCATCGTCCGCATGGGCGCCGACAAGGTCCGCGACAAGCTTCCCGAGCTGGTCGAGAAGGTCACCGCGTCCGGGGCCGTCGTGGCCTGGGTCACCGACCCGATGCACGGCAACACCTTCGAAGCCGCCTCCGGACACAAGACGCGCCGGTTCGACGACGTCCTGGACGAGGTCAAGGGCTTCTTCGAGGTCCACAAGGGCCTCGGCACGCACCCGGGCGGCATCCACGTCGAGCTCACCGGCGACGACGTCACCGAGTGCGTCGGCGGCGGCCACGAGATCTTCGTGGACGATCTGCACCAGCGCTACGAGACGGCCTGCGACCCGCGGCTCAACCGGAGCCAGTCCCTCGACCTGGCGTTCCTGGTGGCCGAGATGTACCGGGACCAGTAGGCATCACCGCAGGTGACACGCGTACGACGGTGGGGCACGGATCGATGTGATCCGTGCCCCACCGGGCGTTCCGGGGCTTTCGGGAAGCCCCGGCGCGGGTAAGGTTAGGTTAGCCTCACCGAGAAACGGGGTGACGGCGCCACGAACAGCACCGGCAACCGGACCCGTCGGGAGGTGAACCGCATGTACGTCTGCTCCTGCTTCGGCATCACGGACAAGCAGGTCAAGGAGCATGCGGAGGCCGGGGCGTGCACGCCCCGCCAGATCGCCTCCGTGTGCAAGGCGGGCACGGACTGCGGCGGCTGCGTCCGTGCCATTCAGGCCCTGCTCGGCCGGGGCGCCTGTCCGCGCCGTGAGCTGCTCGGCCGGGAGCGGACGTCCGCCGTCGCCGAGGACTCCGTCCCCGCGCGATCGGCGTCCGCGGGAAACGTCCCCGCGCAGGCCGCGCAGGATGCCGGTCCGGGTCCCGTTCCCGGCGCGGCCCCGGGCCCGCGGCTGTCCGAGGCGGCCTGACCGTCACCGGGAGGGTCCTCAGCTGTCGGGCTGCTCGATCACCTGGGCGATGTACAGCGGCTCGCCGAGCTTCTCGATGAGTTCCAGCTGGGTGTCGAGGTAGTCGATGTGGTGCTCCTCGTCGGCGAGGATCGACTCGAAGATGTTCGCGGACGTGATGTCGCCCTTGCCGCGCATCAGCTCGATCCCGCGCTTGAGGCGGTCGATCGCCTCCACCTCGACCTGACGGTCGGCCTGGAACATCTCGGTGACCGTCTGGCCCACCCGGACATGGAACAACCGCTGGTAGTTGGGCAGCCCATCGAGGAAGAGGATGCGGTCCGTGAGGATCTCCGCGTGCTTCATCTCGTCGAACGACTCGGAGCGGGTGTACTTCGCGAGCTTCGTCCAGCCGAAGTTCTCCTGCATCTTGGCGTGCAGGAAGTACTGGTTGATGGCCGTCAATTCGGCGGTCAGCTGCTCGTTCAGGAACTCGATGACCTCGGGGTCGCCCTGCATCGCAGAGGCTCCTTCCAACCGGTGAACTGGGCAAGTTGGCCGCATCCTCGCATCGCGCCCGGAGATCGTCCAGTAAGTGCATGCTTAGTATGAGTTGTCCGGAATCGCCCCTGCCCCGGTCGGGATCATCCGTACCCGTCTGTCACCATGGAGGCATGGGTCAGCCGGAAAGCCGGGAAAACCGCGTGTCAGAGCAGTCCGAGCTTCCGCCGGGACAACGACTCCAACGCGGCTGGCCGGTTACCCACTACGGCCCCGTACCCAAGTTCAAGCCGGACCGCTGGGAATTCCGGGTCTTCGGCGCCACGGCGGACGGCGAGAAGCACTGCTGGAACCACCAGGAGTTCTCGGCGCTGCCGTTCAGCACGATCGTCGCCGACCTGCACTGCGTCACCAAATTCAGCATGCTCGGTGCCGAATGGGGCGGAGTCCTCGCCCGTACGGTCCTGGAGCTCGCCCCGCCCGCACCGGACGTCACGCATGTGATGGTCTGGGCCGAGTACGGATTCAGCTCGAACCTGCGGCTCTCCGACTTCGCCTCGGACCGGACGATTTTCGCCACTCACAAGGACGGCGAACTGCTCACCGCCGAGCACGGCTTCCCGCTCCGGCTCATCGTGCCGCACCGCTATGCCTGGAAGGGGCCCAAGTGGGTCCGCGGCATCGAGTACATGACGGCCGACCGCCGCGGCTTCTGGGAGGAACGCGGCTACCACAACATCGGCGACCCGTGGCGCGAGCAGCGCTACTCGTACCAGGAGGAGCCCGGGGACGGCCCCGAGCTCTGACCCGCGGCCGGTCCGCTCAGCGGCCGGGCCGTCACCGGTCGCGGAGCGCCTTGAGACGGGCCACGTCCGCGGCGTGCCCCTCCTTGCCGCCCGGTGTCTCGATGATCAGCGGCACGCCCGCGGTCGCCGGATGGGAGAACAGCTCACGGAACGGCTCCTCGCCGATGTCCCCCGCGCCGATGTTCGCGTGCCGGTCCTTGTGGGCGCCCGCCGCCTCCTTGGAGTCGTTGGCATGGATCAGTTTCAGCCGGCCCTCGCCCACGGTGTCCACCAGCAGATCCAGGGTCCGCCGCATCCCGGCCGGGCCGGCCAGGTCGTGGCCCGCCGCGTGGATGTGGCAGGTGTCCAGACAGATCCCGAGCCTGGGGTGGGCGTCGAGCGCCTCGAAGTACGGCCCGAAGTCCCACGTCCGGGAGCAGAGCGAGGCCCCCTGTCCGGCGGTGGATTCGAGCAGCAGGTACGGGTCGTCGTCGTGCGTCAGCTCGTCCAGCAGCGGCCGCAGGTGCGTACGCACCTGCGCGAGGGCCTCGGCGCGGGGCCGGCCGCCGGTCGCCGAACCGGTGTGCACCACGACGCCGAGCGCGCCGATGTCGCGGGCACGGCGCAGCGAGTGGCGCAGTGACTGAACCGACCTCTCGACGGTGGCCTCGGTGTGCGAGCCGAAGTTGATCAGGTACGGGGCGTGCACGTACACCGGCAGCGACGCGGCGGCGCACCCGGCACGGAACAGCTCGTCCTGGGCCGGGTTGCCGACCGGCGTCGCCCAGCCGCGCGGGTTGGCGACGAAGACCTGTACGGCCTCGGCCCCCATCTCCCGGGCGTAGGGGAGACCGACCTTGGCGAGGCCACCGGCCACCGGGATGTGGCCGCCGACCGGGTTGCGCATGTGAATGATCTACAGCCCCTTGGTCCTGATGGTGATGGTGCTGCCCTCGGGGGCCTGCTTGCCGCCCCCGACGGACTGACTGGCGATGGTGTCGCTGAACGAGAGGAACGGGCGCTTGACCTCGACCTCGAAGCCCGCGTCCTCCAGCTCGGCCGTGGCGGCGTCGACGTCCTTGCCGGTGACGTCCGGGACGTCGACCATCCGCGGCCCCTTGGAGACGGTGAGCGTGATGGTGTCGCCCTCGCCGGCCCGGGCCCCCTCGGCCGGTGACTGATGCGCGATGTCGCCGGCGACCTCCGGCGAGTTGATCCGGTCGGGCAGCACCTTGAGCTTCAGTCCGGCCTCGTCCAGCGCGGCAGTGGCGTCGGCGACGGAGAGCCCGGTGACGCCGGGGACGTCGACCGGTGCGCCCCTGCTGACGACGAGGGCGACCGCGGAGTCCGGGTGCCGTTCGGTGCCCGCCTCGGGATCGGTCCCGATCACGTCGCCCCGGGGCGTCTCCTCGTCGAAGTCCTTGGTGACCATGCCGGGCACCAGACCCGCCTTCTCCAGCTCGTGCCGGGCGTCGGCGAGGGAGAGGCCGCCGACATCGGGCACCCGCACGATCTCGGGGCCGCGCGAGACGACCAGCCGCACCCCGTCGTTCCTGCGGATGCGGGCGCCGGAGTCGGGGTCGCTGCTGATGACCGTGCCCCGCGTCACGGTGTCGCTGTAGGACCGGTCGACGCCCTTGACGTCCAGACCGGCGTCCGAGAGCCGCTGGCGGGCGTCCTTCTCGGTCTGGCCGAGCAGCGAGGGGACCCGGGTGAACTGTCCGGAGTTGATGTACCAGACACCCGTGCCGATGCCCAGGACCAGCAGCACCGCGACGACCGCGGCCATGACGGAGCGGCGGGGCATGCGCAGGCGTGACGCCCGCGGCCCGGGCCCGGCGGGCTCCTGCGGCGGCGTCTCCAGACGGCTGGTGTGGTGGGCGACGCCCTGGTCGGCCGGGAGCAGGCGCGGGATCACGCTGGTGCGGTCCTCGGTGGCGTCGTGCTCCTCGGCACGCGCCTGCGGGGGAAGGGCGTCGAGCTGGGACTCGGTGAGCTCGGAACGGGCCTCGCGGGCCTCGGCGAGCAGGGCCACCGCGTCGAACGGGCGGACCTCGGGGTTGCGCGCCGTGGCGCTCGCCACCAGCCCGTCCAGAGCGACCGGCAGGTCCGGGACGAGCGCCGACGGGGCCGGGACGTCCTCGTTGAGGTGCTGGTAGATGACCTGGGCCGGAGTGTCCCCCGTGTGCGGCTTGGCACCGGTGAGCATCTCGTACAGCACGACGCCGCAGGCGTACACGTCGGTGCGGGTGTCCGCCGTGCCGTGCTCTATCTGCTCGGGAGCCAGATAGGAGACCGTGCCCAGGACCGACCCGGTGGTGCTGGTGACCGAACCCACCGCCCGGACCAGGCCGAAGTCGGCGACCTTGACCCGGCCGTCGTCCCCTATCAGGACATTCTCCGGCTTCATGTCCCGGTGCACGAAGCCCGCCCGGTGCGCGGCGCCGAGCGCGGCGAGCACCGGCTCCAGGATGTCCAGCGCGGCCCTCGGCTGCAGCGCGCCGCGGTCGCGCAGCACGTCGCGCAGGGTGCAGCCCGCGACGTACTCCATCGCGAGGTAGACGTACTGCCCCTGCGCGCCCTGGTCGAAGACCGCGACCACGTTGGGGTGCGCCAGCCGGGCCACGGACTTGGCCTCGCGTATGAAGCGCTCGACGAACGTGGCGTCGGTGGCGAGTGCCGGGTGCATCACCTTCAGGGCGAGTACCCGGTCGAGCCGGGTGTCCACGGCCCGGTAGACCGTGGCCATGCCGCCCACGGCGATGCGGGCATCGACGCGGTAGCGGCCGTCGAGCAGCTGCCCGACGAGCGGGTCCTGGAGGGTCGTATCCACGGAAGCGAGTCTACGAGCCGTCACGGACACCCCGTACGGCCCGGGCGGCCCCGGCGCCGTACTGCAGCCGAGCCGTGACAGGGACACGTTGTCCGGTCCGCCCCGACGGGCTCAGAACGCCGGGCGCTCCGGGTCCAGCACCGCGCGCCCCTCCACCGGCGACGACGCCTCGGCGAAGTGGCGGCGCGGAATCCGCCCGGCCCGGTACGCCAGCCGCCCTCCCGCCACCGCGTGCCGCATCGCGGCGGCCATCAGCTCCGGCTCCTGGGCCCGGGTCACCGCGGACGCCAGCATCACCGCCGCACATCCCAGCTCCATCGCCAGCGCCGCGTCCGAGGCGGTTCCGGCACCCGCGTCGAGGATCACCGGCACCCGGGCCTGCTCGACGATCAGCTGGAAGTTGTGCGGATTGCGGATGCCCAGACCGGAGCCGATGGGGGAGCCGAGCGGCATCACGGCCGCGCAGCCCACGTCCTGGAGCCTGCGGGCCAGCACCGGATCGTCGTTGGTGTACGGCAGCACGGTGAAGCCGTCGTCCACCAGGATCTCCGCGGCGTCCAGCAGCTCGACCGGGTCCGGCAGCAGGGTCCGCTCGTCGGCCACCACCTCCAGCTTGATCCAGTCGGTGCCGAGGGCCTCGCGGGCCAGCCGGGCCGTCAGCACGGCCTCGCCCGCGGTGAAGCAGCCCGCCGTGTTCGGCAGGACGCGGATGGAGAGCCGCTCCAGGACGGAGAGCACTGAGCCCCGCACGGTCGGGTCCAGGCGGCGCATCGCGACGGTGGTCAGCTCGGTGCCGGAGGCGGCCAGGGACCGTTCCAGCACGTCGAGGCTGGGCGCCCCGCCCGTGCCCATGATCAGCCGGGAGCCGAAGGAGGTGTCGCCGAGGGCGAGGAGGTCGTCGGACACGGCGGGTCAGCCCCCCTGGACGGCGGTCAGGATCTCGACCCGGTCGCCGTCGCGCAGCTCGGCGGCCGGCCACTGCCCACGCGGTACGACCGCCTCGTTGACGGCGGCGGCGACGCCGGAGGACGCGGCGGTCAGGGTCGCGACGAGGGCGGCCAGGGTGGTGCCCGCGGCGAGCCGTCGCGGCTCGCCGTTCACGGCCACGGAGAGCGGCGCGGATTCAGGGGCGGACGGCGTGGGGACGGGCGGCGCGGGGGTGTGGACGGGCTCGGTCATGCGGGCTGCTCCTGACGTGCGGAGTCGGCGGAGGACGGGAAGCGGTGCGGGGTGAAGGGGCGGGCCTCCTCGGGCAGCTCGCCGTCGGCCAGCAGCGCCGCCATGACGTCGCCGGTGACGGGGGTGAGCAGCACCCCGTTGCGGTGGTGGCCGGTGGCGAGGTGGAGACCGGGCAGCGCGGTGGGACCGAGCAACGGGGCGTTGTCGGGGGAGGCGGGGCGCAGACCGGCCCGGGTCTCGGTGAGCGGGAGCTCGGTGATGCCGGGTACCAGCTCGTGGGCGTCCCGCAGCAGCTCGTAGACACCACCGGCGGTGACGGTGGTGTCCCAGCCCATCTCCTCGCTGGTGGCACCGACGACCAGCTCGCCGTTCTCGCGCGGGACGAGGTAGACGTGGCCGCCCCGGACCAGGGCCCGGACCGTCCGGCTGAGGAAGGGCGCGTACGGGGCGGGCACGGTCAGCCGCAGCACCTGCCCCTTCACCGGCCGGACCGGCGGCGCGACCCCGTCCGGCAATCCGGCGAGCAGGCCGCTGAGACTCCCCGCGGCGAGCACCACCTGGTCGGCGGCGAGCCCCGCGCCGTCGGCGAGCGCCACCCCGGCGGCCCGGTCGCGCACCACCGCCAGGCGTTCGGCCCGGGCGCGGTGGAGGACCACTCCGGCCCGCTCGCAGGCGGTCAGCAGCGCGGCGGCCAGCCGGCGTGGATCGATCTGGTGGTCGCCGTCGACCCGCAGCCCGCCGCGGACGCCCGGGGCGAGCATCGGCTCCAGGCGCCGGCACTCACGGCCCGTCAGCCACTGCGAATCCAGCCCCGAGCGCTGTTGCAGGGCGTGCAGTTCCCGCAGATGGGCGCGATCGTCGGAGTCCAGCGCGACGGCCAGCGTGCCGCAGGCCCGGAAACCGGTCTCCCGGCCGCTCGCCGCCTCCAGCTCCGCCACGAAGGCCGGATAGCGGGCGGCCGAGGCGACATTGAGGCCCAGCAACAGCTCTTCGCCGTAGTGGAGTTCGGTGACGGCGGCCAGCATCCCGGCCGCCACCCGGGCGGCCCCGCCGCCCGGCTCGGGATCGACGACCGCGACGCGCAGCCCGCGCTGCGCGGTCCGCCAGGCGGTGACCAGGCCGATGATCCCGCCCCCGACGACCAGGACGTCGTACCCGTCCCCGTGGTGAGAAGAACGCATGGGCGTCCAGCCCCTCCCTTCGCCGGCATGACCCGGATCAGGTTCGTACGGTCGGAGGCCGCCCCAGCCTCCCTCTCAGCCCGTTGCGCCCGGGCTCCCGCGAGTGTCTTGCACCGGCCACCCTAAACCCCGGCCCCCGGACCCCGTACCGGACCCGGCAGGGCGGCGGCCGCGGCCCGTTCGCCCGACGGACCCGTCCCCGCACCGCTCGTCGGAGAACTCCCTCTTTCTTGACGAATCATCAGGTGTCTAAGGTGTGACACGTGAGCGAGCAGCGGAAGTCAGAGCGGACGAATCTGCCGACGGAGCGCCGGGTGGTCGTCGTCGGCGCGGGCATGGCCGGTGTGCAGACGGCCGTCGCCCTGCGGGAACAGGGCTTCACCGGCCCCGTCACCCTGATCGGGGCCGAGCCGCACCAGCCCTACGACAGGCCCCCGCTGTCCAAGGCGGTCCTGCTCGGCAAGGCCGAGCACTCCGCCTTCGACATCGACTTCGAGGCGCTGGACATCGAACTGCGACTGGGCCTCGACGTCACCGGTGTGCGGCCCGCCGCGCACGAACTGGACACGGAGTCCGGCCCCGTCCCCTACGACCTCCTGGTGATCGCCACCGGCGCCGAACCGCTCGTCCTGCCCGGCACCGAGGGCGTGCCCGGCGTCCACCTGCTGCGCACCCTCGACGACGCCGAGCGGCTGCGCCCGGTCCTGGAGGAGGGGCACGACGTCGTGGTCGTCGGCGCGGGCTGGATCGGCGCCGAGTTCGCCACCGCCGCCCGCGCCGCCGGCTGCGCGGTCACGGTCGTGGAGGCCCTCGACCGGCCGCTCGCCGGAGTGGTGCCCGCCGAGGTCGCCGCCCCGATGGCCGCCTGGTACGCCGAGAGCGGCGCCGAACTCCTCACCGGCGCCCGGGTCGACCATGTCGAACCGGGCAGCGTGGTCCTCGCCGACGGCCGCGTGATCCCGGCCGGTGCTGTCGTCGTCGGCATCGGCGCCCGGCCCGCCACCCGCTGGCTCACCGGTTCCGGCATCGAGCTCGGCCCCGACGGGTCGGTGACCGCCGACGCCGCGCTGCGCACCTCGCTGCCCGACGTGTACGCGGTCGGCGACTGCGCCTCGTTCCCCTCCGCCCGCTACGGCGAACGCCTGCTCGTCCACCACTGGGACAACGCCCTCCAGGGCCCGCGCACCGCCGCCGCCCACATCGTCGCTGCGGCGGCCGGGAAGACGGCCGGGGACGGCCCGCTGCCGCCCGCCTACGACCCCGTCCCGTACTTCTGGTCCGAGCAGTTCGACAGGTTCGTGCAGTACGCGGGCCACCACACGCCCGCCGACACCCTGCTGTGGCGCGGTGACCCCGCCACCGCCTCCTGGTCGGTGTGCTGGCTGCGCGACGGCGTCCTGGTCGCGGTCCTCGCCGTCGGCCGCCCCCGGGACCTGGCGCAGGGGCGCAGGCTCATCGAGGCGGGAACGCGGCTCGACCCGGCGCGGGCCGGCGACCCGTCCGTTCCGCTGAAGTCGGCGACCCTGACGGAGTAGCACACGCCTCGTACGGTCGGCCCGGCTACCGACTGTCGGTCCGGGATGGCACGCTTGTCCCCGTGACCGAGATTGACGCAAAAATCGATGCTCTCGTCCCCGCCTGGCTCCACCTTCCCGACATCGCCGAGATGCTCGGCGTCGAGGTGACACGTGTGCGGCAGCTGGTCAAGGAGGGCCAGCTCATCGCCGTACGCCGTGGTGAGAACCGGGCTCTCCAGGTGCCGGCGGCCTTCATCGCCGACGACAAGGTGGTCAAGGGCCTCTCCGGCACCCTGACCCTCCTGCGGGACGACGGCTTCACCGACGAAGAGATGCTGGAGTGGCTCTTCACCCCCGACCCGACCCTGCCCGGCACCCCCGCCCAGGCACTGAGCGAGAATCGTGGCACGGAGGTGAAGCGCCGCGCCCAGGCGCTCGCCGTCTGACGGGCGACCGCGGGTGAGGTGCGGGCCGTGAAACCGGCCCGCACCCGAGCGCCGGTCGGGCGGCCTCCGGGCCGGGCGGTCACGCACGGCCAAGGCCGCCCGACCGGCGCCGCCGCCGCTCCGACCGCCGCTCCACAACGCTCCTCCAGGGGGAACCGCACCATGCCCACGCCTCGCGCGCAGCTGTCCGACGCCCGGCTCTACCTGTGCACGGACGCCCGCAGGCACCAGGGCGACCTTCCCGCGTTCCTCGACGCCGTTCTCGCGGCCGGGGTGGACATCGTCCAGCTGCGCGACAAGGGCATGGAGGCCGCCGAGGAGCTCGAACACCTCGCCGTCCTCGCCGACGCCTGCCGACGCCACGGCAAGCTCCTCGCGGTGAACGACCGGGCGGACGTCGCCCACGCCATCGGCTCCGACGTGCTCCACCTCGGCCAGGGCGACCTGCCGGTCCCCGCCGCCCGCGCCGTCCTCGGCGACGACGTGCTGATCGGCCGCTCCACCCACGCCGCGTCCGAGGTGGACGCCGCCGTCGCGGAGGCCGGAACCGACTACTTCTGCACCGGCCCGTGCTGGCCCACCCCGACCAAGCCCGGCAGGCCCGCACCGGGGCTGGACCTGGTGCGGTACGCCGCCTCCCTCGCCACCCGGCGTCCCTGGTTCGCCATCGGCGGGATCGACGCGGGCAACCTGGACGAGGTGCTGGACGCCGGCGCGCGCCGCGTCGTCGTCGTGCGGGCCATCACCGAGGCCGACGACCCCGCCGCCGCGACGGCCGACCTCGCCGGAAGGATCCGGGCACGCGTCGGAGCGTGATCCGGCCAGATGTCCGAAGTATGGACACGTCATGGACAAACAACAGGTCATTTCGGGCAATTGGTGCTGGTCTGGTCCTATGCTCCCCGCGCTCTGGTTAACCTGCCCGTATGGCCCTTGGGACACCTTCCACCAGGACGGATCACGCGCGCACGGTGCGTGATCTCCTCGCGACCGGCAAGACCTCGTACTCCTTCGAGTTCTGGGCGCCCAAGACCGAGAAGGGCGAACGGAACCTCTGGAACGCGCTGCGCCGCGTCGAGGCGGTGCGGCCGAGCTTCGTCTCCGTGACCTACGGGGCCGGCGGTTCCACCCGGGCCGGGACGGTCAGGGCCACCCAGCAGATCGCCGCCGACTCCACCCTGACCCCGGTCGCGCACCTCACGGCGGTGAACCACTCCGTCGCCGAGCTGCGCAACATGATCGGGCAGTACGCCGATGCCGGGATCCGGAACATCCTCGCCGTGCGCGGCGACCCGCCGGGCGACCCGATGGGCGAATGGGTCGAGCACCCGAGCGGTGTGCGGTACGCGGCGGATCTCGTCCGGCTCATCAAGGAATCCGGGGATTTCTGCGTCGGCGTCGCGGCATTTCCCGAGATGCACCCGCGTTCGGCCGACTGGGACGCCGACATCCGGCATTTCGTGGACAAGTGCCGTGCCGGTGCCGACTACGCCATCACGCAGATGTTCTTCGATCCGGACGACTACGTCCGGATGCGTGACCGGGTGGTCGCGGCCGGTTGCGATACCCCGATCATTCCCGAGGTCATGCCGCTGACCAGCGTCAAACAACTCGAACGGTTCGCGCAACTCAGCAATGCCTCTTTCCCGTCCTCCCTGAGGGAACGCATCCTCGCCGCCAAGGACGATCCCGCCGCTGTACGCTCCATTGGCATCGACTTCGCCACGCGGTTCTGCGCGAGGCTGCTGTCCGAGGGTGTGCCCGGGCTGCACTTCATCACGCTCAACAACTCGACGGCGACGCTCGAAATCTACGAGAATCTCGGACTGCACAAGCAGTCGTGACCGGCCGTACCCGCCGCGACCCGGGCGGTGGCCGTAGGAGGGGGCGGACATGGGCTGGACGGTCCTCTACACCGCGTTCGGAATCGTCGCGCTGTGGCTGCTCGGCGAGGTGCTCCTGCAGTACAAGGCGCGCCTGCGCTGGCGCCTGCTGGCCTTCGCCGGGTTCCTCTGCGTGGTCGTCGGCGTGCTGATGTCGTCAAGGTTCGTGATCGCCTTCGGCGCCATCGCCTTCGCCACCGGCCAGACGTATGTGACGCTGTCCTTCCGGCGCGGCTTCTCCACCGGCTGGGCCATAGGGGGCAGCCCGGGCGCGAGTCGTCGTCGCCGTGGCGGCAGCGGTCGCGACGGCCGCAGGAAGGAACCGGCGCTCCAGGTCTCGGAGCTGGAGACGGAAGACCACGGGCAGGGCCCCGAGCAGGCGGCGGCGAAGCCGTCGGCGGCCCCGGTCCACGAGCCGCAACCGCTTCCCGACGACACCGGCCAGTACGGCGTGTACTCCGGCCACCGGAGGGCTGCCGAGGGCGGCGAGGGCCCGCACGGGCAGCCACAGCCCCAGTACGCCGCGTACGACGCCCGCACCGACCCCGCCGGCTACCCGGCGGACGCCCACACCGCGCCTGCCGGCCACCCGGCGCAGGGTCACGACCCGTACGGCGGCCACGACGCGTTCTCCACCGCCCCGCAGGGCTTCCCGGACGGTTCCCAGGGCGGCCAGAACTCCTTCGCGGGCCCGTACGACTACGGCACCGACGGGCAGCAGTACGCCGCGTACTCCGACCCCTACGTCGGGACCGGCACCGGCGGCGGTGCCTCGTACGACAACGGCTACAGCAGCGGCAACGGTTACGACGCCTTCGGCGGCCAGCAGTACGCCGCCGAGCCGTATGCCCAGCAGCAGTACAACGAGACCCCGCCCGGCGGTGTCTGGGTTCCGCAGCAGCGCGAGGGGGAGCAGTACCCGCCCGCGCCCCCGGAGCAGTCCGCACGGCCCGCCCCGTTCCCGAACGCCTACAACAACGGCAGCGGCTACGACGAACAGCCGTACCGCTGACCGACGGCGGTCCGACCGCCGGCGACCGGTCCGGCGGGCGGGGCCGCGGTCCGCGGAGGGCCCGGTGCGAGGCGCCGCCGACGGCCGGTCCGGCACGGGGCGCCGGAGATCACCGGGAGCCCCGGAACGTGTCCCCCTCCACGATCAGACCCGCCACCAGCGCCCCCGACATCCCCGCGTGGGCGAGTCCGCCCCCCGGATGCGACCAGCCGCCCACGGAGTGGAGCCCCGGTATCCGGGTGCGGTTGCCCGGATGCAGATACGCCCCGCCCGCCCCGGCGAGCGCGGGCGCGGGCACCGAACCGCCCTCGGCACCGGTGTCGGCCTCCGTCTCGGCCGGGGTCCGCGCCTCGACGTGGAGCAATCGCTCCCGGATGCCGGGCACGACCGCCGCCGCCGCGTCGATCAGGGCGTCGGCGAAGCGCGCGCGCCGGGCCGCGTCCGTCCAGTCGACAGCTCCGTGCGGGGCGACCGTCGCCGTCAGCGTCACCGCCTCGTGCGCGTCGTCGGGGCGGGTCGACGGGTCGTCCGGACGCAGCACCGTCACCGTGGGGTGCTCGGCGATCCTCCCGGAGAACACCGCCTCCTGCTCCGCCGCACCGTCCGCCGGGTGCACCACGGTCCGGTGCGCGGCATCCGCGGACCGGGCGCCGCGCAGCGCCAGCATGACCACGAACCGGCCCGGCACCACCGCCTGCCCCCGCTCCTGCCCGGGCCTCGGCTGGACCGTCACCTCGCCGTCCCGCCACAGCTCCTGACCGGGCATCAGACCGGGCCGCGGCCGGGCCCCCAGCACCACGTGATCGGCCTCGGCGACCGTTCCGTCCGCAAGTTCGACACCCGCGGCCCGGCCGTCCTTCTCGACCACCCGGGCCACCTCGCACCCGAGCGCGAACTCCACCCTCCGGGCCAGGCAGCGTTCGTGCACGGCCTGAGCCAGGGCCCGGATCCCGCCGGAGACGTACCAGCTGCCGAAGGTCTCCTCCATGTACGGCAGCAGTGCCGCCGCCGCCGGTGCCCGCCGCGGGTCGAGCCCGTACGACATGGCGTACCCGTCGAGCAGCGCGGCCAGCCGGGGGTCCGGCAGTTCCCACGCGCCGATCTCCGCCACCGTGCCCGCCTCCCGGGCCGCACGCAGCAGCCGGCGCCGCCGGAGCGCGGGATACGGATCGCGGCCGAGCACCTGCCAGTCGGAGCGCAGCGGCTCCTCCAGGAGCGGACGTCTCGACCGGTCCCAGGCGTCCCGCGCCCGGTCGAGGAACTCGCCCCAGACCACACCCGCGCCGCCCCCCAGCGCGGCGTCCAGGGAGGCGACCACCCCGGCCCGCGAGGCGTTCGGCAACGCGAGGGCGGTGCCGTCCGCGAAGACATGGCGGCTCGCCGGGTCGACCTGGGTCAGCGTGACGCACCGCTCCAGCGGCTCCTTGCCCGTCTTCACGAACAGGTCGCGGTAGACCGCGGGCAAATGCAGCAGCGCGGGGCCGGTGTCGAAGGCGAAACCCTCGTGGGCGTAGCGGCCCACCGAGCCGCCGAAGGTCCCGGACCGCTCGTACACCGTCACCCGGTGGCCTGCCACGGCGAGCCGGGCGGCCGCCGCCATCGCGCCCATCCCTGCGCCGATCACCGCAATACGTGCCATGTCAGTGACCTTAACGGCCGCCTGTGACAACCGGCCCGGGCGGTCGGGGCGAAGCGGCGGGCGGCGGGCCCGGGGTCACGACGCGGCGGCCCGGGCGAGGCGTCTCTCCTCGCGGCGCCGGGCCCTGCGGCGCAGGTAGCGGCGGATGCGGGAGACGAGCAGGAGCACGATCACGACGCCGGCCAGCAGCACCGTCCCGGCGACGACCGCCGCGATCACCGGGTGGAATATGGCGAACGTGATGATTCCGGCGACGCCCAGGTCCTCGGCGACGCTCACCACGATGTTGCTGAACGGTTCGGGAGAGGTGTTGACCGCCATCCTGGTGCCCGCCTTCACCAGGTGGCTGACCAGCGCGGTGGAGCCGCCGATGGCGCCGGCCGCGACCTGGGGCAGCGAACCGTCGTCGCCGGCCAGCAGGGCCGCCACGACCGCGCCGGCGACCGGCCTGACCACGGTGTGCACCGAATCCCACACCGTGTCCACGTACGGGATCTTGTCCGCCACCACCTCGCACAGGAACAGTACGGCCGCCACGACGAGGACGTCGGTGCGCTGCAGTGACGCCGGCACGTCGTCGGAGAGACCGGTCGCGCCGAATATGCCGAGCAGCAGGACCACCGCGTAGGCGTTGATCCCGCTCGCCCAGCCGCTCGTGAACACCAGGGGGAGTACGGACACGGACGCGATCGTAACGAGCCGGGCCGCGGTCCGGGGAGGGGGCCGTGCGCGGCCCTGAGTATCCGTACCTAGGCAGTGAGATGAGTAGGTACGCGGATGGGTTCCCACCCGTGCGGACGGGAGAGTGGGACGCACGGACAGGGGCACGGCCCCCGGCACCGCCGACACGGGGCGGCGGAACGGGCGCGGCATCCCTGTCCGGAACGGGGGAGTACGACGGAGAGCCCGGGGACCACGGGGGAGAACGCGGTCACGGGGGACGGCTCTCCGGCAGCTGTTCGGACGCCGGTACGGTGCGGGCTCGGGGGGATCGAGCCTCGCCGGACCGGCGTCCGGCTTGCGTCACCCGGCAGGTCTCAACGTCCGCTGACCCGCCCGTGCAGCAGCAGCGACAGCGCGGAGTGCACGTCGTCGATGGACCGCTCCGGCTGGAACGCCTGCCAGTCCAGGGCCGCCACCAGCACCATGCCGACCAGCGCGGCGGCCGTGAGCTGGATGTCGATCTCCTCGCTGAGCTCGCCGCGCTCCACCCCCTCGCGCAGCACGTCCTCGACGACGGCGACCGCTTCCTGACGCACCACCAGCAGGGTCGACTGCCAGGCCCGGTTGGTGCGCCACAGCTCCGCGACGTACAGCTGGGTGAAGGCCGGGTAACGGTCGATGAAGACCAGACCCGCCCTGATCATCGCGTCCAGGGCCTCGACCCGGGTGCCGTCGCGCTCCTCGGTCTCCTCGGCCGCGGAGCGCAGCGACGCCGTGAGCAGCCCGACACCGTGCCGCAGGAGCTCCTCGAAGAGCTCGGTCTTGCTCTTGAAGTTGTAGTAGACCGTGCCCTTGGCGACCCCGGCGCGCTCGGCGATCTCGTCCACCGTGGTCGCCGAGAAGCCCTTCTCGGCGATGAGGGTCACGGCTGCCTCGTAGAGCTTCTGCCGGGTGGCCTGGCGGCGCGTGCCGCTACTGCTTTCCATGGCCTTGATTCTCACAGGTCCCACCGCGCTCACAGACTCAGATCCGGGTGCAGCCGGTTCAGGGTCCACACCTGCTTGCGGCGTGCGGCGACGGCGGTCAGGGCGAGCGCGCCCACCGTGAAGGCCAGCAGCACCGCACAGCCGTGCCAGACCGGGCCGAGGTCGCCGCCCGTGATCAGCCGGCGCAGGCCGTCGACGATGTAGCTCATCGGCAGGTACGGGTGGATCGCGTTGAAGAACCCGGGGCTGGTCTGGACGGGGTAGGTGCCCCCGGCCGAGGTCAGCTGGAGCATCAGCACGGCCAGCACGAGGATGCGTCCCGCGGCTCCGAACCGGGCGTTGAGCCACTGCACGATCGCTGCGAAGCAGCAGGTCACCAGCGCGAGGAAGCCGATCGTCCCGGCGGCCCGGGTCATCTGCAGCCCGAGTCCCCAGTGCAGTACGGCCATCAGGGCAGCCACCTGGAGCAGTCCGATCGCGGCCACCGGCAGCCAGCCCGCGAAGGCGATCCGCAGGGCGGATGCCCCGGCGGCGAGTGCCCGTCGGTTGAGCGGCTGGATCAGCATGTACGCCACCATCGCGCCGACCCAGAGGGAGAGCGGAATGAAATAGGGGGCGAAGCCGGTGCCGTAGTTGGGGGCGGCGTGCAGCGATGTGGAGGCGAGCTGGACGGGGTCGGCCATGACCTCGGTGCGCGCGTCGCGGTCCTTCTTGTCGTAGTCGGGGATCTTGCCGACGCCGTCGTTGAGTCCCTGGGCGAGGCTCGTCGAACCGTCGCCGAGCCTGATCAGGCCGCTGTCCAGGTTGACGGCGCCCTTCCTGAGATTGCTGACTCCGGTGTCCAGGTCGGCGGAGCCGGTCCTGGCCGTGGTCAGACCGGTGTGCAGCTCGTTCGCGCCCTTGGCGACCTTGTGGGCGCCGGTGTTGAGCGCGTTGACCTTGGCCACGGCGGACTTCAGGTCCTTGTCGAGGCGCGGGGCGCTGCCGGCCAGGTCGTCGGCCTGCCGCTGCAACGTGGTCAGCTGGGAGCGCAGCTTCTTCAGGTCGCCGTGCTGATTCGTGACCAGCGCGTTCACGTCGTCGGCGACCTTCGCGACATCGGCCGCCGCGGTCCTGGCGCGGCCGAGCGGCGGGCAGACGGTGGGGTCGGCGGGCGACTGCTCGGTGCACGTGGTGCGGTAGACCTCGGCAAGGTCGTCGGACGCGGTGGCGGCGGCGGTGGCCGCGGTGGGCGCCGACTTCACCAGGAGATCGAGGTTGTCCCGCACGGTCTGTGCGGAGTCGGAGACCAGCCGGGCGGTGTCACCGATCGACTTGCCGTTGTCCTTGAGGAACGGACGCAGGTCGGTCGCCACCCCGTTGACCTTGTCGGCCAGCGCCTGGGTGCCGTCCGCGACCTGCCGGGAGCCGGATTCGAGGTCGCCCGCGCCCTTGTTCAGCCGGACGATCCCGTCGGCGAGGTCGCTGCTGCCGTTCTTGGCGTTCTTCAGCCCGTCGGCGAGGTCCTGCGATCCCTTCTTCGCCTTGCCGATGCCGCCCTTGAGGTCGTCGGCGCCCTTGGCGGCCTTCGCCGTCGCGTCGTGCAGGTCGGAGAAGCTGATGAAGATCCGGTCGAGGAAACCGCGCGACGCGTTGGTCGACGCGGCCGTGCGCACCTCGGAGAACACCGACCGGGAGATCTGTCCGACGATGTAGTTGTTGGCGTCGTTGGTCCGCACCTGGAGCGCGCCGGTCTCGGGGGAGTCGCCCGAACTCGACGCGATCCGCTCGCTGAAGTCCGACGGCATCGTGAGGGAGAGGTAGTACGTGCCGTTCTCCACGCCCCGGTGGGCCTCGGCGGAACCGACCTCGTGCCACTCGAAGGTCCTGGAGTCGAGGAGCTTGCCGGTGATCTCGTCGCCGGCGGTGATCCGCTCGCCGTCGACGGTCGCGCCCCTGTCGTCGTTGACCAGGGCGACCGGGATCTTGTCGAGGCGGCCGTACGGGTCCCAGAAGGAGCACAGGTACAGGGCGCCGTAGAGCAGCGGCAGCAGCAGGAGCGCGATCAGCGCGGCGACCGGCAGCTTCCCCCTGCCGAAACGCTTCAGCTCAAGCGCGGCGAGTTTCGGCAGACGCATCGGCCGGTTCCTCCTCGGTCGTGGTCTGCTCGGCCGCGGTGTTCCGCGCGTCCGCCGGTGCGACCGTGGTGTCGGTACGTACGGTGACGGCGCCCTCGGGCGCCTGGCTGCACACGGCGAGCACGGTGGTGCCGCTGTCGGCGAGGGAGCGCAGCAGTTCCCAGGCCCGGGCGCGTTCGGTGTCGGAGAGCTTCAGGTCGGTGTCGTCCACCGCGAGCAGCCGGGGCCGGCCGATCAGCGCGAGGGCGAGGGACAGCCGCAGCGCCTCCAGCCGTTCGAGGTCCCGCACGGAGGTCCGCTCGCCCTTGGGCAGGGCGTTGGTGTCGAGGCCGGCGGCGTCCAGCGCCGCGTCGATCCGTCCCCGGGCGGCGGCGACGCGTTCGGCGCGCGGACGCAGCAGGGCGCGGAACGATCCGTCGAAGCGACGCTGCAGCAGGGCGCGTTCGCGCAGGTGCTCGGCGACGGTGAAGGCCGGGTCGAGCTCGTTGACCCCGGCCACCTGGCCCAGTGCGCTGAGGCGGCGGACGGCGGCCATCTTGCGCGGCAGGCGCAGTCCGCCGATCTCCGCGCGGCCCTCGGTGGGGCGCATCCGGCCGGTGAGCGCGAGCAGCAGGCAGGTGCGACCGGAGCCGGACGGGCCCTCGATCGCCACCAGAGACCCGGGCGCGGCCTCGATGTCCACGTTCCGGAAGGCCCAGCCGCGCGGCCCCTTGAGGCCGAGGCCCTCGGCTGCGACGGCTGTCCCGTGCGGGCTGTCCACGGAATCCCCCTTGTTTTGAACTGACCAGTCAGTGCAAAAAGATTAGCCCGAACTCGGGATCGAGGCAAAAGCGCAGGTGGGGGGCTGGGCCGCGGGGATTGTCAGTGGTGGCCGCCACGATGGACACGTACGGCAACGGAGTCGCCACACGAGACAGGAGGTTTCGTCATGGCCCATTCGTCCGCAGCAGCCGCACCGCGGCGCCGCGCAGACGGCCCTGCCCCCTCGCTGACCGGTCCGGCCCACGATGTCCATCCCGTTCCGCGCCGCGCCGCGGCGCCCAGGGCCGCCCTCGACCTGCTCGCCCTGGCCCGCGCCGGTCTCGACGAGGCCGCCGGCCTCGACGTGCCGAACGAGCGCTACGCCACCGCCCACCTCGCCGCACTGCGCACCGCCGCCGCGGTACTCGCCGCGCGGGCCCGGCCCGACACCTCCAGGCGCCGCCGGGAGCGGATCCGCAGCGCCTGGGAGCTGCTCCCCGAAATAGCGCCCGAGCTGACCGAATGGAGCGCGCTGTTCGCCTCCGGCGCCACGCGCAGAGCCCGTGCGGAAGCCGGTATACCGGGCGCGGCCGGTACCCGGGACGCCGACGACCTGCTGCGCGACGCGGCGATGTTCCTGCGTCTGGTCGAGCGGATGCTGGTGCTCCAGCCGGTTCTCCCGCAGCCCCGGAGGGACCGGCCCGAGGCGGGGTGACGGCGACGGCGGTGCGAGGCAATAGGGTGGTAAGCACCTGTACCACCTGCACTGTTCACGCTCCGCCGTCACCGGCGGCACCGTGCCGAGGAGTCAACTGCCGTGTCGGACCAGCTGCGCCCCCGAGCGTCCCTCCGTACCGCCGTGGTCTGGGACGTCCTGAGGGGCGCCCTCGACGGCCGGGTCGAGGCGACCGGAAGGGACGCCCTGGACGTGCTGGACACCGGCGGCGGCACCGGAAACTTCGCGGTTCCGGTCGCCCGCCTCGGCCACCGGGTCACCGTCGTCGACCCCAGCCCCAACGCGCTCTTCGCCCTGGAGCGCCGCGCCGCCGAGGCCGGGGTCGCCGACCGTGTCCGGGGAGTCCAGGGAGACATCCACGGCCTGTTCGACGTGGTCGGGCGCGAGAGTTTCGACGCGGTCCTGTGCCACGGAGTCCTGGAGTACGTGGACGAACCGGCCGAGGGCGTGAGCAACGCCGTCGCGGCGCTCCGCCCCTCCGGCGCGCTCAGCCTGCTCGCCGCCGGGCTCGGCGGAGCCGTCCTGGCCCGGGCCCTGGCCGGTCACTTCACCGAGGCGAGGCAGGCCCTCGACGACCCGGCGGGCCGCTGGGGCGAGGGTGACCCCGTGCCCCGGCGCTACACCGCGGACCAGCTCACCGAGCTGGTCTCCGCGGCGGACGTCGAGGTCGGCGCCGTGCACGGGGTACGGGTCTTCGCCGACCTGGTGCCGGGCGTCCTGGTGGACACCGAGCCCGGCGCCATGGAAGCCCTGCTCAAGCTGGAGGCGGCAGCCGCCGAGCTGCCCGCGTTCCACTCGGTGGCGACGCAGCTTCACGTCCTGGGCACGAAGCGGGCCTGAGCGGGCGCCGCGGGCCGAGGGCCGCCGGCGACACGGCCGGACCGGCGCCGGACCTGCCGCAGTGCGGTTGATCAGGTACGCAGCCGCAGACGGAGTACGCCCCGAGACCCCCGATCGGGGGCTTCGCCCCGTATGATCGGGGGACAGCATCCGGCATGACGGATCGGAGGTTGGGGAATCAAGGCCTCAGCAGCTGATCCTTCGTGGCGGCCCGGACTGGCTGTGTGGCAATGAGGGCGGGTTTCACGGGGGCGATTCCCTGCCTATCCTGGAAGGGCCGCAGACCGGTCGCCCCCCGCGGCCGACGACGAGGAGGACTCCGTGCCGCTCTCGGAGCACGAGCAGCGAATGCTCGAGCAGATGGAGCGAGCGCTGTACGCCGAAGATCCCAAGTTCGCGACAGCGCTCGAGGGAAGCGGGCTGCGTACGTACACCCGGCGACGGGTCTACCAGGCGGTCGCAGGCTTCCTTGTGGGTATCGCGCTCCTCATGGCCGGAATGGTCGCTCAGCAGATCTGGATCGGCGTGGTGGGATTTCTCGTCATGCTGGGCTGCGCGGTCCTTGCGGTCACTGGTTGGCGCAAGGCGCCCAAACCGGGGGAGCAGCAAGCAGCCGGAGGCAGCGGTGCGAACCGTCGGCCCAGGCAGCGCCGAACGGTGATGAACCGGATCGAGCAGCGGTGGCAGCGGCGCCGCGACGAACAGGGCCGGTAGCGCCCGGACACACGTGAACAGGGGCGGCCGCGTTTCGCGGCCGCCCCTCGCGCGTACCCGGGCCGGGGCATCACCCCACCGGTACCGGGGAGAGGCCTCCGCCCCGTCACTCCCGCCCGCGGGACGGCCGCCGCAGTCGGCCCGTCCACCGAATCCGGCCCCGGCGGGCCGCCCATGCTCGGGTCGATGCCGACCAGCGGTCCGACACTGTCCAGATCACCTGAACGGCCGAGCGCGGCGCCAGGACCGCGCGGATCCGGGCCGCCCGATCGGCCGATGCCCGCAGACCGGCCCGTACCGTCCCGGCGTCCTCGGCGAGCCCGGAACCCGGGCGGGGTTCCGGGGCGTAGAGCACCTGCTCCACGGCCCCCGCCAAGCGGTGCACCGCGTCGGCCGCATCGGGGCCGAGCCGCCCCCGCCGCGTCAACCGCTCGGCCGTCCGGCGCGGCGTCAGGGAGTCGTCCGGTTCGATCCCGTGGTCCCAGGCGGTGTCGGTGACCTCCTGCCAGGCGCCCAGCGCTCTCGCCGCCTCGTCCGCGGGCGTACGTCCGGCCGGGTGGCCCAGCCGCCGTCCGCGCTGCCGCAGCCGCCAGAACGCCGGCAGCAGCGTCAGCGCGAGGACCACCAGGACGATCACGACGAGTGCCAGGACGGTGCCCGCGGGCGTCCCGGAATCCGTCGGGGCCGCCACCGCCGGGGCCTCCGAGGGACCGCACTCGCCCTGCCTGCGCATCTGGACCGGGCAGTCGTCCGCGGCGGACGGTGCGGCACTCGGCGCCGCCGAGGGGACCTGGTCGTCCACGGTGACCTCGGCGGTGCCTTCCTCCGGGGCGTCCGGCCGCGCATAGGACGGGACGGAGCCCCGCGTCGGGGTCGGCTCGAAGCGCGTCCAGCCGACTCCCTCGAAGTACAGCTCGGGCCACGCGTGCGCGTCCCGCAGCCCCACCGACACCGAACCGTCCGGTTGCGCGGTGCCCGGAGTGAAGCCGACCGCGACCCGGGCCGGGATGCCCAGGGTCCTGGCCATCGCCGCCATGGTGAACGCGAAGTGGACGCAGAAGCCCTGCTTGTCCTCCAGGAACCGGCCGATCGCCGCGCTTCCGGTGCCCGAGCTGACCGAGGTGTTGTAGCTGAAACCGCCGTCGGAGGCGAAGAAGTCCTGGAGTCTCACCGCCTGCTCGTAGGCGTTGGCGGCTCCCTCCGTCACCTTCGTCGCCGTGTCGGCGACCACCTTCGGCAGGGAACTCGGAACCCGGGTGTACTCACGCAGCAGAGAGGGCGGCGGAGGCCCCGCCGCGGCGAGCTGACCGGCGGTCGGCTGAACCACCAGGCTGGCGACCTGGTAGCGCGCACCGCGGGTCGTCTCCCCGCCGTCGCCGACCAGGGTCCGTCCGGCCGGCTCGTACCGCCAGGACCCGTCGATACCGACCTCGGTCGCGGGGTAGGGGAGCGGCAGATAGGTCTGCTGGTAGGAGCGGGAGGCGGAGATGTTCGACCTGACCTCGGTGGCCAGGACGTCCGGGCCGAGACCTTCCGGGACCGGAAGTCGTTTCGGCAGGTCCTGAAGCCGGCGGGTGGAGGGCCGCCACTCGTTGCCGTCGAACCGGTCCAGGGCCAGGATCCGCAGATAGAAGCCCTGTGGATCGCGGGAATCGGTGCGGTAGGACAGCACCTGCCGGTTCTCCGGCTGGTTCAGGTTGTCCTGGAGCGACACCAGGGGGTTCACCGCGGAGATGGTGCCGCCGTTGCCGTTGCCGTCGCCCGTACCCGCCAGCAGACCACCGCCCAGCGCCGGCAGCACCGCCGGTACGGCCAGTGAGATGCCCAGCACCAGCGCACCGATGCGGCGTCCGGTGCGGACCGGAGCCGTCGGCCGTCCGCCCGGGAGCGCCGCACCGTCCCGCCTCCGGCCCGGGGCACCACCGCTGAAGACCCGCCCCCACCGGGAGAGCCGGTCCCGGCCCTCCGCCAGCAGGAGCAGCAGGTAGCCACCGGCCGCGAGCAGGAACCAGAGCCAGTCCGCCCCGCCCTCGGACAGCCCCGCCGCGACCGAGAACAGCGCGAGGAGCGGCAGACCGGCCGGTGCCGCGCTGCGGAAGGTCACGGCGAGCGTGTCCACCACCAGGCCGACCAGCAGCACACCGCCGATCAGTATCAGCCGGATACCGTCCGTCGCCGGCGCCGGAGTGGCGTACCTCCCGACGTCCTCGGCCCCCGACACCAGCAGATGCGCGAGCCGCTGCACCGCCTCCGGGCCCGGTACGACACCGGCCACCGCCTGGTGCCTGGCGAAGACCAGGGTCAGCAGAAGCAGCATGACCAGCGCCTGCGCGGCGACGACGAGCGTCCGGGGCACGGGCGCGCGGCGCACCAGCGCCGTCGTCCCGCTCTGCACCGCCAGCAGGATCGACGCCGACAGGATCCACACCGCCGGTTCGACCAGCGGCAGCATCGAACACGCCGCCAGCAGTGTGGCGGCGTAGGCGCACAGCGTCAGCCGACCGCGGCCGCTCATGACCATCCCCCCGAGGCCCCCGTCGTTCCGCCGACCGCGGTGGGTCCGTCCACCGCCGCGCCCTGTCCCGCCTGCCGCCAGTACTGGGCGAGACCGGTCCCGGGCTCCACCGCCACCGCGGTCCACCCCGATTCGCGCAGCAGCCGCAGACGTCGCTCGAACGCCTCCCGCGCCCCCGCGGGCGGGACGTCGTCCGGCGGTTCCCAGGCCGTGCCGTCCGGCAGGAACGCGACAGCGCCCCTGCCGCGCCGACGCATCCGGGCGGCCAGCGCCGCCTGCTCCTCGTCCAGATCGCCGAAGAACGCGATCAGCAGACCGTCGTCGCCGCGCAGCACGTCGTAGGCCCGTGACAGACCGCCCCCGTCGGAGTGGTCGATCACCGCCAGGGTGTCCATCATCAGGCCCGAGGAGTCGGCGGACTCCTGCGTCGATCCGGCGAAGCCTCCCGCGGCCTCACCCGGAACGGCGTTGCCGTCGTCCGTCAGCAGCCGGACCGCGAAACCCCGTTCCAGCATGTGCGCCAGGGCGGACGCGGCCCCCGACACCGCCCACTCGAACGCGGAGTCCGGGCCGGCCCCCCGGTAGGCGGTCCGCCGGGTGTCCAGCAGGACCGTGCACCGGGGCCGCTGCGGCTGTTCCTCACGGCGCACCATCAGTTCGCCGTGGCGCGCGGTCGAGCGCCAGTGGACCCGGCGCAGGTCGTCCCCGTGCCGGTAGATGCGCGGAATCACGTCGTCGTCCCCGGCCAGCGCGGTGGAGCGCTGACGCCCCTCGCCGTACCCCGGGGCCTCGCCCGACAGCCGCACCGCCGGCAGCGGCTCGGTCCGCGGGACGACCACGAGCGTGTCGTGCGTGCTGAAGGCGCGGATCAGTTCGCACATGCCGAACGGATCGCTCAGCCGCAGTTGCAGCGGCCCCATCGGATAGTGCCCGCGCAGATCCGAACGGACCCGGTAGGACACCTCACGACGGCCGCCCGCCTCGACCCGGTCCAGCACGAACCGCGGTCGCGGTCCGAGGACGTAGGGCACCTTGTCCTGAAGCATCAGCAGCCCGGTCGACAGCCGTGACACGTTCTCGACCCGCAGATGGACACGGGCCTCCGTGCCCGCGGGCACCCGGGACGGCGAGAGCCACCGCGTGCCCGCGACCCGGTAGTGCGTACGGACCAGCACCACCGTGCAGACCAGCGGCAGCGCGGCGAGCAGCAGCCCGACCCGGAGCAGGTCCGCCTGGCCCAGCACATACGCGCAGACGGCCGCGGCGACACCTGCCGCGAGGAAGGAACGCCCGCGCGTGGTCAGTCCGCTCAGCGCGGCCCGCAGGCCGCCGCGGTCGCCGCCGCCGTCCGTCGGGGTCCGTTCCCCGGAGACCATCACACCCGCCGCATGCCGGACTGCTGCCGGTCGTACGCCGGACCGGACGGCCGGCTCCGGGGCATCCGGGTGCCGCCGTCGGCAGCGGGCACCGGGGTTCGCTGGAGGATCTCCAGCACGACCTGCTCGGCGGTGCGACGGTTCAGCTGGGCCTGCGCCGTCGGCAACAGGCGGTGGGCGAGCACCGCGACCGCGAGGGCCTGCACATCGTCCGGCAGACAGTAGTCCCGGCCGCTCAGCGCCGCCGACGCCCGGGCCGCGCGCAGTAGATGCAGGGTGGCGCGCGGCGAGGCACCGAGCCTGAGGTCGGGATGACCGCGGGTGGCCCCGACCAGTTCCACCGCGTATCGGCGCACGGCGTCGGCCACATGGACCGTGCGCACCGCGTCGATCAGCTTCGTGATCTCGTGGGCGTGCGCCACCGGCCGCAGATCGTCGAGCGGAGAGGTCTCACCGTGCACGTCGAGCATCCGCAGCTCGGCGTCCGCGCTCGGATAGCCGATCGACACCCGCGCCATGAACCGGTCGCGCTGGGCCTCGGGCAGCGGATAGGTGCCCTCCATCTCGACCGGGTTCTGGGTGGCCACCACCATGAACGGGTCGGGCAGCTCGTAGGTGTGCCCGTCGACGGTGACCTGACGCTCCTCCATCGACTCCAGCAGCGCCGACTGCGTCTTCGGCGAGGCGCGGTTGATCTCGTCGCCGATCACGATCTGGGCGAAGATCGCGCCCGGCTTGAATTCGAAGTCGCGCCGCTGCTGGTCGAAGATCGAGACACCGGTGATGTCCGAGGGCAGCAGGTCGGGCGTGAACTGGATGCGCCGCACCGAGCAGTCGATGGACCGCGCCAGTGCCTTGGCCAGCATCGTCTTGCCGACCCCCGGGACGTCCTCGATGAGGAGATGCCCCTCGGCCAGCAGCACGGTCAGCGAAAGCCGCACGACCTCGGGCTTGCCCTCGATCACGCTCTCCACCGACCCGCGCACCCGCTCCGCCGTCGTGGTCAGATCTGTGAGGCTCGCTCGGTCGTCATAGGTCGTCACCCGGCCCTCCTCGGCCCTGTCCCGCGCTCACCAGGAGCAAGGGGATACCGCACTCACGGGCCGACGCGCGCAGCGACCCGGCCACCCCGAAACGTGGACACCTCACCGGAGACGTCCGGCGAGATGCCACACGGGCATTCTTGTTGCCGTTACCGCTTCGTGTCACTCGCCTGTGGACAACCAGGGGCGGTATGTCGGGTTCGGAGGGTTATCGGATTCAGGGAGAGGGGTCTGGACGGTCAGGCGGCGGGCAGGATCTCGCGCAGCAGTCCGGTGGTCACGTCGAAGACGAAACCGCGGACGTCGTCCGTGTGCAGCAGGAACGGTGAGGTGCGCACGCGCTGCATCGACTGCCGCACGTCCTGGTCGGCGTCCTTGTACGCCTCGACCGCCCAGACCGGACGCTGGCCGACCTCCACCTCCAGCTCCTGGCGGAACTCCTCGGTGATCGATTCGAGGCCGCAGTTGGTGTGGTGGATCAGGATGATGCTGCGGGTGCCGAGGGCCCGCTGGCTGATGGTCAGCGAACGGATGACGTCGTCGGTGACGACGCCGCCCGCGTTGCGGATGGTGTGACAGTCGCCCAACGACAGCCCGAGCGCGTCGTGCAGGTCGAGCCGGGCGTCCATGCAGGCCACCACGGCGACCCGCAGCACCGGCTTGGCGTCCATGCCGGGGTCCTCGAAGTCTGCGGCGTACCGGACGTTCGCCTCGACCAGGCGATCGGTGACCGTGTCCTCGGTGAGGGTCCGATCGGCGGCGGGGGCCAAGGGCTCGGCGGGGGAGTGCGCGGAAGTCGACATGGCTATGACGTTATCCCCCGGGGTGTGCCGCGTCGTGTTGCGGAAGGGAACAAAGAACGTCAATGACGCTTGTTGTGAGGTAACCCACAAGTCTCACCGCCGTTCGCTCGACCGGGTGAACCGAGGGCGGTGCGACGCGCTGTCCGGCTGATTGATCGGGAATCGATCGAATGGCAGGGTGGACTAAAGTGACGGGAAGTTACGACACCCTGCACATTCCGTAGATTTCCCCCGTGCGCCGCGTACGTACGGTCCGGCCCTCTCCCGCTCGCCGGTCGGCCGACGCCCCTTCCCCGGCGCCGGCCGACCTCCCCTTCTGAGCGGGCGGGGACCAGGCCGTACGTCCTGCCGCACGGGCACTGAGCCTGAGAGGGCGCATGAGCCAGACCCGACACGTCCCGGTGATGCTCCAGCGGTGCCTGGACCTGTTGGCCCCGGCTCTGGAGGCGCCGGGGCCGCCTCAGCCCGTGGTCGTCGACTGCACCCTCGGCCTCGGCGGGCACAGCGAGGCGCTGCTCTCCGCCTTCCCCTCCGTTCGGCTGATCGCCCTGGACCGGGACAAGGAGGCGCTGCGGCTCTCCGGCGAGCGACTCGCCCCGTACGGCGACCGGGCCACCCTGGTGCACGCCGTCTACGACGAACTGCCCGAGGTGCTCGACCGGCTCGGCGTGCCCCGGGTCCAGGGCGTCCTGTTCGACCTCGGTGTCTCGTCCATGCAGCTGGACGAGGCCGACCGAGGTTTCGCGTACGCCCAGGACGCCCCGCTCGACATGCGCATGGACCAGACGACCGGTATCGGCGCCGCCGAGGTGCTCAACACCTATCCGCCGGGCGAACTGGTCCGGATCCTGCGCGCGTACGGCGAGGAGAAGCAGGCCAAGCGGATCGTCTCGGCGATCGTCCGCGAGCGCGAGAAGGAGCCGTTCAGCAACAGCGGCCGACTCGTCGAGCTGATCCGTGACGCGCTGCCGCAGGCCGCCAAGCGCACCGGGGGCAACCCGGCCAAGCGCACCTTCCAGGCGCTGCGCATCGAGGTCAACGGAGAGCTCTCCGTCCTGGAAAGGGCCATTCCGGCCGCGGTGCGGAGCCTCGTGGTCGGCGGCCGGATCGCCGTCCTCTCGTACCACTCGCTGGAGGACCGGCTGGTCAAGCAGGTCTTCGCGGCGGGCGCCGCCACCACCGCCCCGCCCGGCCTGCCGGTCGTGCCCGAGCGCTACCAGCCCCGGCTGAAGCTGCTGACCCGCGGCGCGGAACTGCCCACCGAGGAGGAGGTCGCCGAGAACCGGCGCGCCGCCCCCGCCCGGCTGCGCGGCGCCCAGCGGATCCGCGAGGACGCGCGGTGAGCGCCCGGCGCTCGGGGACGCGGGCACCGGTGTGGACCGGGGCGGCGCGGTGAGCGGCCCGGCCCGGCAGCTGAAGGGCCGGGCCGCCCGGCTCGGCCGGCTGATGCCGTCCGGGCCCAGCACAGCGGCCCGCACCCCCTTCGTCCTGCTGGTCGTGCTGCTCCTCGGCGGCGGTCTCATCACGCTGCTGCTGCTCAACTCGGCCCTCAGTGAGGGATCGTTCCGGCTCAGCGAACTGAAGAAACGGACCACCGAGCTCACCGACGAGCAGCAGGCCCTCCAGCACGACGTCGACGGCTTCTCGAAGCCGGACGCCCTGGAGCGGCGGGCCCGCGAACTGGGCATGGTGCCCGGCGGCAGCCCGGCCTTCCTCGATCCGGACGGAAAGGTGCGCGGCGTGCCCGTCGAGGCGAGCGCCGAGCCGACGCCCACGCCGACGCCGACGCGGCAGCCCGTCGCACCCGTGACCACCGCGTCCGCGGGTACCCCGGCCCCGTCCTCCCCGTCGGCACCGGCAGGCTCGCCGGGCGCCGCCGCGAAGCCCGGTGCCTTCGCGAACCCGCCCGCCGGGGCGCCCGCCCCGGCAGACCAGTCCCCGACGAGCCCCGGCAGGTGACGCAGTGCCGCCCAAGGAACCACCGCGCCGCCGGGTCCCCGGCCCCGCCCGCCCGCGCGGCGCCGCCGGCGGTCAGGGCCGCCCGCGGCCCGCGGCCCGCCGCCCCTCGTCCCCGGCACCGCGCCCCCGGGCGCCCCGCAGCCGCTCCGGGCGCCCGCTCCGGCTCGGCAGCCCGCGCCCGCGCCTCCGCCTCGTCAGCCTCGCCCTGACGCTCGTCATGCTGGTGTTCGTCGTCCGGCTCCTCCAGGTCCAGGCCGTCGACGCCAACGCGTACGCGGCCAAGGCGAAGGTGAACCGCTACCTCAGCTACACCGTCTCGGCCGAACGCGGCCAGATCACCGACCGCAGCGGGATCGCGCTGGCCACCAGCGTCGACGCGTACGACATCACCGCCGACCCGTTCATGTTCACGCCCGACTTCAGCAAGGTCCCCGACGCGCCCCAGCAGGCGGCGGCGCTCCTCGCCCCGATCCTGGGCACCGATGCCGCCGAACTGACCAAGAAGTTGTCCGGAAAGGGACGCTACGCCGTTCTGGCCCGTCGGCAGACCCCACAGGTCTGGAACCAGATCAGGGACCTCAAGTCCGTCTTCGCCGAGAAGGCCGCGAAGGACAGGTCGGCGGGCGGCCCCGGGACCAGCGTGCTGGCGGGGATCTTCCAGGAGACGACGACCAAGCGCGTCTACCCCAACGGCGGACTCGCCGCCGGAATACTGGGCTACGTCAACGCCGAGGGCAAGGGCGCGGGCGGCCTCGAATCACAGCTGGAGAAGGAGCTCGCGGGCGAGGACGGCACGATCAGGTATGCCCAGTCCGGTGGACGCCGGGTGCCCACGGTGGACACCAAGGAGGTTCCGGCCGTCCCCGGTTCCGACATCGAGCTGACCATCGACCGCGACATCCAGTGGGCCGCCCAGCAGGCCATCGCCGCGCAGGTGAAGAAGTCCAAGGCGGACCGCGGTTACGTCATCGTGCAGAACACCAGGACCGGCGAGGTCCTGGCCATGGCCAACGCTCCCGGCTTCGACCCCAACGACCTCTCGAAGGCCGATCCCGCGTCGCTGGGCAACGCCGCGCTCCAGGACGTGTACGAGCCCGGCTCCACCAGCAAGGTCATGTCCATGGCCGCCGTGCTGGAGGAGGGAGCCGCCACCCCCGGCACCCACGTCACCGTCCCCAACCGGCTGCACCGCGGCGACCGGCTCTTCAAGGACGACATCGACCACCCCGAATGGCACCTGACGCTCAACGGCGTACTCGCCAAGTCGAGCAACATCGGCACCATTCTGGCCACCGGCGAGCTGGGCAAGACACAGCCCGAGGCCAACAAGGTCCTCTACTCCTACCTGCGCAAGTTCGGCATCGGCTCGCCGACCGGCCTCGGCTACCCGGGCGAGACCCCGGGCATTCTCGCCAGACCCGGGGACTGGTCGACCTCGCAGCAGTACACGATCCCGTTCGGCCAGGGCCTCTCGCTCAACGCCATGCAGGCAGCCTCGATCTACTCGACGATCGCCAACGGCGGCGTCCGCGTCGCGCCCACGCTGGTGCGCGGCACCAAGGGCCCCGACGGGCACTACGAACCCGCGCCCGCGCCCGAGAAGACCCGGGTGGTCAGCGAGAAGACCGCCAGGACGCTCGCCGCCATGCTGGAATCGGTGGTCGGCGACGAGGAGGGCACCGGGACCAAGGCCAAGATCCCCGGCTACCGCGTGGCGGGCAAGACCGGTACGGCCAACCGGGTCGATCCGGTACGCGGCGGGTACCACGGCTACACCGCCTCCTTCGCGGGCTTCGCACCGGCCGACGACCCGCAGATCACCGTCTACTGCGCGATCCAGAACCCCACCGCGGGCAGCTATTTCGGCGGCCAGATCTGCGGACCGATCTACAAACAGGTCATGGAGTTCGCGCTGAAGACCCTCCAGACCCCGCCGTCCGGCAGCCCGCCGGCCCGGCTGCCGGTCTCCTTCGATCCCGGCGAATGAACACGGGGAACCGACCAGTGACAACCATCACGCCCGATCCCGGGAACCGGAACGAGAACCACCGCAACGCCGGGCCCTCACTTCGCGAGAGGCCCGGTGAGCCCGGTACGCTCACCGCCGTGCCCCACGCTGATCAGTTCCAAACCACCCAGAAGGACGCCCCTGTGAACTACCCGGGAGCGCCCCGTCCGGATCGGCTCGGCCCGACGCCCCTCGGCGAGCTGGCGGCCCGGCTGGGAGCCGAACCACCGGGGACCGGCGAGGTCACCGGCATCACCCACGACTCCCGCGCGGTCCGCCCCGGTGACATCTACGCGGCCCTGCCGGGCGCCCGCTTCCACGGTGCCGACTTCGCCGCCCAGGCGGCCGGGCTCGGCGCCGCGGCGATCCTCACCGACCCGACCGGCGCCGAGCGGGCCGCCGCCACCGGACTGCCGGTCCTGGTCACCGAGGACCCGCGCGGCCGGATGGGCGAACTCGCCGCCGAGATCTACGGACGGCCCGGCGCCGGCCTGCTGCAGATCGGCATCACCGGGACCTCCGGCAAGACCACCACCGCCTACCTCGTCGAGGGCGGCTTCCGCGGCGCCGGGCGCGCCACCGGCCTGATCGGCACGGTGGAGACCCGGATCGGCGACGAGCGCATCAAGTCCGAGCGCACCACCCCCGAGGCCACCGACCTCCAGGCCCTGTTCGCCGTGATGCGCGAACGCGGCGTCGAGGCGGTGACCATGGAGGTCTCCAGCCACGCACTGGTGCTGGGCCGGGTCGACGGCTGCGTCTTCGACGTCGCGGTCTTCAACAACCTCAGCCCGGAGCACATGGAGTTCCACTCCGGGATGGAGGACTACTTCCAGGCCAAGGCGCAGCTCTTCACCCCCCGGCGCAGCCGGCAGGGCGTCGTCAACTTCGACGACGCGTACGGCCGCAGGCTGATCGCCGAGGCGTCCGTCCCGGTCGTCACCTTCTCGGCCGAGGGCCACCCGGACGCCGACTGGCGCGCCGAGGACGTCGAGGTCGGGCCGCAGGGCTCCGCCTTCACCGCCGTCGGCCCCAAGGGCGAGCGGATCGCCGCCGAGGCCCCGCTGCCCGGCCCGTTCAACGTCGCCAACACCCTCGCCGCGATCGTCACGCTCGCCGTCGCGGGCCTCGACCCGCAGACCGCGGCCGACGGAATCGCCGCCGTCCCGGGCGTCCCGGGCCGGCTGGAGCGCGTCGACGCCGGACAGGACTACCTCGCCGTCGTCGACTACGCGCACAAGACCGACGCCGTCGAGTCCGTCCTGCGCTCGCTGCGCAAGGTCACCCGGGGCAGGCTGCACATCGTCCTCGGCTGCGGCGGCGACCGCGACACCACCAAGCGCGGTCCGATGGGCGCCGCCGCCGCCCGGCTCGCCGACACCGCCGTACTGACCTCCGACAACCCCCGTTCCGAGGATCCCCTCGGAATCCTCGCCGCCATGCTCGCGGGCGCCGCGGAGGTGCCCGTCCACGAGCGGGGCGACGTCCTGGTCGACGCCGACCGGGCCGCCGCCGTCGCCGCCGCGGTCGCCCGTGCCGAGCCCGGTGACACCGTGCTGATCGCCGGCAAGGGCCACGAGCAGGGGCAGGACATCCACGGCGTGGTACGCCCCTTCGACGACCGCGTGGTCCTGCGCGCGGCCATCGAACGCTCCCTGGGACACGGCGGCACCGAGAACGCCGCCGACCACGCCCACACCCACGAGAACAACAGTCAGGGATGACCAAGTGATCGCCCTTTCCCTCGCCGAGATCGCCGAAATCGTCGGCGGGCAGTCGCACGACATACCCGATCCGGCAGCAGTCGTCAGCGGGCCCGTCGTCATCGACTCCCGGAAGGTGGAACAAGGCAGTCTGTTCGCGGCCTTCGCCGGTGAACGGGCCGACGGCCACGACTACGCGCAGCGCGCCGTCGAGGCGGGCGCGGCAGCCGTGCTGGCCGCCCGCCCCGTCGGCGTTCCGGCGATCGTCGTCGACGACGTCGTGGCCGCCCTCGGCGCGCTCTCCCGCGCCGTCGTCGCCCGCCTCGGCACCACCGTCGTCGCCCTCACCGGCTCCGCGGGCAAGACGTCCACCAAGGACCTCATCGCCCAGCTCCTGGAACGCAAGGGGCCCACCGTCTACCCGGCGGGCAACCTCAACAACGAGATCGGCCTGCCGCTCACCGCGCTGCGCGCCACCGAGGACACCCGGCACCTCGTCCTCGAAATGGGTGCGCGGTACATCGGCGACATCCGCTACCTCACCGGCCTCGTCCCGCCCCGGGTCGGCCTCGTCCTCAACGTCGGCACCGCCCACATCGGCGAGTTCGGCGGCCGGGAACAGATCGCCCAGGCCAAGGGCGAGATGGTCGAGTCGCTGCCCGAGGACGGCATCGCGGTGCTCAACGCCGACGATCCGCTGGTACGCGCCATGGCCTCCCGCACCAAGGCCCGGGTCGTCCTCTTCGGCGAGGCCCCGGAAGCGGACGTACGGGGCGAGAACGTACGTCTCACCGAGGACGGCCGCCCCGCTTTCGCGCTCCACACACCCACCGGGTGCAGCGATGTGACCATGCGCCTGTACGGTGAGCACCACGTGTCGAACGCGCTCGCCGCGGCCGCCGTCGCCCATGAGCTGGGCCTGTCCGCAGACGAGATCGCCGAAGGGCTCTCCGAGGCGGGCACCCTCTCCCGTTGGCGCATGGAGGTCACCGAGCGACCGGACGGCGTGACGTTCGTCAATGACGCCTACAACGCGAACCCCGAATCCATGAGAGCGGCGCTGCGCGCGCTGGTTGCCATGGGGAAGGGCCGTCGCACGTGGGCGGTGCTCGGCCCGATGGCCGAGCTGGGCGACGCCTCGCTCGCCGAGCACGACGCGGTCGGACGGCTCGCCGTCCGGCTCAACGTCAGCAAGCTCGTCGCGGTCGGGGGCCGAGAGGCCTCGTGGCTGCAACTGGGCGCATACAACGAGGGTTCGTGGGGTGAGGAGTCGGTGCACGTGTCCGACGCACAGGCTGCGGTCGACCTGTTGCGCAGTGAACTGCGCCCGGGAGACGTCGTGCTGGTGAAGGCGTCCCGGTCGGTCGGCCTGGAGCAGGTCGCCATGGCACTGCTGGGGAACGCGTCCGAGGGCGAGGTCGCCGGCCGATGAGGCAGATCCTGTTCGCGGGGGCCATCGGGCTCTTCCTGACCCTGGTCGGAACCCCGCTGCTGATCAAGCTGCTGGCCCGCAAGGGATACGGTCAGTTCATCCGGGACGACGGCCCGCGCACCCACGGGTCCAAGAAGGGCACCCCCACCATGGGTGGGATCGCCTTCATCCTGGCGACGATCATCGCGTACTTCCTCACGAAGGTGATCACCGGCGAACCGATGACGTTCTCCGGCGTGCTGGTGCTCTTCCTGATGGCCGGCATGGGCCTCGTCGGCTTCCTCGACGACTACATCAAGATCGTCAAGCAGCGTTCGCTGGGTCTGCGGGCCAAGGCGAAGATGGCGGGCCAGCTGATCGTCGGCATCGCCTTCGCGGTGCTCTCGCTCCAGTTCGCCGACTCCCGCGGCAACGCCCCGGCCTCCATGAAGCTGTCGTTCGTCACGGACTTCGGCTGGTCGATCGGCCCGGTGCTGTTCGTCGTCTGGGCGCTGTTCATGATCCTCGCCATGTCCAACGGCGTGAACCTGACGGACGGTCTGGACGGCCTGGCCACCGGCGCGTCGGTGATGGTCTTCGGCGCGTACACCTTCATCGGGCTGTGGCAGTTCCAGGAGTCCTGCGTCAACGCGGAGACCCTGACCAATCCCAACGCCTGCTTCCAGGTACGCGATCCACTCGACCTCGCCGTCGTCGCCTCCGCCCTGATGGGCGCCTGCTTCGGCTTCCTGTGGTGGAACACCTCGCCCGCCAAGATCTTCATGGGCGACACCGGCTCGCTCGCCCTCGGCGGCGCCCTGTCCGGTCTGGCGATCTGCTCCCGCACCGAGTTCCTGCTGGCGATCCTCGGCGGCCTCTTCGTGATGATCACCCTCTCCGTGGTCATCCAGGTCGGCTCCTTCAAGATGACCGGCAAACGGGTCTTCCGGATGGCACCGCTCCAGCACCACTTCGAACTCAAGGGGTGGTCCGAAGTCCTTGTGGTGGTCCGCTTCTGGATCATCCAGGGCATGTGCGTGATCGTCGGCCTCGGTCTCTTCTACGCGGGATGGGCAGCCGAGAAGTGAGCACAGTGGACTGGCAGGGAACCCACGTCACCGTCGCCGGACTCGGCGTCTCCGGAATTCCGGCGGCCCGGGTGCTGCACGGCCTCGGAGCCGTCGTCACGGTGGTCAACGACGGCGACGACGAACGCTCCCGCGCGCAGGCCGCCGAGCTGGAGGCGCAGGGCATCACGGTGCGCCTCGGCGACGGGGCGACCCTGCCCGAGTCCACCGAACTCGTCGTCACCGCCCCCGGCTGGAAGCCCGACAAGCCGCTGTTCGCCGCAGCGGCCGAGGCGGGCGTTCCGGTCTGGGGCGACGTCGAACTCGCCTGGCGGCTGCGCGGCCTCGACGGCCGGGAACCGGCCCCCTGGCTCGCGGTGACCGGCACCAACGGCAAGACCACAACCGTACGGATGCTCGCCTCCATCCTGGAGGCGGCCGGGCTGCGCACCGCGGCCGTCGGGAACATCGGCGTCTCCCTCCTCGACGCCGTCCTCGGCGACCGGGAGTACGACGTGCTCGCCGTCGAGCTGTCCAGCTACCAGCTGCACTGGGCGCCGTCGCTGCGCGCCCACTCCGCGGCCGTCCTCAACCTGGCCCCCGACCACCTCGACTGGCACGGCTCCATGGAGGCGTACGCCGCGGACAAGGGCCGGATCTACGAGGGAAACCGGGTCGCCTGCGTCTACAATGCGGCCGAGAAGGCCACCGAGGACCTGGTCCGCGAGGCCGATGTGGAGGAGGGCTGCCGCGCCATCGGCTTCACCCTGGCCACGCCGGGACCGTCGCAACTCGGTGTCGTCGACGGCATCCTCGTCGACCGCGCCTTCGTGGAGAACCGGCAGAAGCAGGCCCAGGAGCTCGCCGAGGTCACCGACATCGACCCGCCGGCCCCGCACAACATCGCCAACGCGCTGGCCGCGGCGGCCCTGGCCCGCGCCTTCGGCGTCGAGCCCGCGGCCGTGCGGGACGGCCTGCGGGCCTTCCGGCCCGATCCGCACCGCATCGAGCACATCGCGGACGTCGGCGGGGTCGCGTACGTGGACGACTCCAAGGCCACCAACACCCACGCCACCGAGGCGTCCCTCGCCGCCTACGACCCGATCGTCTGGATCGCCGGCGGCCTCGCCAAGGGCGCCACCTTCGACGAACTGGTCACCGGCGCCGCCGGGCGGCTGCGCGGCGTCGTGCTGATGGGACGCGACCGGGCGCTGATCCGCGAAGCCCTGGCGCGACACGCCCCCGAGGTCCCGGTGGTGGACCTCGACCGGACCGACACTGGGGCGATGTCCGAGGCGGTCCGCGAGGCGGCACGGCTCGCCCGGCCGGGGGACACCGTGCTGCTGGCCCCGGCCTGCGCCTCGATGGACATGTTCGTCAACTACAACAAGCGGGGCGAGGCGTTCGCGGACGCGGTGCGCGCGCTCGCAGCCGAGAGCGACTGACGGGCCCGGCCCCCGCGCCGTACTGTCCCGGACGACCGGGCGCGGGCGGCCGTCCGGGGGCCCCGGCCCTCGGCGGCGGCCCCGGGCACGCACAGTGGAGGGGACAGCGACCATGCCGGCCGACGAGAGCTCTGCCGTACCCCGCGGGGGCCGCCCACGGGCCTTTGCGGCCATCAGCCGGGCACTCGCCCCGCCGCTGCTCGCCGGTGCGGGCGCCCCGGTGCCGCCGGGGGCGGCTCTGCGGGTCCGTTCCGCGGCCGGGGCCCGGCGGCCCGCGGCGCCGCGGGCCAAGGGACGCTCCACCGGTTCCCCGCGTGCCCCCCGCGGCGGCGGGGCGCGACGGACCTACGAGCGGGTGCGCAGGGCCTGGGACCGGCCGCTGACCGCGTACTACCTGATCCTGGGCGCCGGCCTGCTGATCACCGTGCTCGGCCTCGTGATGGTCTACTCCGCCTCGATGATCAAGGCCCTGGAGCTGGGCAAGCCCGGCAGCTACTTCTTCCGCAAACAGTTCCTCGCCGCCGTCATCGGCGGCGGTCTGATGGCGCTCGCCGCCCGGATGCCCACCAAACTGCACCGTGCCCTCGCCTACCCGTTGCTCGTGGGAACCGTCTTCCTGATGGCACTGGTCCAGGTGCCGGGGATAGGGATGACGGTCAACGGCAACCGCAACTGGCTCTACCTGGGCGGCCCCTTCCAGCTCCAGCCCAGCGAGTTCGGCAAGCTCGCCCTGGTCCTGTGGAGCGCGGACCTGCTCGCCCGCAAACAGGACAAGCACCTGCTCACGCAGTGGAAGCACATGCTCGTACCGCTCGTCCCGGGCGCCTTCATGCTGCTCGGGCTGATCATGCTCGGCGGCGACATGGGCACTGCGATCATTCTCACGGCGATCCTGTTCGGACTGCTCTGGCTGGCAGGCGCCCCCACCCGGCTCTTCGCCGGAGTGCTCGGCTTCGCGGGAGCGATCGCCTTCCTGCTGATCAAGACCAGTCCGAACCGGATGTCCCGGCTCGCCTGCATCGGCGCCAGCGAACCGGGTCCGGGGGACTCCTGCTGGCAGGCCGTGCACGGCATCTATGCTCTGGCATCCGGCGGATGGTTCGGTTCCGGACTCGGTGCGAGTGTGGAAAAATGGGGTCAACTACCTGAACCGCACACCGACTTCATCTTCGCCATCACCGGTGAGGAACTGGGGTTGGCGGGGACGCTGTCGGTACTCGCCCTCTTCGCGGCTCTAGGCTATGCGGGTATCCGCGTGGCCGGACGCACGGAGGACCCCTTCGTGAGGTATGCCGCGGGAGGCGTGACCACCTGGATCATGGCGCAGGCCGTGATCAACGTCGGTGCGGTGCTCGGCCTGCTGCCGATCGCCGGTGTCCCGCTCCCGCTGTTCTCCTACGGGGGGTCGGCCCTGCTGCCGACCATGTTCGCGCTCGGGCTGCTGATCGCGTTCGCGCGACAGGAACCCGCCGCGAAGGCGGCCCTGGCGATGCGGAGGCCCGGGGTGAGATGGAAGACGATGAGACGGCGCGTCAAGAAGCGTCCGTCCGGAGAGCGGTGAATTTCGGTGCATGTCGTACTCGCCGGCGGGGGGACCGCCGGCCACATCGAGCCCGCGCTCGCCCTCGCGGACGCCCTGCGCAGGCAGGACCCGACCGTGGGGATCACTGCCCTCGGCACGGAGCGCGGACTCGAGACCAGGCTCGTACCCGAGCGGGGGTACGAACTCGCCCTGATCCCTGCCGTGCCGCTGCCGCGCAAGCCCACTCCGGAGCTGATCACCGTCCCGGGACGACTGCGCGGCACCATCAAGGCCGCCGAGCAGGTCCTGGAGCGCACCGGCGCGGACTGCGTGGTCGGCTTCGGCGGCTACGTCGCCCTGCCGGGCTACCTCGCCGCCAAGCGGGCCGGTGTGCCGATCGTCGTCCACGAGGCCAACGCCCGGCCGGGACTGGCCAACAAGATCGGCTCGCGGTACGCGCACGGGGTCGCCGTCTCCACCCCCGACAGCAAGCTCCGAGGCGCCCGCTACATCGGCATCCCGCTGCGCCGCACCATCGCGACCCTGGACCGCGCCAGGGCCCGCCCCGAGGCGCGTGCCGCCTTCGGCCTGGACCCCAACCTGCCGACCCTGCTGGTGTCCGGCGGTTCGCAGGGCGCGCGCCATCTCAACGAGGTGGTCCAGCGGGTCGCCCCGCTGCTCCAGCGTTCCGGGATCCAGATCCTGCACGTCGTCGGGCCGAAGAACGAAATGCCGCGCATCGACAACATGCCCGGGATGCCCCCGTACATCCCGGTACCGTACGTGGACCGGATGGACCTCGCGTACGCGGCGGCCGACATGATGCTCTGCCGCGCGGGCGCGATGACCGTCGCCGAACTCTCGGCCGTCGGGCTCCCGGCCGCGTACGTACCGCTGCCCATCGGCAACGGCGAGCAGCGGCTCAACGCCCAGCCGGTGGTGAACGCGGGCGGCGGTCTGCTGGTGGACGACGCGGCGCTCACCCCCGAGTGGGTGCAGGGCAACGTCCTGCCGGTGCTCGCGGATCCGCACCGGCTGTACGAGATGTCCCGCGCCGCGGCCGAGTTCGGCCGCCGGGACGCCGACGACCTGCTCGTCGGCATGGTGTACGAGGCGATCGCCGCACGCCGAGGCGCGTGAGGCGGGCGGTTCCGGGGGCGTCGCCCCCGGAACCGGCATAAGGAGCGAGCGTGGCCGGACCGACGACCGCCCAGCGCGGTGCTGCACCCCAGCGGGAGGACGCCCCGGCCCGCCCGCCGCGCCCCCGGCCCGAGGGGCGCCGACGACTCGGCCGCAGGCAGCTGATCCTGATCGGTGTGCTGGTGCTGCTGCTCGGTTCGGGCACGGTCTGGGTGCTCTACGGCTCCTCCTGGCTCCGGGTCGAACAGGTCGAGACGACCGGCGTCGACGTGCTGACCCCGGCGGAGGTGGAGGCCGCCGCGTCGGTGCCGATCGATGCCCCGCTCGTCTCCGTGGACACCGACGCCATCGCCGACCGGTTGCTCCGGAAGGTGCCTCGTATCGACTCCGTGGATGTCGTACGGTCATGGCCGCACGGAATCGGACTTAAGGTGACCGAACGGAAACCGGTCCTCTTGATGAAAAAGGGCACGAAGTTCGTCGAAGTGGACGCGAAGGGCGTCCGTTTCGCGACCGTGGACACCTCGCCCGGACGGGTGCCGCTCCTGGTGCTGACCCCCGACCGGTCGGCGAGTCTGCGACGCTTCGGCAGTGCCCGGCTGGTCCGGGAGGCGGTCCGGGTGGCGGGCGGGCTTCCGGACCGCGTCGCCAGGGACACCGAAGTCGTGCGGGTCACCTCGTACGACTCGATCTCCCTGGAACTCACCCGGGGGCGCACGGTGAACTGGGGCAGTGGTGAGGACGGGCCGGTGAAGGCGAAGGTCCTCACCGCTCTGATGAAAACGGCGCCCAAAGCGGGGCACTTCGACGTGAGTGCCCCCACCGCCCCTGCGGCGTCGGGTGGTTGACGAACATCTGGCCTGGCCAGCACCCTGGTTGGTCATCGCTACGGGTGATCACATAGGGTGAAAAGAAAAACGGGAGGTTCGGCGTGTTCGTTGAACGCGCGCCACTTGTCGACTTAGTGTCCTGTTCGGAAGAGTCCATGAAGCAGACACACTGGTAACCCTAAACTTCAACGTTAGGGTTTGGGTCGGCGTTTCGGACCGCCCCAATCGGCATCCGTCGTCGCGGCGGGAACACCGCGAAGCGACGACACGTAACTCGAGGCGAGAGGCCTTCGACGTGGCAGCACCGCAGAACTACCTCGCAGTCATCAAGGTCATCGGTGTCGGCGGCGGTGGTGTCAATGCCATCAACCGAATGATCGAGGTCGGCCTCAAGGGCGTCGAGTTCATCGCGATCAACACGGATGCGCAAGCCCTGTTGATGAGCGACGCCGACGTCAAGCTCGACGTCGGCCGTGAACTCACCCGCGGCCTCGGCGCCGGGGCCAACCCGGCCGTCGGTCGCAAGGCGGCAGAGGACCACCGGGAGGAGATCGAGGAGGTCCTCAAGGGGGCCGACATGGTCTTCGTCACCGCAGGAGAGGGCGGCGGCACCGGCACCGGCGGCGCACCCGTCGTCGCCAACATCGCCCGCTCGCTGGGCGCCCTGACGATCGGTGTGGTCACCCGCCCGTTCACCTTCGAGGGCCGGCGGCGTGCGAACCAGGCGGAGGACGGCATCGCCGAACTCCGCGAAGAGGTCGACACCCTCATCGTCATCCCCAACGACCGTCTGCTGTCCATCTCGGACCGGCAGGTCAGCGTGCTCGACGCGTTCAAGTCGGCCGACCAGGTGCTGCTCTCGGGCGTGCAGGGAATCACCGACCTGATCACCACGCCCGGTCTGATCAATCTCGACTTCGCCGACGTCAAGTCGGTCATGTCCGAGGCGGGATCGGCACTCATGGGCATCGGCTCGGCCCGGGGCGACGACCGCGCGGTGGCCGCCGCGGAGATGGCGATCTCCTCGCCGCTCCTGGAGGCGTCCATCGACGGCGCCCGAGGCGTCCTGCTCTCCATCTCCGGCGGCAGCGACCTCGGTCTCTTCGAGATCAACGAGGCCGCCCAGCTGGTGAGCGAGGCGGCACACCCCGAGGCGAACATCATCTTCGGCGCGGTCATCGACGACGCGCTGGGCGACGAGGTGCGGGTCACCGTGATCGCGGCGGGCTTCGACGGCGGACAGCCGCCGGCCCGTCGTGAGAACGTGCTGGGCGCGAGCTCCGCCAAGCGCGAGGAGACGACGTCGCCGGTCCGGCCCGCCGAACCGGTGCGCCAGAACGGCGGACTGGGCTCCGTGCCCCCGCGCGACGAGCCCAAGGCCCCGGCCGAGTCCGTCCCGGTCGCCGAGTCGCACCTGCCCCCGGTCACCGCGCCGCACATCCCGCCGGCCCGCCCCTACCAGGACTCGCAGGTCGAAGAGCTGGATGTTCCGGACTTCCTGAAGTGATAGTCCCGCACCACCCGGTTCCGGGGGAGCCCTCGGAAACCTCGGGGGGCCACGCGCACTTCGCCTTCACCGACAGGTGGGGCGGAGTGAGCGCCGCCCCGTACGAGGAGCTCAACCTCGGCGGCGCGGTCGGCGACGACCCGGCCGCCGTTCTGGCCAATCGGGGGCGCGCCGCCGGGGCCCTGGGCCTGGATCCGGCGCGTGTCGTCTGGATGAACCAGGTGCACGGGCGGGACGTCGCCGTCGTCGACGGCCCCTGGGAGGACGCCTCGCGGATTCCCGCCGTCGACGCCGTGGTGACCGCGCGGCGCGGACTCCCGCTCGCCGTGCTCACCGCCGACTGCACCCCCGTACTGCTCGCCGATCCCGTCGCCGGGGTCGCGGCGGCCGCGCACGCCGGCCGCCCCGGCCTGGTCGCCGGAGTCGTCCCCGCCACGGTCGAGGCCATGGTCGCGCTCGGCGCCGAGGTCTCCCGGATCGTCGCCCGTACCGGGCCGGCCGTCTGCGGGCGGTGCTACGAAGTCCCGTCCGGGATGAGGGCCGAGGTGGCAGAGGCCGTCCCGGCCTCCTGGTCCGAGACGAGCTGGGGCACCCCGGCCGTGGACGTCACCGCCGGGGTCCACGCCCAGCTCCGGGCCCTCGGGGTGACGGACCGGCAGGCCTCGCCGGTCTGCACCCTCGAATCGGGCGATCACTTCTCGTACCGCCGCGACCGCACCACCGGGCGGCTCGCCGGATATGTCTGGCTGGACGGATAGGGCATGACGGACCGTAGGGCTCAACTCGCCGGGAACCTGGCACGGGTGGAGGAGCGCATCGCCTCGGCCTGCGACGCCGCCGGCCGTGCGCGGGAGGACGTGACCCTCATCGTGGTCACCAAGACCTACCCTGCGAGCGATGTGCGGATTCTGCACGAACTCGGTGTGCGCCACGTCGCGGAGAACCGTGACCAGGACGCCGCGCCGAAGGCTGCCGAATGTGCGGATCTGTCGCTCACATGGCACTTTGTCGGTCAATTGCAGACGAACAAGGTTCGTTCTGTGACGAGTTATGCCGATGTTGTGCAGTCGATCGACCGGATTCGACTGGTCAACGCTCTGTCGGCGGCGGCCTCGCGTGAGGGCCGCGAACTCGGCTGCCTCGTCCAGGTCGCACTCGACGCGGAGAGCGGTGAGCGGGGGGAGCGGGGCGGCGTCGCGCCGGACGGGATCGAGGAGTTGGCCGCCGCGGTCGAGTCCGCGCCCGGACTGCGGCTCGACGGTCTGATGACCGTCGCACCGCTCGCCGGACCGTATGCCGGACGCCAACGCGCCGCCTTCGGTCGGCTGATGGAATTCTCATCCCGCCTGCGCGCGAACCATCCGGCTGCGAACATGGTGTCCGCGGGGATGAGTTCGGACCTTGAGGACGCGATCGCGGCCGGAGCGACACATGTACGCGTCGGTACGGCGGTACTCGGAGTCCGACCGAGGCTCGGGTAACGTCGCCAAGCGAGTCGGACCACAGCAGAAAATATGGTCAATCCCGCCGATGGCGGGCAGGCCACAGTGGATCGCGGGGCACTTGGTGACAGATGCCGATCCACCACAGAGCGGAGGATGCAGAGCATGGCCGGCGCGATGCGCAAGATGGCGGTCTACCTCGGCCTCGTGGAGGACGATGGGTACGACGGTCCGGGGTTCGACCCCGACGACGAATTCGAACCCGAGCCGGAGCCCGAGCGGGACCGGCGGCGGCACCAGCCCGCGCATCAGGTCGAGCGGGAACGTGAGCGCGAGCGGGACGAACCGGTACGAGCGGTGCAGCCTCCCGCACAGCGGGAGCCGGTTCAGATCCCGGCGGAAAGGGAGCGACCCGCCCGAATCGCCCCCGTGGCATCCATCACACCTGAACGCCCGAACATGGAGAAGAACGCACCGGTGATCATGCCCAAGGTCGTGTCCGAGCGGGAGCCGTACCGCATCACCACACTGCACCCCAGGACCTACAACGAGGCCCGTACCATCGGGGAACACTTCCGTGAGGGCACTCCGGTGATCATGAATCTCACGGAGATGGACGATACGGACGCGAAGCGACTTGTCGACTTTGCCGCAGGACTCGTCTTCGGTCTCCATGGCAGCATTGAGCGCGTGACGCAGAAGGTGTTCCTGTTGTCGCCTGCTAACGTCGATGTCACGGCGGAGGACAAGGCCCGCATCGCTGAGGGCGGATTCTTCAACCAGAGCTGAGAACACGACACCGGGAACGACCCGGCCGCGAGGCCGGAGCCAGAGAGCCAGGGGAGAGGGAAACGCGGGATGGGCGTCGCACTGCAGGTTGTCTATATCGCGTTGACGTGTTTCCTCATCGTGCTGATCTTCCGGCTGGTCATGGACTACGTCTTCCAGTTCGCACGTTCATGGCAGCCAGGCAAGCCGATGGTCGTCATACTCGAGGCCACTTATACGGTCACCGATCCACCGCTCAAGCTTCTGCGGCGGTTCATCCCGCCGCTGCGTCTCGGGGGCGTGGCACTCGACCTGTCCTTCTTCGTTCTGATGATCATCGTTTTCATCCTGAGAGGCATCGTGATCGGGTTGTGAGCGATACGGTCTTGCCGACTGCCGACGACTACGTAGAGGTGAAGAAGAGATGCCGCTGACCCCCGAGGATGTGCGGAACAAGCAGTTCACTACCGTCCGCCTCCGAGAAGGCTACGACGAGGACGAGGTGGATGCCTTCCTCGACGAGGTCGAGGCCGAGCTGAACCGCCTGCTCCGTGAGAACGAGGACCTGCGCGCCAAGCTGGCCGCCGCCACGCGTGCCGCCGCGCAGAACCAGCAGCAGCAGGCGATGCGCAAGCCGGAGCCGCAGGACCGGCCGGGGGCTCCCGTGCCCGCCGCCATATCGGGTCCGCCGGTCCAGCAGCAGCCCCCGCAGATGGGTCCCCCCCAGCTGCCCGGTGGTGCTCCGCAGCTGCCCGCCGGTCCCAGTGGTCATGGTCCTGGCCCCCAGGGTCAGCACGGCCCCGGTCCGCAGGGCCCGCACGGCCCCGGCCCGATGCAGGGCGGCCCCATGGGCGGCCCGATGGGCGGCTCGATGGGCGGTCCGATGGGCGGTCACGCCCCGCAGCAGCAGATGCAGCAGATGCAGCCGCCGCCGCAGATGCAGCAGCCCGGCCAGGGCCCCGGTGGCGACAGCGCCGCCCGTGTCCTCTCCCTCGCGCAGCAGACCGCCGACCAGGCGATCGCGGAGGCCCGTTCCGAGGCCAACAAGATCGTCGGCGAGGCCCGCAGCCGCGCCGAGGGCCTGGAGCGCGACGCGCGGGCCAAGGCGGACGCGCTGGAGCGGGACGCGCAGGAGAAGCACCGTGTGGCGATGGGCTCGCTGGAGTCGGCCCGCGCGACGCTGGAGCGCAAGGTCGAGGACCTGCGCGGCTTCGAGCGCGAGTACCGCACCCGCCTGAAGTCGTACCTGGAGAGCCAGCTGCGTCAGCTGGAGACGCAGGCGGACGACTCGCTCGCCCCGCCGCGGACCCCGGCGGCCGCCTCGCTCCCGCCGTCCCCCTCTCCGTCGCTGGCCCCGGCCGGCGCGGGTGCCATGGGGCACAGCATGGGCGGCAACCACGGCAACCACGGCAGCCAGCCGATGGGCGGCAACCCGTCCATGGGCGGTGGGCCCTCGTACGGCGGCCAGCAGCAGATGTCGCCGGCGATGACCCAGCCGATGGCGCCGGTGCGCCCGCAGGCGCCGCAGCCGATGCAGCAGGCACCTTCGCCGATGCGCGGCTTCCTCATCGACGAGGACGACAACTGAGCCGGGTGCGCGCGATGAGCGCGTAGCCGTCGGCAGGCTGAGGGCCGGGCCCCGGGGACTTCCCCGGGGCCCGGCCCTTTTCCCGTGGCCGTGGTCGTGGCCGGAACCGATGGGGGAACATGGCGGAGGCCCGCCCCGGAACAGGATCTGTCCGGGGCGGGCCTCCGTGTGACGCGTTCCGGTCACCGCACGGTGTGCTCCGTCTTGCGGAGGCGGAACGTCAGGGCCAGGCCCTCGTCCTCGAACGGGGCGCCGTAGGCGGGGTCGGCCTCGCCCTGCGCGTAGTCGAGCGCGAGGACCTCGTCCGCGATCAGGGCGGCATGCTCGGTCAGCGCGTCCACCGTGGCGGCGTCGGCCGACGTCCAGCGGACGGCGATGCGGTCGGCGACGTCCAGGCCGCTGTTCTTGCGGGCCTCCTGGATGAGCCGGATCGCGTCACGGGCGAGGCCCGCGCGGCGCAGTTCCGGGGTGATCTCCAGGTCCAGGGCGACCGTCGCGCCCGAGTCGGACGCGACCGACCAGCCCTCGCGCGGGGTCTCGGTGATGATCACCTCGTCGGGGGCGAGGGCGACGGTCTCGCCGTCCACCTCGACCGTCGCCGTGCCGTCGCGCAGAGCCAGCGAGAGCGCCGCCGCGTCGGCGTTCGCGACCGCCTTCGCGACCGCCTGGACCCCCTTGCCGAAGCGCTTGCCGAGCGCGCGGAAGTTGGCCTTCGCCGTGGTGTCGACCAGCGAGCCACCGACCTCGGAGAGCGAGGCGAGCGAGGAGACGTTCAGCTCCTCCGTGATCTGGGCGCGCAGTTCGGGCGGGAGCGACTCGAAGCCGGACGCCGCGACCAGGGCCCGGGACAGCGGCTGACGGGTCTTGACGCCCGACTCGGCACGGGTGGCCCGGCCCAGTTCGACAAGGCGCCGCACCAGCGCCATCTGCGTGGAGAGCGACGGGTCGATCGCCGACAGGTCCGCCTCGGGCCAGGTCGAGAGGTGGACCGACTCGGGGGCGTCCGGGGTGACCGGAACGACCAGGTCCTGCCAGACCCGTTCGGTGATGAACGGGGTGAGCGGGGCCATCAGCCGGGTCACCGTCTCGACGACCTCGTGCAGCGTGCGCAGCGCCGCGCTGTCGCCCTGCCAGAACCGGCGGCGCGAGCGGCGGACGTACCAGTTGGACAGGTCGTCGACGAAGGCGGACAGCAGCTTGCCGGCGCGCTGGGTGTCGTACCCCTCCAGGGCCTGCGTGATCTGGTCCACCAGTGCGTTCAGTTCGCTCAGCAGCCAGCGGTCCAGGACCGTGCGGTCCGCCGGGGCCGGGTCGGCCGCGGACGGTGCCCAGTTCGACGTCCGGGCGTACAGGGCCTGGAAGGCGACCGTGTTCCAGTACGTCAGCAGCGTCTTGCGGACGACTTCCTGGATGGTGTTGTGACCGACGCGGCGGGCCGCCCAGGGGGAGCCGCCGGCCGCCATGAACCAGCGCACCGCGTCGGCGCCGTGCTGGTCCATGAGCGGGATCGGCTGGAGGATGTTCCCGAGGTGCTTGGACATCTTGCGGCCGTCCTCGGCGAGGATGTGGCCCAGGCAGACCACGTTCTCGTAGGACGACTTGTCGAAGACCAGGGTGCCGACCGCCATCAGCGTGTAGAACCAGCCGCGGGTCTGGTCGATGGCCTCCGAGATGAACTGCGCCGGGTAGCGGGCCTCGAAGATCTCCTTGTTCTTGTACGGGTAGCCCCACTGGGCGAACGGCATCGAGCCCGAGTCGTACCAGGCGTCGATGACCTCGGGGACGCGGTACGCCTCCAGCTGGCAGTTCTCGTGCGAACAGGTGAACGTGATCTCGTCGATGAACGGGCGGTGCGGGTCGAGCCCGGAGAGGTCGGCGCCGGTGAGCTCACCGAGCTCCGCACGCGAGCCGACACAGGTGAGGTGGCCGTCCTCGCAGCGCCAGATCGGCAGCGGGGTGCCCCAGTAGCGGTTGCGGGACAGCGCCCAGTCGACGTTGTTGTTCAGCCAGTCGCCGAAGCGGCCGTGCTTGACCGAGTCCGGGAACCAGTTGGTCTTCTCGTTCTCCGCGAGCAGCCGGTCCTTGACCGCGGTGGTGCGGATGTACCAGGAGGGCTGCGCGTAGTAGAGCAGTGCGGTGTGGCAGCGCCAGCAGTGCGGGTAGCTGTGCTCGTACGGGACGTGCCGGAAGAGCCTGCCGCGGGTGGCCAGGTCCTCGGTGAGCGTCTCGTCGGCCTTCTTGAAGAAGACGCCGCCGACCAGCGGCAGGTCCTCCTCGAAGGTGCCGTCCGGGCGGACCGGGTTCACGACCGGGAGGCCGTACGCCTTGCAGACCAGGAGGTCGTCGGCGCCGAAGGCGGGGGACTGGTGGACCAGACCCGTACCGTCCTCGGTCGTCACGTACTCGGCGTTGACGACGTAGTGCGCCTCGCTCGGGAAGTCGACGAGGTCGAACGGGCGCTCGTACGTCCAGCGCTCCATCTCGCGGCCGGTGAAGGTCTGCCCGGTCGTCTCCCAGCCCTCGCCGAGAGCCTTCTCGACGAGCGGCTGCGCGACGACGAGCTTCTCCTCGCCGTCGGTGGCGACGACGTAGGTGACGTCGGGATGGGCGGCGACGGCGGTGTTGGAGACCAGGGTCCAGGGGGTGGTCGTCCAGACCAGCAGCGCGGCGTCGCCGGCCAGCGGGCCGGAGGTGAGGGGGAAGCGGACGAAGACCGACGGGTCGACGACCGTCTCGTACCCCTGTGCCAGCTCGTGGTCGGACAGGCCGGTCCCGCAGCGGGGGCACCAGGGGGCGACGCGGTGGTCCTGGACCAGCAGGCCCTTCTTGAAGATCTCCTTCAGCGACCACCACACCGACTCGACGTACTCGGGGTCCATCGTGCGGTAGGCGTCGTCGAGGTCGACCCAGTAGCCCATCCGGGTCGTGAGCTCCGTGAAGGCGTCGGTGTGGCGGGTCACCGACTCCCGGCACTTGGCGTTGAACTCGGCGATGCCGTACGCCTCGATGTCGTTCTTGCCGTTGAAGCCCAGCTCCTTCTCCACCGCGAGCTCGACCGGCAGCCCGTGGCAGTCCCAGCCGGCCTTGCGGCCGACGTGGTAGCCCCGCATGGTGCGGAAGCGGGGGAAGACGTCCTTGAAGACGCGGGCCTCGATGTGGTGGGCGCCCGGCATGCCGTTCGCGGTGGGCGGGCCCTCGTAGAAGACCCACTCCGGGCGGCCCTCGGACTGTTCGAGGGTCTTGGCGAAGATCTTGTTCTCGCGCCAGAGATCGAGCACGGCGTGCTCCAGCGCGGGCAGGTCGACCTGGGCGGGCACCTGGCGGTACTGCGGCGATGTCATGGGGGACTTCCTCCGGCGGACGATTTCCACTTCCGTCGGAGGGACGAGAGTCTCGTCGACTCCCGCGGTACCACCCTCCTTGGCCCCGGGTGTGCGCCCGTGGCCCCCTCATTGGGGTCGCGATACCGGTTCTACTTGCCCTGGGGCGTTCTTCCGGCGGCTCCGGGTGATCTTCACGACGCGCTCGCCCCCGGGCTTCCACCGTCCCCGGGTCGCTCCTGGCCGCGTACGACGCTACTCGTCCCATCCACGCCTCTCGCTCAGGCCAGTGTACGGGCCCGTACGGACGTCGGCCGACCGATATATCGCGCGGCGCCGGGGTGACCCGAATGGACAGACGGGAACGGGGCGGTCCGGATACGGCCGCCGGGGTGCCGGGAGCCGGATTACCGGCCGGTGAGCTGGGCACAACGGATTGGGGCGGGTCGGCGCACGGGTGCGGGCGTGCGTGGACGGGCGGCGTGCCCCGTTGCCGCGGGGCCGGTGTCGATTTATCGTCCCAGCACGATTCGCGTGCAAGATCACAATATGTGAAGGGGCCGCGGCCATGGTGGCGAAGAAGTCCGCCGCGAAGAAGACGGCGTCGGCGAGATCCAAGGGTGCGGTGGCGGGGAGCGCGGGTCCGCAGGAGGGTATGGAGAGCGGCGCCGGGACGGGCTCGGCGGCCGAAGCGGCGGAGGAGGCCGCGGCCGGGACGTCCACGGGGAAGAGGGCTTCGGGGGCGAGGGCCGCGGCACCGGCCCGCAAGGCCCCCGCGAGGAAGAGCGCGGCCAGGAAGGCTTCGAAGAAGGCCGCCCCGGCGGCCACGGAGGCGGCCGAGTCCGCCGAGCAGACGGGAGCCCACACGGTGGTAGCCAAGAAGAGCAGGGCCAGGACCCGCAGGGCCGACGAGGGGGCGGCACCCGCCGCGTCGGGCGGCGGGGTCGCCACGACCGTTCCGGGCGAGCTGGCGGTCCGGCCGGGCGAGGACCCCTGGACCCCGGAGGAGGTCGACGAGGCGCGGGCCGCCCTGAGCGGCGAGATCACGCGGTTGCGCAGCGAACTGGAGTCCGCGGGTGCCGCGCTCGCCGGGCTGATGCGCGATTCCGGCGACGGGGCGGGCGACGACGAGGCGGACACCGGGACCAAGAACATCACCCGGGAGCACGAGATGGCGCTCGCCGCCAACGCCCGGGAGATGCTGGACCAGACCGAGCGGGCGCTGGCCCGGCTCGACGCCGGCACGTACGGGCTGTGCGAGGTCTGCGGCAAACCGATCGGCAAGGCGCGGATGCAGGCGTTCCCCCGCGCCACTCTCTGCGTCGAGGACAAACAGAAGCAGGAGCGACGCGGCTGATCCGCCGAGGCGTGTCGTACCCTCGTCCTCAGTCAGGAACCTAGGTTGAGGGACTCACGTGGCAGAGGCGGAGCGCATCATCGGTACGCCGGACATCCCCGATGCTGAGGGGACCGAGGGGGAGGGGCCCGGGGACCGGACCGGGAACCCGGCCGACGGGACGGCCGACGAGGCGTCCGGGGCGACGGCCGGCACGGGCAGGCGGAAGATCGCGGCGCTCTTCGGCGTGGCCGTCGTCGCCTATCTGCTGGACCTGGTCAGCAAGCTGGTCGTGGTCGCGAAGCTGGAGCACCACCAGCCGATCGAGGCCATCGGTACCTGGCTCAGATTCGACGTGATCCGCAACTCGGGCGCCGCCTTCAGCTTCGGCGAGGCGTACACGATCGTCTTCACCGCCATCGCGGCGACGGTGATCGTGGTGATCGCCCGGCTGGCCCGCAAGCTCTACAGCCTGCCGTGGGCGATCGCGCTCGGCCTGCTGCTCGGCGGGGCGCTCGGCAACCTCACCGACCGCCTCCTCCGCGCGCCCGGCTTCTTCCGGGGCGCGGTGGTGGACTTCATCTCGGTCGAGCACTTCGCCGTCTTCAACCTCGCCGACTCCGCGATCGTCTGCGGCGGCATCCTCATCGTGCTCCTCTCCTTCCGGGGCCTGGACCCCGACGGCACCGTGCACAAGGACTGACCCCTGCGCAAGGGCTGACCGTGCGCGGGGACCGACCGTGCACGAGGACCGGCGGCCGCAAGGCATACTCGATCGGGTGAGTACGTATCCCGAGGTCCGCACCCTGCCCGTTCCCGACGGCCTGGAGGGCGAGCGCGTCGACGCCGCCATCTCCCGCATGTTCGGCTTCTCCCGCACCAAGGCCGCCGATCTGGCCGCCGCCGGGAAGGTGCAGGTGGACGGCGCGGTGGTCGGGAAGTCCGAGCGGGTTCGGGGCGGCGCCTGGCTGGAGGTGGAGATGCCGCAGGCGCCCGCACCGGTCCAGATCGTCGCCGAGCCCGTCGAGGGCATGGAGATCGTGCACGACGACGACGACATCGTGGTGATCGTGAAGCCGGTGGGGGTCGCCGCCCATCCGAGCCCCGGCTGGACCGGCACGACGGTGATCGGCGGGCTCGCCGCGGCCGGGTACCGGATCTCCACGTCCGGCGCGGCCGAGCGCCAGGGCATCGTCCACCGCCTCGACGTCGGCACCTCCGGCCTGATGGTCGTCGCCAAGTCGGAGCGGGCCTACACCCTGCTGAAGGCGCAGTTCCGCGACCGGGTCGTGGAGAAGAAGTACCACGCGCTGGTGCAGGGCCACCCGGACCCGATGAGCGGCACCATCGACGCACCCATCGGGCGTCACCCGAACCACGACTACAAGTGGGCCGTCACGGCCGAGGGCAAGCCCTCCGTGACGCACTACGACCTCATCGAGGCGTACCGGGCCGCCAGCCTCCTGGACATCAAGCTGGAGACCGGCCGCACCCACCAGATCCGGGTGCACATGTCCGCTCACCGCCACCCCTGCGTCGGCGACCTCACCTACGGCGCCGACCCGACGATGGCCAAGCGCCTCGGCCTTGCCCGGCAGTGGCTGCACGCCGTCCGGCTCGGCTTCGAGCACCCCTCCGACGGCGGCTGGGTGGAGTTCTCCAGCGACTACCCGGACGACCTGCGGACGGCCCTCGACCGGATCGCGGCGGAGAGCCGGTGACCGGCGTGCCCGCTCCGTACACCACCCGCGTCGCCGTCGGCGAGCAGGACCTCGCCGCCTGCTTCCAGGTCCGCAAGGACGTCTTCGTCGGTGAGCAGAGCGTGCCCGAGGAGATCGAGTACGACGCTCTCGACGCGGTCGCGGTGCATGTGCTCGCCGTCGCCGCGGACGGCACCGCGCTCGGCACCGGCCGGCTGCTGCACGGCCCGGAGGCCGTCGGCCGGACCGGCGGCGACCTCGCCGTCGGCTCGCTGGGGCGGCTGGCCGTGACCGCACGCGCGCGCGGCCTGGGCGTCGGCGCGGCGCTGGTCCGGGCGATCGAGGACGCGGCCCGTGAACGCGGCCTGACCGCCGTCGACCTGCACGCCCAGACGCATGCGCTCGGCTTCTACGAGCGGCTCGGATACGCGGTGTACGGCCCGGAGTTCCCGGACGCCGGGATTCCGCACCGGGCGATGCGCCGCCCCCTCTGAGAACCTGCCGGGTGGCCTTCGGCCGGAGAGCGGACGCGGCATGGCGCGTGCGGCTCCCGGGCGCCTGGACGGCCCGGTGGCGGCGCTGCCCGGTCATTCCGGCAGCGCCGGAAGCGTGCGTGCCGGGACGTGGCCGCCCGGTCAGCGGTCACCCGGCGGGCTCCGAGCGGCCCGCCGCCCCGTCCGCCCGGCCATGGGGACGTCGCCCGGCCGCAAGCCGGGCGCAGGGGGGTGTTGTCCGGAAAGTGCCCCCTGCGTGGCAGGCTTGAGGTCCAGACCGGTCGGCCGCGGAGGTCGGCCCACCGCGCTCCGGAAGGCACCCCGTGGACCAAATGGCCCTGCTCCTCCTGTTGTTGCTCGGGGCCGTGGTCACGGTGCCGCTCGGACAGCGTCTCGGCCTGCCCGCGCCGGTGCTGATGACGCTCGCCGGTGTCGGCATGGCCTTCCTGAGTTTCGTGCCGAACGTGGACATTCCGCCCGAGATCATTCTGCCGGCGCTGCTGCCGCCGTTGCTCTACGCCTCCGTGCAGCGCACCTCCTGGCGCCAGTTCGCCGCCAACAAGCGGCCGATCTTCCTGCTGGCCGTGGCGCTGGTGTTCGTCACCACGGCGGCCGTGGCCGCCGTCGCCAACGCGATAGTCCCCGGACTGCCCATCGCCGCCGCCGTGGCGCTCGGCGCGCTCGTCGCGCCGCCCGACCCGGTGGCCGCGACGGCCGTCGCGGGTTCGGTCGGGCTGCCGCGCAGGCTCGTCTCCATCCTGGAGGGCGAGGGCCTGTTCAACGACGTGACCGCGATCGTGCTCTACCACGTGGCGATCGCGGCCGCGGTGAGCGGTACGTTCTCCCTGCCCGAGGCGTTCGGGCTGCTGATCCTCTCCGCGGTGGTCGCCGTGGTGGTCGGGCTCGTGCTCGGCTGGCTCACCATCAAACTCATGGGCCTGCTCGGCGACGCCACGCTCCAGGTCGGTCTCACCCTGCTCGTGCCGTTCGTGAGTTACGTGCTCGCGGAGGAGCTGATGGGCTCGGGCGTCCTCGCCGTCCTCACCACCGCTCTCTTCCTCGCCGAGCACACCGCCGACGCCGACGACGTGCTCGGCCGTCTCACCGGCCGCACCTTCTGGGAGATCGTCGACACCCTCGTGACGGGGATCGCCTTCGGGCTGATCGGCCTCGAACTCCACAACGTCTTCGGAACGGCGGACGGCCGCGAACTCCAGATGCTCGGCTGGGGCCTGGCCGTCGTCGCGGTCGTCGTCGGGGTGCGGCTGCTGTACCTGCTGCCCGCGACCTGGCTCGCCAAGCGGCTGCACACCCGGCGCGACGTCAGCGAGGAGATCCCCACGAGCTGGCGGGAGACCGTCGTCATGTGGTGGTCCGGGATGCGCGGGGTCGCCTCCGTCGCGCTGGCCCTCGCCATCCCGCTGAAGACGGACGACGGACAGCCGTTCCCCGGCCGCGAGGAGGTCATCTTCATCGCCTTCGCCGTGATCATGGCCACGCTCGTCGTCCAGGGACTCACCCTGCCCTGGCTGGTCCGCAAGCTCCACGTCAAGGCGGACACGGCGGTCGAGGAGGCACTGGAGAAGGACCTCGCGATCCGTGCCGCCAAGGCCGCGAAGCTGCGGCTGAAGGAGATCCAGGAGGACGAGGAGTTCCCGGAGGAGGTCGCCGAGCGGTTGCAGCGCCTCGCGTACGACATGGGGGCCCGGATCAGTCCGGACATGGTCGACGACGAGCGCCGCGAGGCGTACGCCCAGCGGGCCGAGCGCTTCAAGGCGGTCAGCCGGGTCCAGCGCGAGATGATGTCGGCCGCCCGCCACGCGGTGCTGTCGGCCCGGAACGAGGCGGGCGCCGACCCGGAGGTCGTCGACCGGGTGCTGAGGCAGCTGGACGTGCGCAGCCTGCGGTGACGGCGGGAACGCGGCGCCGCCCGGCGCCCGCCCCGGACGTACGGCCGTTCGGCGGGCTCCCGGCCGCCCTGGCACCATGGGCCCATGAACATCATGCTCTTCCACTCGATGTACGGTCTGCGCCCCGCGGTGCACGCGGCCGCCGCCCGGCTCCGTGCCGCCGGGCACGAGGTGCAGACGCCCGATCTCTTCGAGGGGCGGACCTTCGACACCGTCGAGGAGGGCCTCGCCTTCAAGGAGGAGCTGGGCAAGGACGAACTGCTGCGCCGGGCCGTCCTGGCCGCCGCGCCCTACTCCGACCGGGGCCTGGTGTACGCCGGGTTCTCCCTCGGGGCGGCCACCGCGCAGACCCTGGCGCTCGGTGACGCGAAGGCGCGCGGCCTGCTGCTGTTCCACGGCACCTCGGACATCGCCGAGAACGCCTCGGTCGACGAACTGCCCGTGCAGCTGCACGTCGCGGACCCCGATGTGTTCGAGACGTCCGACTGGCTGAACTCCTGGTACCTGCGGATGCGGCGGACCGGCGCCGACGTCGAGATCTACCGCTACCCGGGGGCGGGTCACCTCTTCACCGACCCCGACCTGCCGGATCACGACCAGGCGTCCGCCGAGCTCGCCTGGAAGGTCGCGCTGGGATTCCTCGCCACGTTGTGACCGCCGGGCGGGCCCGGCCGGTGACCGGTCCCGCCCCGCGTCCGTTCGGCACCGGGCCGCTCAGCGCACCGGCCGGTCCGCCCGCTCCACCTTCTGTGTACCGCTGAGCGTCCGGTACGAACGCGCCCAGGCGGAGGTCGCGTCCCGCTTCGTCCGGTCGGACACCACGTAGTAGTCCATCTGCGAGCGCTCCGCGGTCACGTCGAGGACGCCGTAGCCGTGCGAGTCCATGTCCACCCACTTCACGTGGCGGTTGGCGGCCCTGACCGCCGCGCTCGCGACGGCCGAGAGGGTTCCCGGCGCGACGTGCAGGATGTCGTCAAGGTTGTCCGAGGTCACCGACGTCACCACGAACTCGGTGGCGGCCGAGGCCGAGAGCGGATACGTGGCCGCCTTCACCGGCACGTCGTTGGCCCAGGCCATGTGGATGTCACCGGTCAGGAAGACCGTGTTGGTGATCGAGCGGTCCCGCAGATGCGTGATCAGCTCCTTGCGGTCGCTCGTGTAGCCGTCCCACTGGTCGACGTTGACGGCGAGGCCCTCCTTCGGCAGCCCCAGCAACTCGGCCAGCGGCTCCAGCAGATGCGCGGGCAGCGAGCCGAAGGCCAGCGGCGAGATCATCACCGACGTCCCGACCAGCTTCCAGGCGGCGTCCGAGGCGGCCAGACCCGACTTCAGCCAGTCGAGCTGCGCCCGGCCGGTGATCGTGCGGTCCGGGTCGTCGACCGAGCCGTTGCCGATCGACGACTGCTGGGAGCGGAAGCTGCGCAGGTCCAGGAGGTGGAGATCGGCGAGGCTGCCGAAGCGCAGCCGCCGGTAGACGGTGCCCTCGGTGGACGGGCGTACCGGCATCCACTCGAAGTACGCCTGCTTGGCGCCGGCGGCACGGTCGGCCCAGGAGCCCTCCGTGCCCGGTGTGTGGTTCTCCGCCCCGCCGGACCAGGCGTCGTTGGCGAACTCGTGGTCGTCCCAGATCGCGATCACCGGGTGGGTGGCGTGCAGGGACTGGAGATCGGTGTCCGTCTTGTAGGCGCCGTGCCGGGTGCGGTAGTCGGCGAGGGTGAGGATCTCGTGCCGGGGCTCGTGCGGGCGCACCGTGTACTTCGCGGCCGGGTAACTGCCCGACGCGTACTCGTAGATGTAGTCGCCGAGGTGCAGCACCGCGTCGAGGTCGGTACGGGCGGCGAGGTGCCGGTACGGGGAGAAGAACCCGGCCTCCCAGTTGGCGCAGGAGACCACGCCGAAGCGCACCCCGGCGACGGCCGCCGAGGTGGCGGGCGCGGTCCGGGTGCGGCCGGCCGGCGAGAGGACCGTCGCGTCCTCGCCCGCCGAGAAGCGGAACCAGTACGTGGTGGCCGGGGCCAGCCCGCGCACATCGGCCTTGACGGTGTGGTCGGACGCGGCCCGTGCGACGGTCGAGCCCTGGGCGACGATCCGGGCGAACCCCTTGTCCTCGGCGATCTCCCAGCGCACCGCCGTGTCGGCGCCGCGGCCGGAGCCGGGCACGGCGTCCGGGGCCGGAGTGACGCGGGTCCACAGGAGTATGCCGTCGGGGAGCGGGTCGCCGGAGGCGACGCCGTGCAGGAAGGCGGGCCCGTCCGCGGCGCGCGCGGAGGCGGCGGAGCCGAGCACGGGAGCCGCGACGGCGGTGGCGGCGACGGCCTTGACGACCGTGCGGCGGCTGGGGGCGGAGAGCGGCGGGGAAAGGTGTCGACTGGTCACGGTGCAGCACCTTACTGAGGAGTAAGGCGAACGGGCGGGCGAACGAAGGAAGTTCGCCCGACCGTCGGGAAGCCGACGCCGGGATTTCGCCATGCGCCGGGCGGTGGCACCACCGCCCGGCGCGGACGCGTGGCTCAGCCCTTCAGCGCCTTGTCGACGACGGTGGTGAAGTCCTCGACGGTCATGGGGGCGTTGTCGCTGCCCTCGGTGGTGAGCAGCTTGCCGTCCATCTTCAGCGACGGGGTTCCCCTCACGCCGCTCTTGTCGAAGGCCGCCGACATCTTCATCGCCCAGGCGTCGAACGTGCCGTCCTCGACGTCCTTCTGGAACGCCTTGTTGTCCTTCAGCGCGTCGACGCTGTTGGCGACCTCGATCAGGTACGAGTCCTTCTTGAACTTGTCGTCGGTCTCCTCCGGGTGGTACTTCGCGGAGTAGAGCGCGTACTTGTAGTCGAGGAACGCCTCCGGGCTGATGTTGAGCGCGGCACCGAGCGCGCTCAGCGCGTTCTTCGAGCCCTCGCCGTTGGCGGCGTTGTCGATGAAGGTGGCGCCGACGTACTTGATCTTGTACTTCCCGGCTTCGACGTCCTTGTGGACCGTCTCGCCGACGGTCTGCTCGAACGTGGCGCAGACCGGGCAGCGCGAGTCCTCGTACAGCTCCAGGGTCTTCTTGGCGCTCGACTTGCCGATGACGACGGTGGTGCCGTTCTCGCCGGTGGTGTTCTTGGGCGCCGTGACGTTCTTCTCGTCCTTGGCCGCCTCCCAGTGGGACGGCTTGTTCATCTCCATGACGCCCCAGCCGACGGCACCGGCCACCGCCAGCACGGCGACGATCGAGACGCCGACGACTATCTGCCGGCGGGTCTTCTCTCTCTTGGCCTGGCGCTCGCGCTCGGCGCGCAGACGCTCGCGGGCCGCCGCCTTGTTGGCCTGGGTGTTGCGCTTGCTCATGTTCGTCTCTCCATGGGTGTGGGTGGTGCGTCGTCGGGGACGTGCGTGCTCAGGCGATGGCGCGGGCCGAGCGCGGCGGTCCCCTCCGTCCCACGGAGTGCACGAGCGGACGGGTGCGGACGAGCGGGCGCGGGCCGTGTCCGGCGGGCCGCAGCCGGCGCGGGGTCCGGTGACCGGCGGCGCGCACCGCGGCGACCGCGATCAGCAACGGGCGGAACGCCAGGGCGGCGGCCGCCCCCACCAGGGCGACCAGCGCGGACTCGCCGCGCCGGAGCCAGGCCGCGGCGAGCAGCCCGACCGACACATGGGCGCCGAGCAGCAGCCACGGCACCGCGGGACCGGGCGAGGCCAGCAGCGCGGCGGCCGTGTGCCCGGCGTCCGTCACCGTGGCGAACGGGGTGCCGGCGTCACCTGCCGGCGCGGCGCCCGCGCCGATCCCGCCCCCGCCGCACAGCAGATCCACCCCCACCGAACGCAGCGGTCCCGCGATCGGGCCGCCCGCCGCGCCGTAACAGAGGTGCTGACCGGTGGTGAAGACGGTGTCGGCGGCCAGCTCCAGCGGAACCAGCAGCCCGGCGATGGCACCGAACCCGCGTTCCCGACCGGCCAGCGCGTACGCCACCGCGAAGACCGCACCGGCCAGCAGCGCGACGATGTTCAACGGCAGCGCGACCCGGGAGAGCAGGACGTGGGACGCGGCGGAGAGCGTCACGACGAGCGCTGTGAAAAGCGCCGCGCGAACGACTCTGAGCTGCGTCCCGGATATGTCCATCGTCCAGGAGTGTGCCATGCGAACCTGTGGGCGTGCCCCGATGGGCCCGGATTTCCCGGCCTCCCCCCGAAACGCGGGCGGACCCGCGAACGCCACGGCGGCTACAGCCCCGGAACGCGGCCGTTGCGGAAGAGGTCCACGAAGATCTGGTGATCGGCGCGGGCCCGGGCACCGTAGGCGTGGGCGAAGTCCACCAGCAGGTCTGCGAAGCCGTCCTCGTCCGCCGCGATGGCCGCGTCGATCGCGCGTTCCGTGGAGAACGGCACCAGCGAGTGGCCGCTCTCGTCGTCCGCCGCCGCGTGCATCGTCGCCGTCGCCCGGCCCAGGTCGGCGACGACCGCGGCGATCTCCTCCGGCTCGTCGATGTCGGACCAGTCGAGATCGACCGCGTACGGCGACACCTCGGCGACGAGCTGGCCCGCGCCGTCCAGCTCGGTCCAGCCGAGCCACGGGTCGGCGTGCGCCTGGAGGGCGCGCTGCGAGATGACCGTGCGATGGCCCTCGTGCCGGAAGTACTCGCGCACGGCCCGGTCGGTGACGTGACGGGAGACCGCGGGCGTCTGCGCCTGCTTGAGGTAGATCACCACGTCGTTCTCCAGGGCGTCGCTGTTGCCCTCCAGGAGGATGTTGTACGAGGGCAGCCCGGCCGAGCCGATGCCGATGCCGCGCCGGCCCACGACGTCCTTCACCCGGTAGGAGTCGGGCCGGGTCAGGCTCGAATCCGGCAACGTCTCCAGATAGCCGTCGAAGGCCGCCAGCACCTTGTAGCGCGTCGCCGCGTCCAGATCGATCGCGCCGCCGCCCGCCGAGAAGCGGCGCTCGAAGTCCCGGATCTCCGTCATCGAGTCCAGCAGCGAGAACCGGGTCAGCGACCGGGCGTCGCGCAGCGCCCCCAGCAGCGGGCCCTCGGCCGTGTCGAGCGTGAACGGCGGCAGCTCGTCGGTCTTCGCACCCGTCGCCAGGGCGTGGATCCGCTCCCGGTAGGCCACCGCGTAGATCCGGACCAGCTCCGTGATCTGCGCGTCGCTCAGCGCCTTCGCGTGACCGATCAGCGCCACGGACGCGGCGAACCTCTTGAGGTCCCAGGTGAACGGGCCGACGTACGCCTCGTCGAAGTCGTTCACGTTGAACACCAGACGGCCGTTGGCGTCCATGTACGTGCCGAAGTTCTCCGCGTGCAGATCGCCGTGGATCCACACCCGGCCGGTCCGCTCGTCCAGATACGGGCCGCCGTGCCGCTCCCGCCCCAGGTCCTCGTAGAACAGGCACGCCGTGCCCCGGTAGAAGGCGAAGGCGGAGCCCGCCATCTTGCGGAACTTCACCCGGAAGGCGGAGGGATCGGCCGCCAGCAGCTCACCGAAAGCGGTGTCGAAGACCTCAAGAATCTGCTCCTCGCGCTGGGCCGCGCCGCGCTGCGCTTCCGACATCTGTACTGCCTCCTGCTGCCTGACGTGCATGGACGAACCGGATGGATCTCCCCCGCACGTCCAACGCGCGACCGGGACCGGGAGTGCCCCTCGCCCCGTCGCCCGGAGACGTAGACTTCCACGCTGTCCCCACCCGTCACCTCTCGCCCGTTCCCCGGAGGCACAGCGCCGTGAGCAAGCCGCCCTTCACGCACCTTCACGTCCACACCCAGTACTCGCTGCTGGACGGTGCCGCGCGGCTCAAGGACATGTTCAACGCGTGCAACGAGATGGGCATGACGCACATCGCGATGACGGACCACGGCAACCTCCACGGGGCGTACGACTTCTTCCACTCCGCGAAGAAGGCGGGGGTGACGCCGATCATCGGCATCGAGGCGTACGTCGCCCCGGAGTCCCGCAAGCACAAGCGGAAGATCCAGTGGGGCCAGCCGCACCAGAAGCGCGACGACGTCTCGGGTTCGGGCGGATACACCCACAAGACGATCTGGGCGTCGAACTCCACGGGCCTGCACAACCTCTTCCGGCTGTCCTCGGACGCCTACGCCGAGGGCTGGCTGCAGAAGTGGCCGCGCATGGACAAGGAGACCATCGCCCAGTGGTCCGAGGGGCTCATCGCCTCCACCGGCTGCCCCTCGGGCGAGGTGCAGACCCGGCTGAGGCTCGGCCAGTTCGACGAGGCGGTCCAGGCGGCCTCCGACTACAAGGACATCTTCGGCGAGGGCCGGTACTTCCTGGAGCTGATGGACCACGGCATCGAGATCGAGCGCCGGGTCCGCGACGGGCTCCTGGAGATCGGCAAGAAGCTCGGCATCCCGCCGCTGGTGACCAACGACTCGCACTACACCTACGCGCACGAGGCCACCGCGCACGACGCGCTGCTGTGCATCCAGACCGGCAAGAACCTCTCCGACCCGGACCGCTTCCGCTTCGACGGCACCGGCTACTACCTCAAGACGACGGACGAGATGTACGCCGTCGACTCCTCCGACGCCTGGCAGGAGGGGTGCCGCAACACGCTGCTGGTCGCCGAGCAGATCGACACCTCCGGCATGTTCGAGAAGCGCGACCTGATGCCGAAGTTCGAGATCCCGGACGGCTACACGGAGATCACCTGGTTCCAGGAGGAAGTCCGCACCGGCATGAACCGGCGCTTCCCCGGCGGCGTCCCCGACGACCGGCAGAAGCAGGCCGAGTACGAGATGGACGTCATCATCCAGATGGGGTTCCCGGGCTACTTCCTGGTCGTCGCGGACTTCATCATGTGGGCCAAGAACAACGGGATCGCGGTCGGCCCCGGCCGTGGTTCCGCGGCCGGTTCGATCGTGGCGTACGCCATGGGCATCACCGACCTCGACCCGATCGAGCACGGACTGATCTTCGAGCGGTTCCTCAACCCCGAGCGCGTCTCGATGCCCGATGTCGACATCGACTTCGACGAGCGTCGGCGCGTCGAGGTGATCAGGTACGTGACGGAGAAGTACGGGGCCGACAAGGTCGCCATGATCGGCACGTACGGCAAGATCAAGGCGAAGAACGCCATCAAGGACTCCGCCCGGGTCCTCGGCTACCCGTACGCGATGGGCGACCGGCTCACCAAGGCCATGCCCGCCGACGTCCTCGGCAAGGGCATCGACCTCGACGGCATCACCAACCCCAAGCACCCGCGCTACAGCGAGGCGGGCGAGATCCGGGGGATGTACGAGAACGAACCTGACGTGAAGAAGGTCATCGACACCGCGAAGGGCGTCGAGGGCCTGGTCCGGCAGATGGGCGTGCACGCCGCCGGCGTCATCATGTCCAGCGAACCGATCGTCGACCACGCCCCGGTCTGGGTGCGGCACACCGACGGCGTCACCATCACGCAGTGGGACTACCCGCAGTGCGAGTCGCTCGGCCTGCTGAAGATGGACTTCCTCGGCCTGCGCAACCTCACCATCATGGACGACGCCGTCAAGATGGTGGAGAGCAACAAGGGCGTCAAGCTCGACCTGCTCGGCCTGCCGCTGGACGACCCGAAGACGTACGAGATGCTCTGCCGCGGCGACACGCTCGGCGTGTTCCAGTTCGACGGCGGGCCGATGCGCTCCCTGCTGCGCCAGATGCAGCCCGACAACTTCGAGGACATCTCCGCCGTCTCGGCCCTCTACCGGCCGGGCCCGATGGGCATGAACTCGCACACGAACTACGCCGAGCGCAAGAACGGCCGCCAGGAGATCACCCCGATCCACCCGGAGCTGGAGGAGCCGCTCAAGGAGACGCTCGGCCTGACGTACGGCCTGATCGTCTACCAGGAGCAGGTGCAGAAGGCCGCCCAGATCGTCGCCGGGTACTCGCTCGGCGAGGCCGACATCCTGCGCCGCGTGATGGGCAAGAAGAAGCCCGAGGAACTGGAGAAGAACTTCGTCCTCTTCCAGGCCGGTGCCAAGGAGAAGGGGTACTCCGACGCGGCGATCCAGGCGCTGTGGGACGTCCTGGTCCCGTTCGCCGGCTACGCCTTCAACAAGGCGCACTCCTCCGCGTACGGCCTGGTCACCTACTGGACCGCCTACCTGAAGGCGAACTACCCCGCCGAGTACATGGCCGCCCTGCTGACCTCGGTCAAGGACGACAAGGACAAGTCGGCGGTCTATCTCAACGAGTGCCGCCGCATGGGCATCAAGGTGCTGCCGCCCAATGTGAACGAGTCCCTGTCGAACTTCGCGGCACAGGGCGACGACGTGATCCTCTTCGGCCTGACGGCCGTGCGCAACGTCGGCCAGAACGTCGTCGACTCGATCATCCGCTGCCGCAAGGCCAAGGGGAAGTACTCCTCCTTCCCGGACTTCCTGGACAAGGTCGAGGCGGTCGTCTGCAACAAGCGGACCGTCGAGTCGCTGATCAAGGCCGGGGCCTTCGACGAGATGGGCCACACCCGCAAGGGCCTCGTCGCCCACCACGAACCGATGATCGACAACGTGGTGCAGGTCAAGCGGAAGGAGGCCGAGGGACAGTTCGACCTCTTCGGCGGCATGGGCGAGGAGGAGAGCGACGAGCCGGGCTTCGGGCTCGACGTGGAGTTCTCCGACGTCGAGTGGGAGAAGTCCTACCTGCTGGCCCAGGAACGCGAGATGCTCGGCCTGTACGTCTCCGACCATCCGCTCTTCGGCCTGGAACACGTGCTGTCCGACAAGGCCGACGCCTCGATCTCCCAGCTGACCGGCGGCGAGCACGCCGACGGCGCCGTCGTCACCGTCGGCGGCATCATCTCCGGCCTCCAGCGCAAGATGACCAAGCAGGGCAACGCGTGGGCCATCGCCACCGTCGAGGACCTCGCCGGCTCCATCGAGTGCATGTTCTTCCCCGCCACGTACCAGCTCGTCTCCACCCAGCTGGTCGAGGACACCATCGTCTTCGTCAAGGGGCGCCTGGACAAGCGGGAGGACGTGCCCCGGCTGGTCGCCATGGAGATGCAGGTCCCGGACGTCTCCATGGCCGGCACCAACGCCCCCGTGGTCCTGACCATCCCCACCGTCAAGATCACCCCGCCCATGGTCAGCCGCCTGGGCGAGGTGCTCAGCAACCACCGGGGCGACACCGAGGTACGGATCAGGCTCCAGGGCCCGCGCAAGACCACCGTCCTGCGCCTCGACCGGCACCGGGTGAAGCCCGACCCGGCGCTCTTCGGTGACCTGAAGGTGCTGCTCGGGCCGGCCTGTCTGGCCGGCTGAGCCGGAACACCCCGGCCACGTGCGAGAGGGGCGCCCCGCGAAAGCGGGAGCGCCCCTCCCGGCCGTCCGGGGCGTCGAAGCGGACCGGAAATCCGTTCGGTCAGTTGTGGCCGAAGCGCCGCTGGTGCTTACGCGCAACATCGGCAGGGCTGCCCTGGGCCTGCGACTGAGGCTGTATCTGCGACTCGTACGCGGTCTGCTTGGTCTCATCCGTACCGTGCTGCGGAGCGGACGCGTGGCTCTGCCGGCTGCCCTGCTTGCGGTTCTTGTTCTTGGCCATGGTCTTCCTCCTGTGGGGACTCTCGGGGCCAGGACCGCGTTCAGATTCACATAATGGGGTAAAAGATGCATGTTGGATGATTACAGTGCGTAGTGAAGGGGGTATCATGCGCCGTTTTCCGGTTCCGCCACGCCGATGATCGAATTCCGGCCTCAACCCCCGCGCATTCGGGCAGACTCGATGGAAACCCTTTGCAAAGACCGCACCCGACCTTCTGGAAGAGGGTGGAACGCGTGGACCGTTGCGTCGTCCTGGTGGACGCCGGCTACTTGCTGGGCGCAGCCGCGAGCCTGCTGGCCGGAGAACCCGCCCGTTCCCGCATCACCGTCGACCACGCGGCCCTCATCCGGGGCCTGCGCGAGCTGGCGGAGACCGATACCCGGCAGCCGTTGCTGCGGATCTACTGGTTCGACGGCGCGCCCGACCGCGTGCCCCAGCCCGAACACCGCAGACTCCGCGTGATGCCCCGGGTGACCGTCCGGCTCGGCGCCCTCACCCGCAGCGACGGGCGCTGGGCGCAGAAGGGCGTCGACGCGGCGATGCACGCCGAACTCACCGAGCTGGCCAGGAACCGGGCCTGCTCCGACGTGGTGCTGGTCACCGGTGACGGAGACCTGCTGCCGGGACTGATGTCCGCGAAGGAACACGGCGTCGCCGTCCACCTGTGGGCCGTGCAGGCCGCCGACGGCGACTACAACCAGTCCGAGGACCTGGTCGCCGAGGCCGACGAGCGCAGGGTGCTCGACCGGAGCTGGATCACCCTTGCCGTACGGGCCAAGGAGACCGGCGGCGTCTGTGCCCCGCCGCCCGTGCCCCGCCCGGAGATCGCCGCGATCCTCTCCGCGCCGCTGCCCGAGGCGGCCCTCGCCGCCTCCGCCGAACGGGCGTCCGAGGCCCAGGCCGCGGCCGCGGCGCGCGAGGCCGCCCCGACCGCCGAGGAGAGCGCCGCCGACCGCCCGGGCCAGGGCCCGAGGGCCGTCCCCACGCCGAAGGACCTGGCGGGCAGCCTGCGCGGCCCCGGCACCCAGCCCCCCGCCCAGACACCGCCCGCGGGCGCCACCCTGCGCTGGTCCTCGGACAAGGGCTGGATCGAGCGCGGCGGGCCGCTGGGCGAACCCGCCGACACCGCGTCCCTCCCCACGCTCGCCCAGCTCACCAGCGCCGAGCAGCGCTGGGCGGACCGCGAGGAGGACATCACCACCGTCGGCGGCGACCCCTTCGAGGTCGGCCAGGTCTTCGCCCGCCGCTGGATGGAGCGGCTGCCCGAGACCGCCCACCTCCAGAAGCTGTCGACGATGTATCCGCGCATCCCGCACCGGATCGACGGCGAGCTGCTCCGCTACGCGGCGCGCTTCGGTCTGCTCGCCCACAAGGACGACCAGATCGACGAGCACGACCGCTATGCCATCCGGGCGGGATTCTGGCGGGAGATCGACGTACGCGCCGCGGCCGAGCACACCCCGGTGCCCGAGCGCACGGGCCCGTCCGGCGGCTGACCGGGCGCGGCGGGTCCCCGTACGGGTGACGCGGCCGGTGGACACGGCGGCGTCACCCCACGGGCGTGGCCCCGGGCGCGGTCCGGGCCGCCCGACCCCGTACCCTCATACCTCGTGAGCACGGGCACAGCACAGGCGCAGACGGATACCGGAACCGTGTGCACGGTGCGTGATCTGGTCAAGACCTATCCCCCCGCCCGGGGCCGTCGCGGCGTACCGGCCGTACCGGAGGTCCGCGCCACCGACGGGATCAGCCTGGACGTGCGGCGCGGCGAGATCTTCGGTCTGCTCGGCCCCAACGGCGCCGGGAAGTCCACCCTGGTCCGTCAGCTCACCGGGCTGATGCGGCCCGACTCCGGCGGCGTCACCGTGCTGGGCCACGATCTCGTGCGCCATCCCGAGCGGGCCTCCCGGCTGATCGGATACCTCGGGCAGGAGTCCACCGCCCTCGACGAGCTGACCGTGTCGCTCGCCGCCGAGACCACCGGACGGCTGCGCGGTCTCGCGGCGGGGGCGGCCAGGGCCGAGCGCGACGCGGTCCTCGACGAACTCGGCCTCGCCGGGATCGCGGGGCGTCCCCTGAAGAAACTCTCCGGCGGGCAGCGCCGCCTCGCCTGTTTCGCCGCCGCGCTGGTCGGCGAGCGGCCGGTACTGGTTCTGGACGAACCCACGACCGGAATGGACCCCGTCGCGCGGCGCGCCGTGTGGGCGGCCGTGGACCGGCGCCGGGCCGAACGCGGCACCACCGTCCTGCTCGTCACCCACAACGTCATCGAGGCCGAGACGGTCCTCGACCGGGTCGCGGTGATCGAGCACGGCCGGGTCATCGCCTGCGACACGCCGGCCGGGCTCAAGGAACGCGTCGCCGGTGAGGTCAGGGTCGAGCTGGTGTGGCGGGAACGGGCGCCGCTGGACGTGCCCGAGGTGGCCGCCCTGCGCGGCTCGGCGCAGGAGTCCGGGCGGCGGTGGGTGCTGCGGCTCGGTCCCGACGAGGCACGTGCCGCGGTCGCCGCGGTGACCGGTGGCGCCGCGTTCGCCGCGCTCGACGACTTCACGCTGGCGACGCCCAGCCTGGAGGACGTCTATCTCGCGCTCGGCGGGGACGCGACCAAGGGGCTGGTGAAGTCATGACCGGGGCGGGCGAGGGGCCCGGAGCGGCCGGGGGCGCACGCCCGGCAGGGCAGGCAGTGAACAGGAGCAGCACCAGGTGACGAGCATCGTTCCCGCCCGTACGGTGACCGGACCGGTCCGGACCGCCGAGGAGGTCCCCGCCGGAGGCGGCGACGGCCGTGAGGGGGCGGCCCCCGTGCCGCTCGCGCCGCGGGCCCGGCTCTTCCCCTCGCTCGCGGCCGTGTACCGGGCCCAGATGTCCCGGGCCCGGGTGGCCCGCATCCCGTTGCTCTTCGTCGCGACGTTCCAGTCCGTCGGGATCATGGTGCTGATGCGCGGAGTCGTCGACGGCGGCTCCGAGGCGCGGGCGGTCGTCGCCGGTTCCAGCGTGCTCGTGGTGGCCTTCGTCGCGCTCAACCTGCTCGCCCAGTACTTCGGGCAACTGCGGGCGGGCGGCGGGCTCGACCACTACGCCACCCTGCCGGTGCCGCCGGCCGCGGTGGTGCTCGGCGCGGCCGGGGCGTACGCCTCCTTCACCGTGCCCGGCACGATCGTCACGGCCGTGGCGGGGAGCGTGCTGTTCGGGCTTCCGCTGACGCATCTGTGGGTGCTCGTCGCCGTCATCCCGCTGTCCGGGGCGGCGCTCTCCGGTCTCGGCGCCGCGCTGGGCCTGCTCGCGCCCCGGCAGGAGCTGGCCACGCTGCTCGGGCAGCTGGGCATGTCCGCGGCGCTGCTGCTCGGCGTCCTGCCGGCCGACCGGCTGCCCGCGCCGATCGGCTGGGCCCGCGACCTGCTCCCGTCGACCTACGGGGTCGAGGCGCTCTCGCGGTCGTTCGACACCCACCCGGACTGGGCGGTCGTCGCACTCGACCTCGCCGTCTGCGCCGCCGTCGGCGTCCTCTCGCTGGCAGTGGCCACCTGGGCCTACCGCAGGGCGGCGGTCCGATGAGGCGGTGCACAGGGACGCCTGGCACGATGGCACGGTGACCGCACCTCTGACGCCGCCCCACCAACCCTCGTCCAACGACCCCTGGCAGACCCCGCCGCGCTGGGACGGTCCCGGGGGATCCCACCTCGACCACCCGAGCGCCCCGCAGGGTGAGGGGGACGTCGGCCGGGAGCTGCTCGGTGCCCTGGCCGTCACCCTTCTGGTGACCGTCGCCGGTGCCGGTCTCGGGGTCCTGTGGGCATGGCTGGCGCCGAAGGTCCCGCTGATCTCCGACGGCACCGCCGTCTTCCTCAAGGACAGCGAGGGCGAGGAGGCGATCGGCGCCGACGGAACGTTCGTGCTGCTGGCCCTGGCCTTCGGAGCGCTCTCCGCCGCGCTGGTCTTCTGGTTCCGGCGGCGCGGCGGCATCGCGCTGGTGGTGGGGCTGGCCCTGGGCGGGGTGCTCGGTTCGCTGCTGGCCTGGCGGCTCGGGGTGTGGCTCGGGCCGGAGCAGGACGTGGTCGCGCACGCGCGGGCGGTCGGCAAGGGCGTGGTCTTCGACGCGCCGCTCCAGTTGCGCGCGGTGTGGGCGGCGTGGGCGGCCTGGCCGGTGGCGGCGCTGGCGGTGCACCTCGCGCTGACGGCGCTGTTCGGGCCGCGGGACCCGGAGCCGGAGTGGGGCGCCTTTCCGGGGTGGGCCGCGGGCGGGCCGGTGCCGGGCACGGGGTACGGGGCACCGGTTCCGGGGGCACCCGCGAGCGGGGCCGCACCGCCGACGCCCCCGGCCGGGTCGTAGCGGGGCCGAGGGCCCGGGTGGCGGGCGCCGCGGGGCCCCGGCGCCGACCGCGGTCGTGGGACCGGGGCGGATGCCCGGCCCCGGCCGGGCGACAACGGTGTGACGAGACGGTCCGGCGCCGCCACCGGAAGGGTTTGCCGGGCGTCGCGGGCCGATGAACCCTTCAGGCCGCAGCCCCAAGGACTGTCCCGCAAGCCCTGGCGGGCGCGCGACGACGGCCACGGCACCTCGCGGCGTTGCCGGAACACCGGCATACATCCAGTGCGCGCATGTCCCTCCGCCTTGCGACGCACCGCATCCGACGCCGCGCACCGTTCCACCGCGGACTACGGGACGGCCCTCAGCCGCGGCCGATCTCCGCGAACACCGCCCCGGTCAGCGCGGCAAGATCCTCGGGCGACAGCTCGACCTCCAGGCCGCGGCGGCCCGCCGAGACGCAGATCGTCCCGTGCGAGCGCGCCGATGTGTCCAGCACCGTGCGCAGCCGCTTGCGCTGCCCCAGCGGGGAGATGCCGCCCCGGACGTAACCGGTGGTGCGTTCCGCCGCCGCCGGGTCGGCCATCGCTGCCCGTTTGCCGCCCACCGCGGAGGCCAGTGCCTTGAGGTCGAGCGAGCCGGCCACCGGGACGACCGCCACGGTGAGGGTGCCGTCCACGTCGGCGACCAGGGTCTTGAAGACCCGGTCGGGGGAGACGCCGAGCGCCTCGGCGGCCTCCTCGCCGTACGAGGCCGACGCCGGGTCGTGGTCGTAGGCGTGGACGGTGAACGCCGCGCCCGCCGCGGTCAGCGCGACCGTCGCGGGGGTGCCGCCGGACTGTTGCTGCTTCTTGGGCTTCTTCGCCACGATGGGGGTCCTCGGACGGGGTGGGTCGGGCGGTCAGTTGGGGTGGGTCGGGGCGCGCGTCAGGTCCACCGCCGGAAGCGACGGCAGATGCCGGATGACGGCGGTCTCGGCCCGCAGCATCTTGAGTTCCTCGCGCAACCGGGACGCGGTGTCCGGGGCCTGGAGCAGCCGCTGCTTCGAGGGGACGTCGAGTACGGCCGCCGCCGCGACCAGGTAGGAGACGACCGAGGGGTCGTCGGGCAGTTCCGCCCCCGTCGTCAGGGATCGTTCGCTCGCCCCGGCCAGACGCTTCTGGTAGCCGCGGAAGGCCCGCAGGACGCCCTCGGCGAGCGCGCCCGCCTCCTCGCCCGGCTTCTCCTCCAGCTCCTCCAGCTCCGCCGTCAGATAGGGGCCGCTCGCATCGACGGACAGCACCTCGACCCGGGTGGTCCCGGTCGCGAGGACCTCGAAGCTGCCGTCCGGCCGCTCCCGGATCTTCGCCGCGTCGGCGACGCAGCCGACCCGGTGGAAGGACCGGACCGGTTCGGGGCCGAAGCCGGCCGTGGGGCCCTTGTCGAGGGGGGTGCGTACCGTGTCCGGCATTCCGGTGGCGGTCGGGGCCACCTCGTGGCCGTCGCGGATCGCGACCACCGCGAAGCGGCGGGGCTCGTCCTCGCCGGTCCTGAGCAGTTCGCGCATCATGGCGCGATATCGCTCCTCGAAGACGTTCAGCGGCAGCACGAGGCCCGGGAAAAGCACCGCGTTCAGCGGGAACAGGGGCATGCGAGCGGTGGTCACAGCGGTCAAGCGTAACGGCCCCGCCCACGGGGGCCCCGGCCCCGGTCGGCCCGGCCCGCCGAGGACCTCGCGGCGACCACCCGGAGCACCGTCTCGTCCCGTGCGTCGAGGAACCGTCCGAGGGGATCGTCCGAGACCGACGACCACGGGAACGACGCCGCGTGGGGCCCGATCCGCCGGAACTGCTCCAGGGCCGCCTCCCACCGGCCCCGGGCGACCAGGACGAACGCCAGCAGGTTGCGGACCTCGGCGGGCCAGGGGTCGCCCGGCGCGAACGAGGCGGACAGCGTGATCGCCAGATCGGCCGCCACGTCGATCCGTTCCTCCTGGACCGACGTGGTCCGCGCCCCCGGTCCCTCGATCATCAGGGCGAACGCGGCCCGCAGCGGCAGCGCCCGCACCAGCGAGCCGGGCAGCGAGTCCTCGGCGGCCCGCTCGGCGAAGTCGAAACACTCGCGGTGTGAGCCGTACCAGGCGGCGGAGAGGTACCGCAGGGCCGCGACATGGCAGCCGTAGTGGTGCGAGGACCGCCGGACCGCCTCCTCCCACAGCGCCTCGAAGACGGTGTGCGTGGCATGGGTGCCGCGGGCGTGGTCGAGCGCGAGCCGCCACGGCACCGGGTCGCGCGGATCGCTCTCGGCCGCCGCGGTGATCAGCGGGCCCACCGCGCGCAGCTGTTCGGCCCGCACGGGTGACTCCCAGGCCCTGCGGACCGCCAGTTCGGCCTTGACGAGCAGCGCGTCGGGGTCGTGCGGGGCGGCGGCGAGCCAGGCGGTCAGCCAGCCGTCGCGGTTGCGGGCGAAGGCGACGAGCCGGCCGAGATACCGGTCCCGGTTCTCCCACTCGGCGCCCTCCCGGGTGGTGGCGAGGAGTTTCGCGGCAGGTCCGTACTCGCCGAGGGCGGCGGCGACCAGGGCGGGGGAGAGCCTCTCGTCGGGGGCGTCGAGCAGTACCGCGTCGTCCGCGAGCAGCCCGGCGGCCCCCCGGGGAGAGCGCCGGGGCAGGCGCGCGGTACGGAGCAGGGCGCGAAGGAATGACATGGTGCAGACCATTGAAAAGCGCTGGTCGGGGCGGCGCCAGGGCAGCACTGTGAAGCTTTGGTGCCGAGTGAACGGGTTGTATCGCGTACGGTCAATAAAAAGTAAAGAAAAGCGCGGAATCTGGCTTGTTCCTGTCGTTGTCGTGGTCGATATCCGGTACGCCGACCGAGGCCCGGCCGGCCGTTCGAGCCCGGTCCCCGGCCGTCGGGCCCGCTGCTCCGGCGCGGCGGGACCGGGGCCGGGCGGCCCGGCTGCCCGGCCGCCCGTGGCCGGATCGCGTTCAGCCCCGGCGCAACAGCCTCGTCGCGCCGGTCGCGACCGTCGTGGCCAGGACCCAGCCCAGCAGGATGAGCGCGGTCGCCGCCCACTGCCAGGCGCCGTCCATCCGCCAGTAGCCGTCCTGACCGAGGTTGATCACCGGAATCAGCAGGTCGAGCGCGTAGAGCGCGGGATTCCACTGCGGATGCTCGTCCTCCTTGATCGGCACCGGGGCGTGCCGGGCGAAGGCCAGCGTCCCCGCCGCCCACAACACCGCCATCCACACCGCGGCCCGCCCCGGCCGGTAGCCGTACGCCACCGTCCAGTCCTGGAGGAACCCCCACAGCTTCGCGGCGAGCGGCAGCGTCTCGCGCCGCCGCCGCTGCTTGGCCAGCAGCACCTCGCGGGCGTCGGCGTCCTCCCCGCAGTTGCGCAGCACCGTCGCCAGGCGCTCGTACGGCTCCGGAACGTACTCCGGCGTCGCGGCCGCCACCCACTCCAGGCGCCGGGCCAGCGGGAAGTGCCCGTACGGCACGAGGCTCTCGTAGACGAAACCGCCCATCGCCAGCCCGCCCGGCCCCGGCCAGCTCGTCGACACGTCGATCAGCGTGACCACCCGCGCGCCGTTCAGCACGACCCGGCCCTCCTGGGGCCGCTCCGCGTTGAACCGCAGCTCCGGGGTGACGATCCGGCGCAGCGACAGCTCCTCGTGCCGGGCCAGCACGAAACGGGCCTTGTGCAGATCGACGGCGTCGCCGAACCGCCCGTCGTCGAGTCGCACCCCGCCGCGGCACTCCAGGGTCTGCGCGCGCGTGCCGCGCGCCGGGGTCGCCGCCGTGACGATGCCGTACGGGGGAGTGGTGCCCTGGATCCCGGTGTCGACGCTCACCCACGCCTCGCTCATGTACAGCGTCCGCTCCACCGTCAGCTGCGGCGCGTTCAGCGCCCGCCGCCCCTCCCTGCCGCGCAGCCGGCTGCCGCGCAGGCTGAGCGAACCGCCGACCTTCGCGCCGCGCAGACTCAGCTCGCCGCGCGCCTCGATCAGCTCCGCCTGGAGGTCCTGGGCGACCGCCAGCCCGTCGGCGGCAAGGGCGCGCCCGCTCCGGTCGGGGCCGATCTCGATCTGGTTGATCAGCAGATCGGTGCCGATCTGCGCGTCGGTGATCCGGATCCCGCGCGGAATGCGGCAGCGCGGCAGATGCAGGTCGCCCTCGGTGCGCAGCCGGGCCGCCTCCAGCCGGGGCATCGCGCAGCCGACGATCCGCAGGGTCGTGAAGTGGCACTCGGGCAGCACCACCTCGTTCTCGAAGCGGCAGCCGGTCATCTCGACGTACGGCGCGACGCGCCCGCCCGCCAGGTCGAGCGTCCCGGTGATGCGCACGCCCCTGAGCTTCAGCGCTGCCACCCGGCCGGGCCGCGGCGGGGGGCCGGACAGCAGCAGCCGGGCGACGACGCGCCCGTCCACACTGCGCTCCGGACCCCAGACCCGCGGGGCGAACGGATCGTCCCGCGCCGGATCGCGGGCACGCAGGTCGTAGGTGCTGCCGTTCCGGAACGACTGCCACATGCCCAGCTCCGCCGCGCTGAGACCGTCCGGGAAATCGCTGTCGTGCGGTTCGGTCACGGGTACCCCCTTCCGCTCGGAGCTGTTCTTCCCGCTGAGTGACGACGTGAACGCTAGGGGGCGGCCCGGCACCCGGGACACGTATCAGCCAGTGATACGGGCGACCGGGCGCGCGTGGCGGTCTGCGAGAATTGCGGTGTGATCTCTCGAATCGATCTGCGCGGCGACGCCCTCCCCGAGGGCGCGGCCCTGCGCGACCTGCTGCCCCGTGCCGAGTTCGACGTGGAAGCCGCCCTGGAGAAGGTGCGGCCCATCTGCGAGGACGTGCATCATCGGGGCGACGCGGCGCTGATCGGGTACGCCGAGAGGTTCGACGGCGTCCGCCTGGAGCGGGTGCGGGTCCCCGCCGCCGCGCTCACCGCCGCGCTCGACGGGCTGGACCCGCTGGTGCGGGCCGCCCTGGAGGAGTCGATCGCCCGCGCCCGGATCGTCCACTCGGCGCAGCGCCGTGCCCCGCACCCCGTCCGGGTCGTGCCCGGCGGCAACGTCACCGAGAAGTGGGTGCCGGTCCAGCGGGTCGGCCTCTACGCGCCCGGCGGCCGGTCCGTCTACCCCTCCTCCGTGATCATGAACGCGGTGCCCGCGCAGGAAGCGGGTGTCGAGTCCATGGCCCTGGCGTCACCGCCGCAGAAGGAGTTCGGCGGCCTGCCGCACCCGACCATCCTCGCCGCCTGCGCCCTCCTCGGCATCGACGAGGTGTACGCGGCCGGCGGCGCCCAGGCCGTCGCGATGTTCGCGTACGGCACCGAGAGCTGCGCGCCCGCCAACATGGTCACCGGCCCCGGCAACATCTGGGTCGCGGCGGCCAAGCGCTACTTCACCGGCCGCATCGGCATCGACACCGAGGCCGGGCCGACCGAGATCGCCGTCCTCGCCGACGACACCGCCGACCCGGTGCACGTCGCGTCCGACCTGATCAGCCAGGCCGAGCACGACCCGCTCGCCGCCGCCGTCCTGGTCACCGACTCCGAGGCGCTCGCCGACGCGGTCGCCGCGGAACTGGAGCCGCAGGTCGCCGCCACCAAGCACGTCGAGGACCGGATCGCCCCGGCCCTGAGCGGCAGGCAGTCCGCGATCGTCCTGGTCGACGGCCTGGAGGAGGGCCTGCGCGTGGTCGACGCGTACGGCGCCGAACACCTGGAGATCCAGACCGCCGACGCCGCCGCCGTCGCGGAGCGGGTGAAGAACGCGGGCGCGATCTTCGTCGGCCCCTGGTCGCCGGTCTCCCTCGGCGACTACTGCGCGGGCTCCAACCACGTGCTGCCGACCGGCGGCTGCGCCTGCCACTCCTCCGGCCTGTCCGTGCAGTCCTTCCTGCGCGGCATCCACATCGTCGACTACTCACGCGACGCCCTCGCCGACGTGGCGCACCACGTGGTCACGCTCGCCGAGGCGGAGGACCTGCCCGCGCACGGCGCGGCCATCAGGGCACGCTTCGGATGGGAGGTGCCGAACCGGTGAGCACCTCCCCCGAGCGCCCCGTGCGCATCGACGACCTGCCGATCCGCGACGAACTGCGCGGCAAGTCCCCCTACGGGGCGCCGCAGCTCGACGTCCCCGTGCGGCTGAACACCAACGAGAACCCGTACCCGCTGCCCGAGGCACTCGTCGACCGGATCGCCGAGCGGGTCCGCGAGGCCGCCCGCGACCTCAACCGCTACCCCGACCGGGACGCCGTCGAGCTGCGCACGGAACTCGCCCGCTACCTCACCCGCACCGCCGGACACGAGGTCGCCCTCGCCAACGTCTGGGCCGCCAACGGCTCCAACGAGGTCCTCCAGCAGCTCCTCCAGACCTTCGGCGGCCCGGGACGCACCGCGATCGGCTTCGAGCCCTCGTACTCCATGCACGCCCTCATCGCGCGCGGCACCGGCACCGGCTGGATCTCCGGGCCGCGCAACGAGGACTTCACCATCGACGTCGGGGCCGCCCGCGCGGCCATCGCCGAACTGCGTCCCGACGTCGTCTTCATCACCTCGCCCAACAACCCCACCGGCACCGCCGTCGACGCCGGGACCGTCCTCGCCCTGTACGAGGCGGCCCAGGCGGCCAGGCCGTCGATCGTCGTCGTCGACGAGGCCTACGGCGAGTTCAGCCACCGCCCCTCGCTGCTCCCGCTGATCGAGGGCCGCCCGAACCTGGTGCTCTCCCGCACCATGTCCAAGGCGTTCGGCGCCGCCGGGCTGCGTCTGGGCTACCTCGCCGCGGACCCGGCCGTCGTCGACGCGGTCCAGCTGGTGCGGCTGCCGTACCACCTGTCCTCCGTCACCCAGGCCACCGCGCTCGCCGCCCTGGAGCACACCGATACGCTGCTCGGGTACGTCGACCGGCTCAAGAGCGAACGCGACCGGATCGTCACGGAGCTGCGCGCACTCGGCTACGAGGTCGTCGAATCGGACGCCAACTTCGTCCAGTTCGGCCGCTTCGACGACAGCCACACGGTCTGGCGGCGGATCCTCGACCGGGGCGTCCTGGTCCGGGACAACGGCGTACCGGGATGGCTGCGGGTCTCCGCGGGCACCCCGGCGGAGAACGACGCGTTCCTCGATGCGGCACGCGAACTGAAGAAGGAGCACCACGCATGACTCGCGCGGCCCGTGTGGGAAGAGTCGAACGCACCACCAAGGAGACGTCGGTCCTCGTCGAGATCAACCTCGACGGCACCGGCACGGTCGACGTGTCGACCGGCGTCGGCTTCTACGACCACATGCTCGACCAGCTCGGACGGCACGGCCTGTTCGACCTCACCGTCAAGACCGACGGCGACCTGCACATCGACTCGCACCACACCATCGAGGACACCGCCCTCGCGCTCGGCGGCGCGTTCCGGCAGGCCCTCGGCGACAAGGTCGGCATCTACCGCTTCGGCAACTGCACCGTCCCGCTGGACGAGTCGCTCGCCCAGGTCACGGTCGACCTCTCCGGCCGCCCGTACCTGGTGCACACCGAGCCGGAGAACATGGCGCCCATGATCGGCGCCTACGACACGACGATGACCCGGCACATCCTGGAGTCCTTCGTCGCCCAGGCCCAGATCGCCCTGCACGTCCACGTGCCCTACGGGCGCAACGCGCACCACATCGTGGAGTGCCAGTTCAAGGCGCTCGCCCGTGCCCTGCGGTACGCCTGCGAGCACGACCCGCGCGCCGCCGGGATCATCCCCTCCACGAAGGGCGCGCTGTGACCGGGCTGAACACCATATTGATCGTCGTCGGCCTGTTCCTGGCCGGCGGTGTCATCTCCTTCTCCAAGCAGAAGATGCCCCGGGGCGTCATCGTCCTGCTCGGGATCGGGTCCGTGATGTGCCTGGTCGCGGGCGTCATGCGGATCCAGGGACTCTGGGACTGAGGTACGGCCGGATGAGCGAACAGAGCAAGAGCGCCAAGAAGAAGGTCGTCGTCTTCGACTACGGCTTCGGCAACGTCCGGTCCGCCGAGCGGGCCCTGGCCCACGTCGGCGCGGACGTCGAGATCACCCGCGACTACGACGCGGCGATGAACGCCGACGGCCTGCTGGTGCCCGGTGTCGGCGCGTTCTCCGCCTGCATGGACGGACTCACGAAGGCCCGCGGCGAGTGGGTCATCGGCCGCAGGCTGTCCGGCGGACGCCCCGTCATGGGCATCTGCGTCGGCATGCAGATCCTCTTCGAGCGCGGCATCGAACACGGCGTGGAGACCGAGGGACTGGACGAGTGGCCCGGGACCGTCGGCCCGCTGAAGGCCCCGGTCGTCCCGCACATGGGCTGGAACACCGTGCGGTCCCCCGAGGACTCCCAGCTGTTCGCCGGGCTCGACCCGGACGCCAGGTTCTACTTCGTGCACTCCTACGCCGTGCACGACTGGACCCTGGACGTCACCAACCCCAAGATCCGCGCCCCCCGGGTCACCTGGTCCACCCACGGCGAGCCGTTCGTCGCCGCCGTGGAGAACGGCGCCCTGTGGGCCACCCAGTTCCACCCCGAGAAGTCCGGCGATGCCGGCGCCCAGCTGCTGACCAACTGGATCGAGACGCTGTAATGCCGAAGCTTGAACTCCTCCCCGCCGTCGACGTCCGCGACGGCCAGGCCGTCCGACTCGTCCACGGCGAGTCCGGTTCCGAGACCTCCTACGGCGACCCGCTGGAGGCGGCCCTCGCCTGGCAGCGGGCGGGCGCGGAATGGCTGCACCTGGTCGACCTGGACGCCGCGTTCGGCACCGGCGACAACCGGGAGCGGATCGCCGAGGTCTCCCGTTCGATGGACATCAAGGTCGAACTGTCCGGCGGCATCCGCGACGACGCCTCGCTCGCCGCCGCCCTCGCCACCGGCTGCACCCGGGTGAACCTCGGCACCGCCGCCCTGGAGACCCCCGAATGGGTCGCCAAGGTCATCGCCGAGCACGGCGACAAGATCGCCGTCGGCCTCGACGTCCGCGGCACCACACTGCGCGGCCGCGGCTGGACCCGCGACGGCGGCGACCTCTACGAGACGCTCGCCCGCCTCGACTCCGAGGGCTGCGCCCGCTACGTCGTCACCGACATCGCCAAGGACGGCACCCTTCAGGGCCCCAACCTGGACCTCCTGAAGAACGTCTGCGCCGCCACCGACAAGCCCGTCGTCGCCTCCGGCGGCGTCTCCTCGCTCGACGACCTGCGGGCCATCTCCTCGCTCGTCCCGGACGGCGTCGAGGGCGCGATCGTCGGCAAGGCCCTGTACGCGAAGGCGTTCACCCTCGAAGAAGCGCTGCGGGTGGTCTCCGGATGACCGACTCCGTCAACCGGATCTCCTCCGGCGCCCCCTGGGAGGAGAGATTCGGCTACTCCCGCGCGGTCCAGCTCCCGAACGGGCTGGTCCTGGTGGCCGGCTGCACCTCGGTGGAGAACGGCCAGATCTCCGCGGGCGGCCCCTACGAGCAGACCGTCACCTCCTTCAAGGTCGCCTTCGACGCGCTGAAGCAGCTCGGAATGGGCCGCGAGGACGTCGTCCGCACCCGGATGTACGTCACGCACGCCCGGGACGTCGACGAGGTCGGCCGCGCCCACAAGGAGCTGTTCGACGACGTCCGGCCCGCCGCCTCCCTGATCATCGTGTCCGGGTTCGTGGACCCGAGCCTGGTCGTCGAGGTCGAGGTCGAGGCATACCGGGCAGGTGCGCGATGACTCTCGCGGTACGCGTCATCCCGTGCCTGGACGTCGACGGCGGCCGGGTCGTCAAGGGCGTCAACTTCCAGAACCTGCGCGACGCCGGCGACCCCGTCGAGATGGCCAAGCTGTACGACGCCGAGGGCGCCGACGAGCTGACCTTCCTCGACATCACCGCTTCCAGCGGCGACCGGGAGACCACCTACGACGTGGTGCGCCGCACCGCCGAGCAGGTCTTCATCCCGCTCACCGTCGGCGGCGGCGTCCGCACCGCCGACGACGTCGACAAACTGCTGCGGGCCGGCGCGGACAAGGTCGGCGTCAACACCGCCGCCATCGCCCGCCCCGACCTCATCCGGGAGATCGCCGAGCGCTTCGGCCGCCAGGTCCTGGTGCTCTCCGTGGACGCCCGGCGCACCCCCGGGGGCACCTTCGAGGTCACCACGCACGGCGGTCGCCGGGGGACCGGCATCGACGCCGTCGAATGGGCGCACCGCGCCGCCGAACTGGGCGCGGGCGAGATCCTGCTCAACTCGATGGACGCCGACGGCACCAAGGACGGCTACGACACCGAGATGATCGAGGCGGTCCGCGAGCACGTGACCGTCCCCGTCATCGCCTCCGGCGGCGCCGGACGGCTCGCGGACTTCGCCCCGGCCATCGCGGCGGGCGCCGACGCGGTGCTCGCCGCGTCCGTCTTCCACTTCGGCGACCTGCGGATCTCCGAGGTCAAGGACGCGCTCCGGGAGGCCGGACACCCGGTCCGCTGATCCGGGCGACACACCGGCGGGACCCGTGCAGGCCACTGATCGCCGGACCGGCCGGTCCGGCGATCGGCGTCTGCGCGGCCGGGCGGCCCCGGCCGCCCGGGGAGTCCCGCCACCCACACGCTCGCCGTCGTCGCCGCCCGCATCGGGCTCTTCGCCGGGCTCGCCGGCTCCCTGTGCCCCGCCCCGCCCCGGACCGTCGCCGACCCCGCCCACCTGGGCCGTACGACCTCCGTCCCGACGGTCCCCCGTGCGCCGGGGCCCGGACCGCGGGCCCCGGCCGGGCCGGGACTCACATGCCCAGCTCCGCCGTCCGCAGCCGGTCCACCGCCTCCTGGTCGCCGTCCAGCCCCACCACCGCCGCGTTCTGCCGGCCGAACGCGAAGAGCAGCAACTCGCCCGGCTCGCCGGTCACCGTCACCACCGGGGCGCCCTTGTGCGCCACCACCGTCTGGCCGTCCGGGCGGCGCAGCACCAGTCCCACCGGGGACCTGCGGCCCAGCAGCCGTGCCGTCCGCTCCGCGCGCGACCACAGCAGATCCGCGAAGACCGGGTCCAGTTCGCGCCGCGACCAGTCCGGCTGGGCCCGGCGCACGTCCTCCGTGTGGACGTAGAACTCGACGGTGTTGGCCGCCTCGTCGATCTGCTTCAGGCCGAACGGGGACATCCTCGGCGGCCCGGTCCGGATCAGCTGGATCAGTTCCTCGTACGGCTTCGCGGCGAACTCGGCCTGCACCCGTTCCAGGCGGTTCTTCAGGACGCCCAGCACCATTCCGCCCGCCGCGTCGGGCCGGCGCTCCCGCACCACCACGTGGGCGGCCAGGTCCCGGGTCGTCCAGCCCCGGCACAGGGTCGGTGCCTCCGGTCCCGCCGCCTCCAACAGGTCGGCGAGCAGAAGTCGTTCGCGCTTCGCATGGGTCGACATGCCCGCCAGCGTACGGCCGCGGCGGCCCGTCCGCCCAGCGGACGGCACACCGGCCCGACCCCGCGACCACGGCACAATGGGCGCATGACCAGCGCGCCCACGCCCAGCACCCCGCCGCCGTCCGGCACCCTCGACCCGGCCATCGCCGCCCGCCTCAAGCGCGGCGCCGACGGTCTCTTCCCGGCCATCGCCCAGCAGTACGACACCGGCGAGGTGCTGATGCTCGGCTGGATGGACGACGTGGCCCTGCACCGCACCCTCACCACCGGGCGCTGCACCTACTGGTCGCGCAGCCGCCAGGAGTACTGGGTCAAGGGCGACACCTCGGGCCACGTCCAGCGCGTCAAGTCCGTCGCCCTCGACTGCGACGCCGACACCGTGCTCGTCAAGGTCGACCAGACGGGTGCCGCGTGCCACACCGGCGACCGCACCTGCTTCGACGCCGACGTCCTCCCGCTCGACCAGTAGGGTCCAGGGCCATGGATCTCGACACGTTCCGCAAGCTTGCCGTCGAACGGCGCGTCATCCCCGTCAGCCGCAGGCTCCTCGCGGACGGCGACACCCCGGTCGGCCTCTACCGCAAGCTCGCCGCCGAGCGCACCGGCACCTTCCTCCTCGAATCCGCGGAGAACGGCCGCACCTGGTCGCGCTACTCCTTCATCGGCGTACGCAGCGCCGCCACCCTCACCGCACGCGACGGGCGGGCGCACTGGACGGGCACCCCGCCGGTCGGCGTCCCCGTCGACGGCGACCCGCTGGCGGCCCTGCGCGCCACCGTCGAAACCCTGCACACCCCCCGCGACCTGGTTGCCGACGACGGGCTGCCGCCGTTCACCGGAGGCATGGTCGGCTATCTGGGTTACGACATCGTGCGCCGTCTGGAACGGATCGGCGAGAGCGGTACGGACGACCTGCGCCTCCCCGAGCTGACGATGCTGCTCACCTCGGACCTGGCGGTGCTCGACCACGGGGACGGCAGCGTCCTGCTGATCGCCAACGCGATCAACCACAACGACCTGGCCACCGGCGTCGACGAGGCGTACGCGGACGCCGTCGCCCGTCTCGACGCCATGGAACGCGACCTCTCGCGCCCCGTCGAGACCACCCCCGTCGCCCTTCCGCCGTCCGAACTGCCCCCGTACACCGCGCTGTGGGGCGGCAGGGCGTACCAGGACGCCGTCGAGGACGTGAAGGAGCGCATCAGGGCCGGCGAGGCCTTCCAGGTAGTGCCCTCGCAGCGCTTCGAGACCCCGTGCTCGGCAAGCGCGCTGGACGTCTACCGGGTACTGCGCGCCACCAACCCGTCCCCGTACATGTACCTCTTCCGCTTCGACGGCTTCGACGTCGTGGGCTCCAGCCCGGAGGCCCTCGTCAAGGTCGAGGACGGACGGGCGATGCTCCACCCGATCGCCGGGACCCGGCACCGGGGAACCACCCCGCAGGAGGACCAGGCACTCGCCGAGGAACTCCTCGCCGACCCGAAGGAACGCGCCGAGCACCTGATGCTCGTCGACCTCGGCCGCAACGACCTGGGCCGGGTCTGCGAACCCGGCAGCGTCGAGGTCGTCGACTTCATGTCGATCGAGCGGTACTCGCACGTGATGCACATCGTCTCCACCGTCACCGGCCGCGTCGCCGAGGGCCTCACCGCCTTCGACGTGCTCACCGCCTGCTTCCCGGCCGGCACCCTCTCCGGTGCCCCCAAGCCCCGCGCGATGCAGATCATCGAGGAGCTCGAACCGACCCGCCGCGGGCTGTACGGGGGCTGCGTCGGGTACCTCGACTTCGCCGGGGACTCCGACACCGCCATCGCGATCCGCACCGCGCTGCTGCGCGACGGCACGGCCTACGTCCAGGCCGGAGCGGGCGTCGTCGCCGACTCCGACCCGGTCGCCGAGGACACCGAGTGCCGCAACAAGGCAGCGGCCGTGCTCCGGGCCGTGCACACCGCCAACCGGCTCCGCGACGCGTGAGCGCCTGTCGGGCGGCCTCCGGCCGAAGGCCGCCCGACAGGCTCCGAGACCGTCGTGACCTCCCCCGCGGCCGGGCATCGGGACCCCACTCCCGGCCGCGGTGGGGGCCGTGGGGGATAGTGGGGTACGTGAGTGCTGTCCCCGTACCCCAGCCCCGTGCCCGAACGGCCGCCGCCCCCGGCGGCTCGGAGAGCCGCCGCAGTCTGGCCGCCGGCCTGCTCCTCGGAGCGGCGGGCGCCACCGTCGTCCTGCTCGCCTCCGGCCAGACCTGGGCCGAGGGCCGGGCGGCCGTCGGCGGCGGTTCCCTGCCGCTGACCGCAGACGGCCAGGACGTCACCGGCCTCCCGGCGGCCCTCGCCGTCGTCGGTCTTGCCGCCCTCGTCGCCGTCTTCGCCGTCCGCAGCGGAGGACGGCTGATCGTCGCCTGCCTGCTCGCCCTCAGCGGCCTGGGCGCCGGACTGAGCGCGTACCGCGGCGCCTTCGACAGCGCGGCCCTCGACGAGAAGGCCGCGCAGACCACCGGCGACACCTCGGCCACCATCCAGGCCCTCAGCCACACCGCCTGGCCCTATGTCACCGCGGTCGGCGGCCTGTTGATCCTCCTCGCCGGGCTGCTCGCCCTGCGCTACGGCAGGCTCTGGCCCAGCATGTCGGGACGGTACGAACGCGACGGCACCCCCCGCCCGCGCAGGGCCGCCCGCACCGCCCCCGACCCGGACCGGCCCGAGGACCTGTGGAAGGCCCTGGACCGCGGCGAGGACCCGACGCGCGAGGGTTGACCCCCCAGCTCACCTCCTACCCGCACGTACGGGACAATGGAGTTGAGCTTTCAGCAAGCGGCACCAACAGCGGCACCAGCTTTGCGTACAGCGATACCAACAGCGCAACACCAACAAGGAGCAACTCATGGCGGGCAGCAGCCACGGACACACCCCGGCCGCCTGGACCGGTGTCATCATCTCCTTCATCGGATTCTGCGTCGCGGGCGTCTTCATGGTCGCGGCCAACCCGATCGGCTTCTGGGCCGGTATCGCCGTCGTCCTCCTCGGCGGAGTCGTCGGCCTCGCGATGAAGGCGGCGGGCCTCGGCATGCCGAAGGAGTCGCCCGAGATGGCCGCCGCCCGGGCGCGCGCCGCGCAGGCCCAGATCTCCTGACGCACGTACGGACGCGAGGCGCAGCCCGGACCGGGCTGCGCCTTTCCGCTGCAACGGGGACAATCACCGAGTGGACGCAACCCCTCCCGCCGCTCCGCGGCCGCCCGTCCCCGCCGCCGGCCCACCGACGGTCCGCCCCCCGGCACCCGCGCACGCCTCACGCCTGCGGCGGATCGCCGTCCCGGCCGGCGTCATGGCCGCCGTCGTCGGCGCCTTCGGCTACGTCGGCGCCGTGGACCCCAACGAGCCGGGCCACTACCCGGTCTGCCCGCTGCTCCGCCTCACCGGCCTCTACTGCCCGGGCTGCGGCGGACTGCGCAGCGCCCACGCCTTCGCGCACGGCGACATCGCCACCGCCCTCGGATCGAACGCCCCGGCCGTCGCCGGGTACGTGCTCTTCGCCGTGCTGTGGGTGGTCTGGATCTCCCGGGCGGCCCGGGGCAGGCCCATGAGCATCGCCGCGAAGCCCGTCGTCTGGTGGGGCGTCGGAACCGTGCTGATCGTCTTCTCGGTCGTCCGGAACCTGCCGTTCGGTGCGGCGCTGGCCCCCTGAACGCCCAGCTGATGGGATACCGACCGGCAGGATTCGGGCCTCGGCCCTCCTGCGGATAGCATGGAGACAAGTTGATCCTGTTCCCTCAGCACCGTTCCGGAAGGGGGCCGCTCGCGTGAGTGTGCTCGACGAGATCATCGACGGCGTACGCGCCGACCTCGCGGAGCGGCAGGCGCGCGTCGGCCTCGACGAGCTCAAGGAACGCGCGGCGCGCGCCCCGCAGGCGAAGGACGGGGCCGCCGCCCTGCGCGGCGAGGGCGTCAACGTCATCTGCGAGGTCAAGCGCTCCAGCCCCTCCAAGGGAGCACTTGCCGCGATCGCCGACCCGGCCGGGCTCGCCGCCGACTACGAGGCGGGCGGCGCGTCCGTCATCTCCGTCCTCACCGAGGAGCGCCGCTTCGGCGGTTCGCTCGCGGACCTGGAGGCCGTCCGCGCCAAGGTCGACATCCCCGTCCTGCGCAAGGACTTCATCGTCACCTCCTACCAGCTCTGGGAGGCCCGCGCCCACGGCGCCGACCTCGCCCTGCTGATCGTCGCCGCCCTCGACCAGGAGGCCCTGGTCTCCCTCATCGAGCGGGCCGGGTCCATCGGCCTGACACCGCTCGTCGAGGTGCACGACGAGGAGGAGGCCGAGCGCGCCGTGGACGCCGGGGCGAAGGTCATCGGCGTCAACGCGCGCAACCTGAAGGACCTCAAGGTCGACCGCTCCACCTTCGAGCGCGTCGCCCCCGAGATCCCGGACCACATCGTCAAGGTCGCCGAGTCCGGCGTCCGCGGCCCGCACGACTTGATCGCCTACGCCAACGCGGGCGCCGACGCGGTGCTCGTGGGCGAGTCCCTGGTCACCGGCCGCGACCCGCGGGCCGCCGTCGCCGACCTGGTGGCCGCGGGCGCCCACCCGGCACTCCGCCACGGGCGGGGCTGACCCCACCATGCCCGCCGACCGCCCCGCGTCGTCCCGAGTCCGGCCGGGCGTGCGCCCCGCCGCGACGGCGGCACGGGACCCGCACGCGCCGCTGGCGCGCGGGTGCAGGCCCCGCGGCTGCCGCGCCCCGGCGCGCCGCGTGCACGGCCGACGGGTGCGGTACGTGATCGGCGACGAGCCCGGCCAGGTCAACGGCATGCGATGGCGCACGGGGTTCGCGCCGTAGCGAGCCCCGGTCGGAGCACCGGCACCACCGTGCCGCCGTACGCCCGACCGCACCGCCCGACCGCCCTCGGTCGCGGCGGCGCTCCGCACGGCGCATACGGTGAATCCACCCGTTGCGATGTCGAGGAGCACGTCGGATGTCATCTGACTTCTTCATCCCGGACCCGGAGGGTCTGATCCCCAGCGCCGAGGGGTACTTCGGCGCCTTCGGCGGCAAGTTCATCCCGGAGGCGCTGGTCGCCGCCGTGGACGAGGTCGCCGTCGAGTACGACAAGGCGAAGGCCGATCCGGCCTTCGCCGCCGAGCTCAACGCGCTCATGGTCGACTACACCGGCCGCCCCAGCGCGCTGACCGAGGTCACGCGCTTCGCCGAGCACGCGGGCGGGGCCCGGATCTTCCTCAAGCGCGAGGACCTGAACCACACCGGCTCGCACAAGATCAACAATGTGCTGGGGCAGGCGCTGCTCACCCGGCGCATGGGCAAGACCCGGGTCATCGCGGAGACCGGCGCCGGCCAGCACGGCGTCGCCACCGCGACCGCCTGCGCGCTCTTCGGCCTCGACTGCACCATCTACATGGGTGAGATCGACACCGAGCGGCAGGCGCTGAACGTGGCGCGGATGCGGATGCTCGGCGCCGAGGTCATCGCCGTGAAGTCCGGTTCCCGGACCCTGAAGGACGCCATCAACGAGGCGTTCCGCGACTGGGTCGCCAACGTGGACCACACGCACTACCTCTTCGGCACCGTCGCGGGGCCGCACCCCTTCCCGGCGATGGTCCGCGACTTCCACCGGGTCATCGGCGTCGAGGCCCGGCGCCAGATCCTGGAGCGGGCGGGCCGGCTGCCGGACGCCGCGATCGCCTGCGTCGGCGGCGGATCCAACGCCATCGGGCTCTTCCATGCCTTCATCCCGGACGCCGGTGTCCGGCTGATCGGCTGCGAGCCCGCCGGACACGGGGTGGAGACCGGCGAGCACGCGGCCACCCTGACCGCGGGCGAGCCCGGTGTCCTGCACGGCTCGCGCAGCTACGTCCTCCAGGACGACGAGGGCCAGATCACCGAGCCGTACTCCATCTCCGCCGGTCTGGACTACCCGGGCATCGGCCCGGAGCACGCGTACCTGAAGGACATCGGCCGCGGCGAGTACCGCGCGGTCACCGACGACGCCGCCATGCAGGCGCTGCGTCTGCTCTCCCGCACCGAGGGGATCATCCCGGCGATCGAGAGCGCCCACGCGCTGGCCGGGGCCCTGGAGGTCGGCAGGGAACTCGGCGGGGACGGGCTGCTCGTGGTCAACCTGTCCGGTCGCGGCGACAAGGACATGGACACGGCCGCCCGCTACTTCGGGCTGTACGACGAGACCGACGGGGACGTCGGGGCCGATGCGGCCGACGGGGACGAGGAGGCCACCGAATGAGCGGCAATGTGGAGTTGCTGAGTTCCACCCTCGCTCGGGCGAAGGCGGAGAACAGGGCGGCACTCATCGCGTACCTCCCGGCCGGCTTCCCGACCGTCGACGGCGGGATCGCCGCCGTCAAGGAGGTCGTGGCGGGCGGCGCGGACGTCGTCGAGGTGGGGCTGCCGCACAGTGACCCGGTCCTGGACGGCCCGGTCATCCAGACGGCCGACGACATCGCCCTGCGCGGCGGCGTGCGGATCGCCGACGTGATGCGCACGGTCCGCGAGGCGCACGAGGCGACCGGCGCCCCGATCCTGGTCATGACGTACTGGAATCCGATCGACCGGTACGGCGTCGAGCGTTTCACCGCCGAGCTCGCCGAGGCGGGCGGCGCCGGGTGCATCCTGCCCGATCTGCCGGTCCAGGAATCCGCGCTGTGGCGCGAGCACGCCGACAAGCACGGTCTGGCGACCGTCTTCGTCGTCGCGCCGAGCAGCAAGGACGAGCGCCTGGCCACCATCACGGCGGCCGGTTCCGGCTTCGTCTACGCGGCCTCGCTGATGGGGGTCACCGGCACCCGCGAGTCCGTCGGCGAGCAGGCCCAGGACCTGGTCGCGCGCACCCGCGCCACCGCCTCCCTCCCGGTCTGCGTCGGCCTCGGCGTCTCCAACGCCCGCCAGGCCGCCGAGGTCGCGGGCTTCGCCGACGGGGTGATCGTCGGCTCCGCCTTCGTCAAGGGGATGCTGGACGCCCCCGACGAGGAGACGGGCCTGGCCGCGGTCCGCGCCCTGGCGGGAGAACTCGCCGAAGGCGTTCGAAAGCGCTGAATCGGAGTCATCCGAACGGGTGGACCTGGACCGGGGAGGCACGCACGTGCCTCCCCGGTTCGTTGCTGCGGGTGTGAGCGAGAAGAACGAACAGGGAAAAAGGGCCGCGCGAGACCGGCTCGTCCAGCAGCGCGAGCGCGAGAAGGCGCACGAGCGCCGCAGGCGCACGCTGATCGTCGGCAGTGCCGTGGTCGGTGTGCTGGCGCTGGCCGCAGTCGTCGGCGTGATCGCCGCGAACACCGGCGGCAAGGGCAAGAAGAACGAGGCGGCGGGCCCGGCCGTCGCGCCGTCGGGCGCCACCGGCAAGGACGCCCTGGCCATCCAGGTCGGTCCGGACGACGCGCCGTCCACGCTCACCATCTGGGAGGATTTCCGCTGCCCGGTCTGCGCCCAGTTCGAGAACGTCTTCCGGGACACCTTCCACGAGCTGGAGCGCACCGGCCAGATCAAGGTCGAGTACCACCTGGCCACGATCATCGACGGCAATCTCGGCGGCACCGGCTCACTGCGCGCGGCCAACGCGGCGGCCTGCGCGCAGGACGCCGGCAAGTTCGCCGCGTACCACGACATCCTCTACCGCAACCAGCCGCAGGAGTCCGTCGACACCTTCGCGGACAACGCCAAGCTGATCGACTTCGCCGGCAAGGTCCCGGGGCTCGACACCCCGGCCTTCCGCGCCTGTGTCAACGACGGAAAGCATGACAGCTGGGTCCGGAAGTCCAACGACGCGTTCCAGACCGGCGGATTCAAGGGCACCCCGACCGTACTGCTCAACGACGAGGCGATCTTCCCGAAGAAGGGGAACGAGCCGATCACCGTGGAGAACCTGAAGAAGTGGGTCGCCGAGGCCAACAAGGGCAAGAAGCCGGGCACGGCCACGCCCGCGAAGTCCGGCACGGCCGCCCCCGCACCGCCCGGCACGGTCGTCCCCGCCCCCTCGGGGACGGTCGCCCCCACGCACTCCGGCACGGTCTCCTCCGCACCGCCCGGAGCGGAGGCCCCCGCACCGCCCGAGTCGGCGGTCCCCACGTCTTCGGCTCCCTGACCCGTGTCCGGTGACGGCCCGGGGACGCTCCGCGCCTCCGGGCCGCAGGGGAAATCGATGACCCGCCCGTTACGCAGACGTTGCCCGGTGGGTTGCCGTAGGCCCCACCCGGCAGGGTAGCGTCGACCTTGCCATGGACCTTGCCTACATTCCCAGCCCGTCGACCGGCGTGATCAATCTCGGCCCGATCCCGCTCCGCGGCTACGCGTTCTGCATCATCATCGGTGTCTTCGTCGCCGTCTGGCTCGGCAACAAGCGTTGGATCGCCCGAGGCGGCAGAGCCGGCACCGTTGCCGACATCGCCGTCTGGGCGGTGCCCTTCGGCCTCGTCGGTGGTCGGCTCTACCACGTGATCACCGACTACCAGCTGTACTTCAGCGAGGGCGAGAACTGGGTCGACGCCTTCAAGATCTGGCAGGGCGGCCTCGGTATCTGGGGCGCGATCGCCCTCGGTGCCGTAGGTGCCTGGATCGGCTGCCGTCGGCGCGGAATTCCGCTGCCCGCCTGGGCGGACGCACTCGCCCCGGGCATCGTTCTGGCCCAGGCGTGCGGCCGCTGGGGCAACTGGTTCAACCAGGAGCTGTACGGCAAGCAGACCGACCTGCCGTGGGCGCTGAAGATCAGTGACGGCCCCAACCGCGTCGCCGGTACCTACCACCCGACGTTCCTCTACGAGTCGCTGTGGTGCGTCGGGGTCGCCCTCCTGGTGATCTGGGCGGACCGCCGTTTCAAGCTCGGCCACGGCCGGGCGTTCGCCCTGTACGTCGCCGCGTACTGCGCGGGCCGGGTCTGGACCGAGTACCTGCGGGTCGACGAGGCCCACCACATCCTGGGCCTGCGGCTGAACGTGTGGACCGCGCTGATCGTGTTCGTCCTGGCGGTGGTGTACATGGTGATCTCGGCGAAGCTGCGACCGGGCCGCGAGGAGATCGTGGAACCGGCGGCGGCCGAGGACGCCGAGGACGCCGAGGGCACGAAGGACGCCGCGGACACCGGGAGCACGAATGACTCCGAGGGATCCGACGACGCCGAGGGCACGAAGGACGCCGCGGACGCCGAGGGCACGAAGGACTCCGAGGGATCCGACGACGCCGAGGAATCCGGTGCGAAGCCCTCGGGGGAGGCCGACACCGCGAAGGCGGAGGCGGGGACGGCGAAGAACGCCTGAGAGCCTGTCGGGTGACCTCCGGCCTGGCGGATCGAAGGTCGCCCGACAGGCTCTGAGCCGTATGCGTGAACGTGGGGCCCGGACCGGGATCTTGGTTCGGTCCCCACTCGTGCGTGTTGGCGCGGCTCACCGCGCCCGTCGTGCCAGTGCCAGGGTGCGGCGGGCCGTGGCCACCACGGCGGCGTCGACGAAGCGGCCGTCCGGGAGGGCGAGCGCCCCCTGCTCCGTCGCCGTCGCCGTCACGATCTCCTCCGCCGCCTCGATCTCCCGCGCCGTCGGCCGGTACGCCCGCTCGATGACGGGGAGCTGGCGGGGGTGGATCGCGGCCCGGCCCAGGAAGCCCAGCGCCCGGCCGTGCGCGCAGGACGCGCGCAGCCCGTCCAGGTCCCGCACATCCGGATAGACCGACTGGGTCGGGGGAGCGAGCCCGGCCGCGCGGGCGGCGACCACGACCCGCCCGCGCGACCAGTCGAGCCCGGTGTCGTCCCGCAGCCCCAGATCGGCCCGGAGGTCGGCCTCGCCCAGGGCGACGGAACGCACCTGGGGGTGGGCCGAGGCGATCGAGTACGCGTGCTCGATGCCGAGCGCCGATTCCAGCAGCGGACACAGGGCCACCCCCGGTGCCACGGCCGCGAGGTGGTGCACCGATGCCGCGTGCGTGATCTTGGGCAGCCGGAACTCGGCGAGCCCCGGCAGACCGGCGAGGGCGCGTACGTCCGCCTCGGTGTGCACCCGGACGTGGAGCGGTACGGAGCCGTCCCCGGCCGGTTCGGACAGCAGCTCGGCGGTGGCCGACCGGGCGTAGTCCTTGCGCTCCGGCGCGACCGCGTCCTCCAGATCGACGATCACCACGTCCGCGCCCGCCCCGCGCGCCTTGCGCACCACCTCCGGCCGGTCGCCGGGGACGTACAACAGGGTCAGCGGGGCCGCCGCCGTCACAGCACGCCCTCCGCCCGCAGCGCGGAGATCTCCGGCACCCGCAGACCGAGACCGGTGAGGATCTCCTCGGTGTCCGCGCCGTGCGGGCGGCCCGCCCAGCGGATGGAGCCCGGTGTCCCGGACAGGCGGAACAGCACGTTCTGCATCCGGAGCGGGCCGAGTTCCGGGTCGTCGATCTCGGTGACGGAGTCCAGGGCCCGGTACTGCGGGTCCTCCATCACGTCCCGGACGTCGTACACGGGCGCGATCGCCGCCTCGGCCTTCTCGAACGCGTCAAGGGCCTCCTCCCGGGTGCGCCGGGCGATCCAGTCGCCGACCGCCTCGTCGAGCTCGTCGCAGTGCTCCGCGCGGCCGGTCCCGGAGCCGAACCAGGGTTCGTCGGTCAGTTCGGGCCTGCCGACCAGGCACATGACCCGCTCGGCGACCGACTGCGCGGAGGTGGACACGGCGACCCAGTGGCCGTCCGAGGTGCGGTAGGTGTTGCGCGGGGCGTTGTTGCGGGAGCGGTTGCCGGTGCGTCGCTGGACGTGGCCGAGCTGGTCGTACCAGAGGGGCTGGGGACCGAGCACGGTAAGGATCGGCTCGATGATCGCCATGTCGACGACCTGCCCCCGTCCGGTCCGTTCGCGCCCGGCGAGCGCGGTCATCACGGCGTACGCGGTGGCCAGGGCGGCGATCGAGTCGGCGAGGCCGAACGGCGGCAGCGTGGGCGGTCCGTCCGGTTCCCCGGTGATCGCGGCGAACCCGCTCATCGCCTCCGCGAGGGTGCCGAAGCCGGGGCGGTGCGCGTAGGGGCCGAACTGGCCGAAGCCGGTGACCCGGGTCAGGACCAGGCGCGGGTTGACCGCGTGCAGCTCCGAGGGGCCCAGGCCCCAGCGCTCCAGGGTTCCCGGCCGGAAGTTCTCGATGACCACATCGGTGTCGGCGGCCAGCCGGAGCAGGAGGTCGCGCCCCGCCGGGACGGACAGGTCGAGGGTCAGATTGCGCTTGTTGCGGCCGAGCAGCTTCCACCACAGACCGACCCCGTCCTTCGCGGGGCCGTGACCGCGCGAGGGATCGGGTCTGCGCGGATGCTCGACCTTGATCACCTCGGCTCCGAAGTCACCGAGCATGGTGGCGGCGAGCGGTCCCGCGAAGAGCGTGGCGAGGTCGACGACCCGCAGACCGGTCAGGGGCGGTCGCGCGGGCGCGTTCACGCGGCGTCGATCTCGCCGCGGTACGGCATGGACGACGAAGCGCCCGGCCGTTGCACGCACAGCGCGGCGGCGGACGACGCCCAGGCCAGGGACTCGGGCACGGGGCGCCGTTCGCCGAGCGCCACGGCCAGCGTGCCGACGAAGGTGTCACCGGCCCCGGTGGTGTCGACGGCGGTGACCTCGGGGGCCGGGAAGAGGACGGGTTCGCCGCCCCGGGCCGCGTACAGGCAGCCCTTGGCCCCGAGCGTGATGACGACCGCGGGGACCTGGGCGAGCAGCAGCCGGGCCGCCGCGTGGGGGTCCGTGGCACCGGTGAGGGCGGCAGCCTCGTGCTCGTTGGGGATCAACAGGTCGACGCAGTCCAGGAGTTCGGGAGGAAGGGGCTGCACGGGGGAGGGCGTGAGGATGGTGCGCACTCCCTGGGCGTGGGCGACCCGCGCCCCCTCCGTCACGGCGGTCAGCGGCAGCTCGAGCTGGAGCAGCAGCAGGTCGGCGGAGGCGATGGCCGCCATCTCCCCGGGGCCCAGGGCGGTGACGGTGCCGTTGGCACCCGGGATCACCACGATGGAGTTGCCGCCCAGGTCGTCGACGACGATGTGCGCGGTGCCGCTCGGGCCCTCGGCCGTGTGCAGGAGGTCGGTGTCGACGCCCGCGTGTTCCAGACTGGTCCGGAGCACGGCGCCGTACGCGTCGTTCCCGACCGCGCCGATCATCGTCACGTCGCCGCCCGCGCGGGCGGCGGCCACGGCCTGGTTGGCTCCCTTGCCGCCGGGTACGGTGCGCAGCTCCCGTCCCGTGATGGTCTCTCCGAGACGTGGGGCCCGTGCGACGTATGCGACAAGATCCATATTGGTGCTGCCGAGCACCGCGATGCCGGTCATGGGCGGCGTGCCTCCTCGGGGATGGTCCGGTGGGTTCGTGCACGGCGTGCGCCGGGGCCGGCCGGCCGGCGGGGAGGGGCCGTCGGAGCGGCGGCGGGGCCGGGCCCGGTCGCGGTACGGTCCCGGACCGTACCGCCGGGACGTCCGTCGCCAACAGGTGTCCCGGCGAACCGTTCACCGGAGGCGGGCGGTACGGCTCCCGTTCCGGACCGGAAGATCCTCGTGCACGTCATGACCGAATTGTCCACCCGCGGGCTTCGGTTCCGTGTCTGCCAGCAGCCCGGCGAGTTCGATGAGGTCGGTGCCCGCGAGCCGGGGCAGCGCGCATCCGGCGAGGGTGCGGCACGCCTCGCGCCAGCCGTTCGGCACGGCGTCGATGCCGCCGAGCACACCGGTGAGCGCGCCGGCCAGGGCGGGCGCCGAGTCGGCGACCCGGGACAGGCAGGCCGCCGCGGGAACGGCCTCGGCGATCCGGCCGCGTGCGGCGGTGGCCAGGGCGAGGGCGACCGGGACGGTCTCGGCGGCGGCGATGCCGTAGCTGTAGACGTGGTCGACGATCTGGTGCTCCAGTACCGGTACGAGGCCGAACACGCCGGCCGCCTCCCCGGCGAAGCCGCGGGCGATCCGGACGGCGTGGGCGGCGTTGCGGGCGATCTCGGTGCCGTCGGGGAGCTGGGCGAGTGCGGCGTTCACCGCGGCGTCGACGTCCGCACCGCCCAGCGCCTCGGCGACGGCCGCCGCCATCGCGCGGGCGCCGTGCACCCCGTCGCCGTCCTGGGTGTAGCGGGCGTCGAACTCGGCGAGGTCGGCGGCGGCGGACGGGTCGCCGGGGTGGGCGACCGCGAGCACCGCGGCCCGCACACAGGCCGCGTCGTCGAAGTAGTGCGGGTTGTCGTGGCCGGTGGCGGGCGGGCGCAGTCCGGCGGCGAGATTGCCGAGTCCGGCCCGCACCGAGATCCGGGCCCGCAGCGGCAGCACCGCCGACTCCACCTCGGGGGCGCGGGCGGCGGCCTCGGCGACCTCGGCCGCCAGCGCGTTCCAGGCGATGTCGACGGCGGCGCGCAGCCGCTGCCCGGGGGAGAGTCCGTGCAGCGGACCGGTCGCCGAGGCGAGCACGGTCCCGGCGGCGAACGCCGCCCATTCGGCGTCGTCGGAGGGGCCGAGCCGTAGGGGTTCGGGCGGCTGGTTGAGCGCGATGGGGACGGGCAGCGTGGTCGTGGCGTTCTGTTCGGCGAAGGTGTCGAGCTCCCGGGTGAGGCGCCGGGTCCATTCGGGCATCCGGGCCGCCCGGTGCCGTGCGGCCGGCCATCCGGCGGCGTCCCCGGCGGCGAGACCGAGCAGCAGCCCCTCGATCCGGGCCCGGTGTCCGTTCCGCCGGGGCGTCCCGGACCCGTGCGGACGGTCCCGGGGCGGGGCGGCGGCGGACGCGGACGCGGGAGTGGAAGCGCTCGGGGGTGTGGACGCGGGCGCGGTCGAGGGACCGGCGGGCGCGGGCGCCATGCGACCGGTCCGGGGGGCGCCGCGGGGAGCCGGACCGTGCTCCGGCGCGCGGGTCCCGCCGCGCCCGCGCCCGACACCGTCGCACGGCTCGTCCGGGGTGAGCAGTTCCGCGATGTCCAGGACGTGGTAGCCCCGCATCGACGGCAGGCAGCTGCCCCGGACCGGTCCGATCGCCTCCGCCCAGTGGCGCGGGATCGCGGTGGCCCCGTGCAGCGCACCGGCCAGGGCCCCCGCCACCGCCGCCGTGGTGTCCGCGTCGCGCCCCATGTTGACGGCGGTCAGCACCGCCGTGCGGAAGTCCCCGCGCGCCGCCGCGAACGCGCCGAAGGCGAGGCCGACCGCCTCCGGTGCCAGGTCCGTCCAGGGGTAGCCGCCGACGACCACCGCGGAACGCACCGCGCGTTCCATGGTGAGCCGGTCGGGGTACGCGCGCTGCGCGGCGGTCACCGCACGCCGCAACGAGCGCGCCGTCCAGGAGTCCATGGGGACGACGGACAGCGCCGCGGCGATCACCGACGCGACTCCGCCGCCGGTCATCGCGGCGGCCACCCCGGCCGCCACCGCCCGGCCGCCGTAGATGCCCTCCCCGTCGTGGCTGACCCGCCCGTCCACCGCGACCAGCCGTGCCGCCTCGTCCGGCCGGCCCGCCGCGAACACGCCGAACGGTGCCGCCCGCATCGCCAGCCCGTCGCTCCAGGCGTGCCGGTGCTGGGCGGAGATCGGGGCGGCGAGGCCGCGGCGGAGGTTCTCCAGCGTGCCCCGCTCGCTGAACCCGGCGCCGCGGAACGGTCCCTCGTCGAGGTCGGCGATCCACAGGTGCCAGGCCCGTTCCACGTGGGCGACGGTCAGCGCCGAGCCGTGCCGGGCGAGCAGCAGCCCGGAGAAGATCGCGTACTCGGTGTCGTCCGTGCCCGCCGGGTCGTCGTCCACGAAGCCCTCGACACGTCCCCAGCGGCGGCGGATCTCGGACGGCCGCAGGTTCTCCGCCGGTGCGCCGAGCGCGTCACCGACCGCGAGACCGAGCAGCGAGCCGCGGGCCCGGTCGCCGGGACCGCCTCGGGACCCCTCGTCCACGCCGTCCCGTACCCCCGCCCGTGCCGGATTTCCTGAAGTCAACTCCATCGTGTCGACCCTTCGCTCGCACCCAGCCAGTTCTGGTACTTGCTCGATCTGTGCCACACGGCGCCCCCGCAGAGGCGGATATCCGCGACAAAAGGGCCAGTCGGATGATGGCCTCCGGACAGCAAGGCAAGCCGTACCTACCTGGTCACTCACGGTGGTAAGTACGGCCTTCCTTGCTGGCGGGAGCCATTCTTCGTGCGTATTTTCGAGTGTGCTGAGCGGGGGTGGAGCGCAGGAGCCCGCTTCCGGAGAAGGGGAGAACCGTGGCCATCATCGAGACCGACGCCGTACTGCACGAGGCGCACCGCGACAACCACACCCACCGGGACGTGAACGGCGGCTGGCTGCGTCCGGCGGTCTTCGGCGCCATGGACGGACTGGTCTCCAACCTCGCGCTGATGACCGGTGTCGCGGGCGGCGCCGTCTCCCAGCAGACGATCGTGATCACCGGTCTCGCGGGCCTGGCCGCCGGCGCGTTCTCCATGGCGGCCGGCGAGTACACCTCCGTCGCCTCGCAACGCGAGCTGGTCGAGGCGGAACTCGATGTCGAGCGGCGCGAACTGCGCAAGCACCCCAAGGCCGAGGAACGTGAGCTCGCCGAACTGTACGTGTCGCGCGGCGTCGAGCCCGGCCTGGCCCGCGAGGTGGCCAGGCAGCTCTCGCGCGACCCGGAACAGGCCCTGGAGATCCACGCCCGCGAGGAACTCGGCATCGATCCCGGCGACCTGCCCTCACCGCTCGTCGCCGCGGTGTCGTCGTTCGGCGCGTTCGCGCTGGGCGCCCTGCTGCCGGTGCTGCCGTACCTGCTGGGGGCGAGCGAGCTGTGGCCGGCCGTGCTGCTCTCACTGGTCGGGCTGTTCGGCTGCGGGGCGGTGGTGGCGCGGGTGACGGCGCGCAGCTGGCTCTACAGCGGGCTGCGTCAACTGGCGCTGGGCGGCACCGCGGCGGCGGTCACCTACGGCCTGGGAACGCTGTTCGGCGTGGCCGTCGGGGGCTGACGGGCCCACCGGCGAAGCCCGGGGAGCAACCGGCGAAGGAGGAGGGGCGGGCCCTTGGGCCCGCCCCCTTCCGTGGTCGAGGAAAGACGGCCAGGACCTGACGGGAAGGGGGGGCGGACCCGAGGGCCCGCCCCCTTCCCGTGCCCGCCGTCCGTGTGATGCACGTCCCGCCACCTGTGTGATGTACGTCCTGGCACCCGCCTCTGGGCGGGGCGGCTCCGCCGGACGTAAAATGAGTCTCTATACGGGGCCGCACATATGTAGCCATGATCCGGCGGTTTCATTTTCTTCTCCGCCGGGCAAGAGCCGTAGACACCGCGGGCAACGACGCCTGCTCTCTGCGGCCCCTCCGGGCGCCGATCTTCCAACTGCGAAACCCCCCACCGCACCACCCTCATCGCATCACTCGATGTCCGCATGTTGGAACGAAGTATCCGCTTCTTGAGAAGCGCCTCATCATGTACATCTGCACGAACTTTCGCAGAGGGCCAACGTCGTCCCTCGGCACAGCACATGCCACGACGACGACGGGAGAGCCCATGCGTACCGACGCCTGGTCGCCCATGGACGGTCGCCCCGCCCAGCAGGGGCTGTACGACCCCCGTAACGAACACGACGCCTGCGGTGTCGGGTTCGTGGCCACCCTGACCGGTGTGGCCAGCCATGAGCTGGTCGAACAGGCGCTGACCGTACTGCGCAACCTCGAACACCGCGGCGCCACCGGTTCCGAGCCCGACTCCGGCGACGGCGCCGGAATCCTCCTCCAGGTACCGGACGCCTTCCTCCGCGAGGAGGTCGCCTTCGACCTTCCCGAGGCCGGTGCGTACGCCGTCGGCATCGCCTTCCTGCCCGCGGACGACTCCGCCGAGGCCGTCCGGAAGCTGGAGAAGATCACCGCCGAGGAGGGCCTCAAGGTCCTCGGCCGACGCGAGGTCCCGGTCGCCCCCGACATCCTCGGCAACGGCGCCCGCGCCACCATGCCCGAGTTCTGCCAGCTCTTCGTCGCCGACGGCGAGTCCACCGGCATCGCGCTCGACCGCAAGGCGTTCGTCCTGCGCAAGCGCGCCGAGCGGGAGGCCGGGGTGTACTTCCCCTCGCTCTCCGCCCGCACCATCGTCTACAAGGGCATGCTCACCACCGGGCAGCTGGAGCCGTTCTTCCCGGACCTCTCCGACCGCCGCTTCGCCACCGCCGTCGCCCTGGTCCACTCGCGGTTCTCCACGAACACCTTCCCGAGCTGGCCGCTCGCCCACCCGTACCGCTTCGTCGCGCACAACGGTGAGATCAACACGGTCAAGGGCAACCGCAACTGGATGCGGGCCCGCGAGTCGCAACTCGCCTCCGAACTGTTCGGCGACGCGCGTCTCGACCGGATCTTCCCCGTCTGCACCCCGGACGCCTCCGACTCCGCCTCCTTCGACGAGGTCCTGGAGCTGCTCCACCTCGGCGGCCGCTCGCTGCCCCACTCGGTGCTGATGATGGTCCCCGAGGCATGGGAGAGCCCCGAGTCCACCGCCACCATGGACGCCGGACGGCACGCCTTCTACCGGTACCACTCCGCGATGATGGAGCCCTGGGACGGTCCCGCCTGCGTCACCTTCACCGACGGCACCCAGGTAGGCGCCGTCCTGGACCGCAACGGACTGCGCCCCGGACGCTACTGGGTCACCGACGAGGGACTCGTCGTGCTCTCCTCCGAGGTCGGGGTCCTGGACATCGACCCCGCGAAGGTGGTCCGCAAGGGCCGCCTCCAGCCCGGCAGGATGTTCCTCGTCGACACGGCCGAGGGCCGCATCATCGAGGACGACGAGATCAAGGCGTCCCTGGCCGCCGAGCAGCCCTACCAGGAGTGGCTGGAGGCCGGCGTCATCGAGCTCGGCGACCTCCCGGAGCGCGAGCACATCGTGCACACCCACGCCTCCGTCACCCGCCGCCAGCAGACCTTCGGCTACACCGAGGAAGAGCTCCGCGTCATCCTCGCCCCGATGGCCCGCACCGGCGGCGAACCGCTGGGCTCCATGGGCACGGACTCGCCGATCGCCGCCCTCTCCGAGCGCCCCCGGCTCCTCTTCGACTACTTCACCCAGCTCTTCGCGCAGGTCACCAACCCGCCGCTGGACGCCATCCGCGAGGAACTCGTCACCTCACTGCGCTCCACCCTCGGCCCGCAGGGCAACCTGCTGGAGCCGACCGCCGCCTCGTGCCGCAGCGTCACCCTGCCGTTCCCGGTGATCGACAACGACGAGCTGGCCAAGCTGATACACATCAACGCCGACGGCGACATGCCGGGCATGAAGGCCGCCACGCTCTCCGGCCTCTACCGGGTCGGCGGCGGAGCCGAGGCCCTCGCGGCGCGGATCGAGCAGATCTGCGCCGAGGTCGACGCCGCGATCACGGACGGCGCCCGCCTCGTCGTCCTGTCCGACCGGCACTCCGACGCCGAGCACGCGCCGATCCCGTCGCTGCTGCTCACCGCGGCCGTCCACCACCACCTCATCCGCACCAAGCAGCGCACCCAGGTGGGACTGCTGGTCGAGGCCGGGGACGTCCGCGAGGTCCACCACGTCGCGCTGCTGATCGGCTACGGAGCCGCCGCGGTCAACCCGTACCTGGCGATGGAGTCCGTCGAGGACCTGGTCCGCGCCGGCACCTTCATCGAGGGCATCGAACCCGAGCAGGCGATCCGCAACCTGATCCACGCCCTCGGCAAGGGCGTCCTGAAGGTCATGTCCAAGATGGGCATCTCGACGGTCGCCTCCTACCGCGGCGCCCAGGTCTTCGAGGCCGTCGGCCTGGACGAGGGCTTCGTCGCGACGTACTTCGCCGGCACCGCCACCAAGATCGGCGGCGCGGGCCTCGACGTCGTCGCCCACGAGGTCGCCGCCCGCCACGCCAAGGCGTACCCGGCCTCCGGCATCTCCGCCTCGCACCGCGCACTGGAGATCGGCGGCGAGTACCAGTGGCGCCGCGAGGGCGAACCGCACCTGTTCGACCCGGAGACCGTCTTCCGCCTCCAGCACGCCACCCGCACCAAGCGCTACGACATCTTCAAGAAGTACACGGACCGGGTGAACGAGCAGTCCGAGCGCCTGATGACGCTGCGCGGCCTGTTCGGCTTCCGCACCGACCGCGAGCCGATCCCGGTAGACGAGGTCGAGCCCGTCTCCGAGATCGTCAAGCGGTTCTCCACCGGCGCCATGTCGTACGGCTCGATCTCCCGCGAGGCGCACGAGACCCTCGCCATCGCCATGAACCAGCTCGGCGGCAAGTCCAACACCGGCGAGGGCGGCGAGGACCCCGACCGCCTCCACGACCCGGCGCGCCGCTCGGCCATCAAGCAGGTCGCCTCCGGCCGCTTCGGCGTGACCAGCGAGTACCTGGTCAACGCGGACGACATCCAGATCAAGATGGCCCAGGGCGCCAAGCCCGGCGAGGGCGGCCAGCTGCCCGGCCACAAGGTCTACCCATGGGTCGCGAGGACCCGGCACTCCACCCCGGGCGTCGGGCTGATCTCCCCGCCGCCGCACCACGACATCTACTCCATCGAGGACCTGGCCCAGCTGATCCACGACCTCAAGAACGCCAACCCGGCGGCCCGCATCCACGTGAAGCTGGTCTCCGAGGTCGGCGTCGGCACGGTCGCCGCCGGTGTCTCCAAGGCCCACGCGGACGTCGTCCTGATCTCCGGCCACGACGGCGGAACGGGCGCCTCCCCGCTCACCTCGCTCAAGCACGCGGGCGGCCCCTGGGAACTGGGCCTCGCCGAGACCCAGCAGACCCTGCTGCTCAACGGCCTGCGCGACCGGATCGTGGTGCAGACCGACGGCCAGCTCAAGACCGGCCGCGATGTCGTCATCGCCGCGCTGCTGGGCGCCGAGGAGTTCGGTTTCGCGACAGCGCCGCTCGTCGTCTCCGGCTGCGTCATGATGCGCGTCTGCCACCTGGACACCTGCCCGGTCGGTATCGCCACCCAGAACCCCGTCCTGCGCGACCGGTTCTCCGGCAAGGCCGAGTACGTCGTCAACTTCTTCGAGTTCATCGCGCAGGAGGTCCGCGAGCTCCTCGCCGAGCTGGGCTTCCGCACGATCGAGGAGGCCGTCGGCCACGCCGAGCTGCTCGACACCGACCGGGCGATCACCCACTGGAAGGCGCAGGGCCTCGAACTCGCCCCGCTCTTCCACGTCCCCGAGCTGCCCGAGGACGCCGTCCGCCACCAGCGCGTCGAACAGGACCACGGTCTCGCCAAGGCCCTCGACAACGAGCTGATCCGGCTGGCCGCCGACGCCCTGGACGCCCGGAGCGCCGAGGCCGCCCAGCCGGTCCGGGCCCAGGTCGCGATCCGCAACATCAACCGGACCGTCGGCACCATGCTCGGCCACGAGGTGACCAAGCGGTTCGGCGGCGCCGGACTGCCCCAGGACACCATCGACATCACCTTCACCGGCTCGGCCGGCCAGTCCTTCGGCGCCTTCGCGCCCAGCGGGGTGACGCTGCGCCTGGAGGGCGACGCCAACGACTACGTCGGCAAGGGCCTCTCCGGCGGCCGGATCGTCGTCCGCCCGGACCGCGGCGCCGACCACCTCGCCGAGTACTCCACCATCGCGGGCAACACCATCGGCTACGGCGCCACCGGCGGCGAGATGTTCCTGCGCGGCCGGACCGGGGAGCGGTTCTGCGTCCGCAACTCCGGCGCCACGGTCGTCTCGGAGGGCGTGGGCGACCACGGCTGCGAGTACATGACCGGCGGCCACGCCGTCGTGCTCGGCGAGACCGGCCGCAACTTCGCCGCCGGCATGTCGGGCGGCGTCGCCTACGTCATCGACCTGGACCGCGACCACGTCAACGCCGGCAACCACGGCGCGATCGAGGAACCGACCGAGGCCGACCGGCAGTGGCTGCACGACGTGGTGCGCCGCCACCGCGAGGAGACCGGCTCCACGGTCGCCGCGAAGCTGCTCGCGGACTGGGACACCTCCGTGACCCGGTTCAGCAAGATCATCCCGTCCACGTACAAGGCAGTGCTCGCCGCCAAGGACGCCGCTGAGCTCGCCGGTCTCTCCGAACAGGAGACCACCGAGAAGATGATGGAGGCGGCGACCCATGGCTGACCCCAAGGGCTTTCTGACCACCGGGCGCGAGGTCGCCGAGACCCGCCCCGTCGCCGAGCGCGTCCAGGACTGGAACGAGGTCTACGTCCGGGGCTCGCTGCTCCCGATCATCAGCAAGCAGGCGGGCCGCTGCATGGACTGCGGCATCCCGTTCTGCCACAACGGCTGCCCGCTCGGAAACCTCATTCCCGAGTGGAACGACTACGCCTACCGCGAGGACTGGGCGGCGGCGTCCGAGCGTCTGCACGCCACGAACAACTTCCCGGAGTTCACCGGGCGGCTCTGCCCGGCCCCGTGCGAGTCGGCGTGCGTGCTCGGCATCGACCAGCCGGCCGTCACCATCAAGAACGTCGAGGTCTCCATCATCGACAAGGCGTGGGGCAACGGTGACGTCACCCCGCAGCCGCCCGAGCGGCTCTCCGGCAAGACCGTCGCCGTCATCGGCTCCGGTCCGGCGGGTCTCGCCGCCGCGCAGCAGCTGACCCGGGCCGGTCACACCGTCGCCGTGTACGAGCGCGCGGACCGGATCGGGGGACTCCTGCGGTACGGCATTCCCGCGTTCAAGATGGAGAAGTCGCACATCAACCGCCGTATCGAGCAGATGCGCGCGGAGGGCACCAAGTTCCGTACCGAGACGGAGATCGGCCGCGACATCGACGCCGCCAAGCTCCGCCGCCGCTACGACGCGGTCGTCATCGCCGCCGGTGCCACGGTCTCCCGCGATCTGCCCGTCCCGGGCCGGGAGCTGAACGGCGTGCACTTCGCGATGGAGTACCTGCCGCCGGCCAACAAGGTGCAGGAGGGCGACCTGACGGTCTCCCCGATCACCGCCGAGGGCAAGCACGTCGTCGTCATCGGCGGCGGCGACACCGGCGCCGACTGCGTCGGCACCGCCCACCGGCAGGGAGCGCTCTCCGTCACCCAGCTGGAGATCATGCCGAGGCCGGGCGAGGAGCGGAACACCAACCAGCCCTGGCCCACCTTCCCGATGCTCTACAAGGTCACCTCCGCGCACGAGGAGACCACGTACCTGGCGCGGAGGAGGGCGGGCCTCGATCCGGACGAGGGACCCTCCCGCCCGGGGGCGGACGAGGAGGGACGGGTCTACTCCGTCTCCACCACCCACTTCGAGGGCGACGAGAACGGCGACGTCCAGGCGCTGCACCTGGTCGAGGTAGAGTTCAAGGACGGCAAGCTGGAACAGAGGCCCGGTACCGAGCGCAGGATCCCGGCCCAACTGGTCACCCTTGCCATGGGCTTCACCGGCACCGACCAGTCCAACGGCCTGGTCCAGCAGTTCGGCCTGGAGCTCGACGGGCGCGGCAACGTCGCGCGCGACGCGGACTTCGCCACCAACGTCGATGGCGTGTTCGTCGCCGGTGACGCGGGCCGGGGCCAGTCCCTCATCGTGTGGGCCATCGCCGAGGGCCGCTCCGCGGCACGCGGTGTGGACCGCTACCTGACCGGAGCCAGCGCCCTGCCGGCCCCGATCCGCCCGACGGACCGTGCTCTCATGGTCTGATCGCGGCACCAAGGATGTCCCGTACAACGGCGTGCGGAACTCAACGCGGCGCCTGCCCGTCCCCGACCGGACACCTGGCAGGCGCCGCGGCATGTCCGGGGACGGGCGGCGCGACGCGCCGACGGGGACGCGGTGTACCGGAACGGAGCCGGAGCGGCGCGTTCAGCCCGACAGCGCGGACGTCTTGAGCACCACCAGCAGCACCAGCACGGCGAGCAGCACCACGCACGAGGCGGCCTGAACCGCCGTGCGCCCCCTCGCCGGGGCGTACGCGTACGCGACCGTGACGATCCCGCCGGTCAGCAGCCCGCCCAGGTGGCCCTGCCACGAGGTGAATCCCGCCGAGATCAGCATCCAGATCAGGAACCCGGCCATGAACCGGTTGACCGCCTGCATGTCGCGCCCCAGACGCCGGTTGACGACGTAGAACGCCGCCCCGAGCCCGAAGACCGCTCCCGAGGCCCCCACCGTGCCGTCGAACGGCGCGATCAGGTACACCAGGACCGAACCGCCCAGCGCGGACAGCAGATACAGCGCCAGATACCGGGCCCGGCCCAACTGCTCCTCGACCACCCGGCCCAGATTCCACAGCGCGTACATGTTGAAGACGATGTGCAGCACACCGAACGGCAGCGGCCCCAGCGTCGCCCCGTCCGGCGGGAGGTGCAGGAACGCTCCGGTCAGCAGCCGGTACCACTCCCCGTCCACCACGCCGATCACGTCGAAGCCGATGAAGCTCCCGTTCGCGTACAGGTACCGGCTGCCGTCGGGGGCGGCCAGTCCGGCGCCGAGCATCGCGAACCGGTTGACGACGTCCGGGAACACCAACTCGGCCAGGTACACGAGGATGTTGAGGCCCATCAGCAGATACGTGACGAGCGGCACCGCGGACCGTGCCACGGCACCGCCGAACACCGTGCGGGCCTGCCGGACCGAACGCTGTCCCTCCCGCACGCACTCGACACAGTGGTGACCGACGGCCGCCTCCCGCATGCAGTCGGGGCAGATGAAGCGTTCGCAGCGGGTGCAGCTCACATACGTCTCGTACGACGGATGGCGGTAGCAGGTGGTAACCGCAGCCTCCACGGTGGACTCCTTCACGGCGGGCGGGTCACGAAGCGGCCGGTGAGGGCGGCGGCGATCAACATAGCGAACACCGGTGCGGGGGGCGCGCGCGGGTGCCGCGGGTCCGGGCCTGCACACTGGCGTCGCACACAGGCAACAGTTCGAGGAAGCGGACCGGGCCCGGGAGCCCGGCACGTCGAGGATCGGGGTACCCGCATGACCGGCTCGTCCACCGCAACAGGTCCGGCGATCAGCCTCCGGAAGATCGAGGAGACCGCGCCCGCGCTCGTCGGTCACTACAGGAGCGCGTCGGTCTCCCTGACGAAGAACGGCATGAGCGGGGTGCGGGCCGCGGTCTACCTGGTGCTCGACTACTCCGGTTCCATGAGGGAGTACTACAGGGACGGCAGCGTCCAGGCCCTGGCCGACCGGGTCCTGGGCCTCTCGGCGCACCTGGACGACGACGGCCGGGTGCCCGTCGTCGTCTTCTCCACCGACATCGACGCCGTCACGGACATCGCCCTGGACAACCACCGCGGCCGGGTCGACGAGATCGTCGCGGGCCTCGGGCACATGGGGAGGACCAGCTACCACCTGGCCATGGACGCGGTCATCGACCACTACCTGGACAGCGGGTCGACCGCCCCCGCGCTCGTCGTCTTCCAGACGGACGGCGGCCCGATCAGCAAGCACGCGGCGGAACGTCACCTCTGCAAGGCAGCGAAGCTCCCGCTGTTCTGGCAGTTCATCGGCTTCGGCGACAGGCGCAGCACCCAGTTCGACTTCCTGCGCAAGCTCGACGACCTGCCCGTACCGGCCAAGCGTCCCGTCGACAACGCGGGCTTCTTCCACGCCGGATCCGACCCGAGCCGGGTACCGGACGCCGAACTGTACGACCGGCTGGTCGGCGAGTTCCCGCAGTGGCTGGCCGCGGCCCGGGCCGCGGGGATCGTCGTCGGCTGACGGTCCGGGAGGGGAAAGGGGGGAGGGGAGGGAAGGGGGCGGGACGTGTCCGGGGCGGCTTCCGGCGGGCCCGCCGGGCGGCTCCGTGAATCCGGACAGAGGATGTCGGGATTCCACGGTTCCATGTCCGCATGACACCGACACCGACACCGACACCGGCACCGGCACCGGCATCCGTTTCCCGGAACTCCTGGGCGGCGTTCCACGCGGCCCAGCCCGCCCTCGCCGACACCGTTCGCACCCGCTTCGGGCAGTACCGGCACCACGTCCTGGCGACCCTCCGCGCGGACGGATCGCCGCGGGTGACCGGCCTGGAGGTGGACTTCCGCTTCGGCGAAATGTGGCTCGGCATGATGCCGTACTCGCGCAAGGCGCAGGACCTGCACCGCGACCCGCGGTTCGCGGTGCAGGCGAATCCGGGTCCGGACGCCGAGATGAGGGACGGGGACGTACGGGTCTCCGGCCGGGCGGTGGAGGTGACCGACCCGGACACCCTGGCCCGCTTCGTCGAGGAGGTGAAGCCGCCGGAACCGTTCCACCTCTTCCGCGCGGAACCGGCGGAGGTGGTCCTGACGACGCTGGACGGCGAGGACCTGGTGGTACGGGTGTGGCGGCCCGGAGGACCGGTGCGCACCATCCGCCGGGGCCCGGACAACATCGCCCGGTCCGAGCCCTGACGGCCGCCCCTCCCGCGCGGGCGGAGCACGCGGCGCCGGAGACGCCCGTCCGGGCCACCGGACCGACGAGGAAGGCGCCCCGCCCACGAGTGCGGCGGGGCGGAGAATGGGCGGGTGCCTACCAAGAAGAAGCCCCAGGTGACCCCCTCGCCCGAGCGCCGCCGTGAACTCCTCGACACCGCCGCCGAGGTGTTCGCCGCGCACGGATACAACGCCACCACCGTCCGCAGGATCGCGGACGAGGCAGGGATGCTCGCGGGCAGCCTCTACTACCATTTCGACTCCAAGGAGTCGATGATCGACGAGATCCTCTCGACCTTCCTCACCGAACTCTGGGAGGGCTACGACACGGTGCTCGCCGCCGGACTCGGCCCCCGGGAGACCATCGAGGCACTCGTCACCGAGTCCTTCCGGGAGATCGACCGGCACCGCGCCGCCGTCGCGATCTTCCAGAAGGAGTCCAAGCACCTGGCGACCCAGCCGCGCTTCCAGTACCTGGCCGACTCCCAGCGGAAGTTCGAACAGGCATGGCTCGGCACGCTGGAACGCGGCGTCGCCGACAAGTCCTTCCGCGCCGACCTCGACATCCGCCTCACCTACCGCTTCGTCCGCGACACCGTCTGGGTCGCGGCGTCCTGGTACCGGCCCGGCGGACAGCACAGCCCCGACGAGATCGCCCGCCAGTACCTCTCGATGGTCCTGGACGGCATCGCCCTGGTGCCATGACCGGCAGTGCCCGCCGGAAGGGGCACCGGGATCCGGCCCCGGAGGTGTGCGCCAGGGACGGGGGAAGCGTGTGCCGGCACCGGAGGGATGCCTTCCGCCACCGGACGCACGCCGTCCGATGGCGTCGCGCAAACGAATTCGACGGAGTTCCGGACCCGCTCCTGGCCAGTTGTGCCAAGGGCGAGGCCGGAAAACCGCCGGTCGGCGAGCGGTGCGACCCCCGCCGCGGACCGTGGGACGTGCTAAGGTTGCGATGTTGCAGTTTTGGTACCCATGAACTTTATGTGCGCCTGACGGGAATGCTTCCTCAGGCGCATTATTGTTTTCCGGCTTTCTCCGGATGGGGCTCAATGCGGCGATTTGGAATTCGTAAAGTGCGGATTTCCGGCACTGCACCTGTTTGAGGAGAATGACATGGCTACTGGAACCGTGAAGTGGTTCAACTCGGAAAAGGGCTTCGGCTTCATCGAGCAGGACGGCGGCGGCGCCGACGTCTTCGCCCACTACTCCAACATCGCGTCCTCCGGCTTCCGTGAGCTGCACGAGGGCCAGAAGGTGACCTTCGACGTCACGCAGGGCCAGAAGGGCCCGCAGGCGGAGAACATCGTCCCGGCCTGACCGTCGGACGCGTAACCCGCAGCCGGGGCCCGCACCGTCAAGGTGCGGGTCCCGGTTTGTGCTGTCCCCGGCGCGCGACGGAACAGCGCGCCGCCCCGCAGGAGCCCGACGGGCCGAGCGGTTCCCTCCGGTACGCCCCGTCCCGGGCGTCCGGCCGGTCCCGCGACGCGGGCCGCGTCGTTCCCGTGGTCCCATCAGTCCCGTAGTTCCAGCAGTCCCGCAGTCCCAGCGGTTCCCGGCGGTTTCCGGGGATTCCTGGGAATCCTCAGGAATCCCCCAGGAGGGCAATTCCGTATGACCCGCTCCGAACGCCAGGACCGCCCCGCCCGCAACCGCCCGTCGAGGGGGCGCGGCGCGGCCCCGGCAAAGGCGACCGCCAAGGGTTCCGGCAAGGGATCCGGCAAGGCGTCGCCCCGTCGCAGGGCCACGCCGCCGCAGGGAGAGTTCGCCCTGCCCGAAACCATGACCCCGGCCCTGCCCGCCGTCGAGGCGTTCGCCGAGCTGGACATGCCCGCGGCCCTGCTGAAGACGCTGGCCGCACAGGGGGTCACCGACCCGTTCCCGATCCAGGGCGCCACCCTGCCGAACTCGCTGGCAGGCCGGGACATCCTCGGCCGCGGCCGTACCGGCTCCGGCAAGACCCTCGCGTTCGGACTGGCGATGCTGGCCCGTACGGCCGGGCGCCGAGCCGAGCCGCGTGCTCCTCTCGCCCTGGTCCTCGTACCCACCCGCGAGCTCGCCCAGCAGGTCACCGACGCCCTGACCCCGTACGCGACCTCCCTGCAGCTTCGCCTGACCACCGTCGTCGGCGGAATGTCGATCAGCCGGCAGTCCGGTGCGCTGCGCCGCGGCGCCGAGGTGCTCGTCGCCACCCCGGGACGGCTCAAGGACCTCATCGAGCGCGGCGACTGCCGTCTCGACCAGGTCGCCGTCACCGTCCTCGACGAGGCCGACCAGATGGCCGACATGGGCTTCATGCCGCAGGTCGTCGCCCTGCTCAAGCAGGTCGAGCCGGACGGACAGCGGATGCTGTTCTCCGCGACGCTCGACGCGAACATCGACCGCCTGGTCAGGATGTTCCTGACCGACCCCGTCGTGCACTCGGTCGATCCGTCGGCTGGCGCGGTCACCACGATGGAGCACCACGTGCTGCATGTGGCCGACGAGACCGACAAGAAGGCCGTCGCCACCCGGATCGCCGCCCGCGACGGTCGGGTGATCATGTTCGTGGACACCAAGCGGTCCGCCGACCGTTTCGCCAAGCGGCTGCTCGCCAGCGGTGTACGGGCCGCCGCCCTGCACGGCGGACGTTCGCAGCCGCAGCGCAACCGGACGCTGGACCAGTTCAAGAACGGCCAGGTCACCGCGCTCGTAGCGACGAACGTGGCGGCGCGCGGCATTCATGTGGACGACCTCGACCTCGTCGTGAACGTGGATCCGCCGACCGACCACAAGGACTACCTCCACCGCGGCGGGCGCACCGCGCGAGCGGGGGAGTCCGGCAGCGTCGTCACCCTGGTGCTGCCCGAGGAGAAGCGGGAGATGACCCGGCTGATGGCCGACGCGGGCATCGTGCCGCGGACCACCCGGGTCAGGTCCGGCGACGAGGAGCTCATCCGGATCACCGGGGCGCGCGAACCGTCCGGTGTCGCGGTCGTCATCGAGGTCCCGCAGCCGGTGGCCCCGCCGAAGCAGCGCACCCGGTCCGGCGCGGACGCGCCGGGCGAGTCCGGCTCCCGTGCGGGCGGCCGTCGACGCCGCCGCGGCGGCAGTGGCCGCGTCGCGGGCGGTGAGGGCCGGAGCACGGGCGGTCCCGCCGTCGGCGGGGGCGTGGGCGGTTCCGCCCGTTCCGCAGGTACGGGGGGCCGGTCGGGCGGAGCAGGGCGCTCCGGCGCGGCGGGCGCGGGTGGTTCGGCGGGCACGGCGGGTTCGGCGCGGGGCGCCGGGGCCGGGCGTTCCCGGTCCGGAGCCGGACGCGGCGGTGCCGAGCGGCCGGGGCGCGGACGCCGGGCCGCGTAGGGCTGGTGCTGTGGCCCCGTCCGGACCGCCGATGGCGTGTCCGGGCGGGGCCGCGGCGTATCCGGTGCTCCGGCCGGATTCCCGTACACCGGCCGGATTCCCGTATGGGACGCGCGGGCCCTGTGCGGAACGACGGTGCGGCGTGAGGGGGCCGCCCGTCGCCGCGGCTCCTGGAGGGGCCCCCGCCGTGTTGCGTCACGAGGCCGTAGCGCACCGTCCCGTCCCGGTCCGTCCCGTCCCGGAGATCCGGCGCGAGCCCGCGGCCCGGCGCGCCGACCGGGTCGACACCCGTCCCGGACCCGCACGTTCGAGCGCGGCAGCCGTCTCCGTACGCGGCATCCGGTGCGGCGGTCCGTCCGGGGCGCCGTGGTCGCCGTCGCGTCCTTGGCGCCCGCCGCCGGACGGCGGGCCCCTGCCGGTGCTTGTGGTGGAGACATCCATGAGCGAATCGGCTATCTTTCCGCACCAAACATTTGTTAGGTGCGGAAGGCGGTGGCCTGCCACCCCCCGCACCGCCCGCGGGGGGAGAGGCGTGATGGCCGCGGAAGGGAACGGGCACGGCGGCGCCGCACCGGGACAACCCGGTTGGACCGGGCGGGAGTTGTGTGCCGGACGGGCGGTGGCCGTGACCGGCGCCGGACGCGGGCTCGGCCGGGCCCGCGCGCTCGCCCTCGCGGCCGAGGAGGTACGGGGCGTGGACGCCGACCGCGGTGTCGGCACCGACGGGGCAGGGGGCCGGACGGTCCGGCGCGGCAGGAGGCCGACGGGATCGTGGCCGCGGGCGGCGAGGCGGTCGCCCGCACCTGCGCCATCGCCACGGCGGAGGGGGCCGTTTCGTCGTTCGCCCGGATCGTCGGCACCGGCTCCGGCGCGGGGCTGCCGGGGGAGGCGGCGCGGCCGGTGTACGGGGCGGATCGGGGCGGCCCGCCGCCGTTCGTGTGCGGATCCGCCACCGACTGTGCGGAGTCCACCACCGACTGTGCGGAGTCCACCACCGGCCGTGCGGAGTCCACCACCGGCCGTGCGGAGTCCGGCCTCGACGTCCATGCCCACCGTCGTCACCCACACGTATCGGAGACCGGCATGCCCCCTCAGCCCCCCGTTCCCGAACAGCCCGCACCGGACCCCTTCGCGCCCGTCTGCCTGGGACCCCTCACCCTTCGCAACCGCGTCATCAGGTCCGCCACCTTCGAAGGCGTGACACCCGAGGGCCTGGTCACCGACGAACTGATCGCGTACCACCGCCGCCCCGCCGCCGGCGGAGTGGGCATGACCACCGTCGCGTACTGCGCGGTGGCCCCGGAGGGCCGCACCGAGCGCCGCCAGATCTGGATGCGCCCCGAGGCGGTACCGGGGCTGCGCCGGCTCACCGATGCCGTGCATCGTGAGGGCGCCGCGATCAGCGCCCAGCTCGGTCACGCGGGCCCGGTCGCCGACGCGCGTTCCAACCGGCTCCCGGCCCTCGCCCCGGGACGGTTCCTCAGCCCGCTCGGCATGCGGATGACGCGGGCGGCGACCGCCGACGACATCGCCCGGGTCGTCCGGGCCCACGCCACCGCCGCCCGGCTGGCCGTGGAGTCCGGATTCGACGCGGTCGAGCTGCACTTCGGCCACAACTACCTGGCCAGCTCGTTCCTCAGTCCCCGGCTCAACCACCGCGACGACGCCTACGGGGGCGGCCTCGACAACCGGGCCCGGGTCGCCCTCGGCATCGCCCGCGCCGTTCGCGACGAGGTCGGCGACACGATCGCGATCACCGCCAAGCTCAACATGGACGACGGGGTGCCCGGCGGCTTCTGGCTCGACGAGAGCCTCCGGGTCGCCCGGCGGCTCCAGGAGGACGGCACGGTCGACGCGCTCGAACTGACCGCCGGAAGCTCCCTGTTCAATCCGATGTACCTGTTCCGCGGCGAGGCGCCGCTCACCGAGTTCGCCGCCGTCTTCCCCCGGCCGGCGCGTCTGGGCATACGCCTCGCCGGTGGCAGGTTCCTGCGCTCCTACCCCTACGAAGAGGCGTACCTGCTGCCCTCGGCCCGCCAGTTCAGGGCCGCGCTCAGCCTCCCGCTGATCCTGCTCGGCGGCATCACCCGCCGGGAGACCGTCGAACTGGCCATGACGGAGGGCTTCGAGTACGTGGCCATGGCCCGCGCGCTGCTGCGCGAACCGGACCTGGTGAACCGCATGAGGGACCGGCCGGGGACGCGTTCCCTCTGCATCCACTGCAACAAGTGCGTGCCGACGATCTACACCGGCACCCACTGCCCGCTCGCCGGCCCCGCACCGGGCCGGCCGGGCCGTCCCGCGCGCGGGGCGGCCGACGTGACGTTCCGGGCGCACCCGGACTGACCGCCGCGCGCACGGCCCGGCGCGGGCGGCCTCGCCGGGCGGCTGCCGGGCCCCGCCCCGGAGGGCCCGCGGGTGTTGCGCGGACCGCCGCTGCCCGCCAGGAGCGGAAGCGAGGTGTCCTGCCCGGCCGCGGTCGGCACCACGCCACGGGGACTCCGCTCCGGCTCGGTCCCCGTTCCGGGCCGGGCCCCCGCGCACCACGGAATCCGGAGGCCATGACCGGCCGGGACCGGTGGCCGTCGTGCCGTACTCTCCGCCCGGTTCAGGTCTCGCAGTCCAGGACCGTCCGGCACAGCCCGCACCGGGCGCGCGTCCGCCCGCGCACCGGGACCCGGATGCGCTGGAGGCAGGTGGGGCAGGGGAAGGACACCCGGAGTCCCCGAGAGTCGCCCTCGAAGGCGTACGAGGCTCCGGGGCCCGTGGGGAGGGTGTCGGGGCGGTCGCGGGCGTGCCGACGGTCCAGGGCGTAGCGGCGCCGGGCCGACCAGCCGGCGGCGGCGAGCGGGGGCTGCCGGGTGTCGCGCAGGGCCCGGGCGCGCCCCTGTGTGTAGGCCGTGTACGCCTGCGGACTGGTGAACCAGGGGGAGGGGTCCTCGTCGAAGGCGAACGCCCGCTTGGCGAGGACGTACCCGAACTCCTCCGGCGTGAGGTACCCGAGTTTCTGGCTGGAGACGGCGTCCTCGCGGAAGGCGTCAAGCAGCAGCCAGCCGGCGCCCAGGTACGTCGTCACCGTGTCGGTGAGGATCTCGTTGTCCCGTGTGCCGGGGAACTCCAGGCCGAGCCGGTGCAGCAGCACATGGGTGGTCTCGTGCGCGAGCGCGGCGCCGACGTCCGCGCGATGGGTGCGGAAGCGGTCGTTGAGTTCGACGAAGTACTCGGGCCCCGCGGCGAGTTCGACGGCGGCGGCGTGCTCCATCGTCCGGAAGCCGACGATCATCCGGGCGTCCGGCAGGTTCAGGTGCTGGACCACGGCCCGTGCCACCCGCTGGGCGCCGAGGTGCAGGTCGTCGTGGTCGGAGAAGGCGACATCGGCCGCGGTGAGGCTCGTGGCGTGGGTGCGGACGCCGTCGCACGACAGCCGGCGGTACAGGGCGGTGATCGCCGAGCGGACGGTGTCGAGGTGGGGGAAACCGTGCACGACCGGACCACCGCCGCCGCCCCGGCCACCGCCCCGGCCACTGCCCGTCACGTGTCCACCCCCGTCCGTGCCGTCCGGCCTCCTCCACTCTAACGGCGCGGTGCACGGACGATCTTGGCCGAAAACTGAATCTTGTGGAGCGTGTGATCACTTCCCGATAATCCCAACCACGTCTTTGTCGCGAGCATGACCATCGAATGTGCCTGTCCGGCGGCCGGCCCACGACGAGGACGCGCGTACTTCGCGAGACACACGGGAGGCCCCTCCACGGACCTCCCGCAACCCCCCACGAAAGAAGGCAGTCTCTTGAAGCAGCTTCTGCGCGCCGTGAAAAGATGCGCCGTCATCGCCGCCGTGGCCCTCGCGGCCGTCAGCCTCCAGCCCGCCGGCGCCTCCGCGGCCCCCGCCCCCGTCGTCGGCGGAACCCGCGCCGCCCAGGGCGAGTTCCCGTTCATGGTCCGGCTGTCGATGGGCTGCGGCGGCGCCCTGTACGCCAAGGACATCGTGCTCACCGCCGCGCACTGCGTGGACGGCTCGGGCAACGACACCTCCATCACCGCCACCGGGGGCGTCGTCGACCTCCAGTCCTCCAGCGCCGTCAAGGTCAAGTCCACCAAGGTCCTCCAGGCCCCCGGCTACAACGGCCAGGGCAAGGACTGGGCACTGATCAAGCTGGCCAAGCCGATCGACCAGCCCACCCTGAAGATCGCCAACACCACCGCGTACAACAACGGCACCTTCACCATCGCCGGCTGGGGCGCGGCCACCGAGGGCGGCGCCCAGCAGCGCTACCTGCTCAAGGCGAGCGTGCCGTTCGTCTCCGACGCCGAGTGCCAGGCCGCCTACGGCGGCGACCTCGTCCCCGGCGAGGAGATCTGCGCCGGTCTGATCGACACCGGCGGCGTGGACACCTGCCAGGGCGACTCCGGCGGCCCCATGTTCCGCAAGGACAACGCCGGAGCCTGGATCCAGGTCGGCATCGTCAGCTGGGGCCAGGGCTGCGCCAGGGCCGGATACCCGGGCGTCTACACCGAGGTCTCGACGTTCGCCTCCGACATCGCGTCCGCCGCGGCCACACTCTGATCCGACCCGGCACCCGATGACCGCCCGGCCCGATACCGGCCCGGTGACGACCGGGCCCCCGTCCCGGCACAGGCGGACCGCCGGTGACGGGACAGGGACCGGGACGCGGTCGGGCGGCCCCATCACGCCCGGACATCACCGGGGGCACCCGCCCGGACGGGTGCCCCCGGACCCAACTCGACGCACGGCGCGCCGGCGTCCTCCAGCTCCAGCACCCACACCTCGTTGACGCCCTCCCGCAACACCGGCCCCGGAACGTACAACGTCCGCTGCGCGCCCCTCGACCAGTACCGCCCCAGGCAGAAACCGTTCACCCACACGAAACCCCGCGTCCAGCCCGGCAGTTCGAGACCCGCATGCCCCGTTCCCGCCGCACCCGCGACCTCGAACGTCCCCCGGAACAGCCCGGTGCGCCCCGCCTCACCACTCTCCCCGACACCCCCGAAGGCCACCGCGGCCAACGCGTCCGGCTCCTCGAACGCCTCCAGCCGCAGCGCCAGCGCCCGCACCCCGTGCAGGTACTGCCGCTCGTGCATCACCCCGCCCGTGATCCCCTTGGGCTCACCGAGCCGCGGCCCGTAATTGACCCGGCCCAGCGACTCCACCCACAGCTCGACCTCGGCGGGCCCGGCCACCGGCTCGTCCAGGGTGTCGTTCTCCTCGTCCAGCACACCCGCCCGGACCCCGTCCACGTACACCACGGCCCGGTCCCGCAACCCCGCCGCGGTCAGCGCGTACGGGCGGCGCGGACCCGGCACACCCACCCGGTAGCGCACCACACCCCGGTCGACACCGAGCTCCTCGAACGTCGGCGCGGCCCCCGACGCCGCGGGCTCCTCATCGCCCAGCACCTCCAGCACCGCGGACAGCGACGCCCACTGCGTGAGCTCGGCCCGCACCCCGGCGGCCAGTGGCACGGGCTCCGGCGGCACCTCCGGAAGCGGCCCGTCCGCGTACGACGCGAACACCTCCCGGAACCGCCAGAACTTCTCCGTGGGACGGCCGTACTCGTCGATCGGCGCGTCGTAGTCGTACGACGTCACCGTCGGCAGGAAATCCTCGTCCTGCAGCGCCCCCGACCGGTTGGCCCCCGCCCAACCGCCGAAGTTCGTCCCCCCGTGCGCCATGTAGACGTTCACCGACGCCCCGCACTCCAGGATCTCCCGCAGCGCCCCGGTGGCCTGCTCCGGACCCCGCGCGACCGGCTCGGCACCCCAGTGCTCGAACCAGCCGCACCAGAACTCCATGCACATCAGCGGCCCCCTCGGCTGATGCCGGCGCAGCACCTCGAACGCCTCCCGGGCCCCCGACCCGAAGTTCGCCGTGGCGAGCAGGCCCGGCACGGAACCACCCGTGAGCATGTGGTCCTCCGGCCCGTCCGACGTGAACAACGGCACCGTCACCCCGAGCCCCCGCAGCATCCCGGTCACCCGCCGCAGATAGACCTCGTCGCTGCCGTAGCTCCCGTACTCGTTCTCCGCCTGCACCATGATCACCGGGCCGCCGCGCCCGATCTGCCGCTGCACCACCTGCGGCAGCAACGCCGTGAACCACCGCTCCACGGCACCCAGGTACTCCTCGTCACGGGTCCGCACCCGGCGCCCGAACCGCCCGGTCACCCAGACCGGCAGCCCCCCGTTCTCCCACTCCGCGCAGATGTACGGCCCCGGACGGACGATCGCCCACAGCCCGGCACGCTGCGCCGCGTCCAGGAACCGGCCCAGCGCCCCCACATCCCTCAGCCGGCCGGGCCGGGGCTCGTGGAGATTCCACGGCACATACGTCTCGACGCAGTTCAGCCCCATGGCGCGCAGCATCGACAGCCGGTGGTCCCACTGCGCCTCGTGGACCCGGAAGTAGTGCAGGGCCCCCGACAGCAGCCGTACGGGCTTCCCGTCGAGCCGGAAGTGGTCGTCCCCCACGGTGAAGTCAGCCATCGTGCTCGTACTCTCCTGTGCGTGCGGTCCCGGGCGGCCGGCCCCGGACGTACGAGCGCACGCACCACGGAGCGGGCGAACCCGGGAGGAATGTCGCAACCAAGCCTCGCCCCCTGGCGTGCGGCCGGTCCATGGACAAAGATCACTGCTGTTTGGACACAATTGTTCGGACCAATGCGATTCGACGGCTCCGGCCGATGGCGCCGCCCGGGCCGGCCGGGACCGCCCCGACCGGCCCGAACGGTGCCGACCGGCACGACGAGGGGGAGGCAGGAAGACCGATGTACCACACCTGGATGCGCTTCTTCACCCCCAGCCCGCTCCACCACCGGCTGGGCCTCGTCTGCCTGGGCGTGGGGCTCCAGCACGGCGCCCTGCCGGCCGTCGGCCCGCGCACCCTGGACCACCACGTGGCCGTCGTCATCAGCTCCGGCAGCGGCTGGTTCACCGGCCCCGACGGCCGCCGGGTCCCGGTCGTCGCCCCCAGCCTGATCTGGCTGACCCCCGGCACCCCGCACCACTACGGCGCCGACCCGGGCACCGGCTGGGACGAGAGCTTCGTCGACTTCACCGGCCCCGCCACCACCACCTACACCGAACTCGGCTACATCGAACCCGACCGCCCCCTCGTCCCGCTCTCCGACACGGCGGGCCCCCGCGCCGCGGTGAGCCGGATGGTACGGGCCGCGCGACGCGGCAACCCGCTGCTGGAGGTGGAGACCGGCGCCGCCGTCCACGAACTCCTCGTCGCCCTGCGCCGGGCCCGTGCCGACGTCGGCCCCGACGGCGACCCGGTCCTCCAGGCCCTCGCCCGCGACGCCTTCCAGCCGCTGTCCGTCGCCGAGCACGCCGCCCGGCACGGCATGACCCCCGCCGAACTGCGCACCGCGGTCCGGCGCGGCGCGGGCTGCAGCCCCAAGGACTACCTCCTCGGCATCCGGCTCGGCCGCGCCAAGGAACTCCTCGCCGCCACGGACCTGCCGGTCGCCGCGGTCGCCCGGCGCGTGGGGTACGACGACCCGGCCTACTTCTCCCGCCTCTTCGCCCGCAGGGTCGGCACCGCCCCGGTCCGGTTCCGCGAACAGCAGGGCCGCAACGTCCCGGGCGGCTGGAGCGACCGGGTCCCGGACCCGGAACACCCGCCCACGGTCCTCCCGCCCGGCCCGGCGGTCTGATCCCGCGCCGCTCCCTGGTCCGCCGCTGCCGCTCCCCAGGTCGTAAGCTCGCTGACCATGACCACGAAGGACATCGACGAGTCCGTGAGCACGGAACTGAACCGGCTGCGCGAGAGCATCGACAACATCGACGCGGCTGTTGTCCACATGCTCGCCGAGCGCTTCAAATGCACCCAGCAGGTCGGCCACCTCAAGGCCGCCCACCACCTGCCCCCCGCCGACCCGGCCCGCGAGAGCCGGCAGATCGCCCGGCTCAGGCAACTCGCGGAGAACGCCCATCTCGACCCGGCCTTCGCGGAGAAACTGCTGAACTTCATCGTCGCGGAGGTCATCCGCCACCACGAGCGGATCGCCGAGGAGTCCGCGACGGGCCAGGACGCCTGACACCCCCGGACGCCCGGGGCGGCCGACAGCCACGAGCTCCCCGGCCGGGCCCGCCCCCGGACGGGGCGCCACCGCCCGGCCCCCTCCGGACCGGCCGCCCCGCTCACCGCCCCGGCCCCACCCCAACCCGTCCGCACCCCGGGGGCCGCGCCGGACACCGGCCCGCCACCCGGATCACCCGCACCGCGACCCCACCCCGGCCACCGCCTCCAGGGCATCGACCGCGACACCCCACGGAAAGCCCCCCGACCGCCGCTCACCGGGCTGATTCGGCACGAACCCGCCCTCCCCGTACAACACATCGACCCCCGCCGCCCGCAACGTCTCCACCGACCGCTCGAACTGCGGATGCCGCGCATAGGCGGCGTTGACGCACGGCATCGTCACCATCGGTATCCCCTTGCCGATCCCCTCGGCGACGACGCCGACGACGAACGACGACGTGATGCCGAGCGCCCACCGGTTGACGGTGTTGAACGAAGCCGGCGCCACCAGGATCGCGTCGGCCCGGGGCCACACATCCGGCTCACCCGGCAACTTGTACTCGGACCGCACCGGATGCCCCGTCAACTCCACGAGATCCGGAAGCTGTTCCCCCAGCCACCGTGCCGCCGACGGCGTCAGACCGAGACAGACGTCCCAACCCCGGTCCCGCATCGAGCCGATGACCCGCGAGACGTCGAGAACCGGGGGAGCGGCGGAACCGAACAGGTACAACGTTCTGACGGTCATGAGCGCCATCCCACACGACCGTGAAGCCGTGCGCAACCGCCCCCGATACGAGTGCATTCAGGAGGATGCACCACCGCGGACCCGTCTCCTGTGCGTACCTTCCTCCTGCTGACCAGCAACGATCGGAGACACGTGTGTGCAGCCCGTACGACGACGCCGTAGGCACCCGCATCAAGGAGCAACGCCGTCTGGCGCACCTGACGCAACGCCAACTGTCCGACCGGATCCCGTACTCCTACAGCCTGCTCAACCAGGTCGAGTGCGGGGCCAAACCGGCAGGGGCCGGCTTCGTCGCGGCGGTGGCCCACGCACTGCGCGTCGACATCACGACGCTGACGGGACGACCGGCCGCGGCCGAACCGCGACGGGGACGCCGCGCCGCACTCGTGCACCCCATCCGCGAGGCGCTCGACCTCTACGACCTCGGCGCCGACGACACCCTGCCCCACATCCCCGCCGACGAACTCGTCTCCGCGGCAGACCAGTTGTGCGTGGACGTCCGCGCCACCCGCCTGCGCACCGCGGCCCGACGACTCCCCGGAACGATCGCCCACCTCACCACCGGGGTATGGCGCACCCCGTCGACCCGACTGTGGCAGGCACTCGCCTCCACCTACCGCACCGCCCACGACATCGCGGTCAAACTCGGCTACTACGACCTCAGTTCCGTCGCACTCGACCGCATGGACTGGGCCGCCCAGCGCGCGTCCGACCCCTGCCTCGCCGCGATCCGCCAGTACATGCGGGCCCTCGCCCACTTCCGGGAGGGCGAATACGTCATCGGCCGCCGACTCATCGACGCGGGCCACAGCCTGGCCCGCGACACCCGCCCCACGACCGAGGCCATCGCCGTCACCGGGCAACTCCACCTCGGAGCATCCGTCATCGCGGCCCGCGCGGGCCACGCCTCATCAGTCGAAACCCACCTGGAGGAAGCCGAACGCTGCGCCGCGGCGGTGGGAGACGTCCCGGCGATCCACTGGCTGTCCTTCGGCCCTGCCAACGTGGCCCTGCACCGCATGTCCACCGCCGTCGAGATGCACCGGTACGACGAAGCACTCACCCAGGCGAGACGCATCACCCTGCCACCCGCGCTGGCCACCTCCCGCCGCGCCCACTTCCTGATCGACCGGGCCCGCTCCGAGATGGAGACCGGCCGGCACGAAGCGGCCCTCGCGAGCATCGACACCGCCCGCCGCACCGCCCCCGAGCAGACGCGCTACCACCCAGGCGCCCGGGAGACCGTCAAGAGCCTGGTGCGCACCTCGCGCCGCCCCCCGGAGAACCTGGGCCACCTGGCCGCCTGGATCGGCATCTGAGGGCTGCCCCGTAGTCCGCGGCGGAACAGTGCGCGGCGCCGGATGCGGTGCATCGCAAGGCTGAGGGACATGCGCGTACTGGATGTATGCGGATGTCCCGACAGCGCCGCGAGGTGCCGTAGCTGATGGTGAGCGTTTCCTTTTGGCTCGGTGCCGCGTGGAGAAGGTGCGGATCCGGACGAGATCGCTGCGGTACGTGGTCAGTCGGAGGACCTCGCGTACCCACCCGACCCGACCAAGCCCTACTGGTGTCCCGTGACCCTGTCGGCGTCGCCTGATCTTGTGTCTCGTCCGGACCACGACCGCCGGCGAAGTTCTCGCCGAGGTCCGGCTCGTCCGGACCCGCATGAAGAGACTCGTCGAGGACAACGCGAAATGCCGCAATCAGGATGACGGGACACCAGAGGGCCTGTCCGGCCCTGATCCACTGCGGGAAAGATCATTGCTCTGCTCCGCCCCCGCATTCCATACTGAGTGCCGCCAGAGATCCTGGCGGTGTTCAAGGGGGGTAATCATGCGTATCGCTCGTAAGGCAGGCGTCGCGTTGACCAGTCTGGTGATGGCCGGGGGCCTCGCCACCGTGACATCCGGCTCGGCTTCCGCCGCGACGGACGAGGTCTGCGGGTACCCGTCCATCGATGTCTTCAACGACGCCGGCAAGTGGGCCGGCTCCGCCCAGTGGAGCGCGAACCCCGGCTGTGGCGTGCTGGGGGACAGCCTCGGCGCCTTCGACGCCACCGCCGACGGATATGGCGTCATCGCCCATCTGAGCGCGCCGGACGGCAGCATCCCCGAACGTGTGGTCAGCACCGCCGGCCACAATTCGCCTTACACCGCGTGGAAGAGCGGCAACCTGCCCGAACACCACAAGTACGTCATGTGGGCCTGCCTGACGAAGGGCGGCGTCGTGTCCCACTGTTCGAACAACAAGGTCGTGACCTCCTGAGGCTCGCGTCCGATGACGGCTTGCTTCTGACGGATCGCTTCTTCCTCGTCGGGTGAGCCCCGGCCGCCGCGGTGGATTCCGCGGCGGCCGGGGCTTTCGGCCGGACGCCGGTGGTATCTCCCCTCTCGGGGCGCCCGCCGTCCGGCGTCGGGCCGCCGGATCTTGTGTGTCTCGTTCCATGGGCAGGGAGCTCTCTGTGGAACAGGCCGCCGAGCTGCGGGAGTTGGTGAGCGGCCGGGACGTGCCTGCGGAGATGGCCATGCGGGGCCGGATCGTGCTGTGACCGCCTGGGGGGGGGCGTCTGCGCAAGGACGGTGAAGGCGTGGCCGGCCAGGAACCCGCGTACCCGCTGACCGGTGCGGCTTGTGATCTTCCTCCCGCCGGATCCGCGCGATGCGGCGCTCGGCGATGTCCTTGCGCGCGACACGTACGCCGAGGCGTTGCCTCGCGAACGGCTCGCGACGGATCGACTGCCGGATCAGATGCCGAACCAGCCTCGGCGGCGGCCGACCCGCGGCTGTTCCTGCGACCGCCGAAGTCCGACAAGACCGACTACCGCGAGCGCCACGCTGTCGAGTGCGGTATCGACCGCCTCAAGCGCCACCGGGCCGTAACCACCGCGGCACGACGAGCCCGCCGTCCGCTACGGGGCGACCGTGCTCAACGAGCGGCTGTGACCAGGAGGGGGCAGCGTCAGGTTGCCGCCGCGTAGCACCGGACGGCCACCTTCTGCTCCGGGCTCCACCGCTGTTCGACCGTGGCCAGCAACTGCCAGCCGAGCCGCTCGTACAAAGCTGTCGCCGCAGTGTCAGAAGCCACCACGTCGAGCACCGGATGCAAGTCGCGCTCCTGTGCCTCTGCGACAGCCCGCGCCATCAACAGCGCACCGATCCCGTGACCGCGGGCCCACGGGGCGACGAACAGCCGGCTGACCACGGCGGTCGCGTCGATGCTCACCCCTGCACGAGCGCTCCACAGCCCAGGTGCCGCGTCTCCCCCGTCGCTCCGGGACAGGCCGATATGGCCGGCGATGCGGCCGTCCAGTTCCGCCACCCACGAGGCGATGAGCGAGGGCGGCGTGAGCCATGCCCCCGGGAAGTCGGGCCAGTTCACCGGATAGCCGTCGTGCTCATGGACCTCTGTCAGCACCCGCACACAGTCACCGAGGTCGCGATGACTCCGCTGCCGGGCACTCGGGGGTACGTCCGCCCCGGACACGCTCTCGCTCTTCACCGCGGCATACAAACACAGCAAGAAGACCCGTGACCAACGACTTTCGCAACAGGCCCTGCGCAGGCCGTTACTTCAAAGCTCCACGAGCGACATGGACCTGCCCGTACCCGTTTCGAGCGGCATCAAGGCCACGACCCGCGCTCTCCCGGTGAACCCGGTTGCCCTGCGCACGTTCCTGACCGCGTTGACGCCGAGTTTCCACGTGCCGGCCGGGGCCCGGGTGGCGCCCCCGGCGCCGTGGGCGGCGGCGTTCTGCGCGAGCATCGCGTTCGGCGCGGTCATCGACGGACCGCTGATCGACGGCGCCGGGGAGACGGCGCTCATATGGGCCGCGACCGTCGGTGCCGGACGCGCACCCCCGGCCTGTCCGGAACACCTCAAGCGGAACGCCGAAATGAGCCCCGAAGGCCACGGCGCGAACCGGACCCACAGCATCCGCACCCCCGCCACCGACACTCACGGAAGTGTGAGCGTTGCCCCCGAACCTGTCCGGAATACTGGATTCGTACCTGTTCACAGGCGAATGAGGGACATCATGACGGAAAGCTTCGACACGTCCACACGATCGGAACGCTGCTGCCACGACGGAAAAGTGACCACCCACCCGATCAAGGTCGACGAGGTGTACGCCGCGTCCGGCGTCGGAACCAAGGTCTACGCCTGCCCCGGCCACGCACCGCTCTACGCGACCCACCGCACCACCGCCGCACCGGACGATGAGGACGCCGGGTGACCACCGTGATCCGGTACGCCGAGTGGTCGATCGGCGCGGACCGGAGCGAGAACGCCCCACCACCGATCCGGCAAGTCGAATGCGTCAACTGCGGCGAACGGTCCGAGACCTGCACCTCACAACTCGGCCCGGACTCCTGGGCACTGCGCCACGCCGGCCTGAGCGGGCACGGCGCATACCGCGAGATCGTCACCGCGTACCTCCGCGTCACCCCCGCCCCCGGCAACCCGCTGTACCCACAGGCCGAACCGTTCCCCACCAGACCCTCCTACATCCCCCGGCCCGCACCCACCCGGCACTCCCGACGCCCGGCCTGACCCCCTCCCGGCCTGACCCCCTCCCGGCCGGGCGACCCGCACACAGCCCCCACCGCACCACCACCACGCGCCCCACCCCTCGGACGCCGACACCCCCCACCACGACCGCACCACCATCCGCCCCCGCCCCACACACCGCTCAGCCCTGCGAGAACCCGCCTGCGCCCCGCCCGACCCGTACGGCAGCATGGACACATGTCCGTACTGACGCGCGACGAAGCGCAGACCCGAGCCCAATTCCTCGACGTACACCGCTACACGATCGACCTCGATCTGACCGCGGGCGAGGAGACCTTCGACTCCCTCACCGTCATCCGCTTCACCACCGCCGAGGCCGGAGACACCTTCGTCGAACTCAAGCCGGACACGCTGCGCTCCATCAGCCTCGACGGACACCCCCTCGACCCCGCCGACCTCGTCGAGAACCGCTTCCCCCTCACCGCCCTCACCGCCGGCCCCCACGAACTGCGCATCGACGCCGCCATGCGCTACTCCCGCACCGGCGAAGGCATGCACCGCTTCACCGACCCCACCGACGGCGAGACCTACGTCTACACCCAGCTCTTCATGGAAGACGTCCAGCGCGTCTTCGCCGCCTTCGACCAGCCCGACCTCAAATCCGTCTTCGCCCTCACCGTCACCGCCCCCGAAGGCTGGACCGTCCTCGGCAACGGCATCGCCGACCACCACGACGACGGCCACTGGACCCTCGCCCCCACCCCCCTCATCTCCACCTACCTCGTCGCCGTCGCCGCCGGCCCCTGGCACTCCGTGACCACCGAACACGCCGGCCTCCCCTTCGGCATCCACTGCCGCCGGTCCCTCGCCCCCCACCTCGACGCGGACGCCGACGAAATCCTCGACATCACCCGCGCCTGCTTCGACCGCTTCCACGAAAAATTCGACGAGCCCTACCCCTTCGACTCCTACGACCAGGCGTTCGTCCCCGAATTCAACGCCGGCGCCATGGAGAACCCCGGACTCGTCACCTTCCGCGACGAATTCGTCTACCGCTCCGCCGTCACCGACACCGAACGCCAGACCCGCGGCATGGTCATCGCCCACGAAATGGCCCACATGTGGTTCGGCGACCTCGTCACCCTCGCCTGGTGGGACGACATCTGGCTCAACGAGTCCTTCGCCGAGTACATGGGCTACCAGACCCTCGCCGAAGCCACCCGATTCACCGACACCTGGGTCGACTTCGGCGTCGCCCGCAAGGGCTGGGGATACGACGCCGACCAACGCCCCTCCACCCACCCCGTCGCCCCCGACCCGGCAGCCGTCCCCGACACCGCGTCCGCACTCCTCAACTTCGACGGCATCTCCTACGCCAAGGGCGCCTCCGCCCTGCGCCAACTCGTCGCCTGGCTCGGCGAGAAGGACTTCCTGGCCGGCATCAACACCCACTTCGCCCGCCACAAGTTCGCCAACGCCACACTCGCCGACTTCATCGACAACCTCGCCTCGGCCACCGACCGCGACGTCCACGCCTGGGCCGACGCCTGGCTGCGCACCACCGGAGTCGACACCCTCACCTCCCGCATCCAGGAAACCGACACCACCTGGGCCCTCGCCGTCGACCACCGCGGCAGCCGTCCCCACCGCATCGCCGTCGGCGCCTACGACCACGCCCCCGACCAGCTCACCACCCCCGGCACCCACACCGGCCCCGACCGCCTCACCCTGCGCGACCGGATCGAGATCGACGTCCCCGGCAACGGCACCCCCACCACCCTTCCCGGCCGTCGCCCCGCCCTCGTCGTCCTCAACGACCACGACCTCGCCTACACCAAGGTCCGCCTCGACACCACCTCCTGGGACACCGTCCTGCACCGCCTCTCCGGCATCCCCGACGCACTCACCCGCGCCGTCATCTGGAACACCGCCCGAGACATGGTCCGCGACGGCGAACTCGCCCCCACCACCTACCTCGACGTCGCCCGCACCCACCTCCCGCACGAAACCGACCTCGCCCTCGTCCAGGGCGTACTCGCCTTCGCCGGCACCCACATCACCGGCCACTACCTCACCCCCGAGAAGCGACCCGCCGCCCTCGCCACCCTCACCGCCCTCTGCCGCGACCTCATCCGCCGCACCGAGGACGGCCACAACCCCGGCCTCCGCCTCATCGCCGTACGCCACCTCATCGACGCGGCCACCCAACCCGACACCATCCAGGACTGGCTCACCAACGGCACCGTCCCCGGCGGACCCGAAATCGACCCCGAACTCCGCTGGCGCATCCTCACCCGCCTCGCCGTCCTCGGCGCCACCGACGAAACCCACATCGCCGCCGAACTCGAACAGGACCCCAGCGCCACCGGACAGGAAGGCGCCGCCCGCTGCCGCGCCGCCCTCCCCACCCCCGAGGCCAAGGCCGCGGCCTGGCACGCCCTGTTCAACGACGACACCCTCTCCAACTACCTCTTCACCGCCACCGCCCAAGGCTTCTGGCAACCCGAACAGACCGACCTCGTCAGCGACTACGTCCCCCGCTTCTACCCCGAAGCGGCCCGCCTCGCCGCCCGCCGGGGCCCCGCCATCGCCGAGGCGGCCGGCCGCCACGCCTTCCCCGCGTACGCCGTCGACTCCGACAACCTCCACCTCGGCGAACAAGCACTCGCCGACACCGACCTCACACCGGCCCTGCGCCGCAAACTCATCGACCAGATCGACGACCTCCGCCGCGCCCTCGCCGTGCGCGACGCCCACTGAACGACCCCACCCGAAGGACCGCACAGCACCACCCACCGTGCCCGGCGCCACCCCACCCACGCGGGGAGGCGCCGGGCACACCCATGCCCACCCACACGCCCGTACCACCCCAACTCCGGACACCCATCACACACGCACCCCACATCCCCCATACGAGTTCAGAACACGGCACTCCACGGCCACGCCCTTGAAAACCCGGACAAGCTGGCACACACACCCATGTCCGCGCACCACACCCGAAGGGCCCCACCCCCGTGCCCACCCCACCCCTCGCCGGATCCACCACCGGCCCCGCCGCACTGCGGCCCCTCATCGACACCGTCCTCACCGCACTCCACGACGGTGCCCAGCGACGCAACGGCCCCCTCCCCACCGGCGGCCCGGAAACCGTCACCCACCACACCCGCACCACCACCCACCCCCTCATCCCCGACCACGGCACCGGCCCCCACGAAGCCCTCCGCACCCTCATCACCACCCTCACCGAAGGCGCCGCGGACCCCGCCCACCCCCTCTGCACCGCCCACCTCCACACACCGCCCCTCGCCCTCGCCGCCGCCGCCGACCTCGCCGCCTCAGCCCTCAACCCCTCCATGGACTCCTGGGACCAGGCACCCGCCGCCGCCACCCTCGAAGCCGACACCGCCGCCGCCCTCGCCGCCGAGATCTACCCCCACCACCGCACCCCCGACGCCCTCATCACCACCGGCGGCACCGAAGCCAACCAACTAGCCCTCCTCCTCGCCCGCGAACGCCACGGCCCCGTACAAACCATCTGCGGCGCCAACGCCCACCACAGCATCACCCGCGCCGCCTGGCTCCTCGGGCTCCCCCAACCTCTCGTCGTCCCCGCCCCCACCGGCGTCATCGACCCCACCGCACTCCACGACACCCTCATCCGACACCACCACCGCCACCTCCTCGTCATCGCCACCGCAGGCACCACCGACACCGGCCGCATCGACCCCCTCACCGACATCGCCGAACTCTGCGCCACCTACGGCGCCGAACTCCACATCGACGCCGCCTACGGCGGAGCCCTCCTCCTCAGCCCCACCCACCGCCACAAACTCCACGGCCTCGACCGCGCCCACAGCGTCACCCTCGACCTCCACAAACTCGGCTGGCAACCCGCACCCGCAGGCATCCTCGCCGTCCCCCAACACACCCACCTCGACCCACTCCACCACCACGCCCCCTACCTCAACGCCGACGACGACACCGAAGCCGGCCTCCCCGACCTCCTCGGCCGCTCCCTGCGCACCACCCGCCGCCCCGACGTCCTCAAAATCGCCGTCACCCTCAAAGCCCTCGGCCGCGACGGACTCGCCGAACTCATCGACCGCACCATCACCACCGCCCACCACCTCGCCGACCTCATCACCAAAGACCCCACCCTCGACCTCCACGACCAACCCACCATCAGCACCGTCCTCTTCCGCCCCACCCACGCCGACGACCACACCGTCGCCACCATCCGCCGCACCCTCCTCGACCGAGGCCACGCCGTACTCGGCCGCACCCGCATCGACCGCCGCCTCTGGCTCAAAGCCACCCTCCTCAACCCCCACACCACCCCCCACGACCTCCGCACCCTCCTCGACCTCGTCAACAACACCACGGACGAACTCACGAAAGGACACCCCCGCCGATGACCGACCGACCCACCCCCCGAACCGACCAACCACACGACCTCGTCGGCATCGGCATCGGCCCCTTCAACCTCTCCCTCGCCGCCCTCGCCCACACCCTCCCCAACAGCCCCCACCCCCTCACCACCGCCTTCTACGAACAACGCCCCGCCTTCCACTGGCACCCCGGCCTCCTCATCGACGGCGCCACCCTCCAAGTCCCCTTCCTCGCCGACCTCGTCACCCTCGCCGACCCCACCAACCCCTGGACCTTCCTCAACTACCTCCGCACCCGCGACCGCCTCTACCCCTTCTACTTCGCCGAACGCTTCCACATCCCACGCACCGAATACGACGCCTACTGCCGCTGGGTCACCCACCAACTCCCCACACTCCACTTCGGCCACCAGATCGAAGCCATCCGCTGGAACGACCGACACCACCACTTCGAAGTCGACTTCACCCAACTCGGCACCGACGGCGAAGCCGAAGCACTCGGCCGCACCCACACCCGCAACATCGCCCTCGGCATCGGCACCGAACCCCACATCCCCGCCCCCCTCAAACCCCTCACCGAAGACCCCTCAACCCCCGTCATCCACTCCGCCGACTACCTCCACCACCGAAAAACCCTCCTCGACGCCGAACACATCACCGTCATCGGCTCCGGACAATCCGGCGCCGAAATCTTCCTCGACCTCCTCCGCGCCCGCCCCACCGGCCACGAAAACCTCCACTGGCTCGCCCGCACCCAGGCCTTCGCCCCGATGGAGTACTCCAAACTCGGCCTCGAACACTTCACCCCCGACTACACCCGCTACTTCCACGCCCTCCCCGAACCCGTACGCGACGAACTCGTCCCCCGGCAATGGCAACTCCACAAGGGCATCGACGCCGACACCCTCGCCGCCATCCACGACGAGCTCTACCGACGCACCCTCCACGGCGGCTGGCCCCGCACCACCCTCACCCCCGGCGTCTCCGTACACACCGCGAAACGCACCCACAACACCCGCATCGAACTCCACCTCGAACACACCCAACAAAACACCCGCACCACCCTCACCACCGACGCCGTCATCCTCGCCACCGGCTACCGGGAACGCCCCCTCGACCGCATCCTCACCGCCCTCCAACCCCACCTCCACCGCGACACCTCCGGCCGCCCCCGCATCGACCACCACTTCCGCCTCGAACTCGACCCCGCCATCACCGGCAACATCTACGTACAGAACGCCGAACGCCACACCCACGGCGTCGGCACCCCCGACCTCGGCCTCGCCGCCTGGCGCAGCGCCACCATCCTCAACCACCTCACCGGCACCACCCCCTACCCCCTCCCACAACGCACCGCCTTCACCACCTTCGGCCTCAACACCCCCACACACCCCACCCCCACCCCGAACCACACCCCCGCCCCCCTCACCCACCACAACTGACCCACCAACCCCTCCACGCACAAGGCGGCCGCCCCCTCCCGCAGGAGAAGACGGCCGCCACACCCCAGAACCGAACGGCCCCACAGCAACACAACCGTGGCACGCCACACAGCCACAGCACGCTCCACGGCCGCGACGCGCCGTACAGCCGTAGCGCACCCCACAGCCGGAGCACGCACCCCACAGACGTGGCGCGCCGCACCGCCGCACCGCCGTCAGAACACCGGCACGCCGTCCCGCGTCAGACGCCAGTCCACCGACGCGAACTCCGACGCGTCCACCGAACCCTTCGCCTGCACCCACGAGATGATCGTGTTGCGAATCTCCTCGGAGTTGGCCCACACCTGCTTCGCAGCCGCCACATGCGGGAAATTGCCACCGCCACTCGCCCGGTAGTTGTTCACCGCCAGCACGAACTCCGCAGCAGAATCGATCGGCCTGCCCCCGAACGACAGATTCACGATCCGCGAACCACTCGGCTTCGCAATGTCGATCTCGTACGTCAACCCCGACACCGCGTCATAGTTGTAATCAGGAGTGTTCTCCGCATTCGTCAGCCTCGACGGATCAACCGGAGCCCCCGCAGCCGTCTGCACGTAATAACGCGCCGAAAACTCCAGATACTCCTTGACCTGCGCACCCGTCAGCACCCGGGCCTCAAGCGTGTTCTCGAACGGATACAACCCCGCAGCATCCTTGATCGTCACATTCCCCGCCGGAATCCGCGCCGTACGAGAGAAACACGACGCCTGCGACAGCACCGGAAGCCCGGCATACGCGCCACCCGCCAGCGCCGCCTTCACCGTCTCCGTCTGGACGACATTGATCAGATCGATGATCGGCTCGTCCTTCCAGGCCGCCTCCGCCGTCGACATCGCCGCCGTCGACGTACCGATCACCTGATTGACGTACGCCACGACCTTCCTGTGCTCGTCCGCCAGCAACCTCGTGATCTTCGGATCCTCGGCCACGGTGTTCGAGTTCAACACCCGCGAACCCGCCTGCTCCACCACCCAGCGGCCCTTCTCCCACACCAGATCGAAATCGAACAACGTCAGCCGCTGCCCCCACTTCAACGGCTCGGACAGCACCACCTTCTTGCCCGTCCGCTTGTTCTCCACGAAATACTCGGGAATCTCCAGATGCGCATGCCCGACCAGAATCGCATCGATACCCGGAACCTGCTCGGCCACCAGACCCGCCGCATTCTCCACATACGGAATCTGATCACCGTACGACGACGTACCACTGTTCCCCGAATGCGCCGAGACGATCACCACATCCGCACCCATGGAACGCAGCCTCGGCACGTACTTCGCCGCCTGCTCCTCCAGACCGGGAAACACCATCTTCCCGCCCACATTCGCCTTGTCCCAGATCGCGATCCCCGGATTCGTCAGCCCCAGGACCGCCACCTTCACATCCCGCCCGTGCGGCGTACGCATCCGCTTGATCACATACGGCGCGAACGCCGGCCGCAACGACTTCGCATCCAGCGCGTTCGCACCCAGCAGCGGAAAATCACACTGCTCCTCGAACTTCCGCAGCACCGGAATACCATAATTGAACTCATGGTTCCCCAACGCCGCCGCGTCATAACCGATCGCGTTCATCGCCTGCGCCATCGGATGCACCGGACCACGCCGCGCCGTGATCGGATCGATCTTCGCGTAGTAATACGACAACTGAGTGCCCTGAATCGTGTCACCCGCGTCGATCAACAGCGTGTTGCCACGCCCCTTCTCGCGACGCACCCGATCCACCAACGTGGAGATCTTCGCCAGACCCACATCGTTGTGATCCTTGTCGTCGAACTCCGTGTCCGTGAAATAGTCCCAATTGAAAACATTCCCGTGCAGATCGGTCGTGCCCATCACGGTGAACGAATACCGCTTCTCCGGACGCCCGTGCCCGTGCCCACCCCCGCGACCATGCGCCGCGGCCGGAACGGCAGAAGCACCCACCATCGCCGCACCCGCACCGGCAGCCGCCGACGTGCCCAGGAACGCCCTACGATTCAGCGGCATTTCGTCTCCCACATCTCGGATCTCGCACAACTCGGTTCTCGCGCCACCCGGTTACCGCCCGGATCGACACACGCACGGCGCGGCTCCCACCACGCACAACGCGCGTAGATAATGACCCAGGACCCACACCCCGCAACACCCCCCACGCGTGTCGATCTGATGACCACCCGCTGTCCGACCCGGATGCGACAGTGGAACCATGACCGACACCCCCGCCCCCCACGGCACCCCCGACCACCCCCGCGTCGCCGTCCGAGGCGAAGCCCGCATCGACGTCGACCCCGAAACAGCCCGCATCGCCATCACCGTCAGCACCCGCGGAAAGGACCGCCGCACCGCCCTCGAAGGCCTCACCCACCGCAACAACACCGTCCTCGAAATCGTCCGCACCTACGGACCCGCCATCGAAAGACTCGAAACCGGCACCCTCTCCATCACCCCCGAACTCACCCCACGCAGCCGCGACGAAAAAATCCGCGCCTACCACGGCCGCGTCCACATCATCGCCGTCCTCAACGACTTCACCGCCCTGGGCGAACTCACCACCCGCATCGCCGACCTCGACATGACCCGCGTCGACGGCCCCTGGTGGTCCCTGCGCCCCGACTCGCCCGCCCACGCCGCCGCCCGTCGCCAGGCCGTGCACGAAGCCGTCCAACGCGCCCGCGAATACGCCGACGCCCTCGGCTCCCACCTCACCGCCCTCGTCGAACTCGCCGACCTCGGCGCCGAGAACACCACCCCCGCGCCACCCCTGCCCGCCGCACCGGGCGGCCTGCGCGGCAGCGCCCGCCACGGCGCCGCGCCCGACACCGCACCCGCCCTCGACCTCGAACCCCAACGCCAGACCGTCCACGCCCAGGTGAACGCCCGATTCAACATGTCACCGCCGGAACTCTGAAAACGAAATGCGCTCATCCGAGCACCCCGGCGCCCATTCAATACTTGTCAACAACCTTTCATCCAAAGGACGTTGGGTAGTCACACGCGGCCAAATAACTACCCGTAGGTAAGGTCTAGGGTCGAAGCATGCGCCGAGCAAAAATCGTTTGTACCCTGGGCCCCGCCACCACCTCGTACGACCGGATCAAGGAACTCGTCGAAGCGGGAATGGACATCGCCCGCCTCAACCTCAGCCACGGCACCTACGACGAACACGAAGAGCGATACCGCCGCGTGCGCAAGGCCGCCGACGAGACCGGACGCAGCGTCGGCATCCTCGCCGACCTCCAGGGCCCGAAGATCCGCCTCGGCCGCTTCCGCGAAGGACCCGTACTCCTCGAACGCGGCGACACCTTCACCATCACCGTCGAACCCACCGAGGGCGACCGCCACACCAGCGGCACCACCTACGACGGCCTCGCCGCCGACGTCACCCCCGGCGAACGCATCCTCGTCGACGACGGCCGCGTCACCCTCGAAGTCACCGACGTCGACGGCCCCCGCGTCCACACCACCGTCATCGAAGGCGGCATGGTCTCCGACCACAAGGGCCTCAACCTCCCCGGCGTCGCCGTCTCCGTCCCCGCACTCTCCGACAAGGACATCGAAGACCTCCGCTGGGCCCTGCGCACCGGCGCCGACGTCATCGCCCTGTCCTTCGTGCGCAGCGGACGCGACATCGAGGACGTCCACCGCATCATGGACGAGGAGGGCCGCCGCCTCCCCGTCATCGCCAAGATCGAGAAACCCCAGGCCGTCGAGAACATCGACGGCATCGTCGCCGCCTTCGACGGCATCATGGTCGCCCGCGGCGACCTCGGCGTCGAAATGCCCCTGGAACAAGTACCGATCGTCCAGAAGCGCGCGATCAAACTCGCCAAGCGCAACGCCAAGCCGGTCATCGTCGCCACTCAGATGCTCGACTCTATGATCGACAACTCCCGCCCCACCCGCGCCGAGGCGTCCGACGTCGCGAACGCCGTCATCGACGGCACCGACGCGGTGATGCTCTCGGGCGAGACCAGCGTCGGCAGGTACGTCGTCGAGACCGTCCGCACGATGGCCCGCATCGTCGAGGCCGCCGAGGAGGACCTCCTCGCCAAGGGCCTCTCGCCCCTCACCGAGCGCAACAAGCCCCGCACCCAGGGCGGCGCCGTCGCCCGGGCCGCCGCGGAGATGGGCGATTTCCTCGGTGCGAAGTTCCTGGTCGCCTTCACCCAGAGCGGCGACACCGTCAGGCGCCTCTCCCGCTACCGCTCGCCCATCCCGCTCCTGGCCTTCACGCCGGAACCCGCCACCCGTTCCCAGCTGAACCTGACCTGGGGCGTCGAGACCTTCCTCGGCCCGCACGTCGACTCCACGGACGCGATGGTGGCCCAGGTCGACGAGGAACTGCTCAGGATCGGCCGCTGTCAGATGGGTGACGTCGTCGTGATCACGGCCGGCTCCCCGCCGGGCGTCCCGGGCTCGACGAACCTGGTCCGGGTGCACCGCATCGGCGAGGACGACGGCGCACGGTAGGACCGTGTCAGTACTTCGGCCCGACGTGGGCGTCCATCAGCGCGACGGACGCCCGTCGGGCGACGGAGATGTTCCGTGAGTTGGCCCGCTTCCATTCGACACCGACGAGGTCGAGAGCACCGGTGAACAGCCCGATGATGTCGGAGGACAGATTGGTGAAGAAGTAGCGCGGATATTCGTAACGGCGTTTTTCTCCGGCAACGATACGAGTTGTCCAGTTGGTGATGCGGCAGCCGTCGGAATGAATGAGGCCTCGGACGAATTCCCACGGATGGGTGCCGACGAGATGCTGTTGCCATGGTTCGAGAGTGATCTCGCGCTCGTGCTTCTTGCCGGGGCCGTGCTGAGGGAAGAAGCAGGGCCAATGCTTGCTGTGGCAGGAGACGTATTGGCAGCCCTGGCGTTGGACCCGGAACACCTTGTTCTCAGGGCGTACAGCCTGCATGGCCTCGGAGCAGGCCTCGATGAGGCCGGGCCAGGTATCAGCGCACGCGATGCGGAGGAAGTACACATCCCGCTTGGCGCGGATGATGTACCCGTCTCCGAGGTAGAGCCCCAGTAAGTAGACGTAGGCGGAGGGGACTTCGAAGTCGTTCGGTGGGTTGCTACATCTGGGGCAGGTTGCGGACTGTCCGTGGCGCCAGGGTTCCACCCGCGTCTGCCATGAACGGATGGCGGCGCGTGAGATGCCTGTCTGCTTGCTTACAGAGTTCTGACTGAAGCCCTGGTCAATGAGCGCCAAGGCTCGTCGGCGCGTTTCGAGGTCGTACACGCAGCCGACCTTGGTCCGAGCCTCATGCCTGCGAGCGGACTTCGCGGGACAGTCACACGATCAAGTGAAGTCCCACTATCGACTTACGACCTTCGAAATGAAGGAAAAGTGCCCCGAGTCGGACTCGAACCGACACTGGATGGGTTTTGAATCCATTGTCTCTAACCAATTGGACTACCGGGGCTCGACGAATCGAAGGTGTTCTTCAACCCGCTGGGCACCTACCTTACCGCAGCTGGGTAGGCTGCTTGGCAGTAGTACCGTTCTTGAACGAGGAGCCCCGTGACCACGCCCGAGTCGCCCCAGCCCGCCGACGATGACAAGTCGCACGTTCCGCCGTTGACGACGCGCGTCGTCATCGCCGAGGACGAGGCGCTCATCCGCCTCGATCTCAAAGAGATGCTGGAGGAGGAGGGCTACGCGGTCGTCGGCGAGGCCGGGGACGGGCAGAGGGCCGTCGAGCTGGCCCGGGAGCACCGGCCGGACCTGGTCATCCTGGACGTGAAGATGCCGGTCCTGGACGGGATCTCCGCCGCCGAGAAGATCGCGGAGGAGTCCATCGCGCCGGTCCTGATGCTCACCGCGTTCTCGCAGCGCGATCTCGTGGAGCGGGCCCGGGACGCCGGGGCGATGGCGTATCTCGTGAAGCCGTTCAGCAAGAGTGACGTGGTGCCGGCCATCGAGATGGCCGTGTCGCGGTTCGCGGAGCTGAAGGCGCTGGAGAGCGAGGTCGCGGATCTGGCGCAGCGGCTGGAGACGCGGAAGCTGGTGGACCGGGCGAAGAGCATTCTGCAGACGGATTACGGGCTGTCGGAGCCTGCTGCGTTCCGGTGGATCCAGAAGACGTCGATGGATCGTCGGCTGTCGATGCAGCAGCTTGCCGAGGCGTTGATCGCGGATGCCGAGGAGAAGCGGGCCGAGGAGAAGAAGGCGGCCGAGTAGTCGGTTGCTTGTGGGTGTGTGCGGGGAAGGGGCCCGCGTCCGGATCGGTGAATCCGGGTGCGGGCCCCTTCTGTGTGCGTTTCTCCGTGTGTTTCTGTGTGGGTGGTCAGTCCTCGCCGAGGTAGGCCTTGCGGACGGATTCGTCGTGCAGGAGGTCCGTGCCGGTGCCGGAGAGGACGATCTTGCCGACTTCCATGACGTGGCCCTGGTCGGCGAGGGAGAGTGCGGCCTGGGCGTTCTGTTCGACGAGCAGGATGGTGGTGCCCTGGGCCTTGAGTTCGACGATGGTCTCCATGATCTTCTGCATCATGATGGGGGAGAGGCCCATGGAGGGTTCGTCGAGCATGAGGAGTTTGGGCTGGCACATGAGGGCCCTGCCCATGGCGAGCATCTGCTGTTCGCCGCCCGAGAGGGTTCCGGCGGCCTGTTTGCGGCGTTCCCCGAGGATGGGGAAGAGGTCGTAGGCGCGCTGGATGTCCTTCTCGATGCCTGCCTTGTCGCTGCGGAGGTAGGCGCCGAGCTGGAGGTTTTCGGTGATCGTCAGCCGGGGGAAGATGTGGCGTCCCTCGGGGGAGTGGGCGAGGCCCAGGGCGACGATCTTGTGGGCGGGGACGTTGCCGAGGGGTTTGCCGTCGAAGGTGATGCGGCCTCCTGCGGGCTTGAGGAGTCCGGAGAGGGTGCGCAGGGTGGTGGTCTTGCCGGCGCCGTTGGTGCCGATGAGGGTGACGATCTGGCCGGCTTCGACGGTGAAGGAGATGCCTTTGACGGCTTCGATCTTGCCGTAGGCGACGCGGAGGTCCTCGACCTCCAGAAGTGCGGTCATCGGGCGTCCTCCTCCTCGTTGCCGGTGGTGGCGCCGGTCGTGCTGGTGGTGTCGGTCGGTTCGGTGGTGGTGTCTGCGGGTTGGGTCGGTTCGGTGGTGGTGCCTGCTTCGGCGGCTTCCACTTCGGCGACTTCTTCGGCGCCGGGGGCGCCTTCGAAGGGGGTGCCGAGGTAGGCGGCGACGACGCGTTCGTCGCTCTGGACGATGTCGGCGGTGCCTTCGACGAGTTTTTCGCCCTGGACGAGGACGGCGACGCGGTCGCAGAGGTTGAAGATGAACCGCATGTCGTGCTCGATGACGAGGACGGCGATGCCCTGGTCGCGGATGGCGAAGATGAGTTCTTCGGTGACGCGGGTTTCCTGCGGGTTCATGCCGGCGGTGGGTTCGTCGAGGAGCAGGAGGCCGGGTTCGCTGGCGAGTGCGCGGGCGATTTCCAGTTTGCGCTGGTCTCCGTAGGGGAGGTTGCGCGCGAGGTGGTCGGCCTTGTCCGCGAGACCGATGAACTCCAGGAGTTCCATGGCGCGTTCGCGGCTGGCGTTCTCGGCCTTGGTGAAGCCGGGGAGGCGCAGGAGGGCGGACCAGAGGCCTTCCTTGGTCCGGGTGTGTCGTCCGACGAGGACGTTCTCCAGGACGGTCATGTTGGCGAAGAGCCGGATGTTCTGGAAGGTGCGGGCGATGCCTGCCTGGGTGACGAGGTGGGGTTTGGGGGGCAGGACGGTGCCTTTGTAGCTGACCTTGCCCTCGGTGGGGACGTAGAGGCCGGTGAGGCAGTTGAAGAAGGTGGTTTTGCCGGCGCCGTTGGGGCCGATGAGTCCGACGATTTCACCGGCGTTGACGGTGAGGTCGACGCCGCGTACTGCGGTGAGGCCGCCGAAGCGCATGGTGACGCCGTTGGCGTCGAGGACGGTGGTGGCGGTTTTCGTGGTGGTGGTCATGGTGGTCACGCCCCCGCCTTGGCGATGCCGGTGCCGGTGCCGGTTTCCTGGGACTGGCGTGGTTCCGGTTCGTCGGGCTGGTCGGTCTCGTGGAATTCGAGCTGCTTCCTGCGGTCGGCGACCAGTCCTTCGGGGCGCAGGCGCATCAGGAGGATGAGTGCGACGCCGAAGAGGAAGAGCTGGTAGTCCTGCATGAACTGGAGTTTGGCCGGGATGAGGTAGAGGAGTGCGGCCCCGACGAGGGGTCCGCTGAGGGTTCCCATGCCGCCGAGGATGACGGCGGCGAGGAGGAAGGCGGAGTTGGGGGGTACGGAGCCGGCGAACTGGTATTGCTCGGGTGTGACGGTGTAGTTGACGTGTGCCTGGACGGTTCCGGCGAGTCCGGCGAGGGTGGCGCCGAGGGCGAAGGCGATGAGTTTGAGCCGGAAGGCGTTGATGCCCATGGCGGTGGCGGCGGTTTCGTCTTCGCGGATGGCGACCCAGGCGCGGCCGATGCGGGATTCTCCGGAGCGGCGGAAGACGAGGACGACGACGGCGGTGAAGACGAGCATCAGCAGGTAGTAGTTGGCCGACCTGCCGAGGGTGAAGCCGAGGATGTCGTGTCTGGTGCCGAAGTCGAATCCGAAGAAGTCGAGGTCGGGGATGCTGGGGATGCCTTGGGAGCCGTTGGTGAGGTCGGGTCCGCTGTTGCCGTTGAGGTTGTTGACGGTGAGGCGGAAGATTTCACCGAAGCCGAGGGTGACGATGGCGAGGTAGTCGCCGCGGAGTCGGAGGGTGGGTGCGCCGATGAGGACGCCGAAGACGAGTGAGGCTGCGGCTCCGGTGAGGACGGCGGCCCAGAAGGGGAACTGGACGCCGATGGCGGACATGGTGGAGCCGGAGACGAGGGCTGCGGCGTAGGCGCCGACGCCGAGGAAGGCGACGTATCCGAGGTCGAGGAGGCCGGCGAGGCCGACGACGACGTTGAGGCCGAGTGCGACGGTGCCGAAGATGAGGATGTTGGCGCCGACGAGCGCGTATTCCTCTTTCTGCTGGGTGAAGGGGAAGCAGACGGCTGCGACGAGGGCTGCGGCGAGGGTGATGTTGCGGTGCTTCGCGGTCAGTGCGGTGAGTCGGGAGATGACTCCGGCTCGGTGGAGTGCGGTGAAGGCGAAGCCGGTGGTGATGAGGAAGCCGATGAAGAGTTCGGTGTAGTCGGTGTCGATGCCGTAGGTGAAGGCGTAGAGACCGATGCCGAACGAGGCGATGATGATGAGGATTTCGGCCCAGTCGGGGAGGGCCTTGGCGTGGGGTGCGGTGGGGGCGCGGAGGCTTTCGCGGAAGCGTTCCCAGGTGGTGGCGCCGGTGGTGGTGTGGGGGTGGTCGCCGGGGAGTCCGAGGGCGGCGATGGCGGCGATGAGTGCGCCGGCGGTGCTGACGTAGGCGCCGGGTTCGAGGTTGACGGCGCCGCCGAGGTCGTAGGAGATGGCGCCGGCGGCGTAGCCGGTGGTGCCGAGGGTGCCGAGGGCGAGGAGGCGGACGGGGCTGTTGGTGCCGCCGGGGGTGAGCCATCCGAGGCCGCGGATGCCGTAGCCGGAGAGGGTCATCAGCAGGGTGAGTGCGGCGCTGATGAGGGTGAGGACCTGGAGGCCGCCGGGGTAGCCGGTGACGGTGAGGTCGCCGGGGAATTCCTTGGTCCAGGTCCAGGCGAGGAAGGTGCCGGCGAGGGCGACGGCGGTGCCGGCGAGGGTGCCGATGCGGGCCGTGTTCGCGGGGATGGGGAGGAGGGGGGCGGTGGTGGGTGTGGTGTGGTTGGTGGTCATCCGTATCACGCCCGATCCGCGACGCGTTCGCCGAGCAGGCCCTGGGGGCGCAGGAGCAGGACGACGATGAGGAGGACGAAGGCCCATACGTCCTTCCAGGCGCCGCCGCCGAAGAGTTCCATGCCGGGGACGTTGCTCATGTAGCCGGTGGCGAGGGATTCGGCGATGCCGAGGACGACTCCGCCGAGCATGGCGCCGTAGATGTTGCCGATGCCGCCGAGTACGGCTGCGGTGAAGGCTTTGAGGCCCATGATGAAGCCCATTTTGAAGCCGATCTGGCCGTTTTTGAGCCCGTAGGCGACGGCTGCGACGGCGGCGAACGCGGCGCCGATGGCGAAGGCCATGACGATGATGCGGTCGGTGTTGATGCCCATGAGCTTCGCGGTGTCGGGGTCCTGGCTGGTGGCTTGCATGCCGCGGCCGGTGCGGGTCTTGGAGACGAAGAGGCCGAGGGCGATCATGCAGAGGGGGGCGGTGATGAGGACGAAGAGGTCACCGCGTTGGATGTGGGCGCCGAAGATGTCGAGGGCTTCGCCCTTGAACTGGGGGAAGGAGCGGTCCTTCTTGGCGTCGGGGTACCACTTCCAGATGGCTTGCTGGAGTGCGAGGGAGAGCCCGATGGCGGTGATGAGGGGGGCGAGTCGGGGTGCGCCGCGCAGGGGGCGGTAGGCGAAGCGTTCTGCGGCGGTGCTGATGGCGACGGAGCATATGACGCCGCCGATGATCATGAGTGGGATGATCGCGAGGAGGGAGACGCCGGCCGGCATCCAGAGGTACACGGTGAGAGCTCCGAAGCCTCCGATCATGAAGATCTCGCCGTGGGCGAAGTTGATGAGCTGGATGATTCCGTAGACCATCGTGTAGCCGATCGCGATGAGTCCGTACATCGCGCCGAGGATGAGTCCATTGGCCAGCTGTTGCGGCAGTTCGTTCACCGCAGGGCCTCCGTGGAGTGGTTCGGATATGGCACCGCGCGGGGCGCTGGTAGCGCTCCCGCGCGGTCTGGGTGTCGTGTCAGTGCGGGTGCCCGGGAGGGGCGGGTGGGGTCAGGGCTTGTAGACCTCGCTGAGCTTGGAGGCCCACTTGCCGCCGTCGACCTGGTAGGCGGTCATCATGGTGTTGGTGGTGTCGCCGAATTCGTCGAAGGAGACGGGGCCGGTGACGCCGTCGAACTTGACCTTGGCCATGGCTTCGAGGACCTTGGCGCGGAGGTCGTCGGGGGCCTTGCCGTTGTTGTCGGCGACGGCGATCTTGACGGCTTCGATGATGGACCAGGTGGCGTCGTAGGTGCCGCCGCCGTAGGCCTCGTAGGCGTCCTTGTATCCGGCGGTCTTGTAGTCGGCGATGAACTTCTTGGCGGATTCGAGTTCTTCGACGGGCTTGCCGACGGAGGTGGCGATGTCGCCCTGGGCCTTCTTGTTGAGCTTGATGAAGTCGGCGCTGTACATGCCGTCGCCGCCCATGAGGGGGATCTGGACGCTGTCCTTGAGCTGCTGGCTCAGGGGGGCGCCGGCGGGGTATTCGCCGCCGTAGTAGACGGCCTTGGCGCCGGACTTCTTGACCTGGGTGACGACGGCGTTGAAGTCGCGGTCGTCGGGGTTGACGTGGTCGGTGCCGACGATCTTGCCGCCGAGGGCGGTGAAGGTGTTCTTGAAGGAAGCGGCGAGGCCGGCGCCGTAGGGCTTCTGGTCGTCGATGAGGTAGACCTGGTTGATCTTCGCGTTGTTGTAGAGGTACTTCGCGGCGAAGGCGCCCTGGATCTGGTCCGTGGTGGCGGTGCGGAAGTAGGTCTTGAAGGGGCGCTTCTTGTCGCCGGACTTCCAGTTCTCGCCCTGGGTCAGCTCGGTGCCGGTGTTGGCGGGGGAGACCTGGGTGAGGCCGGCGTCGTTGAGGGGCTTCTGCATCGACTGGGAGACGCCGGAGTTCAGGGGGCCGACGACGCCGACCACGGTCTTGTCGTCGATGAACTTCTGGGCGTTCTGCTGGCCGACGGAGGGCTGCGCCTGGTCGTCGAGCGGCTTGACCTCGAACGTGATGCCGGGGACGAGCTTCTCCTTGTTGGCCGTCTTGGCGGCGAGGTCGGCGGAGTTCTTGATGCCGAGGCCGAGGGCGGAGAGGTCGCCGGTGATGGGGGCGTCGAGGCCGATGACGACGGTTTTGGTGTCGCCGTCGCCGCCGCTGCTGTTGTTGCTGTCGTCGCGCGACCCGCAGGCCGTGAGTGTCAGTGCTCCTGTGGTGAGCACTGTGGTGAGTATGAGCAAAGAACGGTGTCGCACGAAAGGTCCTTTCCCTGGCGCGGCCTCCTCTGCATGAGGTGCCGTTTCGTTCGCCGGGCCGTACGGGTTGGTACAGGGCCGTGCTGGGTGACGCGCCCGGCGGCGCGGTGACTGGCCGTGACTCTAGGCGCAGGTGTGGTGGTGGGGGATGGGTCCGCCGCAGGATGTGACTTTCTTGTTATGCCCTTGAGCAAGGCTTGAGGTGGCTGTGCGGACATGTACGGTTTTTTACCGGCCGCCGAAATTGACCGCATGGTGAGAACACGCAGCTCTGCTAAGGGGCTTGAGGGGTTCTTGCTGCTGTCGCGCGTGGTGGGCGGGGGCGGGTGCGGGTGCGGGCGCGGCGAGGTGCCCGGTCGGCGTGGGGGCCTGGTCCGGGGTGTGTGTTGTGGCCTGCACACATCGCATGGCGATTACGCAGCGTGACTTTTGGGGTGGTGTGATTGACGCGGTGTTGCGTGTTCGGGGCGAGTGGTCGAAGTTGTCGGCGTGCCGAGTGGGCCATACAAGGGGTTTGGAGGTCAAGGGAGTTGACTGAGGAAATTGCTCAACTGGGCCTGTTCACTTGGTGGTTGTGTGAGGGAATGCGACTGCCCGACCGGATTGTGTGCCGGTCGGGCAGTGGTGGGCCGGGTGTGCGGCGTGGTGCGTTGTGTTTCGGTCAGGCGGCGTCGGGGCGTGGTGCGTCGCGCAGCAGGCAGGTGAGGCGGGCGGTGCAGACCCGCTTGTCGTGTTCGTCGGTGATGACGATTTCGTAGGTGGCGGTGGAGCGGCCGCGGTGCACGGGGGTGGCGGTGCCCGTGACGAGTCCGCTGCGTACGCCTCGGTGGTGGGTGCAGTTCAGGTCGACGCCGACGGCGATCTTCGTGGCGCCGCCGTGGAGCATGGATCCGACCGAGCCGAGGGTTTCGGCGAGGACGGCGGACGCGCCGCCGTGGAGCAGCCCGTACGGCTGGGTGTTGCCCTCGACGGGCATGGTGCCGACGACCCGGTCGGCGGATGCTTCGACGATCGTGACGCCCATGCGTTCGCCGAGGTGGCCGGCGGAGAAGAGGGCGGGGAGGTCGACGCCGAGTGCGGCGTACTCGTCGATGATCTCCTGGGGGAACGTGGGTGTGGTGTGCTCGCCCATGGGGTCCGGCTCCGATCGTCTGCGTTGGTTCGTGGTTCGGTGCTTTCTGCGTCGTTCATATCAGACGACTGAGCGGGCGCTTAGTGGGTCGGCCGTGGACCGCGAACCCTTGCGCGTTCCCCGTTCCGGCCGCGGTTCCGTTTCCGGCCGTGGCTCCGTCCACGGCGACGGTCCCGGTCCCGGTCCTGGCGATGGTCCCGTCCCCGTCCCCGTCCCCGTTCCCCTTTCCCGTTCCGGCAGCGGTCCGGACGCGGGGCGGGGCGGGCGGTCAGACGGTGGCCAGCAGGAAGTCCTCTCCGCTCGACGGGCGCAGCCCGTCGTCGCGACCGGCGAAGTAGCGCTCGGCGAGCTGGGCTCCCGGTACGTGCTGTGCGTCGGCGAAGCCCGCTTCGTGGGCCAGGGACAGCATGTCCTGCGGGGTGTAGAAGCTGAGGAACGGCGTTCCGGACACCTGTGCGCCCTCCTTGCTCCTGCGAAGGCCGGGGCGGTCGGCGGGGGCGACGAGCTCGGGGGGCAGCAGGAAGGTCATGGCGAGCGTCGTGCCGGGGGCTAGTTCGGCGATCCGGTGCAGGGTGGCGGCTGTCGCGTCCTCGGTGAGGTACATGATGACGCCGGTGGAGACGACGACCGCGGGTCGGGTCCGGTCGAATCCTGCGGCGGTCAGCCGCTCCGGCCAGGAGTCACCGGCCTCGAAGTCGACCGGTACCAGACGCAGCCAATCGGGGATGCCGTAGCCGAGCTCGACAAGGCGACGGCGTTTCCAGGACTGGGTGGCGGGCTTGTCGATCTCGAAGACCCGAAGGCGTGAGGCCGTTTCGGGTCTGCGTTGGGCGAAGGTGTCGAGGCCGGCTCCCAGGATCACGTACTGCGTGACGCCGTGGGCGGCCTGTTCACGGACGAGGTCCTCGACGAAACGGGCGCGGGCCACGACGGCCGCCCGGAATCCCCTGGTGGCGTGGGGGTCCATGTCGGGGCGTCGGCGCCAGTCGCCGTCGGGCGCGGCCAGCCGCAGGCCGATCTCGTCCTCGATGACATGCGGTGGCGGATCGATCCGGACGTGCATCGCCCGCCAGAGGGCGACCCGTAGCGCGGTGTTGTCCGGTGTGCCGGCCCGTTCGTCCGCCATGTGCCTTCCTTCTGTCTGTCTGCTTCTTGTCCTCTACTTCTTGTCGCGCTCGTTCTTCGTGTCGCGTTCGGGTGTCCCGGGGGCCGGGTCGCTGCCGGTGGTGCGGCGGGTGGCGCTCAATCCCGGACGTTCTCGAAACGTATGACGACGGATTTGCTGGCGGGGGTGTTGCTGATGTCGGCCGTGGCATCGAGGGGGACCAGCACGTTGGTCTCGGGGTAGTAGGCGGCGGCGCAGCCGCGGGCGGTCGGGTAGTGCACGATGCGGAAGCCCGGGGCGCGGCGTTCCACTCCGTCCTTCCATTCGCCGACGAGGTCGGTGCGGGCGCCGTCGGTGAGGCCGAGTTCGTGGGCGTCGTCGGGGTTGACGAGGACGACGCGGCGGCCGTCCTTGATGCCGCGGTAGCGGTCGTCGAGGCCGTAGATGGTGGTGTTGTACTGGTCGTGGGAGCGCAGTGTCTGCAACAGCAGTCTTCCTGCGGGGAGTTCGGGGTATTCGACGGGGGCCGCGGTGAAGTTGGCCCTGCCGGTCGTGGTGGGGAAGCGGCGTTCGTCGCGCGGGGCGTGGGGGAGGGCGAAGCCGCCGGGGCGGGCGACGCGGGCGTTGAAGTCCTCGAAGCCGGGGACGACGCGGGAGATGCGGTCGCGGATCGTGGCGTAGTCCTTCTCGAACTCCTCCCAGGGAGTGGCCGAGGCGGGGCCGAGGGTGGCGCGGGCGAGGCGGGCGACGATGGCGGGTTCGGAGAGCAGGTGTGGGCTCGCGGGGGTGAGGTTGCCGCGTGAGGAGTGGACCATGCTCATGGAGTCCTCGACCGTGACGAACTGTTTGCCGCCGGCCTGGACGTCCTTGTCGGTGCGGCCGAGGGTGGGCAGGATCAGGGCCCGGGTGCCGGTGACCGTGTGGGAGCGGTTGAGCTTGGTGGAGACGTGGACGGTGAGGCGGGCGCGGCGCATCGCGGCCTCGGTGACCCGGGTGTCGGGGGTGGCGGCGACGAAGTTGCCCCCCATGGCGAGGAAGACCTTGGCGTCGCCGTCGCGCAGTGCCCGGATGGCGCGGACGACGTCGTAGCCGTGGTGGCGGGGTGAGGTGATGGAGAACTCTTTGTCGAGTGCGTCGAGGAAGGCGGGGGAGGGGCGTTCGAAGATGCCCATGGTGCGGTCGCCCTGGACGTTGGAGTGGCCGCGCACGGGGCAGACTCCGGCGCCGGGGCGGCCGATGTTGCCGCGCAGGAGGAGGAAGTTGACGATTTCGCGGATCGTGGGCACGGAGTGTTTGTGCTGGGTGAGGCCCATGGCCCAGCAGACGATGGTGCGTTTCGAGGCGAGGACCATCGCGAGGGCCTGCTCGATGGCGGTGCGGTCGAGGCCGGTGGCGGTGAGGGTCTGTTCCCAGTCGGTTTCGTGGGCCGCGGCGGCGAATTCCTCGTAGCCGTGGGTGTGTTCCCGGACGAAGGTCTCGTCGACGGCGTCGCCGGCCCGGAGGATCAGTGTGTTGAGGAGCCGGAAGAGTGCCTGGTCGCCGCCGATGCGGATCTGGAGGAAGAGGTCGGTGAGCGGGGTGCCCCTGAGCATGCCGTGCGGGGTCTGCGGGTTCTTGAACCGTTCCAGACCGGCCTCGGGCAGCGGGTTCACCGAAATGATCTTGGCGCCCGCGGACTTGGCCTTCTCCAGGGCGGAGAGCATGCGGGGGTGGTTGGTGCCGGGGTTCTGTCCGGCGACGATGATCAGGTCGGCGCGGTGGAGGTCTTCGAGGGAGACGCTGCCCTTGCCGACGCCGATGGTCTCGGTGAGTGCCGAGCCGGAGGACTCGTGGCACATGTTGGAACAGTCTGGGAGGTTGTTGGTGCCGAATTCGCGGGCGAGGAGCTGGAGCAGGAACGCCGCCTCGTTGCTGGTGCGGCCCGAGGTGTAGAAGACTGCCTCGTCGGGGGAGTCGAGTGCGCGCAGTTCCTCGGCGATGACGGAGAAGGCGCGTTCCCAGGTGATCGGCTCGTAGCGTTCGGCGCCCTCGGGCAGGTACATCGGGTGGGTGATCCGGCCCTGCTGGCCGAGCCAGTAGCCGCTGCGTTCGGCGAGGTCGGCGACCGGGTGCGCGGCGAAGAACTCGGGGGTGACGCGGCGCAGTGTCGCCTCCTCGGCGACGGCCTTGGCGCCGTTCTCGCAGAATTCCGCGGTGTGTCGTGCGTCGCCCTCGGGCCAGGCGCAGCCGGGGCAGTCGAAGCCGTTCTTCTGGTTGACCTTGAGGAGGGTCCGCGCGGTGCGTCGTACGCCCATCTGCTGGTGGGCGATGCGGAGGCTGTGGGCGACGGCAGGCAGGCCGGCGGCGGCGTGCGGTGCCGGTTCGACCCGCGGGGCGTCCTGGACCGGGTCACCGGTGGGCGGCTTCGTGGCCATGGTGGACTTCCCTTCGGTCGGGCGCGGTCCCGTGGCGCGTGCCGTGGGGGTGTGCGCGCCGTGCGGCGGCCGTTCTCCCTCGATTGTCCTTGGTTCCCCGATCCTGTCACGCGGCACTGACAGTGAGGGGGGTCGAGCGAGGTCCGGTCGGGTTTGTCGGTGGTCCGTGGCAGGATCGGGGGCGTGGCTGAGACGGCATCGAAGAAGACGGCAGACAACCGACCGCGCCTGCTCCTGATGGACGGGCATTCCCTGGCGTACCGGGCGTTCTTTGCGCTGCCGGCGGAGAATTTCACGACCGGGTCGGGGCAGACGACGAACGCGGTGTACGGCTTCGCGTCGATGCTGGCGAACACGTTGCGTGACGAGGCGCCGACGCATTTCGCGGTGGCGTTCGACGTGTCCCGCAAGACGTGGCGCTCGGAGGAGTTCCCGGAGTACAAGGCGAACAGGTCGAAGACCCCGGACGAGTTCCGGGGGCAGGTCGAGCTGATCGGCGAGCTGCTGGACGCGATGCGTGCCGATCGTTTCGCGGTCGACGGTTTCGAGGCGGACGACGTCATCGCGACGCTGGCCACGCAGGCCGAGGCGGCGGGGTTCGAGGTGCTGATCGTCACGGGTGACCGGGATTCGTTCCAGCTGATCACGGACAACGTCACCGTGCTGTACCCGACGAAGGGTGTCTCGGAGCTGACGCGTTTCACCCCGGAGAAGGTCGAGGAGAAGTACGGTCTCACGCCGCAGCAGTATCCGGACTTCGCGGCGCTGCGGGGTGACCCGTCGGACAACCTCCCGGGCATCCCGGGCGTGGGGGAGAAGACCGCCGCGAAGTGGATCAAGCAGTTCGGTTCCTTCGCGGAGCTGGTGGAGCGTGCGGAGGAGGTCAAGGGCAAGGCCGGGCAGAACTTCCGGGACCATCTGGACGCGGTGCGGCTGAACCGTCGGCTGACGGAGATGGTCCGTGACGTGGAGCTGCCGAAGACCGCGCAGGACCTGGAGCGGGCCCCGTACGACCGCACGGCGGTGACGGGGGTGCTGGATGTGCTGGAGATCCGCAATCCGAGTCTGCGCGAGCGGTTGCTGGCCGTCGATCCGGGCGCGGCCGAGGACGAGTCCCCGGCGCCCGCGGCGGGTGTCGAGCTGGACGGTTCGGTGCTGGGCGCGGGCGAGCTGGCGCCGTGGCTCGCCGAGCACGGCGGGGAGCCGCTGGGGGTCGCCACCGTCGACACCTGGTCGCTGGGCGCCGGCACGGTCACCGAGGTGGCGCTCGCCGCGGCCGGTGGCGCCGCCGCCTGGTTCGATCCCGCGGAGCTCGACGAGGGTGACGAGCGGGCGTTCGCCGCGTGGATCGCCGACGCTCGGCGGCCGAAGGTCATGCACAACGCGAAGAACGCCATGCGGGTCTTCCCGGAGCACGGCTGGCGGGTCGGCGGTGTCACGATGGACACCGCCCTGGCCGCCTATCTGGTCAAGCCCGGCCGCCGCTCCTTCGCGCTCGACGCGTTGGCGGTGGAGTACCTGGGCCGGGAGCTGGTACCCGCGTCGGCGCCCGACGGCCAGTTGGCCTTCGGCGCGGACGACCGGGCCGAGGCCGATGCCCTGATGGCGCAGGCCCGGGCGGTGCTGGATCTGGGCGAGGCCTTCGGTATCCGGCTCGCGGAGGTCGGGGCGGCCGAGCTGCTGCACGACATGGAACTGCCGACGTCCGTGCTGCTGGCCCGCCTGGAGCGGCATGGCATCGCCGCCTACCGGTCCCATCTGGAGGGCATGGAGCAGCAGTTCGCGGGCGCGGTGCAGCAGGCGGTGAAGGAGGCGCACGCGGCGGTCGGCCGGGAGTTCAACCTCGGGTCGCCCAAGCAGTTGCAGGAGGTCCTCTTCGGTGAGCTGGGGCTGCCGAAGACGAAGAAGACCAAGACCGGGTACACGACGGACGCCGATGCCCTGGCCTGGCTCGCCGGGCAGACGGAGCACGAGCTGCCGGTCATCATGCTGCGCCACCGCGAGCAGGCGAAGCTGCGGGTCACCGTCGAGGGTCTGATCAAGACGATCGCGGCGGACGGCCGTATCCACACCACGTTCAACCAGACGGTGGCGGCGACCGGCCGGCTCTCCTCCACCGACCCCAACCTGCAGAACATCCCGGTCCGTACGGACGAGGGCCGGGCCATCCGCCGGGGCTTCGTCGTCGGCGAGGGCTTCGAGTCGCTGATGACGGCCGACTACAGCCAGATCGAACTGCGGGTGATGGCGCACCTCTCCGAGGACGCGGGTCTGATCGAGGCGTTCACCTCCGGCGAGGACCTGCACACCACGGTCGCCTCCCAGGTGTTCGGGGTCGACAAGCCGGCGGTCGACCCGGAGATGCGCCGCAAGATCAAGGCGATGAGTTACGGGCTGGCGTACGGGCTCTCGGCGTTCGGTCTCTCCCAGCAGCTGAACATCGAGGCGGGTGAGGCGCGCGGCCTGATGGACACCTACTTCGAGCGGTTCGGCGGGGTGCGCGACTATCTGCACCGGGTGGTGGAGGAGGCCAGGGCCACCGGCTACACCGAGACGGTCTTCGGCCGTCGCCGGTACCTCCCGGATCTCAACAGCGACAATCGCCAGCGTCGTGAGATGGCCGAGCGGATGGCGCTCAACGCGCCGATCCAGGGCACGGCGGCGGACATCGTCAAGGTCGCCATGCTCCAGGTCGACCGGGCGTTGACGGAGGCGGGGCTGAAGTCCCGGATGCTGCTCCAGGTCCATGACGAAATCGTGCTGGAGATCGCCCGGGGCGAGCGGGAACGGGTGGAGGAGATCGTCCGCCACGAGATGTCCACGGCCGTGCAGTTGCGCGCCCCGCTGGACGTGTCGGTCGGTGTGGGGACGGACTGGGAGTCCGCCGCGCACTGACGGGCGTGCCCGGTGGGGCGGGAGCCGGGCGGGGGCGGAAGCGGCCCGCCCGGCACCGGTTGTTCCGGGCCCGGGGTGCCGCAGGCCGGGGGTCAGCGGGGCGAGCGGGCCCGTTCGGTGCTGGGGGAGGTGGGTGCGGGCGTGCGCGGTCGTCGCAGCCGCATCCACGTCCCGTACAGCACCAGCCCCCCGGCCAGTCCCGCCCCGGCACCGAAGCAGGCGGTCGGGATGATATCCAGCGGGGTGTCGATGTGCCCGAAGTACGCGTACCAGCGCGCGCACCGGTGCGCGAGGCCGAGCAGTACGCAGACGCCCAGCAGCGTCCCCGCCGCCCGGCGGCCGCGTCGGCTCAGCACCGGGACGCCCGGCGGGGCCGGACGCGGCCCGGTGCGCCGCAGTCCCGACGCCGTGAACCAGGCGAGCACGCCCAGGGCCACCGCCGAACTGCCGTACTGCACCAACTGGAACACCGGGTATCCGGCGACGCTCGCGTCGAGCCCCGGGACCAACCGCACACCCCGGCGGCCGTGATGCGTGAAGGCGTCCCAGGCGACGTGGGTGGCGGCCCCGATCACCGCCGACAGCGCGAACCACGCCGCTTCCCGGACCCATGCGCCCTCCCGGACCCACGCGTCTTCCCGGACCCATGGGCCGGACCGGCCGTTCCGGGTCTCAGGGCCGCTCGCGGCACGCCCCCGGAGGAACGTGTGGACCCGCCCCTGCCAGGTCCTCGGCAACAACGCCACCAGTGGTTCGCGCACCAGCAGCCACAGTGCCACCGCCGCCGCGGTGATCAGCACATCGACCGTGAACACGCCCCACACCGCATGCGTGACCTGCCCGAACTCCATGGCGCCGGGGATCACCGAGTCCGCGAAGTACGTCAGGTCGGGGGCGAACGAGCCCGCGATGAGGGCCGACGCGAGGAGCGGGCCGCGCCCCGTGCCGTCGCGTCGCATCCCCGGTAGCACGGCCGCGGCATGACTGAGTGTGAACGGCATGGCGGCAAGTATGCGCGAGTCGCCCGTCGCCCGTCGCCCGTCGCCCGTCGCCCGTCGCCCGTCGCCCGGAGCCGTCGCCCACTGCCCGGAGCCGTCGCCCACTGCCCGGAGCCGTCGCCCACTGCCCAGAGCCGTCGCCCACCGGGCGGAGTCGGCGTCCGCCACCGCACCACCGCTGTACAACTTGGCGACCGGAACGTGAAAAACAGGTAAGAACCGGTCAGTACACAGTGCCCCGGCCGTACGAGTTGCCGTAGGGTCGCCTGAGTCCTGGCGCCGGGGAGCGCGGGCAGCCGACTACGGGGAGGGACCACGGGTATGGCAGCGCAGTTCGGTCGCCGACTTCGCAAGGGGGCGACCACCACCGCCGTGGCCGCCATCGCCGTGGCGGCGCTGTCCGCCTCGGGGGCACCCGGAACACCGCTGGTCAGCGCCGACGGTGACCCGCAGTCGGCGGGCACGACGCCCCCGCCGGACGACAGCGTGGCCACCGGCAACTCGCCCTACTACACGGAGCTGCCGCCGCTGAACACGTCCGACAGGCCGAGTACCACGACCGAGTCCCCCCTCACCGGTGGCTCGGAATCCGGCATACCGGCCTCGGTTCTGGCCGCCTACAAGAAGGCGGAACAGATCCTTGCCGACAGCGACGCCGCCTGTCGGCTGCCGTGGCAGCTGCTCGCCGCGATCGGCAAGGTCGAGTCCGGCCACGCCCGCGGAGGACGCGTCGACGCGAACGGCACCACGTTCTCCCCGATTCTCGGCCCGGTGCTCGACGGCCGGGGCTTCGCCCTGATCAAGGACACCGACAACGGGGAGTACGACGGGGACGCGACGCACGACCGCGCCGTCGGCCCGATGCAGTTCATCCCGTCCACCTGGGCGAACTGGGGCCAGGACGGCAACGGTGACGGCCGCAGGGACCCCAACAACATCTACGACGCGGCACTCGCCGCCGGCCGCTACCTCTGCGCGGGTTCGCGCGACCTGTCCCTCGCCACGGACCTCGACCGGGCGGTGCTGAGCTACAACCACTCGAACGCGTACCTGCGCACGGTCCGTTCCTGGTTCGACTACTACAAGCGCGGCACCCACGAGATCCCCGACGGCACCGGCACGGTACCTCCCGGCCTCGGCGGCGGCTCGGACCCGGGCCCCGGCACCACGAGCCCGTCCCCCTCGCCGTCCGGAAGCACCAAGCCGAAGCCGAAACCGAAGCCGAGCCCCGACCCGTCGAAGCCAGGTGGCGGCACCACCGGCCCGTCGCCGACCCCCACTCCGACCCCGACCCCGACCCCGTCCCAGACCCTCGCCAAGGTGGAGAACGCGGGTACCGGCCCCCTGTCCGCCACCGCGGGCGACGCGTTCGCCGAGCGGATCAAGGTGCGGGCCGAGAACACCCTCGGCGGCCCACTCGCCAAGGTATCCGTCACCTTCACGGTCACCGGTGACACGGACGCCGCCTTCACCGGCGGGAAGACCGCGGTCACCCTCCTCACCGGAGCCGACGGGACGGTCACCGCCCCGGTGCTGAAGGCGGGCGAGAAGACCGGCACGTTCACCGTGCGGGCCGTCGCCACCGGCCGCTCGCTGCCCGCCGTCACCTACGCCGCGACCGTCACCGCCCGCCGGGCCGACGCGCTGACCAGGACCGACGACAAGGTCCTGACCGCCGCACCCGGCACGGAGTTCGCCGACACCGTCGAGGTCGCGGCCACCTACAAGGACGCGGCCGCCACCGGTGTCGCGGTCACCGCCACCATGATCACCGACGCCGACGAGCCGGTCGAGAACGACAAGGGTCCGTACTTCGAGGACGCGGACGGCAAGGCGGTCCGCACCCTCGCCGACCTGAGGACGGACGAGCACGGCGTGCTGAAACTCCCGACGATCCACGCCGACGGCACCGAGGGCACGTACAAGCTGCGCCTCACCACCGAGGGCGGCGCCACGCTGATCATCGAGCTCACGGTCGAGGCCCCCGCCGCCTGACGGCCCCCGTACCACCGCGGCCCCTCCGCCACCCGGCAGAGGGGCCGCTCCACGTGTTCCCCTCTCGCGCCCGTGTTGCTACGGTGCCCCAATCCTGACGCACCATCAGATTCGTGCTCACCGGGAGGACCGACATGCGTGCCCTCGTCGCCGCCGCGATCGGACTCGCCGCGGCCCTCGCGCTCGTCCTCACCGTCAGCGCGATCGGCGCCCCGGCCGGAAAGACCTCGCCCAAACCCCTGCTGACCACCGTCCCGAGCCCCGGGAACCCGTGACCGCGAGCCGTCGGCACCACGAAAGCGGCGAAGCCGCAGAAGCACGAAGCAGAAGGAGGGCACCACCATGCGCCGCCGAGCCAGCCTCGTACTCCTGGCCCTCGCCGTCTTCTTCACCGCCATGGCGCCCCTGCTGCGCTGGTACGCCTTCCCGAGGCTGGCGAAGATCCCGCCCAGCCAGTACCAGGAGATGGTGCTGGAGGCGAAGCCCGCCACCCTCCTCGACTACAACGACAACATGAAGGTCAAGCAGGTGCCCCGGGTCACCATCGTGCAGACCCTCAAGGGCAACGTGGAGGAGTCCGAGAAGATCGAACGCGACGCCGGGCGCGACGTCGTCGTCTGGGACGCCCTCAGCTTCGTGGCCGGCCCGGACGGCAAGATGGTCTCCGAGATCCCCGAGCGCTACATCTTCGACGCCCACAGCCAGGCACCCGTCCACGCCACCGGCGAAATGGTCGACGGCGACCCGGTCAGGCGCGAGGGCATCGAGTTCAAGTGGCCCTTCCTCACCGAGAAACGCGACTACGAGTATTTCGACGCCCAGGCCCGCACCACCTCGCCCATCCACTACCGGGGCACCCGCACCTTCCACGGCATGGAGGTCTACTACTTCGAACAGACCGTCCCGTGGACCAAGGTCCCGATGCCGAAGAAGATGCCCGTCAAGGGCCTCACCCCGGACCAGATCGCGAAGACCGGCATGACCCGCTGGTACACCACCAAGCGGATGTTCTGGGTCGACCCGGTCACCGGAGCACCCGTCAACGGCGAGGAGGTCCACCGCGAGGAACTGCGCAACGCCAAGGCGATGGGCCTGCCGCAGGACACCGTCACCGTGTTCGCCGGGCACGTGAAGATGCGCGCGGACTACATCGACTCGACCGTCGCCCTCGTCAAGTCCCAGCGGGTACTGGTCCTGCTGCTCACCTCGTACCTGCCGTGGGGCTTCCTGGCGCTCGGTGCGCTGCTGCTCGTCCTCGCCCTGTGGCTGGAGGCGCGCTCACGCCGGCCTGACGCGGAACGCCCCGACGACGCACCCGGGGGCGCTCCCGGCCCGGCGCCCGCCCCCGTCTGAGCAGGGGCGCCGGAGGAAGCCCGATCCGGACGTCACCGGACCCCTCCACCCGCCCCGCCTACCGCCCCGCCCTCTTCGTGAACCGCGTCGCCTCCGCCGTCGTGGGATCCTCCGGCCACGGATGCTTCGGATAGCGGCCGCGCAGTTCCGCCCGCACCGCCCGGTACCCCTCCCGCCAGAACGACGCCAGGTCCGCGGTGACCGCCGCGGGCCGGCCCGCGGGGGAGAGGAGATGGACCAGCACCGGCACCCCGGCCACGGACGGCGTCTCCCGCAGGCCGAACAACTCCTGGACCTTCACCGCGAGCACCGGTTGCGTCCCCCCGTAGTCCACCCTGATCCGGGAACCGCTCGGCACCTCGATCCGGTCCGGCGCCAGCTCGTCCAGCCGGGCCGCCTCGCCCGTCGCCCACGGCAGCAGCCTGCGCAGCGCCTGCCCCGCGTCGATCCGCGCCAGATCCGAACGCCGCCGGGCCCGCGACAACTCGGGCTCCAGCCACTCCCCGGTACGTGCCGCCAGGGCGTCGTCCGACACATCAGGCCAGGGCGCCCCCCTCGTCCGCCGCAGAAACGCGAGCCGCTCCCGCAACTGCTCCGCCTCCCGCGTCCAGCGCAGCAGCCCCAGCCCCTCGCGCCGCATCCCGTCGGCCAGCGCCTCGCGCACCGCGGCGGGCGCCGGATCGCGCAACGGACGCACCGACAACTCGATCGCGCCCAGCCGTTCCACCCGACGGGCCACCACATCGCCGTCCGCCCAGCGGACCTCCTCGCCCGTGACCCGCACATGCCCGGCGGCCGTGCGGGCGGTGTCCTCGTCGATCACGGCGGCGAGCCGCACCCGCGCGGACGCCGCGTGGGCGGGCCGGTCGGCGACCGCGACCGCCAGCCATGACGCACGGTGCAGCCCGGACCCCTCGCCCACCTGCGCACCCGTCCCCGACGCCATCAGGAACGTGCCCGCCCCCCGCGCCCGCGCCACCCGCTCGGGGAACGCCAGCGCGGCCACCAGACCCACCGCGGCATCGTCGGCCGGGGCGCCCCCGGCGGTCCCGTCGACCGACGAGGAGAGCCGCCGGACCTCCTGCCGCCAGCGCGCCGCATAGCCGTCCCCGCCGCGCCGTGCGGTACGCAGCGCCGCGGCCAGATCGTCCCCGTACGCGCGCGGCGGCTCCTCGCTCAGCAGCGCCACCACCTCGGCAGCCCGCCGCCCGCCCACCTCGGCGGCGCCGTCCAGCAGCGCCCGGGCCAGTCGCGGATGCAGACCCAGCCGGGACATCCGCACGCCCCGCTCGGTGGCCCGCCCCCGGGCGTCCACCGCACCGACCGCCGCCAGCACCTCGCGCGCCGCCGCCATCGCGCCGGCGGGCGGAGGATCGAGCAGCGCCAGCCGCGACGCGTCCGGATCGCCCCAGCAGGCCGCCTGCAGGGCGAACGCCGTCAGATCGGCGACCGCGATCTCCGGGGACGGGAACCGCGCGAGCCGCCCGTCCTCCGCCTGCTGCCAGCAGCGGTACACCACCCCGGGCGCCTCGCGCCCGGCCCGTCCCGCCCGTTGCCTCCCCGCCGCCTGCGAGGCCCGTACGGTCGTCAGCGCGCCCAGCCCCCGTGCGTGATCCGTGCGCGGCTCCCTTGCCAGCCCCGAGTCCACCACCACGCGCACCCCGGGCACCGTCAGCGACGACTCCGCGACCGACGTCGCCAGCACCACCCGCCGGCCGTCGGACGACCCGGCCAGCACGGCGTCCTGCACCGCCGCCGGAGCCCGTCCGTGCACCTGGAGCACGTCGGCGTCCACGCCCGCCAGCATCCCCGCCACCCTGCCGATCTCGCCGACACCGGGCAGGAAGCACAGCACGTCGCCCTCCCGCTCGTCGAGCGCGCGGCGCACCGTGGCGGCGACATGTCCCAGCAGCGCCGGATCGACACGCATTCCGTGCGGCGGACGCACCGTCCCGGTGGGCGGCGCCCACACCACCTCCACCGGATGCGAGACGCCGCGCGCCTCCACCACCGGGGCGTCGCCCAGCAACCGGGCCCAGCCCGCCGCGTCCGTCGTCGCCGAGGCGGCGACCAGCCGCAGATCGGGCCGGAGCGTCTCGCGCACGTCCAGGAGGAACGCGGCGGCCGTGTCCGCGTCCAGGTGCCGTTCGTGGCACTCGTCGACGATCACCGCGTCGACCCCGGCCAGCTCCTGGTCGCGCTGGAGCTGCTGGAGCAGCACTCCGGTGGTGACCACCTCCACGACGGTCCCGCGTCCCACCACCCGCTCCCCGCGGACGGTGAACCCCACCCGTTCGCCGACGCCCTCACCGAGGAGCCAGGCCATCCGCCGGGCCGCCGCCCGCGCCGCGATCCGTCGCGGTTCGGCGACCAGAACCCGGCGCGCCGGGCCGTCACCGGTCAGGCCGGCCAGGACCAGCGGTACGAGAGTGGTCTTGCCGGTGCCGGGCGGTGCGCACAGCACCGCGGTCCCCTGCCCGTCGAGGGCGTGCTCCAGGGCGGGCAGGGCGGTGCGTACGGGCAGTCGTCGCAGGGCGTCGGTACGGATCACGCCCCCAGTCTCGTACGAGGCGCCGCGACGGCCGCACTCCGGGACCGGTCCCGGTCCCGGGGACCGGCCTCCGGCGCACGGTTCGGTCCCGCACGCGGAGTCTCAGTCCGTTAGCCGAGTTCAGTCCCGTACGCAGACGAAGATCGCCGTGCCCGGGATCAGATTGCCGCGCAGCGGGGACCAGCCGCCCCACTCCTGGTGGTTCCAGGCGGGCCACTCCGGTTCGACCAGGTCGACCAGCCGGAACCCGCCCGCCACCATGTCCCGCACCCGGTCGCCCAGCGTGCGGTGGTGCTCGACGTACACGGCCTCGCCCCGTTCGTCCTGCTCGACGTAGGGAGTGCGGTCGAAGTAGGACGCCGCGACCGACAGACCCTCGGGACCCGGCTCGTCCGGGAAGGCCCAGCGCACCGGATGCGTCACCGAGAAGACCCAGCGCCCGCCCGGCCGCAGCACCCGGTGGACCTCGCGGAACACCCGCACGGGCTCGGCGACGAACGGCACCGCGCCGTAGGCCGAGCAGGCCAGGTCGAACGACCCGTCCCGGAACGGCAGCACCCCGGCGTCCGCCTCCACCAGCGGGACGTCGCCGCCGATCCGCAGCGCGTGCTGCAACTGCCGGTGCGACAGATCCAGGGCGACCGGGCGGGCGCCCCGGGCGGCCAGCCAGCGCGAGCACTGCGCGGCACCCGCGCCGATCTCCAGGACGTCCAGTCCCCTCAGCGACCCGGCCGGGCCCAGCAGGCCGGCCTCGGCCTCGTCGAGCCCCTCGGGGCCCCAGACGAAGCGGTCGTCGCCGAGGAAGGTGCCGTGGTCGCCCTGGTACTCGTCGGCGTTCCGGTCCCACCAGCCGCGACTGGCCCGGCTGCTCTCGGTCTCCGAGGCCTCGCGGCGCGTCGCCTCGGGCTCGGGCGTGTACATCTCTTGGCTCATCGGGTCCGTCGTTGTAGTTTGCCTTCACCCCGTCGCACGCGGTGCGTACCAAGGGGTCGTCCGTCGGCGGGGTTCCGTGTTCACGGAGGCTCTCGCCCGGCCGACACGGCCTCGGAGAGCACGAAATGTGCCGGATATGGCCCGGTGCGCCCTTGGTGTGTGCCTTCGCGCATTGACCGTGCCCGGCCGCCCCCGTATGCTACAAGTTGCGCTGCGAGCCTGCGCGCCTCAGACCTAGCAGGTCGCGCTCGCATCTGCATGTATGTCCCCTCGGTTCACGAGGCGCCTCCCGTTCGGCGGGTCCGGTGCTTCCCGGGCTGTCCGGCTTCTGCAGAGGCGATACGGGCTCCTGGCGTAGCAGTACCTACGACTCACTGTCCGTACCGGAGCCCTTTCCCACATGACGAGCAGCACCGAGACCACCGCCACCACCCCGCAGGTAGCGGTCAACGACATCGGTAACGAGGAAGCCTTCCTCGCCGCGATCGACGAGACGATCAAGTACTTCAACGACGGCGACATCGTCGACGGCGTCATCGTGAAGGTCGACCGGGACGAGGTCCTGCTCGACATCGGTTACAAGACCGAAGGCGTCATCCCCTCCCGCGAGCTCTCGATCAAGCACGACGTCGACCCCAACGAGGTCGTCAAGGTCGGCGACGAGATCGAGGCCCTGGTTCTCCAGAAGGAGGACAAGGAAGGCCGCCTGATCCTGTCCAAGAAGCGCGCTCAGTACGAGCGTGCCTGGGGCACGATCGAGAAGATCAAGGAAGAGGACGGCATCGTCACCGGTACCGTCATCGAGGTCGTCAAGGGTGGTCTCATCCTCGACATCGGCCTCCGTGGCTTCCTGCCGGCCTCCCTCGTCGAGATGCGCCGTGTCCGTGACCTCCAGCCCTACGTGGGCAAGGAGCTCGAGGCCAAGATCATCGAGCTGGACAAGAACCGCAACAACGTGGTCCTGTCCCGCCGTGCCTGGCTGGAGCAGACCCAGAGCGAGGTCCGCCAGACGTTCCTCACGACCCTGCAGAAGGGTCAGGTCCGCTCCGGCGTCGTCTCCTCGATCGTCAACTTCGGTGCGTTCGTGGACCTCGGCGGCGTCGACGGCCTCGTGCACGTCTCCGAGCTGTCCTGGAAGCACATCGACCACCCCTCCGAGGTTGTCGAGGTCGGCCAGGAGGTCACTGTCGAGGTCCTCGACGTCGACATGGACCGCGAGCGCGTCTCCCTGTCGCTCAAGGCGACGCAGGAAGACCCGTGGCAGCAGTTCGCCCGCACGCACCAGATCGGGCAGGTCGTTCCCGGTAAGGTCACCAAGCTCGTTCCGTTCGGTGCGTTCGTCCGCGTCGACGAGGGCATCGAGGGCCTGGTCCACATCTCCGAGCTGGCCGAGCGCCACGTGGAGATCCCGGAGCAGGTCGTCCAGGTCAACGACGAGATCTTCGTCAAGGTCATCGACATCGACCTGGAGCGCCGCCGCATCAGCCTCTCGCTGAAGCAGGCCAACGAGTCGTTCGGTGCCGACCCGGCCTCGGTCGAGTTCGACCCGACCCTGTACGGCATGGCCGCGTCGTACGACGACCAGGGCAACTACATCTACCCCGAGGGCTTCGACCCCGAGACCAACGACTGGCTCGAGGGCTACGAGGCTCAGCGCGAGGCGTGGGAGACGCAGTACGCCGAGGCGCAGCAGCGCTTCGAGCAGCACCAGGCCCAGGTCATCAAGTCCCGCGAGGCCGACGAGGCCGCTGCTGCCGAGGGCGCTGCCGCCCCGGCCGGCGGTGCCCCGGCCGCCTCCGGCGGCAGCGGTGGCTCGTACTCCTCGGAGTCCGCGGACAACTCCGGCGCCCTGGCGTCGGACGAGGCCCTGGCCGCCCTGCGTGAGAAGCTGGCGGGTGGCCAGAGCTGAGGCTCTGCCCCTCCGCGGCGCCGGTCGGTGACCGACCGGAGTAGCTGACGACGGTGAGGCCCGTCCCCTTCGGGGGGCGGGCCTCATGCGTGTCCGCGAACCCGTGTCCGCGAACCCGTGTCCGCGGATGTGCGTACGCGGCCGGTTCGCGGGGGTGTGCTACGGCGTGATCGCGATGTTGGTCAGCCCCTTGCCGCCGGTGACGGTGTTGCTGCTGTGGACCGTGGTCGGACAGTCGGCGGCGAAGTTCGTGACGTTGATGGCGATCCGCTTGTCGCCCGTGGAACCCGTCAGGTCCGAGGCGTTGTCGCGGAAGACGGTGCCGCAGCCCCAGCCGTTCTGCTGGGTGTGCGTCTCGTAGCCGTTGTTCGTCGTGCGGGAGCCCCTGTTGCCCTCGACCAGGACGTCGTTGCCCTTCACATCGACCCAGGAGTCGTCGTAATTGGCGCCGGTCAGTCCGCTGCCGTCGAAGGTGTTGCCGATGATCCTCGCCCCGGTGGTGCCCTCCTTGATGTCGACGTTCTCGCCGCCTACCCCCGGACCTATCGTGTTGTTCACGATCTGGACCCCGTCGCTCCGGTCGGAGAGGTCACCGGCCGTGCCGACGTAGACGCCTTCGCCCATGCCGCGGCCGTTGTGTCCGGTGTCGTGGATCCGTGAGTTCCTGATGACGCCGTCCCTGCTGGACCTGCGGAAGTGGACGCCCTCCATGTCCAGGTCGTGCACGGTCACGGAATCGATCACGACATGGGTGGCGGCGTCGGCCATGATGCCCTTCTGGCCGCCGGTGACGGTGATGCCCAGGACGGTCCAGTAGGAGGCGCCGTCGAGATGCAGACCGTAGCCCCCACCGGCGGTCAGCACAGCGTCGGCGGAGCCGGTGAGGGTGATCCTGGCGGACGCGGTGCCGGGCACGGTCGCCTTGAAGTTGCCGCGGTAGCTGCCGTCGGCGAGCCGGATCGTGTCCCCCGGCGCCGCGGCGGCGAGGGCGGACTTGAGCTGGGCGGCGGTGCTCACATCGATCACGGTGGCGCCGATCACGGCGGCGTCGGCCGGGGCGGCGGTGGCGGGGACGAGGGCGGGGCCGCCGGTGGTGAGGAGTGCGGAGGTCAGCAGCGCGGGGAGCAGGGCGCGGATGCGCATGGGGGGCCTTTCCCGTCGGAGGAGTTCGGGAGACGCCCGGTTCGTGACGCTCCCGTACCTGAACAGCGGTGTTCTCGTACGTGAACGGGGGCGAGTCCCTGAACTCGCTGCCGAGTGACGGTAGGGACGCCCCGCGAGCGTGTCAAGGTACGGACCAGTGCGCGGGGCGGGATGTGCGTCGACGGCCGGGACGGGCGGGAACGGAGCCGACCGGCCTGGCGGTGAAGGAACGGCGGCCCGCGTCCGCCGCCCAAGTCCCCACGCGGGCGGGGGGAAGTGGCGGGACATGCGTACCCCTCGCCGCCGGGTCCGGTCCACGGGGCGCCGGGCAACCCGTGAACTCGGCATTCGAGCAGGCGAGTTCGTCGACGCGAGGTCAACGTGGTGATCACCGTCCCGTCGTCGCGCGCATGTTCCGGCGGTGCGGTGCGGGGTTCGCCCCGGCGCGCAGAGCGGGACGGCCCCGTGGGCCCGCCCTCTCGCATAGGTTGCTGGCATGAACCGTCGGGCGTGGGGGCACGTTCCGGGAATGCCCGTGCCCCGCCGGACGTTCTTGTGCAGGAACACGAGGAGGAGCGGTAACCGTGCCTGATCCGCAGAGTTTGTACGAATGGGAGCCGAAGGGGCTGGCCGTCGTCGACATGGCGCTGGCCCAGGAGTCGGCCGGCCTGGTCATGCTCTACCACTTCGACGGATACATCGACGCGGGCGAGACCGGCGAGCAGATCGTCGACGGCCTGCTGGGAACGCTGCCGCACCAGGTCGTCGCCCGATTCGACCACGACCGGCTGGTGGACTACCGCGCGCGGCGTCCGCTGCTGACCTTCCGCCGCGACCGCTGGACGGCCTACGAGACCCCGGCGCTGGAGGTCCGGGTCGTCCAGGACGCCACGGGAGCCCCCTTCCTGCTGCTCTCCGGGCCGGAGCCGGACGTGGAGTGGGAGCGTTTCGCCGCCGCCGTCGAGCAGATCGTCGAGCGCCTCGGTGTCCGCCTCGCGGTCAACTTCCACGGCATTCCGATGGGCGTCCCGCACACCCGACCCGTCGGCATCACCCCGCACGGCAACCGTACGGACCTGATGCCCGGGCACCGCAGCCCGTTCGACGAGGCGCAGGTTCCGGGCTCCGCGGCGGCGCTTGTCGAATACCGGCTGATGGAGGCGGGACACGACGTCCTCGGAGTCGCCGCCCATGTGCCGCACTACGTCGCCCGCTCCGCCTACCCGGACGCGGCGCTCACCGCTCTGGAGGCGGTCACGGCCGCGACCGGCCTGGTCCTGCCGGCCGTCGCCCACACCCTGCGCACGGAGGCCCATCGCACCCAGACCGAGATCGAGCGGCAGATCGGCCAGGGGGACGAGGAGCTCGTCTCGCTCGTCGAGGGGCTTGAGCACCAGTACGACGCGGTCGCGGGCTCCGAGACCCGGGGCAACCTGGTCGCCGAGCCGGTCGACCTGCCGTCCGCCGACGAGATCGGCCTCGAATTCGAGCGGTTCCTCGCGGAGCGCGAGGGAGATGTCTGAATGCTGAAGGTGGGGCTGACCGGTGGGATCGGCGCCGGCAAGAGCGAAGTGTCACGGCTGCTCGTCGGTCACGGGGCCGTGCTGATCGACGCGGACCGGATCGCGCGCGAGGTCGTCGAGCCGGGCACGCCCGGGCTCGCGGCCGTCGTCGAGGCGTTCGGCACCGATGTCCTCACCGCCGAGGGAGCTCTGGACCGGCCGAAACTCGGCTCGATCGTCTTCTCCGACCCCGAGCGGCTCGCCGTCCTCAATGCGATCGTGCATCCGCTGGTCGGTGCCCGTTCCGCCGAACTCGAACGGGCCGCGGGCGAGGACGCGATCGTCGTCCACGACGTGCCCCTCCTCACCGAGAACGGCCTCGCACCGCTCTACGACCTGGTCGTCGTGGTCGACGCCGGTCCGGGGACCCAGCTCGACCGGCTCGTCCGGCTGCGCGGCATGACCGAGTCCGAGGCCCGTGCCCGGATGTCGGCACAGGCGACCCGGGAGGAGCGGCGTGCCGTGGCCGATCTGATCGTCGACAACGACGGCCCGTTGGCGGAACTGGAACCGCAGGTGCGCGCGGTGTGGGCGGAACTGACACGGCGGGCCGGGGCCCGCCGCTGACGGACCGTCCGCCCGATGGAATCCGGGCGCGGGCTCCGGGCGCCGGAATACCGGGCCGCTGCCCCGTGTTGACGCTCCGGAGGCGAAGGGAAGGTGCCACGTGTCCGAGAGATCCCCGGAAACGAATGTGATCGACTTCCGTGCCGCGGAACGTCTGCTGGCCGCACGCGACCCACGGGGCGCGGTCAAACTGCTGGATTCGGTGATCGCGGCCCATCCGGAGAACACCGCGGCCCGTCTGCTGCGTGCCCGCGCGTTCTTCGCCGCCGCCCAACTGCGTCCCGCCGAGCTTGAGTTCGAACTCGTTCTGGAGCGTGAACCGGACAACGCCTTCGCGCACTTCGCGCTCGCCCGCACCTTCGAGCGCTCCGGCCGTTCCGATCGGGCCTCTCGCCACTTCCGGCTGGCCGCCGCCCTCGACCCGAAGCCGGAGTATCTGAGGGCGGCCCGCTTCCGCGCGGCGGACTGACCGCTTCCGGGGTCGTCCGCGGATCGGCACGGGCCGGATCAGTGGCCGTACCTGCCGTATCTGTCATACCTGCCGTACCCGTCGTGTCCGCCGTGATCGGGTTCGTACGGTGGGATGTCGCGGCCCGGCTGGTAGTGCGGGCCCTGGTGGATGTGGTGGATGATCACCGCGAGGTCCACGAGGGCCAGCAGGAGGAGCAGCCCGCAGGCGGCGGCCCAGCCGGGGTGGTCGGTCAGGGTGAAGACCGTCAGGCCGAAGACCGCCCAGGCCAGCCCCCATAGACTCAGGCAGAGCCGCAGTCGCAGGGGACTGCGGGCCGTCGTCGGTTCGTTACCGGTACGCATGGCGATCGCCTCACCTACCAGGATGGACCCACGACGGTGTTTTGGGGACATGGGTACATGTCGACATCGAGTCGAGGGGATCGTACGTGAACGGCGCATCGTGGGAGGACCGCACAGACCGCAGGGCGCGGGTGCGGGGTTGTCTGCTGGGCGGGGCGATCGGGGATGCCCTGGGCAATCCGGTGGAGTTCCTCTCGCTCGCCGGTATCCGGCGCGCGCAGGGGGAGTACGGGGTGCGGGGACTGCTCCCGGACGACCAGGGGGTCGTCGGCCGGGTCACCGACGACACCCAGATGACCCTGTTCACGGCCGAAGGGCTGATCAGGGCCCATGCCCGGGCGGCGGCGAAGGGGATCGGCGGCGCCGAGACCGGGATCGTGCGCAATGCCTATCTGCGCTGGCTGGACACGCAGAACCACCCCGCCCCGCCGGTGCGCGGTGGCGACGACCAGGTGCGGACCGGCTGGCTCCGGCGGCAGCCCTGGCTGTACGCGCGCCGGGCCCCCGGCAATGCCTGCCTGACCGGCCTCGCGACCGGTCACGTCCCGGAACCGGTGGGGCGGCTCGGAGCTCCCGGTCCCGTGAACACCGGCTCCAAGGGCTGCGGCACCGTGATGAGGTCCGCCCCGTTCGGACTCGTGGGGCGGGACGCCGAGGAGGGCTTCCGGCTCGCCTACTGGTGCGCGCAGATCACCCACGGTCATCCGACCGGCGGGTACGCGGCCGGGGCACTCGCCGCGATCATCACCCACCTCCTGGAGGGCGACTCGACGGCGGGCGCGGTCCTGCGCGCCATGGACCTGCTGGGGCGGCACCCGGGCCACGAGGAGACCACCGCGGCGCTGCGCGCGGCCGTCGATCTGGCCGCCGACGGGCGGCCCACGGCCGAGAAGGTGGAGACGCTGGGGGCGGGCTGGGTCGCCGAGGAGGCCCTGGCCATCGCCGTGTACTGCGCCCTGGCGCTGCCGGGCGCCGACCAGGTGGACGGGGCGCTGCTGCTCTCGGTCAACCACTCCGGCGACAGCGACTCGACCGGTGCGATCTGCGGCAACCTGGTCGGTGTCCGCCACGGTGACGTGCGCCTTCCGCCGTCCTGGCTGGTGGCGACCGAGGGCCGGGGCGTGATCACCGAGGTGGCCGACGACCTGTGCCTGGAGTTCGCGCACGCGGTGGACTGGCCGGACGACCGGTACCCGATGTGCTGACGGGCGGTGGCCGGCCGGCCGTCGGCGGCACGGACCGGTGGTGACGGGCCGTCAGTCGGTCAGCAGCTTGGCGCGCAGCGCGGCCACCGTCGCGTCGTCGAGCCTCAGACCCTCGCGCACATAGGTGCCGAAATCTCCGTAGAGGTGGTCCACCTCCGCGAACGCCGCGCGCAGCCAGCTCAGTTCGACGGCCTTCGGGTTGCCGGTGTACTGGTTGCTGGCGAGGTAGTCCGCCTCGACGGTCTCGCGCGGGACGCCGAGCAGGGTGAGCAGGACGGCCGTGCCCCACCCGGTGCGGTCCTTGCCGGAGCTGCAGTGGAAGACCGTGGCGCCCGAGTCGTTCGTCGCGACGGCCGTGAGCAGGTCCCGGAACGCGTAGTCGGCACCGACGAAGTTGACCATGAACGGGTAGCCGATGGACTGGCCGAGGTTGGACGATCCGGAGAACAGGCCGGCGGCGATGGCCTCGGCCAGTGTCATCAGTGCCGGGTCGTGGAAGCGGATGCCGTGGCTGAGCGACACCACGTCGGCGACCTGGTACGTCACCCCGGCCGGTACCCGGTCGGGGTCGTCGTGCCGTTCCACCGCGTTGCGCAGGTCCACGTCGAGGGTGAGCCGCTGGGAGAGCAGGCGCTGCTGCTCGGCGTCGGTCAGTTTGTCGAGCTTGTTGGAGCGGTAGACCAGGCCCGGCCGCACCCAGCGGCCGTCGGTGGTGCGGTAGCCGCCGACGTCCCGGAAGTTGCGGGCGGAGTCGATGCCGAGCGAGCGTTCGGCGACGACGAGGGGCGAGCCGCTGTCCGGTGTCAGCCGGAAGTACCAGCGTCCGGCCTCGGAGAGAGCGGTCGCGGGAACGTTCAGCGAACCGGTACCGGGGCCGCTGCCCACCGGGGTGCCGGTGGTGGCGTCGGGGGAGGTGACGGCGGTGACGGTCACCGAACCGGCCGCGGACGACCAGGAGAGGGTGTAGCCGCCGTCGGCGGCGCGCTGGGCGGTGGCCGCGGTGAACGGCACGGCGGCGGCCCGCGCGCCGGCCTCGGCGATCGTCGCCGGAGCGCCCGCCGGGGCGGCGGCGAGGGCGGGAGGGGCGAGGACCGTACCGGCGAGGAGGGCGGCCGCGACGGCTGCCTGGACGATGCGGTGCGTACGCATGGTGCTCCTTGTCTGCATCCCTGTCGGGGGTGGGGGGGTGTCAGGAGGTGGGGACGGCGGTGCACGGCGTGTTGCCGCAGACATTGATGACACGACCGGTCGTCAGGAAGGTGACCTTCTGCTGACGTGCGGCCGACGAGTTGCGGGGGTCGGAGTGCGGGTCGTGGCCGTACTCCGGTTCGGTGGGCGCGGTGTTGGTGGTCGGCGGGGACGGGGTGCCGCTGTCCCACACCGTCATCGCGGAGCCTCTGTGGGGGAGTTGGCCGCGCGCGAGAGGCCGGATGCCCCAGTACGGGACGGTGTCCGGGCTGCGGCCCGGGGCGAGGGCGGGGGTGAGCAGCCGGGCGCCGATGGTGCGTGCCTCCACGTCGGCCGCCGCGTTCGCGACCTGGTGGTCCCCGTACGCGATGTGCATCAGCACCTGGTGGTGGTCGGTGAGGTGGTTCGCGTATCCGTCGGTCTCGCCGCGGTCCCACACCATCTGGAAGAGCTGGAGGACGATCTGCTGCCGCAGCCGGTCCGGGTAGGACTGGTCAAGGACCTGCTGGAACGGCGCGAAGTCGGCGCTGCGGTTGAGGAGCAGGCCGTAGTTCATGCCGGTGACGCCGAGGACCCCGCGCCGGATGTCGGGCGAGACGGCCAGCAGGGCGCCGCCCAGGATTCCGCCCTGGCTGTTCCCGTCGTACGCGACGCCGTGCCGGACGTCGAGGAGCGGGCGTCCGGTGTCGTCGCGGAAGGCGGCGTCGGCGGTCAGCCCGCGGGGGTGGATCAGGGCGCGGGCGAGGAAGAGGGCGTTCAGCATGCCCTGTTCGGTGCGTTCCGGGACGGCGGGGAAGAGGTTCGGGTCCGCGAGCGCGCCGAGCACCACGGGGATGTCCTCCTCGGCCATCCCGATCCAGTCCGTCGCGCAGAAGGTGAAGTCGCCTTCCGCCGCCATCGCCCTGACGTTGCCCGCGCCGACCTCGGAGCGTCGGCCGAGGAGGCCGTGCCCGTAGAGGGAGGGCCGGGAGGGGGTACGGAACGCGGCGCGCGGTATCTCGCAGCGGAACGTCGCGATTTGGGTGTTCCGCGGGAGCCGCCGGGGTGTTCCGTCGCGTCCCCGGTGCAGGACCGACCCGGGCGGGCCGCCGGGCCGGTCCAGGTAGCCGGGCACGCGGATCCGGCCGGTCACCTCCCGGGCGATCCTCGGGTCCTGTTCGGCGGTGAGGTCCGTGACGTCGGTGATGTCGACATCGGGAGCACGGTCACCGAGACGGCGGAACGCGTCGTCGCGGAGGGCGAGGAGATCGCCGGTGAGGCTGCGGGTGCTCGCGACGGTGAAGTCCCAGGCGAGGTACAGGCCCTCGGACCGCACCCCGGCCCCGCGCAGCGCGGCGAGCGCCGGGCGCAGTTGGCGCTGGCGGGCGTGCAGCGGATGACCGGGCGGGAGCGGCTTCCCGGCGACGGCGGCGAACGGTGCGGCGGCCGGGATCGTGTGTCCCGCACTGTCCTTCGGCCGCCGCAGGGCCACGGCGTAGTGGTGACCGTCGCGGAAGTTGCGGGCGGGGTGGATGAGCAGCGCCCGGCGGGCCGGATCGGTGGCGTTGGCGTCGAGTTCGGCCCAGTACGGCCAGCGCTCACCGGTCCCGGTGTCGAGGAGGACGACGGGCGCGTCCGGCGCGAGGGAGCGGCCGATGTCGGTGAGCGGGGCCGCGCCGGTCGCCACCGGGTCGATGCCGGGTACCTGGGCGATCAGGGTGGAGCCGGGGGAGAAGCCGTCGGACCGGTTCCAGGCCGTCGGATCGATGGCGCCGCCGGTCGTGGCGCGCGGGAGGTCGGTGGTGCCGAAGGCGACCCGGCGGCCGGTGTCGGTGCCGGGGTCGGGCCGGGTGTACCAGTCGTTCGGGAACGGCAGCAGGCATTCGGCCGCTGCCAGCGGGTCGCAGCCCGGCGTGTGCGGTGCGGCGGCCCGGGCCGGGGGCGCGGACGGGACGAGCACGGCGGCGGCGCAGAGCGCCGCCGCCAGCCCGTGCAGCAGTCGCTGCCGCAACGGGGTTCAGCTCCCCTGGATGTGCGCGCCGATGATGGCCGCGTAGTTCGCCTCGCCGTCCCGGTTGGGGTGCAGCGGGGCGGCGACCGAGGTCGGGACGTACCCCTCGACCCACTTGTCCGACGGTGCCTGGCAGGAGTCGTGGCCCTTGCTGGGCGTGGCCAGGTCGATGTACTCGGCGCCGTGCGCGGCGCTCTGCTCGGCGATCGTCGTGTTCATCCGGTCGACGCTGCCCTGCAGGAAGTCGGCGTCCACCGGGAGCACCGGCTGCGCCGGCCAGCAGCCGCCGGGCTTGATGTAGAGGCCGTAGCCCGTCACGACCACCCGGGCCTGCGGCGAACGCTGGTGGATGGTGTCCAGCACGGCCCCCAGCTTCGGCGCGAACTCCGCGATGCGCTGCGCCACCTGGTCCACGCCGCCCTCGTTGTACTTCTCCTTGCACGGGGTGGCGTTCGGGTCGAGGGTGCTGCACTTCTGCGCGATGCCGACCAGACCTGCGTCGTTGCCGCCGATGGTCAGCGTCACCAGGTCGGTGTCCGGGCGGAGCGCGTCGAACTGGGGCGGGGCCGAACCCATCGGGATGTCGAGCAGCGAGAGCGACTGCTTCTCGGTCATGTGCTTCGACGCGGCGCCGCTGCACGTGACGTCGGTGAGCGACGCGCCCAGCCGATCGGCGAGTTCGTGCGGGTAGTTGTGCGTCGACCGTCCGCAGGCCACCGGCCCGGTGATGCCCGGGATGAGCGGCCCGGAGGCCATCGAATCGCCGAGCGCCACATAGGAAATGGTGTCATCGGCGGCGGCGGACGCGGGAACCGCGCCGGTCCCCAGGGCCAGTCCGGCCAGGGCGAGCGCGCCCAACACTGTTCTGACGGGGCGACGGAAAGCCTTGTTCTGCTGCTGGTTCACAGAATCCTCCGGCGGTGGGGGGGAGGTGTGGCATGGCGTGTGACGCCGGTCATCATGCAGACTCAGGTGCCGTCGTTTAACTGGTGGGTAACGCAGACTTCCGCGGGGGAACTTGTGACGCGTGACAATCGGCGGCCGGTCGGGGCGGACGAGCGGGGTGACTGCGGACGGCCGGTGCCCGGGCCACTGGCCATCGCGGGACGGCCGGTCGCCCCGTACCTGCGCGCCCGCGTCCCCGCCCTGACGGGCAGGGTCGTCGCCAGGCTCCTCGCCGATCTGCCCGTCTACGCCGATCTGCCCCGTGAGGAGATCTCCGGCGACATCGCCGACATCGTCCAGCACAACCTGCGGCTCTTCGCCGATGTCGTCGAGTACCGCCGTCCCGCCACCGAGGCCGAACTCGCCCAGCAGCGTGACTCCGCCGCGCAGCGTGCCGAGGAGGGCGTCCCGCTCGACGCGATCCTCACGGCCTATCAGGTCGGCACGGCCATGTGCTGGCAGGAGACGGCGAAGGGGGCACTGCCCGGTGACCTCCCCGCGGTGCTGGAGATCATGGAGCGCATCATGGTGCTCCAGCGCCAGTTGACGTCCGCCGTCAGCAACGCCTATCTGGAGGCCCACCGGATCCTCGACAGCCAGGAACACGACGGACGGCACGCCCTGCTGTCCGCCCTGCTGGCCGGTGAGTCGCTGGACCGCTTCACCCGCGCCACCGGGCCCCGGCCGGCCGCGCGCTACCTCGCGCTGACGCTGGCCCTGGCGCCGCACCCGGACGAACAGGGGCAGTCGCCGGGGCCGGGCGCCGGTGTCGCGGCCCGCCGCAAGATCCGCCGGGTCCGTTCCGTCCTCGACCGATTCGCCGGTGCGCCGGTGCTCACCGCCCTCGACACGTCCGGCGGTACGGTGCTGCTGCCCGCCCCCGAACCGCTGCCGTGGCACGGCCCGGACGGTCTGTGCGCCCTTGTCGACGAGGCGGCCCGTGCCGCGGGGGTTCCCGTCTCCGCCGCGGCGGAGACCGCCGAGCCGGAGGCAGTTCCGGCCGCCGTGGCCCGGAACACCGAGATCGTGGACCTGGTGGCCCGCACCGGCCGGCCGCCCGGCCTGTACCGGCTTGCCGACGTCCTGCTGGAATACCAGCTCAGCCGGCCCAGCGAGGCGTTGCACGGGCTGGCGCAGTTACTGGCGCCGCTGGAGGCGAAACCCGAACTGCTGCAGACGCTGGAGACGTATCTGGAGCTCGGCCTGGACCGGCGGACCACCGCGGCGGCCCTGCACATCCACCCCAACACCGTCGACTACCGCATCCGTCGCATCGACCGGCTGACGGGCCTCTCCCCGTCTCGTCCGGCCGATCTGCAGCACATCAGCGCGGCACTGGTCGCCCGTCACTCGTTGTGACGATCGGTGCGCGTGCGGGAACGGGCACGGAGAGTGGTTCGTTGGGCCGTACATGAGCGAACTGCGGGTGCGAGAAGGGTATGCGGGGACGGGACCCGGTGCGATCACGCCGGACGGCTGCGCGGTCGAGTTGTACCGGAGGCTGGGCGTCGGCGACGAGCCCGAGGTGATCGCGTCGGGCGTGCCCGCCGGGGCAAGTGTTCTGGAGCTGGGCTGCGGGGTGGGGCGGGTGACCCATCCGCTGATCGAGCGCGGCTTCGCCGTCACCGCCGTGGACGAGTCGGCGCGGATGCTGGAGCACGTGAGAGGCGCCCGCACCGTCCGCAGTTCCATCGAGACGCTGGACCTCGGCGAGGAGAGGTTCGACGTGGTGGTGCTGGCGTCGCTGCTGGTGCACGCCCCTGAGCACCGGGTGCGCGACGGCATGCTGCGTGCCTGCCGGAAGCACGTCGAGGACGACGGGGTCGTGCTCATCCAGCGCGAACGATTCGGGCCGCGTCCCGAGTTGCCGAGGGAGCGGACCGACCCCGGTGGCTGCGTCATCCGGTTCGTCTCGGCCGAGCCGGTGGGCGACGGGGTGGATTCCATGTACGTCGAGTACGTCTTCGACGACGCGCGATGGACCCAGACGTTCCTGACCAGGAATCTGCCGCAGGAAGAGTTCGAGAGCTACCTGGACGCCGCGGGTCTGGCCGTGGACCGCTACCTGCCGGGCGACGGGATATGGGTCCGGGCCGTGCCGAAGCAGACGGGGAGGGGACGGAGGGAATCAGCCGGGGGCCGCGGCGCGTAGGGCTGCGCGGACCGGACGGCGCCGCCCCGGTACGTGCGCCGGGTGCTGGGGCCGGGTACGGGCGCCGATGCGGGCGTGCGTCCGGACGTGCGTCCGGGCGTGCGGCGGGGGCGTGCGTCCGGGCGTGCGGCGGGGGCGTGTGTTCTGCCGGAGTGCGACCGCCTCCGGGCGCGCGCGGTGTCGTCCGACGGGCCCTTGGCGGATACGGTGGACGACGATGTGCTCGATCGTTCGAAGGGGGATCGATGGAAGCCGAGTTGGTGGCTCTGGCGGCGTCGGGGGCGACGACGCTGGTGCAGCAGATGGTGAGCGATTCATGGGGGCAGGCCCGTGAACGGCTGGCGGCCTTCTTCACGCGCCGTGGAGCGACGCCCGAGGAGGAGGCGGCGCTGACCGGCGAGCTGCAGGCCTCGCGCGACGAACTGGCCGCGGCCCGAAGCGCGGGCGACGGCACGCTCGCGGACGACGTCGAGGCCGAGTGGCGGGCCAGGCTGCGCCGGAGGCTCGCGGCCGATCCGCGGGCCGCGGACGAACTCCGAGCCATACTCGCCGAGTTGGCGCCCGGAGAGGATGCCCGGCGTGTGGGAGAGGTGCACAACACGATCAGCGGAACGGCCCACATCGAAGGCCCGGTGGTCCAAACGGCGGTGGCCGGTTCCATCAGTTTCGGCACCGAGCGCTGACCGGGGCGGGCAGGGGCCGGACCCCGGACCGACGCGTGCCCGAGGGGGCGCCGGGCCGCACGGCGCCGGGCCCCCTCGGCCGTACCGGCCGGGCTGTTCCCCGGTTGTCCGGACCGGCCTGTTCCTCGGCCGTACGGGCCGGGTGTCAGTGGACCGTGGTGAAGCTGCGCCAGGGCAGCTCCCGGGTTCCGTTGACATCGCTGAGCGTGGTCGCGAGGTAGGTCGTGCCCGGCCCGGTGCAGTCGGGTGTCCGGTACAGGATGATGTCGATCAGGGTGCCGTTCTCCACTGCCTTGGCGCCCGCCGGGGCGAGCCGGTGACAGCCCTTCACCGGCGGACTGTGCACCGTGATCACGGCATTCCGTTCGGTCGTGTACGTGACAGGTCCGACCGCGGTCCGGCCGAGTCCGGAACAGCCCGCGACGGTAAGGGCCAGGCACGCGGTCGCGGCTGCGACGCGAAGACGTCGGCGACGGTGATCGATCACAGGCATGGGCGGGGTCCTCGTCTGTCTCGTCCGGCTCGTTCGTCGGCTCGCCCCGTCCGCACCCGGGCATGACGCGGTGACGCGAGCGCCAGCACGCGGCTCGTGTGCCGCCATCGGGCGCCCACGTCCATGTGCCACCACCAGATGTCCACGTCATGGAGACGCGCGCGCCGGGAGGTCGCGCCGACGTCCGTCACCCTGCCCGTTGCCCGGCGTCGCGGCATCCGCTGTGCGGCCGGGCGGGCGACAACGCGTACGGAAACCGCGTGAGCGCGTACGGCGACCGGGTGAAACGCGTGCGGCGAACGCGCCGTGCGAACACGTAGGGGCCTTCGCGCGGGGCGCACGGGGGTCCGTGCGCGGCGGATCCGCCGTTCGCCTTCGTGCCGGGAAGTATCGTTCGCCTTCATATCGGGAGGTATTGGGCATACCGTGGTATCAGCGACTGATTGATTTCCATGGTGCAGGTGTTTCCGGTGTGTAGGGGGCCGTCATGGTCCAGGAGCTCGTGATCGCGATAGTGGTGGCGGTGGCGGCGGGTGCGCTGTACCTGGCCGCGGCGGCCAAGGTCGTCAAGCAGTACGAGCGGGGCGTCGTGCTGAGGCTCGGGAGGCTCCGCGACGACGTGCGCGGCCCCGGGTTCACCATGGTCGTCCCCGGAATCGAACGACTGCGCAAGGTCAACATGCAGATCGTGACGATGCCGGTGCCCGCGCAGGACGGCATCACCCGGGACAACGTGACGGTGCGGGTGGACGCCGTCATCTACTTCAAGGTGGTGGACGCGGCGAGCGCGGTGATCCAGGTGGAGGACTACCGGTTCGCGGTGTCGCAGATGGCACAGACCTCACTGCGGTCGATCATCGGCAAGAGTGATCTGGACGACCTGTTGTCCAACCGCGAGAAGCTGAACCAGGGCCTGGAACTGATGATCGACAGCCCGGCGGTCGGATGGGGCGTGCAGATCGATCGGGTGGAGATCAAGGACGTCTCGCTGCCGGAGACGATGAAACGCTCCATGGCGCGTCAGGCCGAGGCCGACCGCGAGCGCCGAGCCCGGGTGATCAACGCGGACGCCGAACTCCAGGCGTCGAAGAAGCTCGCGGAGGCGGCGGGCGAGATGTCGTCCCAGCCGGCCGCGCTCCAGCTCCGTCTGCTGCAGACGGTGGTCGCGGTCGCGGCCGAGAAGAACTCCACACTGGTGCTTCCGTTCCCCGTGGAGCTGCTCCGCTTCCTGGAGAGGGCGCAGCAGACCGCGCCGTCCGAGGCGGCACAGCCGCAGCAGGCGATCCGGCCGCCGCAGCCCGGTGCGGGGGCGCCGCGCACCGCTCCCACCCGGCGAGCCGCGCAGCCGCAGGACCGCCCGCGCCCGCGCCCGCCGCAGCGTCCGGCCGGGGCGGCCGCCACGCCCGCCGCGGTGTCCGAACCGGCGCCCGCGGCAGCGTCGGCCGCGACGCCCTCGGACGAACGGCCGGGTTCCTCTCGCGTGAAGCCGTTCGCCCACCACTGACCCGGGAGCCCCGCGCCCGACGACTGGCCCGGGACACCCGCGCCCGACGCGAAATGCTCCGACCCGACCGGCCCCCGACCGGCCCCCGACCGGCCCCCGACCGGCCCCCGACCGGGGGCCGTGGTGGTGCTCGGGAACACGGCGACGAGGGTTCATGGGTTCGGCCGCAGAGGTCTCGCGCAATGTGGTGATGTCACCTCTGACCTGCTGAAACGTAGGCGTGAGGGAGTGGTTGTCAGACCCGCCGCCTAGACTCGCCGGAGTCATGACGATCAGGTCGGTCCGAGGAGACCGGAGCGGGAGGGGAGGGAACCGATGGCCACGGAACGGCACCAGTGGGATGCGTCCGCCGTCCGTCTTCTCGGCTGTGCCGCCGTCTTTCTGCCCGCCCCCCTGCCGAGGGACGGACAGGTCGCCTTCTGGGACCCCGACGGCGCCCCGCTCCCGGAACCCGGTCACTTCCGAGGCCCTCTCGTGGTGCCCGGGAGCGACCGCGTCGCGGGTTCCGGGAACACGGCCCCCGGAGCCGCCGTCCAGGAGATCACCGTCGTCCGCAGGTACGGACAGGGGGGCGGGGTCCGCCGAGGCACGGCGCACGCCGTGCTGCTGCCCGTGGCCGACGCGCTGCCCCTGCTGGCCCACGCCTGGCACCTGCGATCCGCGCATCCCGCCACCCGCTGCTGGGGAGCCGCCGCGCTCCAGGCGCTCAACCTGGCGGCGCGCGGCAGGCTGCTCCCCGGTCTGACGGGCGACGACCTCGACGCCTGGCGGGCCGGTCCGCGCGATGCCGAGGACGTCGCCCATCTCCGGGCGATCGCCGCCGCCCTGCCCGCCGAGGGGTACGCGGTTCCGCTTCCCGGCCGCACGCCGCTCCAGGTACCCGATCCGGAATGGCTGCTCGGATCGTTCCTCGACGCCGTGGCGGACACCCTGCCCCGTACCCCCGCCGCCGCGTACGCGAGGGGGGCGCCCTTCGCGGCCCGGGAGGCCCAGCACCTCCCGGGAGCCCGTGACTGGGCGATCGAGGTCGCGGCGGGTCTCGACGCCGGGGTGAAGATCTCGCTGCGCCTCGATCTCTCCGCGTACGAACTCTTCGACACGGCAGACAGCGGTGACAGTGGTGATGACGGCGACACGGCGGACGTCCGCGACGGCACGCCCGGCGCCCACGACCGTCCACACGATTCGGATGGCCCCGAAGCCGACGACGAGAGCGCGGTCGACGAGGCCGTTCCCGCACCGGCCGCGGACGCCCGTCGTGGCGCCGCTCGGCACGCCGCCGCCGCCATCACCCAGGTGCACAGCCTGGCCGATCCGACCTACGTCGTCGACGCCGCCGCGCTCTGGCACGGCGGAGCGGGGGAGCCGTTCGGTCCGCGGGCAAGGATCGACGCCGTCCTCGCACTGCGCCGCGCCGCTCGTGTCTGGGCACCGTTGGAACGTTTGTTGGAACAGCCGGTTCCCGATGTGCTCGCGCTCGGCGAGGACGAGCTGTACGAACTGCTGAGCGATGCCGGGACCCGGCTGGCCGCGGCCGGAGTCCGCGTCCACTGGCCCAGGGAGCTCGTCCGGTCCCTCACCGCCACCGCCGTCGTGCGGTCCGCGCCCGGCTCGGCCACGGACGGTACCCCGTTCTTCGACACCGAGCAGCTCTTCGCCTTTGACTGGCAGTTGTCGCTGGGCGACGAACAGCTCACCGAGCAGGAGATGGACGCTCTCGCGGAGGCCCACCGCCCGGTGGTGCGCCTGCGCGACCAGTGGGTCGTCGTCGACCCCGCGCTCGTCCGCAAGGCACGCAAGCGGGAGCTCGGCCTGCTGGATCCTGTCGATGCCCTGGCGGTCGCGCTGACCGGGAGCGCCGAGGTGGACGGCGAACAGGTCGAAGCGGTGCCGGTCGGGGCGTTGGCGTCCCTGCGGACCCGCATCACCGCCGACACCACGGCCATCGCCCCGCCGCCCGGTCTTCACGCCACACTCCGCGACTACCAGCTCCACGGCCTGGCCTGGCTCGACCGGATGACCTCCCTCGGCCTCGGCGGCTGCCTCGCCGACGACATGGGACTGGGCAAGACGATCACCCTCATCGCCCTGCACCTGCGCCGTGCCCGTCCAGCGCCCACTCTGGTCATCTGTCCCGCCTCCCTCCTCGGCAACTGGCACCGGGAGATCAACCGCTTCGCTCCCGGCGTTCCCGTGCGCCGCTTCCACGGCACCGACCGCACCCTGGCCGAGCCCGACGGCGGCTTCGTCCTCACCACCTACGGCACGATGCGTTCCAGTGCGGCACGGCTGGCCGATCACGACTGGGGGCTGATCGTCGCCGACGAGGCCCAGCACGTGAAGAACCCGCACTCCTCCACGGCCAAGGCGCTGCGCACCATTCCGGCCCCGGCCAGGGTGGCGCTCACCGGCACCCCCGTGGAGAACAACCTCTCCGAGCTGTGGGCTCTGCTCGACTGGACCACGCCCGGACTGCTGGGGCCTCTCAAGGCGTTCCGGGCCCGCCACGCCCGGATCGTCGAGAGCACCGGGACGGCGGCCGGGCTCGGCAACGACGACGCGGTCGAACGGCTCTCCCGTCTGGTCCGGCCCTTCCTCCTGCGCCGCAAGAAGTCCGACCCGGGCATCGCACCCGAACTGCCGCCCAAGACGGAGACCGACCACCCCGTCTTCCTCACCCGTGAGCAGGCCACGCTCTACGAGGCGGCGGTCCGCGAAACGATGGCGCTCATCGAAGCCTCGGAAGGCATCGCCCGGCGCGGGCTGGTCATGAAGCTGCTCGCCTCCCTCAAGCAGATCTGCAACCATCCCGCGCAGTATCTGAAGGAGGAACCCACCCGCCTCGCGGGCCGGTCGGGGAAGCTCGCCCTGCTCGACGAGCTCCTCGACACGATCCTCGCCGAGGACGGCTCCGTTCTCATCTTCACCCAGTACGTGACGATGGCCCGGCTCCTCTCCGCCCATCTCGCCTCGCGCGCCGTCCCCTCCCAACTCCTGCACGGCGGCACGCCGGTGGCCGAGCGGGAGCGACTGGTGGACCGCTTCCAGTCGGGTGAGGTCCCGGTGTTCCTGCTCTCCCTCAAGGCGGCGGGCACCGGGCTGAACCTCACCCGTGCCGCGCACGTCATCCACTACGACCGCTGGTGGAACCCCGCCGTCGAGGAGCAGGCCACGGACCGGGCGTACCGCATCGGCCAGACCCAGCCCGTGCAAGTGCACCGGCTGATCGCGGAGGGCACGGTCGAGGACCGGATCGGCGAGCTGCTGGCGGCCAAGCGGGTCCTGGCCGACGCCGTCCTGGGCACCGGCGAGACCGCGCTGACCGAGCTCAGCGACAGCGACCTGGCCGACCTCGTCTCGCTCCGGAGGCCGGCATGACATCTCGCCCCGAGCCCGGTCCGCACCCGGGCCGCGACGTCCGCCCCGGGTTTCCCCCGCACACCGGCCGCGATCACGGAGCCGCCGTGCGCCCGCGGCCCGGCCCCGATGACCTGCGCCGCACGTTCGAGGCCGTGCCGCCCCGCACCTCCAGGGACGACGAACCCTTCGCGGACAGCTGGTGGGGACGGGCCTGGGTGGCCGCTCTGGAGGCCCTGTCCATGGACGGCGGGCGGCTCGCCCGGGGCCGTGCGTACGCCGACAGCGGGAAGGTCGCCGCGATCACCGTCACGCCGGGCCGGGTCCTCGCCTACGTCCACGGCAGCCGCCCGCGCCCCTACCGTGCCGAACTGCGCCTGAGGCCGCTCACCGACCCGGACTGGAACACCTTCCTTGACGCGATCGCCGCCCACCCCGGGCACCTCGCCGCACTGCTCGGCAAGGAGATGCCCCACTCGCTGGTGGGCACGGCGAACGAGGCCGGCATCGGACTGCTGCCCGCCGGCGACGACCTCGACCCCGGCTGTTCCTGCCCCGACCACGGTCGGCCCTGCAAGCACGTGGCCGCCCTCTGCTACCAGATGGCCCGGCTCCTGGACACCGACCCGTTCGTCCTGCTGCTGCTCCGCGGCCGGGGCGAGCGCGAACTCCTCGAAGAGCTGGGCCGCCGCAACGCCGCGCACGAGGCACGGGAGCGTCCGGCCGCCCCCGCGACCCCCTCGGTACCGGCCCGCGAGGCCCTTGCCGACCGCTACCTTCCGCCGCTCCCCGCCCCGCTCCCGGTCCAGCAGTATCCCGGGGAGCCGCCCTCGTACCCGAGTCTGCCCGGCGCCCGCGACCCGCTCGCCCTCGACCACCTCGCCACGGACGCGGCGGCCCGTGCGCACACACTCCTCACCACCGGCCGTGACCCGCTCGCCGGCCTCACCGCCTGGCAGGACGCGGTGCGACTTGCCGCGTCCCGCCCCACCGCCGGGCTCACGGCGACCACCCGCGCCCTGTACCGCGAACTCGCGTATGCCACCGGCCGTACCCCCACCGACCTGGCCCGGGCCGTCGCAGCCTGGCGTCAGGGCGGTGCCGAGGGACTCGCCGTCCTCGAAATACCCTGGGATCCGCCGGCGGGCCCCTTCGACCGGGCCCGCCCCGCGCTCGCGGCGGCCGACTTCCCGCGATTCCACCCGTGGCGCAACCACCTCACACACCCCGACGGTACGTTCCAGCTCCGCTTCGGCCACGACGGCCGCTGGTACGGCTACGAATCCGAACCGGGGGAGGACGACTGGTGGCCCCGTGCCGCACCCGACACCGACCCGGTGGGCGCCCTCATGGAGCTCGTCGGAAGCTGAATCCCGCGGCTCCGCCCGGCCCGGCCCGGCGAGTTCAGCGGGGCAGCACCGCGTCGACGACATCACGGGCGAATCCGGTCGGCAGCGGTCCGCGGCGCAGCAGCACCCGCATCCAGACCGCGCCCGCGACGAGGTCCAGCAGCAGCATCGGGTCGACATGTTCCGGAAGCTCGCCGCGAGCGGCCGCGCGGACGAACACCGGCTGTTCGCGGGAGAGCCGGTCGGCGAAGAAGTCGCGGGTGAGCGCGGCGAGTTCGTCGTCCGGCAGCCCGGTGCCGGAGAGCATGGCGCGAGCGATGGGTTCGGTCCGTCCGTCGGTGAGCAGGCCCACGACCTGTTCGGTCAGGGCGATGAGATCGCCGCGGAGGCTGCCCGTGTCGGGGATGTCGATGTCGAGGACCCGGGCGTGGAGCAGAGCGGCCCGCAACAGTGCGGGCTTCGAGGGCCACCAGCGGTAGATCGTCGTCTTGTTGACACCGGCGTCCTGGGCCACGGCCTCGATGGTGAGCCCGGCGTAGCCGCGTTCCGAGAGATGGCGCAGCGTGGTGTCGAAGATCGCCTCCGCGGCGCGGGGGCCCTTGTTCCGGCGGCCCGCGGTCGGATCGGGCATGGGCGCTCCTGAAGAAATGCAACGCAACGTTGCGTTGTAATGTAGGTTGGTGCCGACATCGTACTGCCGCACAGGGGGCCCGGTATGACGAGAGCGACGGTTTCCAAGGCGGTGACCTGGGGGCTGCTTGCCGCCTGGGCAGCCAACGACCTGGAGGAGTTGGCCACCATGGCCGGGTGGGCGCGGTCCGCCCGGCCCGAGCTCCGGAAGCGGTTGCCGAGGGTGCCGGAGCGGGTGTGGGCGCGAATGGAACTCTCGCAGCGGGAGGTCGCGGTCGCCATCGGACTCGTGGGCGTGGTCATGGCCGCGGCGTCGGCGGACGGTGCGCGCACCGGTGGCCGGAGCCCGTTCTTCCGTACCGTGCTCGTCGGGTTCGGGGCGCATGGCGTCGTGCACCTGGCGCAGTCGTTGGCGTACCGCGGCTACACGCCCGGGGTCGTCACGGCGCCGACCGTGGTCGTCCCGTACTCGGTCTGGGCGGTCCGGCGGCTGAGGGCGGCCGGTGTCGAGGTCGGCGGCACCGGCACGACGGCAGCGGCTTCGGCGCTCCTCCCGTTGATCGTCGCGGGCGCCCACGGACTGGCGCGCGGGATCACCGGGGCGCACCGGCGCGGGGACGGTGCGCCCCGGTGACCGTCCGGAACGGGCACCCGCGGCTGCCGGCTACCGACGACGGGCGGTCGGCCGCGTCTGTGTCCGCGCCCCGTGCCGACGGCGGGCGGGCCGCCGTGCGCACCCGGTTCCGTCCTCCCCGCGAGATCCCGTCGCACCCGTGCCGATCACGATTCCCCGCGCGCCGCCAACGGCACTCCGCGCCCTGCCAGAGACACTCCGCGCCCCGCGAAGAAGCGCTCGAAATCGGAAAGTGCCAGATCCGCCGCTCGCGTCCCCGCCGTCGTGCCGGAGGGGTTGTGGAAGTGGACACCGCCGCCGTCGGCCGTACGGGACGTCAGCAGCACCAGATGCCCGCCCCGCCCGGGAGCGGGCCGTCGTGGATGCCGGATGCCGTGGTGCACGGAGGCCATGACCGTCCGTCCGTCGTCCAGCAGGCCGAGGATCCCGTCCGGTGAGAGGTGCCGGTGGACCGTGGCGTCGAGCGCGTGCGCCTGCTGTACGTACGTCGCGCAGGGCGAACAGGGACGGGGCCCCGGCGCCGAGTGCCATGCGCAGACAGGTCATACCGCACAGATGACCCGACCAGCGCGCGTACTCGGCCGGTGACGCGGCGCCCGACTCCGCCCAGGCCGGGTCGGAGGCCGGGTCCGCCCCGCCCTCGACGATCGGGCCGACGAGGGCGGGCGAGGCGAACTGGGTGAGGACGGGTACGGAGCAGGCGGAGCAGGTCACCGGGGCATCCCTCACTGGTGGTGCGCGAACGTTCCGATCACTGACGGTATCCGGTCAGGAAGCGCCCGATGCGGCTGATGGCGGCATCGAGATCATCGGCGTACGGAAGGGTCAGGATGCGGAAGTGGTCGGGCCGCGGCCAGTTGAAGCCCGTGCCCTGTACCACCTGGATCTTCTCCCGCAGCAGGAGATCCAGGACGAACTTCTCGTCGTCGACGATCGGGTACACCTTCGGGTCGATGCGCGGGAACGCGTACAGCGCGCCCTTCGGCTTCACGCACGACACACCGGGGATCTCGTTCAGCTTCTCCCAGGCCCGGTTGCGCTGCTCGTACAGCCTGCCGCCCGGCGCGACCAGTTCCCGGATCGACTGCCGGCCGCCGAGCGCGGCCTGAATGGCGTACTGGGCCGGCGCGTTGGGGCACAGCCGCATGGAGGCGAGGGTCGTCAGTCCCTCCAGATAGCTGCGGGCGTGCTGCTGCGGGCCGGAGACGACCATCCAGCCGGAGCGGAATCCCGCGACGCGGTACGTCTTCGACAGGCCGCTGAACGTGAGGCAGAGCAGGTCGGGGGCGAGGGACGCCACCGTGTGGTGCTCGGCGTCGTCGTAGAGGATCTGGTCGTAGATCTCGTCGGCGAACACCATCAGGCCGTTCCGGCGCGCCAGATCCAGGATGCCGTCGAGGACCTCGCGCGGATAGACGGCACCGGTCGGGTTGTTCGGATTGATGATCACGACGGCCTTCGTACGGTCGGTGATCTTCGACGCGAGGTCCGCGAGGTCCGGGTTCCAGTCCGATGCCTCGTCGCAGGTGTAGTGCACCGCCCTGCCGCCCGCGAGCGTCACCACCGCCGTCCACAGCGGGTAGTCGGGGGACGGGACGAGCACCTCGTCGCCGTCCTCCAGCAGCGCCTGGACCGCCATGGAGATCAGCTCGGAGACGCCGTTGCCGAGAAAGATGTCGTCGACCCCGACATCCGTCAGCCCCATCGCCTGGTAGCGCTGCGCCACCGCTCGGCGCGCGGACAGGATGCCGCGCGAATCGGTGTAGCCGTGGGCCTGGGGGAGCATCCGGATCATGTCCTGGACGACTTCCTCCGGGGCCTCGAACCCGAAGAGCGCGGGATTGCCGGTGTTGAGGCGGAGCACGCTGTGGCCCGCCTCCTCCAGGGCGTTGGCGTGCTCGATGACCGGGCCCCGGATCTCGTAACAGACCTCGTCGAGCTTGCTGGACTGCCGGAACTCCATGCGGTGGCCTCCCCGACCTGATTGCGATACTTGGTTTTACCAAGTCCGGGCTTGGAAAGTCCAACAACATGTCTAGACTGCGTCGCATGCCACGTCAGCAACAGCCCGCAACACGCCAGCCCCGCCGCCGGAGTTACGACCAGTTCTGCGCCACCGCGCGCTCGCTCGATTCCGTGGGCGACCGGTGGACGCTGCTGATCGTCCGTGAACTGTTGGCGGGGCCGCGCCGCTACACCGACCTCCACGCCGATCTCCCGGGCGTCAGCACGGACGTCCTCGCCTCCCGGCTCAAGGACATGGAACAGAACGGGCTGGCCACCCGCCGCCGGCTCCCGCCGCCCGCCGCGGCCTCGGTGTACGAACTGACACAACGCGGTCGTGACCTGCTGCCCGTGCTCACCGCCCTCGCCGAGTGGGGCGCGCCGGCGCTCACCGAGCGGCGGCCCACCGACGCGGTGCGGGCGCACTGGTTCGCGCTTCCGCTGCTGCGCGCCCTGGAGTGGGTAACCCATCCGGGGGTCGTCGAAGTCCACCTGGACGAGGGCGAGTTCCATGTCCGTGCCGGTGACGCGACGCCTGCCGAGGGGCTCCGCGGCGGCCCGGGCGGGGGAGACTGCGAGGAGGGCTTCGGGGCGTCGCCGGTCGGTGCGGCCGTGTACGGGGACGGTCCGGCCGCCCATGCCGACGCCCGTATCGCGCTCGACGCCGAGGTGTGTCTGGCGCTCGGCCGGGGAGAGCTGACCCTGGCCGAGGCGGTCCGGGCCGGGCGCGTCGAGGTGGTGGGCGACGGACCGCTCGCCGCCGAACTCCGCGGGGAGTGACCGCGGCTCCGTACGGTTCCGGCGGGCCGACCCGTGGGTGATGCGGGCGGGTCCGGGAGACGAGGGCGCGTCCGGCGGCTCCGTGCAGTCCCGGAGCTCTGTGCCGTCCAAGGGGCCCGTGCCGTCCGGGAGCCTGTGCGGCCCGGGGCTCCGTGCCGTCCGGGAGTTCTGTGCGGTCCGGGGGTCCGTGCGGTTGGGGAGCGATGATGGGCGTGTGCGATTCGAAGCGATCACCTGGGAGCGGTTGGCCGAGGCCTGCGCGGAACGAGCCGACGGACTGCGACCGGCCGACGGCGGATCCTGGCTGAAGGTCGCCGTCGACGGGGCTCCGGCAGCCCCTGCCGGAGAGTTCGCGGGACGGGTCGCGCAGGCGCTGCGTCTTCGGGGGCGCGCGGTGCTCGTGGTGTCCGTCGAGGGGTTTCTGCGGCCGGCGAGTCTGCGGTACGAGTACGGCAAGGAGGACCCCGACTCCTACTACGGCGGCTGGTTCGACACCGGCGCGTTGTGGCGCGAGGTGTTCGGCCCCCTGGAGGCGGGCGGCAGCGGGCGGGTGCTGCCCGACCTCTGGGACCCCGTGACCGATCGGGCGACCCGCAGCCCGTACCGGTGCCTGCCCGAGGGAGGGGTGCTGGTGCTGTACGGCCCGTTGTTGCTGGGGCACTGGTTCCCGTTCGACCTGGGCGTTCACCTGCGGCTGTCGCCCGGTGCGTTGCGGCGGCGCACCGCGGAGCGCGAGCAGTGGACCCTGCCCGCCTTCGCCCGGTACGAGAGCGAGGTGGGGCCGGGCGATCGCGCGGACGCGGCAGTACGCGTCGACGACCCGCTGCGGCCCGCCTGGAGCGGGTGGCGGGAGCACTAGGCCGTGTCCGACGATCCCGCGTGGATCGGTGGGCGTCGTCCTGTGCGGTGCGTCGCAAGACGCCGGGAAGTCCTTGCAGCGGAGCCACCAGGGCTTTTCGGCAACGCGGCGAGGGCCCGTGCGGGGCGGTGCCCGCCCGCGGGGAGCTGTCGGACACGGCCTGGGCCCGGCCGAGCCGGCAGTGCTCGTGCCGGGCGGACCGGGCCGATCCTCGGCGCGGCCGGACGGGGCGCGGACGGTGGGGACATGGCACGGGCGTCTCCGGCGGCCCTTGAGGCGTCCGGATCGGGACGGCCCGTCGCGACCGGGACGCGTCAAGAGCCGCCATCAGGGTGTGCCTGATGCCTCACGGCCCGGGTCGGGCCCCGACCCGGGCAACCGCCTCGGCGCCCGACCGGCAGCCCGCCGCCAGGGCCGAGGCGTCGTCCGCCCCCGAAAGGCGTGCCGCGAGGAAGCCGCCGGTGAACGCGTCGCCCGCGCCCGTCGAGTCCACCGCACCCGGTACCGGGACGGCCGGGGCGCGCGCCGTGACCGTGCCTCCGGCAGCCAGCAGGGCTCCGCCGCCGCCGAGTGTCACCACCACCCGGGGAACCTGGTGACTCAACTTGACCGCGGCGTCCACCGGTTCGCAGACCCCGGTGAGCAGCCGCGCCTCGTCCTCGTTGGGCAGCAGCAGATCGGCGCCCTCCACGAACGACAGGAAGCGATCGACTCCCGTCTCGGCGAGGAAACCGGCCGAGGCGGGGTCGACACTCACGGTGATCCGCCGCCGCCGCGCCTCCCGCAGGGCGAGCAGAGCCGTGGCCCGGCTCGTCGCGGCGAAGAGGAGGTATCCGGAGACATGGAGATGGCCGATCCCGTCGAGCATCGAGGGCGACCAGTCGCCGGGGGAGAGGCGCAGCACCGCACCGCTGTCGGTGAGAAAGGTGCGTTCGGCGCCCGAGTCGACGAGGGCGACCACCGTGGCCGTCGGCGCCTCGTCGTCCACGGCCAGCAGGCAGCGCACCCCCGCGCGCCGCAGCGCGTCCCGGTGCCAGGCCGCGCTGTCGGAGCCGACCCGGGCCAGCAGCCGTACGTCGGGACACCCCGAACGCACCGCCCAGCACGCGACATTGGCGCCCGCTCCGCCCGGCAGTGTGCGGATCCGGGCGGTGGTGTCCGTGCCGCGGACCAGGGCCGTCGCGTGTCGTGCCACCACGTCCGTGACCACGTCCCCGATGACGAGCAGTCCGCCGCCGCCCGTCGACCGGCCGACGGGCGCACACGGCGTCCCGTCCGCCGCAGGTCCCGGCACCGTGCCGTGCTCCGGGCGCTCCTGGGCGACGACGTCTTTCGGGCCTTGCGGACCTACACCGTTGCCCGGGCGTCGCGGATCGACGCGGTTCCCGGCGTCCTCGGCTCCGGTCCCGGTCCCGGCTTCGGTGCCGTTCGCCGCGCACCGTCCCGTGACGTCGTTCACCGTGTGCCGTCGTGCGAGGTCGCGCTCCGGCCGTTCGGGTGCGCTGCCGCGTTCGGCGCGGACGCCGTCCACGCACCGGCGACGCGTGCGGCCAGCGACACGTTTCCCCGGACGGCCGCCAGATTGGCTTCCAACGAGGCCCCCGCGGTCCGCCGCATCAGCCGTTCCAGCAGAAAGGGCGTGACGGACTGCCCCACGATCCCGCGCTCCCGGCACGCGTCCAGGGCCTCGGCCAGCACCCGGTCGTGCAGCTCCGGGTCCAACTGCTCCGACACCGGAACCGGATTGGCGACGATCAGCGCGGAATCCGCACCGCCCAGTGCGTCCTGGGCCCGCATCACCTCCGCCACCTCCTCGGGCGTACGCACCGTCCAGTCGACCGGCTCGCCCGAACTGTGCAGGTAGAAACCGGGGAATCGCCCGGTGCCGTAGCCCAGCACCCCGACACCGAGGGTCTCCAGGCGCTGGAGCGTGGCGGGGACGTCCAGGATCGACTTCACCCCCGCGCACACCACCGTGATGCCGGTCCGTGCGAGAAGACGCAGGTCCGCCGACTCGTCCTGGGTCCGTGTCCACTCCCGGTGCACGCCGCCGAGACCACCGGTCGCGAAGACGCGCAGGCCGGCACGGGCGGCCAGGAACGCCGTCGCGGACACGGTCGTCGCCCCGCTCGCGCCCGTCGCCAGGGCGGGAGCGAGATCGCGGTGTCCCAGCTTCCGCATGGCCGGGTCCGTGGCGACCCGCTCCAGTCCGGCCCTGTCCAGGCCGATGCGGGCCCGTCCGTCGAGTACGGCGATCGTGGCCGGCACCGCGCCCTCGGACCGCACGATTCCTTCGAGTTCCTCGGCGACCCTCAGATTGCGGGGGCGCGGCAGACCGTGAGCGATGATCGTCGATTCAAGGGCCACGACGGGGTGGTGTGTGGCGAGGGCCGCCCGTACCTCGGTGGAGAGCACGAGGGCGTGGGGATGCGCGTCATCCGACGCATTGAATGACATGCTCACATCCATGTCGCGGGTGCGGGGACCTCAAACGTGTGGCCGGACCGTTCGTCCCGCCTGCGATGTCCCGGTCCTGGTGTCGAGCCGCCGTGAACCGGTCGCTAGGGTGACCGGCCATGACCACACTTGATCGGAATACCGCCTCGTTCGCCGTGCACATCCCGGACGCGGAACTCGAACCCGAACCGCTCGACCCCGCGCAGATCATCTCGGGAGAGCCCGTCGTGACCGGCAAGGTCCTCTGGGAGTCGCCCGACGGAAAGCAGGTGCGCGGCATCTGGCAGATCACGCCCGGTGTGGTCACCGACACGGAGGCCAACGAACTGTTCGTGGTCGTCAGCGGCCGGGCGACCGTGGCGGTCGAGGGAGGGGCGACGCTGGAGGTGGGGCCGGGGGACGCCTGCGTACTGCGGGAGGGCGACCGTACGACGTGGACCGTGCACGAGACCTTGCGCAAGGCCTACCACATCAGCCTCTGAAGTCCCCACGGCGACAGGGCCTGCCGCGGTCTCAGGGGCGGTTCCGGGCGTCAGGCACGTCAGGCTCGTCAGGTGCGGCGGGCGGTGCGGGCGGTGCGGGCCGCGCGAGGGACCGGCGCAACGCGGACGCCGCCAACGGGAGCAACAGGCAGGCTCCCGCCGCATTGAGCCAGCCGTATCCGGCCCCGGCGACGATCAGGCCGGCCACCGCGCCGCCGACTCCCGCCGCCGTGTTCATGGTCAGGTCCGACAGGCCCTGTACGGCTGCGCGGGCGGGCGGCGGCACGGAGTCGGTGAGAAGTGCCGAACCGGCGACCAGCCCGGCCGACCAGCCGAGTCCGAGCAGGAACAGGCCCGCCGCCGTCCGGCCGTGGGCGGCGCCCGCGGTGCCGGCCAGCAGCGCGGCGCAGGAGAGCAGCCCGATCGCCAGCCCGATCACGGTCAGTCGGCCGAACCGGTCGGACAGCCAGCCCATCACCGGGGAGAACGCGTACATCCCCGCGATGTGGCCGCTGATGACGAGACCGACCAGTTGGAGCCCGGCGCCGTGATGGCCCAGATGGACCGGGGTCATCACCATGATCGAGACCATCGCGGTGTGCGAGACGGCCACGGTCACCAGGGCCAGTCGCGCCCGTGCCGATGCCCGGACCGCGGCGACCCCGGCGCGCAGCGAACGACTCGCGGGGGTTTCGTCGCCCTGTGGAGCCAGGGCCCGTGCGGTGAGCAGCGGATCCGGCCGCAGCAGCACCTCGACCAGCAGGGCGGACAGCAGGAAGATCCCGGCCGCGAAGAAGAACGGGCCCGCGTTCTCGGGTATCGCCGTGCCGCGGAAGAGCCGTCCCACCGGGGCGGCGATGTTCGGCCCGAGGACCGAGCCGATCGTCGTGGCCCAGATGACGGTGGAGATCGCCCGGCCGCGCCGGTCGGGCTCGACCAGATCCGCGGCGGCGAAACGGGCCTGCAGATTGGCCGAGGACCCGGCACCGAACCCGGCCATTCCGAGCAGCAGCAGGGGGAAGCTCTCCACGAGCGTGGCCAGGACGACGAGCCCGGCGCCGAACGCGCCGGTCAGATAGGCCAGGACCAGGCCGGGACGTCGGCCGCGCGAGGTCATCAGCGCCGCCAGTGGCAGCGAGAGCAGCGCGGTGCCCGCCACCGACGCCGTCGGGGCCAGGCCCGACAACGCCTCGGAACCGCTCACCTCCGTGGCCAGGACCGGAGCCAGGGCGATACCGATGGGCACGCCGAGGCCGCCGAGTATCTGGCTGGCCATGAGCACCGCGGATGTTCTGCGCCGCAGTGCGGGCAGTTCGGCCGCCGTCACCCGCACGGCGGCCCGGCCCGATCCGGCGGGGGTGTCAGGAGCGTCGAGGGCTTTGGTCACCGGCGCAGTGTGCCAGCCCGCACACAGATGCGAAACATTGGATGGAGGCCTGGCCGGAGCGCGACGGCGATCGCGGGTCGGAACCACGTCAACCGACCGGAGCAAGGGCCGGGGACGCCCGGAACGCGACGGAGGTCGCCGCGCATCGGAACGACAGCGACCGCGCGTCGGCACGACGGCGACCGCGCATCAGAACAACGGCTGCGGCAGCACGCCTTCCAGCGCCAGCAGCTTCCGCTTGGTGTCGAGCCCGCCGCCGAACCCGCCGAGTCCGCCGTCGCTCTCCACCACCCGATGGCACGGCACCACCACCGGCAGCGGATTGGAACCCATGGCGGCCCCCACCGCCTGCGCCGCCCGCGGCTGACCCACGCGCGCGGCCAGCTCCCCGTAGCCGACGACCGTCCCGTACGGCACCCTCGTCGCCAGTTCACGCAGGACCTGGCGGTTGAAACCGGACGTCAGCGACCAGTCGAGCTCCAGCGGGAACTCCCGCGACGAGCCCGCGAAATACTCGCCGAGCCGGCGTATCGGCTCGGCCAGCCGTGCGGAACCGGGCCGCTCCACCGGTTCCGCGCCCAGGCGCGTCCGCAAGCGCCCGAGTGCCCGCTCCCGCACCTCCGGCCGGGCGTGGAACACCACGTTCACCAGCCCCGTCCGGGTCGCGGCGAGCAGCAGCGGACCGATGCCGCTCTCCACGACGGCCCACTCGACAACCTCATCGCTGTTCACGGGAACCACGGTACGGCCGCCCACTGACAAGGCCGCCCCGCCCGCCGGTGCGGGGGCGTCAGCCGGTGGCCCCGCGCACCACGTCGGGCTTGTTCGTGATGATCCCGTCGACGCCGAAGCCCGCCGCCCTCACCGCGTTCGCCGCGTCGTCGACCGTCCAGGTGTTGACCCGGAGTCCCTTCCCGTGGGCGCCCTTCAACGCGTGGACCGCCTTCACGTAGTCGGTCGAGACCGACGTGTACGAGGGGTTGATCTGGTCCGTGAACGCCGTGTACGAGGGAAGATCGGCCACCGCCGGGGTCCCGAGGAAGCCGGTCGTGACGTCCGGACGTTGCTGGTGCACCTTCTTCACGCTGTCCGCGCCGAAGCTCTGGACGACGAGCCGGTGCTCGACGTGATCGCGGTCGAGCCATCCCTTCTCGCGCAGCACCCGCAGGGTCTCCTTCTCGATCCCCGGGTAGATCTCCGGGCTCTTGATCTCCAGCAGCAGCTTCTGGTCATTGTGCTCGATCCGGTCCAGGTACCGGTCGAGCGTGGGCACCCGGGCACCCGCGAACCGCGGACCGAACCAGCTGCCCGCGTCCAACCGGGCGATCTCGGCCGCGGTGAAGTCCTTGACCGCCCACGGAGCGCGGTCCGGGAAGACCTGCTCGGCATCGGTGGTCCGCCTCAGATCGGTGTCGTGCACGACCACCGGCACACCGTCCCGGGTGAGCTGGACATCGTTCTCCACCCAGTCGAAGCCGAGCGCGTCGGCCCTGTCGACGGCGGCCAGGGTGTTCTCCGGGGCGTAGGCCGAAGCGCCCCGGTGGGCGAGGACGACGGGGGTGGTCCGTCCGGCCCCGGGGGTCCGTCCGGCCCCGGGGGTCCGGGCACTCGCGGTCCCGACGCCCGGGACCGGACTCGTGTGCCCGGCCGCGACCGTGTGTGTGTCCGAGGGCTGTGTGTCGGCCATCGACATCAGCAGGGCGCCGGCACCCATCATGGCGGCGGCAGCGACGACGGCGGTTGCGATACGTGCGTACACGTGTACTCCTCGCGTCAGAGTTACGGACGGGCCGAGAGTGACAGCCGCTCCCCGGCAGGGACGGGCGAAGGGTGGCCATAACGTGAACGCCGCTGCTGAGACCGGGTCACGGGCCGATTTCCTTGTCGATAAAATGCAGTTCTTCTGTTTGTTTGCCGGGCCTCGCGGCTTAGGGTCACCCCCGGACCCGGGCTTCCGCGAAGGGCGTACCAGCATGCAGGGCACGATCGACGGTTTCGGCCACGGGGCGGTGACGCCCGTCGTGGCCTTCCTCATGGCCTGTCTCGGCGCGGCCCTCGGCCTGCGCTGCACGACCCGTTCGCTGCGCACCGAACGTTCCTTCAGGGCGGGCTGGCTGGCGCTCGGCGCGACCTCCATCGGCTCCGGCGTATGGACGATGCACTTCATCGCGATGACGGGCTTCACCATCGAGGGGGTGACGATCGACTACGACAAACCGATCGTCTTCGCCGGACTCGGGGTCGCGATCGGCATGGTCGCCGTCGGCATCTTCGTCATCGGGTACCGGGGCGCCACCCGGATGGCACTGGTGACGGGCGGCACCATCACCGGGCTCGGCATCGCCACCATGCACTACCTCGGCATGGCCGGAATGCGGCTGGAGGGGCAGTTCGAGTACGACACGCTCACCGTGGCACTCTCCGTGGTGATCGCCGTGGTGGCGGCCACCACCGCGCTCTGGGCGGCCGTCTCGATCCGGGGCTTCCTGCCCAGCCTCGGCGCCAGTGTCGTCATGGGGGTCGCCGTGAGCGGCATGCACTACACGGCCATGGCGGCGCTCAGTGTCCACCTGCACCCCGGAGCCCTCGCCGACAACGCGGCGACCGGGGAGCCGGGAGACTCCCTCCTGCCCCTGTTGATCGGCCCCGGCTGCTTCCTGCTCCTCGCCGCCGTGGTGGTGATGTTCGACCCCCTGATGGTCCTGGGGACTCCGGACTGGAGCGACGGCGCGACGGCGGGCACGGGACGGCTCCCCGGGGTTCCGGCCCCGCGCCAGGTCCCGAGCTTCGGCACGCACGCCGACCCGGCGTCGTTCCACTCCCGCCCGCGCGATCCCGCGCCCCCCGGGGAATGGTGATCCCGCCGGTCCGGAGGCCCGGTCCGGCACGGGACGACGCGTGATCCCGCCCGGTTGTCGGTGGTGGGTCGTACGGTGGTTTCATGCGGCCCGTTTCGAAGATCGAACGTTCGGTGGCGCCTTTCGAGGTCGTCAGCCCCTACCAGCCCAGCGGCGACCAGCCCGCGGCCATCGCCGAGCTGGAGCGGCGCATCCGCGCGGATGAGAAGGACGTCGTGCTGCTCGGCGCGACCGGCACCGGCAAGTCGGCCACCACCGCGTGGATGATCGAGAAACTACAGCGGCCCACCCTCGTGATGGCGCCGAACAAGACCCTCGCGGCCCAGCTCGCGAACGAGTTCCGCGAGCTCCTGCCCAACAACGCCGTCGAGTACTTCGTCTCGTACTACGACTACTACCAGCCCGAGGCGTACGTCCCCCAGTCGGACACGTACATCGAGAAGGACTCCTCGATCAACGAGGAGGTCGAGCGGCTGCGCCACTCCGCGACGAATTCGCTGCTCACCCGCCGCGATGTCGTGGTGGTCGCCTCCGTCTCCTGCATCTACGGCCTCGGTACGCCCCAGGAGTACGTGGACCGGATGGTCCGGCTCGATGTCGGCGACGAGATCGACCGCGACGCGCTGCTGCGCCGTTTCGTCGAGATCCAGTACAGCCGCAACGACCTCGCGTTCACCCGCGGCACCTTCCGGGTCCGCGGCGACACCATCGAGATCTTCCCGGTCTACGAGGAGCTCGCCGTCCGCATCGAGATGTTCGGCGACGAGATCGAGGCCCTCTCCACCCTCCACCCCCTCACCGGTGAGGTGATCAGCGAGGACCAGTCCCTCCACGTCTTCCCCGCCAGCCACTACGTCGCCGGCCCGGAGCGCATGGAGAAGGCGGTCAACGGCATCGAGCAGGAGCTGGAGCAGCGTCTCGCCGAGCTGGAGAAACAGGGCAAGATGCTGGAGGCCCAGCGTCTGCGGATGCGTACCACGTACGACATCGAGATGCTCCGGCAGATCGGCACCTGCTCCGGCGTCGAGAACTACTCGATGCACTTCGACGGCCGGTCGCCCGGCACCGCCCCCAACACCCTTCTCGACTACTTCCCCGAGGACTTCCTCCTCGTCCTCGACGAGTCGCACGTCACCGTTCCGCAGATCGGAGCCATGTACGAGGGCGACGCCTCCCGCAAGCGGACCCTCGTCGACCACGGCTTCCGGCTGCCCTCCGCCCTCGACAACCGCCCGCTGAAGTGGGAGGAGTTCCTGGGCCGGATCAACCAGACCGTCTACCTCTCGGCCACGCCCGGAACGTACGAGCTGTCCCGCGGCGACGGCTTCGTGGAACAGATCATCCGGCCCACCGGCCTCGTCGACCCGGAGGTCGTCGTCAAGCCCACCGAGGGCCAGATCGACGACCTGGTGCACGAGATCCGCACGCGTGCCGAGAAGGACGAACGGGTCCTGGTCACCACCCTCACCAAGAAGATGGCCGAGGACCTCACCGACTACTTCCTGGAGCTCGGCATCCAGGTCCGCTACCTCCACAGCGACGTCGACACCCTGCGCCGCATCGAGCTGCTGCGCGAGCTGCGCGCGGGCGAATACGACGTACTGGTCGGCATCAACCTCCTGCGCGAAGGGCTGGACCTGCCCGAGGTGTCGCTCGTCGCCATCCTCGACGCGGACAAGCAGGGCTTCCTGCGTTCGGGGACGTCCCTGATCCAGACCATCGGACGCGCCGCCCGCAACGTGTCGGGACAGGTCCATATGTACGCGGACAAGATCACGCCCGCGATGGAACAGGCCATCGACGAGACCAACCGCCGCCGCGAGAAGCAGATCGCCTACAACACCGAGCGCGGTCTCGATCCGCAGCCGTTGCGCAAGAAGATCAACGACATCGTCGCCACGATCACCCGCGAGGAGGTCGACACCGAGCAGCTCCTCGGCACCGGTTACCGGCAGTCGAAGGGCACCAAGGCCCCGGTCCCCGCACTGGGCGCCAAGGCGGCGGGCTCCGGGAAGAAGGGCGGCGCGGTGGTCACCGACCGTCCCGCCACCGAACTCGCGGGAATCATCGAGGAGATGACCGACCGGATGCGGGCGGCCGCCGCCGACCTGCAGTTCGAGGTGGCGGCCCGGCTGCGCGACGAGGTCGGCGAACTGAAGAAGGAACTGCGCCAGATGCGCGAGGCGGGCCTCGCCTGACCACCGCCCGGTCGGTGTGTTGCAGGACCGACACAAAAACACCCCAAGCGGCCGCGTTGTCGGTGGGACTGCGTAGGGTGCTGGCAACACCGCGCACGGATGGTTGCGGGGCAAGCGGAGAGGGGACAGCGCGTGACGGTCAATATGACCAAGGGCCAGGCCATCAGCCTGCAGAAGAGCGACGGGGGGACCCTGACCGCGGTACGGATGGGGCTCGGCTGGCAGGCGGCTCCGCGCCGCGGCCTGTTCGGATCGCGCACGCGGGAGATCGACCTCGACGCGTCGGCGGTGCTGTTCGCCGACAAGCAGCCGGTCGACGTGGTCTTCTTCCGCCACCTCGTCAGTGATGACGGATCGGTCAAGCACACCGGGGACAACCTGGTCGGCGGCGCGGGTTCGGGCGGCGACGACGAGTCGATCCTCGTCGATCTCCAGCGGGTGCCGGTCCACATCGACCAGATCGTCTTCACGGTGAACTCTTTCACCGGACAGACGTTCCAGGAGGTGCAGAACGCCTTCTGCCGGCTCGTCGACGAGACCAACGGCCAGGAGCTCGCCCGCTACACGCTGGACGGCGGCGGGCAGTACACCGCCCAGATCATGGCGAAGGTGCACCGTTCGGGGAACGGATGGCAGATGACCGCCCTCGGCAACCCGGCCAACGGCCGCACCTTCCAGGACCTGATGCCGGCGATCCTGCCGCACCTGTAGGCAGGCCCCGGCCGGTCGGCCGACAGAGGTACGCGCAGCTCCCGGAGGCCACGGCCACCGGGAGCTGCAGCACATGGCGCCGTGCGGCACGGCACGACCGCACGCGGCACACGACTCACACACCGCATCGCACACTGCGCGCATCGCACCGAGCGCGTCGAGGGGGACAGGGCAATGACGGCCGAGCTGGTCCGGGGGCAGAACCACACCTTGCCCCAGAGCCGACTGGAGATCCGGGTGTCGGCCGGTACGCCCGTCGTGGCCGGTGCCACGCTCGGCGACGAGAACGGCACCGTGCACGGCGTCGAAGGGGTCGCCCACCCGGGGGAGCCCCGGCTGCCGGGGCTCGAAGTGTCCCGCCAGGCCGCCGCCGAGCACCGGATCGCCGCGGACCTCGACGCGCTGCCCGCCGCGGTGCACCGGCTCACCGTGCTGCTGGCCCTGCCCACGGGTACCGGCGGCCCGGTGCGGTTCGGCGCGACCGCCGCACCCCACATCGCCGTCACCGGACTCGACGGGGAGGAGATCGCCACCTTCACGCTCGCCGGCCTGGACACCGAGTCCGCGGTCTGCGCCCTGGAGCTCTACCGCCGTCAGGGTGCCTGGAAGGTCCGCGCCGTCGGCCAGGGCTACGCGGGCGGCCTCGCAGCCCTGCTCGCCGATCAGGGCCTGGCCCGGGCGGCCGAGCTGGCCCGCACCATCCAGGACGCGGTCTCCCTCGCGGCGGCACGTTCGGTCGCACCGCCCCCGCCCCGCACCCCGGACGGCGACCGGGTCGGTCCCGGCGCGGGCCCCGTACCACCGTCGGACACCCCGCCGCCCCCCACCGTCCCGCCGACGGCCGTCCCGGCCCAGGAGCCGCTCGCCGAGCCCACGGCCCCGCGGATCCCGGGCGGTCCCGTCGACTACACGCACCCGCGCCGCCGGACCTCCGCGCCCCCGCCTCCCCCCGCCGCCCCGCCCGCCGAGCCCGGCCGTCCGGCCCGGCCCGTCGCCGGGGACGCCGCCGGCTGGTCCATGGAGGAGCGCCTCTACAACCAGATCTGGGGCATGTTCGAGGACCTGGCCCGCACCACCGCCGCGTACCGCAGCGCCGTCGAATTCGCCGAGTCCCGCATGGGCCAGGAACTCGACAGGACCCTGTCCGACCCGCGCAACCGGATCGGCGGTGCCGGGGACCGAGCCCGCGAACAGGCCCGCGCCAAGCGCGACGAACTCGCCTCCCGGGCACGGGAGGCACTCGACCGCGACCTCGCGCAGCTCACCGCCGAGTCCGCGGTGGTGGAACCCGCGCTCCCCGCCGCGTACGCGCGGTGGGACAACCCCGTCTGGCACGCCTATCGCGTCCCGACGGAAATTCCCATGGCACTGCGGATCGGTGACGTCCACCTCCCCGAGGCCACCGGCCTGCGCATCCCGTTGCTGGTCAGGCTCCCGCTGGAGCGCGGCATATGGGTCGACGGCGGCCGCACGTCATCCGACGCGGCGGCCCTGACGGACGCCTCCCAACTGCGCCGCCTGGCCATGGAGAGCGCGGTCCTGCACGCGGCCCGGCTGCTTGCCGTGTACCCGGCGGGCGAGTTCTCCGTCCACGTCATCGACCCGGCCGGCTCGGCGGCCGGAGCACTCGCCCCGCTGGTCCGCTCGGGCACCCTCGCCGAGCCGCCCGCCGCCGGGGCCGCCGGAGTGGCCTCGGTGCTCACCCGGCTCACCCGGCGGGTCGATCTGGTTCAGATGGCGATCCGGGCGGACGCCGCCGACTCGTTGCCGCCGGACGTGGACACGGGCCAGCACCTGCTGATCGTCAACGACTTCCCGCACGGCTTCGACGACCGGGCCGTCACCCAGCTGCGCTACCTCGCCGACGAGGGGCCCTCGGTCGGTGTCCATCTGCTGATGGTCGCGGACCGCGAGGACGCCTCGGCCTACGGCCCGGTGCTCGATCCGTTGTGGCGTTCGCTGCTCCGGATCACCCCCGTCGCCGACGACCATCTCGCCGATCCCTGGGTGGGGCACGCCTGGACGTACGAGCCGCTCACGGTGGTGCCGGGCAGCGGGGTGCTCGACGACGTGCTCGCCGAGGTGGCCGCGGCCCGCCGCACCGGACGCCACTGACGGTCCCGTCGCGGTGGGACCACCGGGGACGCCGCACGCCCCGGCGGTAAGACCACGGGGTGCCTCACACCCCTCCCACCTGGGCTTTTGATGAGCCTTTACCCATCCCTTTACCTTCCCTTGGTTATTCCTGTACTGTTTTTTGGGCGGAGGGGAGTACTCCCACAGGCGGCGTTCCCGTCAGTACGGACCGTGACCGGTCCCGGGGCGTCGGCCCGCGACGCGCGGCGTGCGCGTCCGGGTGGAGGAGACCTCCGGCAGCGACGACGCTGATCAGTAGCCGTAGCGAACTGCCGGAGGCGCAGTGGACGTTTCATGGACCCTCTGGGTGCTGACCATTCTTGGTCTGTCAGCCCTCATCGCCGTCGACTTCTTCATCGGGCGCAAGCCCCATGACGTGTCGACCAAGGAAGCCGGGATCTGGACGGTCGTCTGGATCACCCTGGCCGCGCTCTTCGGCCTCGGGCTGCTGGTCTTCGGGGAGAGCCAGGCGTCGGGCGAGTTCTTCGCGGGCTTCATCACGGAGAAGTCGCTCAGTGTGGACAACCTCTTCGTCTTCGTCCTGATCATGGCGAAGTTCTCGGTTCCCTCCCACCTCCAGCAGCGGGTGCTGCTCGTCGGTGTGCTGATCGCGCTGGTGCTGCGGGCGGTCTTCATCGCCGCGGGCGCCGCCGTCATCGCCAACTTCTCGTGGGTCTTCTACATCTTCGGCGCCTTCCTGATCTTCACCGCCTGGAAGCTCGTCCAGGAGGCGCGGGCCGGCGAGGAAGAGGAGGAGTTCGAGGAGAACCGTCTGCTCAAGTCGATCGAGCGCCGCTTCGGAGTCGCCGACCGGTACCACGGCACCAAGCTCTTCATCCGTACCAACGGCAAGCGCGTCCTGACACCGTTGATGGTCGTCATGCTCGCCATAGGTACCACCGACGTGCTGTTCGCCCTGGACTCCATCCCCGCGATCTTCGGCCTGACCCAGGATCCGTACATCGTGTTCACCGCCAACGCCTTCGCGCTGATGGGACTGCGGCAGCTGTACTTCCTGATCGGCGGCCTGCTGAAGAAGCTGGTCCACCTCAGCTACGGTCTCTCGGTCATCCTCGGCTTCATCGGTGTGAAGCTGGTGCTGCACGCGCTGCACGAGTCCGGGGTGCGCGTTCCCGAGATCTCCATACCGGTCTCGCTGGGCGTCATCTGCGGTGTCCTGGTCATCACCACGATCACCAGCCTGATCGCCGAACGGAGGCGGAAGCGGGCCGAGGCGGCCGAGAAGTCGGACAGCACCGCGGGTGCGGGGGCGGGGCTCGACGGCTGATCGCGGACGCAGGCCGGGGCGGGCGACCGGACGTCGCCCGCCCCGGCCTACGGGGGATCACGCCTCCGGCGGGAGGGGCGTCGCCGCCGTCACCAACCGCGTGCGCGCCACTGCGGCAGTTGCGGGCGCTCGTCGCCGAGCGTGGTGTCGCGGCCGTGGCCCGGGTAGACCCAGGTCTCGTCCGGCAGCCGGTCGAAGAGCTTCGTCTCCACGTCGTGCAGCAGACTCGCGAATGCCCCGGGATCCTTGTGGGTGTTGCCGACCCCGCCGGGGAAGAGGCAGTCCCCGGTGAACAGGTGCGGAGCCCCGTGCGGGTCGTCGTAGACCAGCGCGATGGACCCCGGGGTGTGCCCGACGAGATGACGGGCGGTCAGGGTGACGCGGCCCACCCGGATCGTGTCGTCGTCGTCGACCAGGACATCGGTCGGGACCGGGATGCCCTCCGCGTCGTGACGTCCGGCGAACGTACGGGCACCGGTGGCCGCGACCACCTCGCCGAGCGCCTGCCAGTGGTCGCCGTGCCGGTGCGTGGTGACGACGGAGGCGATGCCGTCGTCACCGATCAGCCGCAGCAGGGTCCCGGCCTCGTTGGCCGCGTCGATCAGGAGCTGCTCGCCGGTGGCCCGGCAGCGCAGCAGGTAGGCGTTGTTGTCCATCGGGCCGACGGCGACCTTGGAAATCATCAGATCCGTCAACTCGTGCACATCCGCGCGTCCGCCGACCTTGACCGCTCCGCTGTACGTCATGGGGCTCAGCCTATAGCGGGGCGGTGCGGGGGAAAGGGCTACAGCGGGGGCAGTACGGGGAGGGTCCCGCCTCCGACGGTCAGCGCCGATCCGTCGCGGCGGCCGCAGAGCCAGCCGAGCAGCTCGGTCGCGGTCCCGCGGACCACGGCCGTCGCGCCCCCGGCGCCGCCGCCCGTGCTCCAGGACCGGCCGTCGTCCGCGGTGAGCTCCGTGGCCACGACGTCGGGGTGCCCGGCGAACCGTTCGGCGAGGAAGGCGATCTCCCGGCCGGCGAACTCGTCGGGGAGGTCCTCCAGCTCGTAGCCGATCCCCAGGTCGACGTGGTGCAGCTCGACCTCGACGCGGCGACGGAACGGAATCCGCGAGGCGGAATCCGTGACACCGTTGCGCAACGTGACCGTCCGCGACCAGTCGGCAGGGACCGAGGCGGCCTCCATGAGGCGGGCCGCGCTGTCGGCGAGGTCGGCGAGCTGCTCGGCGCTCGGCCGCGGTGCCCCGCGCTCGATGTCGCGGTCCCGGGTTTCGCTGTCTGCGTACATGGGGCGGTCCCGGAGAACATTTACGAGCGCGTCGGCGTTACGAGAGAGGTGCGCGACCACATGACCGCGGCTCCAGCCCGGCAGGCGGGACGGCGCGGCGAAGGCGGCGTCGTCCAATTTCTGCGTGGCACCGAGCAGCCGGTCGGTCGCTTCACGTAGGGCGTCCAGGTCGTGCGCATGATCAATCATGGGGCCGAGCGTAGCCCCGCCACTCATTCGGGTGAAGGAGACGGTGACCGTCCATAAATCGAATGTGCGTGCTATACGCTCGGAGCCGAAGCTTCGTACATCGCTGTGGCGCCCCCCATACCCTGGGACAGGGGCTCAGTTCCCCCACTTCTCCTAAGAAAGGTGCGGACCGGCGTGGCCGACCGTCTCATCGTTCGTGGCGCTCGTGAGCACAACCTCAGGAACGTCTCGCTCGACCTCCCCCGCGACTCCCTCATCGTCTTCACCGGGCTTTCCGGGTCGGGCAAGTCGTCCCTCGCCTTCGACACGATCTTCGCCGAGGGCCAGCGGCGCTACGTGGAGTCACTCTCCTCGTACGCCCGCCAGTTCCTCGGCCAGATGGACAAGCCGGACGTCGACTTCATCGAGGGCCTGTCGCCCGCCGTCTCCATCGACCAGAAGTCGACCTCGCGCAACCCGCGCTCGACGGTCGGCACCATCACCGAGGTGTACGACTACCTCCGGCTCCTCTTCGCCCGGATCGGCAAGCCGCACTGCCCCGAGTGCGGCAGGCCCATTTCGCGTCAGTCGCCGCAGGCCATCGTGGACAAGGTGCTGGGCCTTCCCGAGGGCAGCCGGTTCCAGGTGCTCTCGCCGCTGGTGCGCGAGCGCAAGGGCGAGTTCGTCGATCTCTTCGCCGATCTGCAGACCAAGGGCTACAGCCGGGCCCGGGTCGACGGCGAGACCGTCCACCTCTCCGAGCCGCCCACGCTGAAGAAGCAGGAGAAGCACACCATCGAGGTGGTCATCGACCGCCTCACGGTGAAGGACAGTGCCAAGCGCCGGCTGACCGACTCGGTCGAGACCGCCCTCGGGCTCTCCGGGGGCATGGTCGTGCTCGACTTCGTCGACCTCCCCGAGGACGACCCCGAGCGCGAGCGGATGTACTCCGAGCACCTCTACTGCCCGTACGACGACCTCTCCTTCGAGGAGCTGGAGCCGCGCTCCTTCTCCTTCAACTCGCCCTTCGGCGCCTGCCCCGACTGCACGGGCATCGGCACGCGGATGGAGGTCGATCCGGAGCTGGTCGTCCCCGACGAGGAGAAGTCGCTGGACGAGGGCGCGATCCACCCCTGGTCGCACGGCCACACCAAGGAGTATTTCGGCAGGCTGATCGGCGCCCTCGCCAAGGCCCTCGGTTTCCGCACGGACATCCCGTGGGCCGGTCTGCCGCAGCGCGCCAAGAAGGCCCTGCTGCACGGCCACAAGATCCAGACCGAGGTCCGCTACCGCAACCGCTACGGGCGCGAGCGTGCGTACACCACCCCCGCCTTCGAGGGCGCGGTGCAGTTCGTCAAGCGGCGCCACTCCGAGGCCGAGAGCGACTCCAGCCGGGAGCGCTTCGAGGGGTACATGCGCGAGGTGCCCTGCCCGACCTGCGAGGGAACCCGCCTCAAGCCGATCGTCCTGGAGGTGACGGTGATGGACAAGTCCATCGCCGAGGTCTCCGCGATGTCGATCAGTGAATGCGCGGACTTCCTCGGCCGGATGAAGCTGAACGCCCGCGACAAGAAGATCGCCGAGCGGGTGCTGAAGGAGGTCAACGAGCGGCTGAGGTTCCTTGTCGACGTCGGTCTCGACTACCTCTCGCTGAACCGCGCGGCGGGCACCCTCTCCGGCGGCGAGGCACAGCGCATCCGGCTGGCCACGCAGATCGGCTCCGGTCTGGTCGGCGTGCTGTACGTACTGGACGAGCCGTCCATCGGTCTGCACCAGCGGGACAACCACCGGCTGATCGAGACCCTGGTCCGGCTCCGTGACATGGGCAACACGCTCATCGTCGTCGAGCACGACGAGGACACCATCAAGGTCGCCGACTGGGTGGTGGACATCGGCCCCGGCGCCGGTGAGCACGGCGGGAAGGTGGTCCACTCCGGATCGCTGAAGGAGCTGTTGGCCAACGACGAGTCGATCACCGGCCAGTACCTGAACGGCAAGAAGTCGATCGCTACGCCCGTCGTGCGGCGTCCCGTCGATCCGTCGCGCAGCCTCACGGTGCACGGCGCCCGGGAGAACAACCTCCAGGACATCGACGTCTCCTTCCCGCTCGGCGTGCTCACGGCCGTCACGGGCGTCTCGGGTTCAGGAAAGTCGACGCTGGTCAACGACATCCTCTACACCCACCTGGCGCGCGAGCTGAACGGCGCCAAGTCGGTCCCCGGCCGGCACACCCGGGTCGACGGCGACGACCAGGTCGACAAGGTGGTGCACGTCGACCAGTCGCCCATCGGCCGCACGCCCCGGTCCAACCCGGCCACGTACACCGGCGTCTTCGACCACGTCCGCAAGCTGTTCGCGGAGACGATGGAGGCGAAGGTCCGCGGCTACCTGCCGGGCCGCTTCTCCTTCAACGTCAAGGGCGGCCGCTGCGAGAACTGCTCCGGCGACGGCACGATCAAGATCGAGATGAACTTCCTGCCCGATGTGTACGTCCCGTGCGAGGTCTGCCACGGCGCGCGTTACAACCGGGAGACCCTGGAGGTCCACTACAAGGGCAAGTCCATCGCCGAGGTGCTGGACATGCCGATCGAGGAGGGCCTGGAGTTCTTCGAGGCCGTTCCGACGATCGCCCGCCACCTGCGCACCCTCAACGAGGTCGGTCTCGGATACGTGCGGCTCGGCCAGTCCGCGCCGACGCTCTCCGGCGGTGAGGCACAGCGGGTGAAGCTGGCGAGCGAACTGCAGAAGCGCTCCACCGGCCGCACGGTCTACGTCCTGGACGAGCCGACCACCGGCCTGCACTTCGAGGACATCAGCAAGCTCATCAAGGTGCTCTCCGGGCTGGTCGACAAGGGCAACTCGGTGATCGTCATCGAGCACAACCTCGATGTGATCAAGACCGCCGACTGGGTCGTGGACATGGGCCCCGAGGGGGGCAACGGCGGTGGTCTGGTGGTCGCCGAGGGCACCCCGGAGCAGGTTGCCGCGGTTCCGGCCAGCCATACCGGCAAGTTCCTCCAGGACGTTCTGGACCCGGACCGGGTGAGTGAGGCCACCGTGCCCGCGGCCCGCAAGCCGGTGCGGAAGGCCGCGGCGAAGAAGGCGGTCGCCGCCAAGGCGGCTCCGGCCAGGAAGACCGCCTCGGCCAGGACGGCTGCGGGACGGGCCGCCAAGCCCGCCACGACGGCCAAGCCCGCCACGGCCAAGCCCGCCACGGCCACGGCGAAGAAGACGGCCCGCGCGCGCAAGGCCTGAGGCCGTCGATCCGTCGATGTGTGCACGACACCCGGTGCGTGTACGACGCCCGGTCCGAGGGGCACCGCCCGCGGACCGGGCGTCGCTCTCACAGACGGGTCCGTACGCCCGGCGGCTCCCCACGAAGGGGGCCACCGGGCGAAGGGGGCCGTCGACGGGAGGGCGATGGCGAGGTCCGGTGTGCGGGTCACCGGCTCCCGTCGGCACGGCGGAGCGTCGCGCGGGCCGTCCCCGCCACGCGTGCCCGGTCGGCATGCCGCCCCCGACCAGGGGAGAAGCGTCCTCGGGCGGCCCGCGCGACGGCCGCTCGATCTCCGCCGGTATCGTCGGTTCTGTCACCGATGGCTCCGTACCCGCCGCCGCGTCCCCGGCGCTCCCGGCATCGCAACCGTTCGGCGATCTGCGCAATTCCGCCCCTCCGACCAGTGGAGACCGCATGTCCGGCCAGTCCGCCGCCCGCCGTACCGTGCTGAAGGGCGCCGCTCTCGTCGGCGTCGCCGGACTGGGAGCGGCCGCCTGCTCGACCGAATCGAAGCTCGGTCACGCCGGGACGCCGACGCCCACCGCCCCCGTCGAACTCGGCGCGCCCGAGGAGGTCCCGGTCGGCGGCGCCAAGCTCTACCGCGAGCAGCGAGTCGTCGTCAGCTGCCCCGCCAAGGGCCAGTACAAGGCGTTCAGCGCCCAGTGCACCCACGCGGGTTGCGTGCTCGACAAGGTCGAGGACAACATCGGGAACTGCCCCTGCCACGGCAGCCACTTCGACGTCACCACCGGTGAGGCGAAGCGGGGCCCGGCGACCGCGCCGCTGCCCGCGGTCCCGGTCAGGGTCGAGGGCGGAAGGCTCGTGGCGGGCCCCGAGGCCTGAGCCCCGGTCGCCCCGGACCCATCCGTTCCGCCCCGTGTCCCCGTCGGTTCCGGCCGGGACCGGTCCGAGATCCTCCGCAGGCCCCGGCCGGACCGGCCCGTGATCCCCTGCGGGCCCCGGCCCGCGATGTCCGCGCCCGGTCGGTCCCTGCCGGGCACGCCTCACGCCCAGTCCCAGTCGATCCCGACCAGGCCCGGCCGCACGCCCTGCTCCACCAGATGCACGGTCCGGTGCCTGCCGGTGAGCGTGAGCTCCGTACGCGCACCGCGCGGTGCGCCCGCCGAGACCTGGGAGAAGCTGCGGCACCGCACCGGCAGGGCGGCTTCGTCGAAGCCCACCTGCAGCACGTACTGTCCGCCGCCGAAGCTGAAGCCGCGCACGTATTCCCCGCACGGGCCGCCGGTCGCGTCGTGGAAGCCGTACGCGAAGAGGTACGTGTCACCCGCCCCCAGCCGGATGTCGAAGAGGAGCTCCGCGACGAGCACTCCCGTCTCCAGGTCCCAGCGGACCCGCCCCGTCCGGCAGTTCTCCCCGGCCGTCACCTCCACGCGTGCCGGATCGCAGCCCGGATCGCCGCGGTGCACGGCGAGGTAGCGGTCGATGCCGTCCCGGTGCGCGCGCACCACATGCTGCGACCGGCGACGGCACAACTGCCGGTCGGACCCGATCCGTACCCGTTCGTGATGCCCCACCGTGTGCAGCCCGCCGTCCACCGGCGATCCCATCCCCGCCAACAGCCGTTCCACCGCCCCCGACGCCTCCATCAGGGAGCGGTACGAGCGCCCGGCCGGGCGATCCGCGTCCCCCCGCCCACCGTCCGCCTCCAGCAGACGGAGCAACGAGTTCCCCGGCAGGTCGAGCACCTCCTCCAGCGCCTTCACGGCCCGCAGGGACTCGGCGCGCTGCGGGCGCCTGGCCCCCTGCTGCCAGTAGCTCAGGCTGGTCACCCCGACCTTGATCCCGCGGTGTGCGAGGTGGTGCTGCACCCGCTGGAGCGGCAGCCCGCGTACGGACAGCGCGGTGCGCAGCGCCAGATGGAACGGGCCGGTGTGCAGCACCTGCGCCAGTTCGGGCCCGGTGTGCTGCATGAGGTCCTCCAGGTGAACGTTCACGGGATCGGGGCGGCGGGGTCGCGTCGACCGGCGTGGTGGCGCAGGTGGCGGACGGAGTTCCGTTCACGTGTCCGCCACGCCGTTCACACCGCGATGTTCCCCCGCATTGAAGCGTGTTGACCCCTTCCCGACAACGGTTGATGCTCCTCGAACAGCGTCCGGACGCGCTCCTCCGATTCACCCACCCCCGCCGCATTGGGAGGAACGCAATGCGCTATCCGAGAATCCGGCCGGGACGGCATCCGCTCGCCGCCGTCCTCGCCGCCGTCCTCTTCGCCGTCCTGTTCGCCGCACCGTCGGCGACCGCGTCGGCGACCCGGACCCCCACCACCCCGGCCCCCGTCACCAGCGCGGCCGCGGCCCGGGACGCCGCGGTCACCGCCCCCGCGGGCATCGCCGCCGCCCGACGCCTGAACATCACCATGCAGGCCCAGCAGAAGACCAACTGGTGCTGGGCGGCGTCCGGCAACACCATCGCCACCTGGTTCGGCCGCTCCTACTCGCAGAACGAGTTCTGCAACGCGGCCTTCGGACGCGCCCAGGGCTACGAGTGCCCCAACTCGCAGGCCAACCTCGCCAATGTCCAGAGCGGCCTGCGCTGGGCCGGCATCAGCCCCGGTTCCTACGTCACCGGCTGGCTGCGCTACCCCACGGTCCAGGCCGAGATAGCCGCGGGACGTCCTGTGGAGACCCGCATCCAGTGGTCGTCGGGCGGCGGTCACATGCATGTCCTGTACGGGTACGACGATGCCGACAGCCTGGTCTACTGGGGCGACCCCTGGCCCTCCAACAACCGCTACAACTGGGCCTCGCACGACTGGTACGTGAACAACTACGAGTTCTCCTGGACCCACTCGCTCTACCGGATCGGGGCGTGACGACATGATCTCCAAGAACGCCCGCACCGCCGGAAACGCCCGGTCCACACGCACCGCCCGGTCCACACGCACCGCCCGGTCCACACGCACCACCCGGTCCGTGGCCGCCGGCGTGGCCGCCGCCGGTGTGCTGGCGGGGGCGACCCTGCTCACCGTCACCGCCCCGCAGGCGGTCGCGGCCACCGGCCCCGGCGCGGACCCGGCCGCCCTGGCCGCCGCCCACCGGGCGGCGGGCGCCCCCGCGACCCTGGACACCCTGTCCCGGTTCTTCGCGCGGGACGGTGCGGTCGCCCGGACGTCGGCCGCGCCGCGCGTCGAGGGCGCCACCGTTCCCGTCCGCAGCCTCGATCCGGACTTCGTCGCCGGGAAGCCGGGAGCTCCCGTCGCCAGGCTGGACTACCTCGCCACCACGGCCGTCTCCCCGGACGGCCGGAAGGCCTCCCTGTGGACCGTCCCGAAGGAGGGGAAGGACGGTGTCTGGCAGGTGGTGAACATCGCCACCGGCGACGACGAGACGCGGTACACCGCCGAGGGCACGCGCAGACTCCCCGGCGGAACGGTCTTCCGCGAACCCCAGATCGACGCCTGGTACGTGCAGAAGGGCACCACGGTGCTCCCGCTGGACCAGGACGCGGTCCGCGCGGTGGGTGCCCGCGGCACCACACTGGCCGCCTACCGCGCACGGGTGCAGCGGGCCTACGGCGACAAGCTCCCCGGCTCCGGATACGCCCGCTCGGGCCGGGCGGGCGGTTACGAGCCGTCCGCCGCGGCCCCGGAAAAGGGCGGCGTCGCGCCCCAGGGGCCGGCCGTCGCGGGCGCCGCCTCCGGACCGGCCCCGACCGTCACGTCGGCCGTCGCCGGAACGGGCGCCCTCGCCGTACTCGCCCTCGGCGGCGTCACGCTCCTGCGCAACCGCCGTCACCGGCGAAACCCGTGACCTGACACCCGCTCCTCCCCGATCCCGCGCCCCGGGGCACGCTCCCGTCATCCGTGCCCCGGAGCGCGGCGCCCGGGTCCCGGGCCGGGCCCGGGCGATCCGCCCCCGGCCCCGGCCCGGACCGGGCGAACGCACCCGCCCGAGCGGGGCGGCACTGTCACTGCCCGCAAGTAGGGTGGGACACATGGCAGACCCCTCCAGCTACCGCCCCAAGCCGGGACAGATCCCCGACTCCCCGGGGGTCTACAAATTCCGCGACGAGCACCGCCGGGTGATCTACGTCGGGAAGGCCAAGAACCTGCGCCAGCGCCTGGCCAACTACTTCCAGGACCTGGCCGCCCTCCATCCGCGCACGCGCACGATGGTCACCACGGCCTCCTCGGTGGAGTGGACGGTCGTCTCCACGGAGGTCGAGGCGCTCCAGCTGGAGTACTCCTGGATCAAGGAGTACGACCCCCGGTTCAACGTCAAGTACCGCGACGACAAGAGCTACCCGTACCTCGCGGTCACGCTCGACGAGGAGTTCCCGCGCGTTCAGGTCATGCGCGGGGCGAAGAAGAAGGGCGTGCGCTACTTCGGCCCCTACGGGCACGCCTGGGCGATCCGCGAGACCGTCGACCTGATGCTCCGGGTCTTCCCGGTGCGCACCTGCTCCGCCGGGGTCTTCAAGAACGCGGCCCGGACCGGCCGCCCGTGCCTCCTCGGCTACATCGGCAAGTGCTCGGCCCCCTGCGTCGGCCGGGTCACCCCCGAGGAGCACCGCGAACTGGCGCTCGACTTCTGCGACTTCATGGCCGGCCGCACCGGCACGTACATCCGCCGCCTGGAGAAGGACATGATGGCGGCGGCCGAGGAGATGGAGTACGAGCGGGCGGCCCGGCTCCGGGACGACGTGGAAGCCCTCAGGCGGGCCATGGAGAAGAGCGCCGTCGTCCTCGCCGACGCCACCGACGCCGACCTGATCGCGGTCGCCGAGGACGAGCTGGAGGCCGCCGTCCAGATCTTCCACGTACGCGGCGGCCGGGTCCGCGGCCAGCGCGGCTGGGTCACCGACAAGGTCGAGAACGTCGACACCTCGGGTCTGGTCGAGCACGCCCTGCAACAGCTCTACGGGGAGGAGACGGGCGACGCCGTCCCCAAGGAGGTCCTCGTCCCGGCTCTGCCCGAGCATCCCGACGCGGTCTCCCAGTGGCTCGCGGACCGCCGGGGCTCCCAGGTGAGCCTGCGCATTCCGCAGCGGGGCGACAAGAAGGACCTGATGGCGACGGTCCAGCGCAACGCCCAGCAGGCGCTTGCGCTGCACAAGACCAAGCGCGCCTCCGATCTCACCACCCGCTCCCGCGCCCTGGAGGAGATCGCCGAGGCGCTCGGCCTCGACACGGCCCCTCTGCGCATCGAGTGCTACGACATCTCGCACCTCCAGGGCGACGACGTGGTCGCCTCCATGGTCGTCTTCGAGGACGGGCTGGCCCGCAAGAGCGAATACCGCCGTTTCCAGATCAAGGGCTTCGAGGGCCAGGACGACGTCCGGTCGATGCACGAGGTGATCGGCCGCCGCTTCAGGCGCTACCTCCAGGAGAAGGAGCGGACGGGGGAGTGGGAGGAGGCGCCCGACCCGTCCGGCCCCGCCGCGACCGGCCCGGTGACGGCCGTCGGTCCGGCGGCCACCGCCCCCGACGCGGGCGGTCCCGCGACGGCCGCGGATCCCGCCGTGACCGGTTCCGTGACGGTCACCTCGTCCGGCCCGCAGGGCGAGCCCCGCGACGAACCCCGTGAGGACGACGGCCGCCCCAAGAGGTTCGCCTATCCACCGCAGCTCGTCGTGGTCGACGGCGGACAGCCGCAGGTCGCCGCGGCCAAGCGGGCACTGGACGAGCTCGGCATCGACGACATCGCCGTCTGCGGCCTCGCCAAGCGCCTCGAAGAGGTCTGGCTGCCCGAGGACGACGACCCCGTCGTCCTGCCGCGCTCCAGCGAGGGCCTCTACCTCCTCCAGCGCGTCCGCGACGAGGCGCACCGCTTCGCGATCACGTATCAGCGCGCCAAGCGGGCCAAGCGCATCCGCTCCGGCCCCCTGGACGCCGTCGCCGGCCTCGGCGAGAGCCGGAAACAGGCGTTGATCAAGCATTTCGGCTCGGTGAAGAAGCTGAGACGAGCGACAATCGAAGAGATCTGCGAGGTCCCGGGGATAGGCCGCCGGACGGCGGAGTCCGTGGCCGTCGCCCTTGCCTCGGCGGCCCCGGCCGCGCCCGCCGTGAACACGGCGACAGGAGAGATCATGGAAGAGGACGACGGGGGCAGCACGACATGACCGAGCACGAACACGGGCACGAGACCGGGCCCGCACAGAGAGCCGAGCACGGCAGTACCGATCGAACAGACGGAGCAGGACACGTGAGTACGGGCACCACGATCGACACCGTCGACGGGAACGCGGCAATCCCCGAGCTGGTGATCATCTCGGGCATGTCGGGCGCCGGCCGCAGCACCGCGGCCAAGTGCCTGGAGGACCTCGGCTGGTTCGTCGTCGACAACCTCCCGCCCGCCCTGATCCCCACCATGGTCGAACTCGGCGCCCGCTCGCAGGGCAACGTGGCACGCATCGCCGTCGTCGTGGACGTGCGCGGCCGCCGCTTCTTCGACAACCTGCGCGAGTCCCTCGCCGACCTGGAGGCCAAGCACGTCACCAGGCGGATCGTTTTCCTGGAGTCCTCCGACGACGCCCTGGTCCGTCGCTTCGAGTCGGTACGCCGCCCGCACCCGCTCCAGGGCGACGGCCGGATCGTCGACGGCATCGCCACCGAGCGCGACCTGCTGCGCGAACTGCGCGGCGACGCCGACCTGGTGATCGACACCTCCAGCCTCAACGTCCACGAGCTGCGCGCCAAGATGGACGCCCAGTTCGCCGGCGAGGAGGAGCCCGAGCTGCGCGCCACGGTGATGTCGTTCGGCTTCAAGTACGGCCTGCCGGTCGACGCCGACCTGGTGGTCGACTGCCGCTTCCTGCCCAACCCGCACTGGGTCCCCGAACTGCGCCCGTTCACCGGGCTCAACGAAGAGGTCTCCGCCTACGTCTTCGACCAGCCCGGCGCGAAGGAGTTCCTCAACCAGTACACGGAACTGCTCCAGCTCGTCGCGGCCGGGTACCGACGCGAGGGCAAGCGCTACGTGACGATCGCCGTCGGCTGCACGGGCGGCAAGCACCGTTCGGTCGCCATGTCCGAGAAGCTCGCGGCCAGGCTCGTGACCGAAGGCATCGAGACCGTTCTCGTGCACCGGGACATGGGGCGCGAGTGACCAGCCGCAATCTGCGCCTGCGACGGCTGCGCAGGGCCGCGTCCGCGCTGCCCGGCCGCAAGCGCGGCACCCAGCCCAAGGTCGTCGCCCTCGGCGGCGGCCACGGGCTGTCCGCCTCGCTCACCGCGCTCCGCCGGATCACCGGCGACCTCACCGCCGTGGTCACCGTCGCCGACGACGGCGGCTCCAGCGGCAGGCTCCGCGAGGAGCTCGGCGTCCTGCCCCCCGGCGACCTGCGCAAGGCGCTGGCCGCGCTGTGCGGCGACGACGACTGGGGCCAGACCTGGGCCCGGGTCATCCAGCACCGCTTCCAGTCCAAGGGCGACCTGCACGAGCACGCGGTCGGCAATCTGCTGATCGTCGCGCTGTGGGAGCAGCTCGGCGACCACGTGCAGGCGCTCGACCTGGTGGGCAAGCTGCTCGGCGCGCACGGCAGGGTGCTGCCGATGTCCGCCGTGCCGCTGGAGCTCCAGGCGCTCGTGCGCGGGCACGACCCGGCCCGTCCGGACGACGTGGACACCGTCCGCGGCCAGGCGACGGTGGCGCTCACCCCGGGCGAGGTGCAGTCCGTCCACGTCGTCCCGTCCGACCCGCCGGCCGTGCCCGAGGCGGTCGCCGCCGTGCTGGACGCCGACTGGGTGGTGCTCGGCCCGGGGTCCTGGTTCTCCTCCGTGATCCCGCACCTGCTCGTCCCGGAGTTGCTCGACGCGCTCGTCGAGACCAAGGCCCGCAAGGTCCTCTCGCTCAACCTCGCTCCGCAGCCCGGTGAAACTGATGGCTTCTCCCCGCAGCGTCATTTGGAGGTTTTGGGACGACACGCCCCTAAACTCGCCATGGACGTGGTGCTGGCCGACGAAGCAGCCGTGCCCGATCGTGAGTCCCTCGTCGACGCCGCCAAGCGGCTCGGCGCCGCGGTCGAGCTGGCGCCGGTGGCCTCACCCGACGGCGTTCCGATCCATGATCCGGAGCTGTTGGCCGCCGCGTACGACCGTATTTTCCGGATGCATGGAAGGATCGGCCCATGGCGATGACGCCGGCGGTGAAGGACGAAGTGTCCAGGCTTCCCGTGACCCGTACCTGTTGCAGGAAGGCGGAGGTCTCGGCCATTCTCCGGTTCGCGGGCGGGCTGCACCTGGTGAGCGGCCGGATCGTGATCGAGGCGGAGCTGGACACCTCGATGGCGGCGCGCCGGCTCAAGCGGGACATCCTCGAAATCTTCGGACACAGCTCGGAGCTGATCGTGATGGCCCCCGGCGGGCTGCGACGGGGCTCCCGCTACGTCGTGCGCGTGGTGGCGGGCGGCGACCAGCTGGCCCGCCAGACCGGTCTGGTGGACGGCCGCGGCCGTCCCATCCGCGGCCTGCCGCCGCAGGTGGTCTCGGGGGCCACCTGCGACGCCGAGGCCGCCTGGCGAGGGGCCTTCCTGGCGCACGGTTCGCTCACCGAGCCGGGACGTTCCTCCTCGCTGGAGGTGACGTGTCCGGGACCGGAGGCAGCGCTCGCCCTGGTCGGCGCGGCCCGCAGGCTCTCCATCGCGGCGAAGGCCCGCGAGGTGCGCGGGGTGGACCGGGTCGTCGTCCGGGACGGTGACGCGATCGGTGCTCTGTTGACCCGGCTCGGCGCCCACGATTCGGTGCTCGCCTGGGAGGAACGGCGGATGCGCCGCGAGGTCCGCGCCACCGCCAACCGCCTCGCCAACTTCGACGACGCCAATCTGCGCCGTTCCGCGCGGGCGGCGGTCGCGGCGGGCGCCCGGGTGGGGCGCGCGCTGGAGATCCTGGGAGAGGACGTGCCCGAGCACCTGGCCGCCGCCGGGCGGTTGCGCATGGAGCACAAGCAGGCGTCCCTGGAGGAGCTCGGCGCGCTCGCCGATCCGCCGCTGACCAAGGACGCGGTCGCCGGCCGGATCCGCCGCCTGCTGGCGATGGCCGACAAGCGGGCCCAGGACCTGGGCATTCCCGGCACCGAATCGACCCTCGGCGAGGAGCTCGCCGACGGTCTGGTGGGGTGAACCGGCAGTCCCGCGGGACGGGCCGGACCGCGTCGCGCGGGCCGGGCGCGAAGCGGGGGAAATCGGCCGAACGCGGAACGCGCCGTACGGCCAAGCGTGTTGACGCTCCGTAGTCGTCACCGTGTGTCCGCCGGGTGCCCGGAGGCCCGTGCTCCTACCGAGGAGTACGGGCCTCCGGGGCTCTTCCGGCTCCGCTCGATGTCACCCGGCGGCCGTCGGAGAGGTAGGGTCGGAGGCGGTCGGGGACATCCCTATACAACTCGCCGGCGTCGAAAACCGGCGTACCTAACGAGGAGATCGGTTCGTGACGATCCGCGTAGGCATCAACGGCTTTGGCCGCATCGGTCGTAACTACTTCCGCGCGCTGCTGGAGCAGGGTGCGGACATCGAGATCGTGGCTGTCAACGACCTGGGTGACACTGCGACCACGGCCCACCTTCTGAAGTACGACACCATCCTGGGGCGTCTGAAGGCCGAGGTCAGCCACACCGCCGACAGCATCACCGTCGACGGTCACACCATCAAGGTGCTCTCCGAGCGCAACCCGGCCGACATCCCCTGGGGGGAGCTGGGCGTCGACATCGTCATCGAGTCGACCGGCATCTTCACCAAGAAGGCCGACGCCGAGAAGCACATCGCCGGTGGCGCCAAGAAGGTCCTCATCTCGGCCCCGGCCAAGAACGAGGACATCACCATCGTGATGGGCGTCAACGAGGACAAGTACGACCCGGCCAACCACCACGTCATCTCCAACGCCTCCTGCACCACCAACTGCGTGGCGCCGATGGCGAAGGTCCTCGACGAGAACTTCGGGGTCGTCAAGGGCCTGATGACGACGGTGCACGCGTACACCAACGACCAGCGCATCCTGGACTTCCCGCACTCCGACCTGCGCCGTGCCCGCGCCGCCGCGGAGAACATCATCCCGACGACGACGGGTGCCGCCAAGGCCACCGCCCTGGTGCTCCCGCAGCTCAAGGGCAAGCTCGACGGCCTGGCCATGCGCGTCCCGGTCCCGACCGGTTCGGTCACCGACCTGGTCGTCACGCTGGAGCGCGAGGTCACCCGCGACGAGGTCAACGCCGCGTTCCAGAAGGCCGCCGAGGAGGGCCCGCTCAAGGGCAAGCTGGTCTATACCCAGGACCCGATCGTCTCCTCGGACATCGTCTCTACCCCGGCCTCCTGCACCTTCGACTCGCTGCTGACCATGGCCGAGGGCACGCAGATCAAGGTCATCGGCTGGTACGACAACGAGTGGGGCTACTCCAACCGTCTCGTCGACCTGACCGTCTTCGTCGGCAGCCAGCTCTGACCTTCGAAACGGCAGGCGACACTTCGATGTGAGCACGGGGCTCGAACAGCGCGACGGCGCGCCGTTCGAGCCCCGTGGCATGCTCTCTCGCTCTCCCAAGGAGACCAGCACCATGAAGACGATCGACGAACTCCTCGCCGAAGGGGTCGCCGGCAAGCGCGTATTCGTCCGCGCCGACCTCAACGTGCCGCTCGACGGCACCACCATCACCGACGACGGCCGCATCCGCGCCGTCCTGCCGACCGTGCGCAAGCTCGCCGCCGCGGGTGCGCGCGTCGTCGTCGCCTCGCACCTCGGCCGCCCCAAGGGCGCGCCGGACCCCGCGTTCTCCCTGGCGCCCGCCGCCGCCCGGCTCGGCGAACTGCTCGGGGCCGACGTGGCCTTCGCGACCGACACGGTCGGCGAGTCCGCGCGCGCCGCGGTCGCCGCGCTCACCGACGGCAAGGTCGCCGTCATCGAGAACCTCCGCTTCAACCCCGGTGAGACGTCGAAGGACGACGCCGAGCGCGGCGCGTTCGCCGACCGGCTCGCCGAGCTGGCCGATGTGTACGTCGGCGACGGCTTCGGGGCCGTGCACCGCAAGCACGCCTCGGTCTTCGACCTCCCGGCCCGGCTGCCGCACGCCGCCGGCGACCTGATCGCGACCGAGGTCGGCGTGCTGAAGCGGCTCACCGAGAACGTCGAGCGCCCGTACGTCGTGGTGCTCGGCGGCTCCAAGGTGTCCGACAAGCTCGGTGTCATCGACCACCTGCTGGAGCGCGCCGACCGCATCCTCATCGGCGGCGGCATGGCGTACACCTTCCTCAAGGCCCGGGGCCACGAGGTCGGCAGTTCCCTCCTCCAGGAGGACCAGATCCCGGCGGTGCTGGAGTACCTCGACCGCGCCGAGGCGAAGGGCGTGGAGTTCCTGCTCCCGGTCGACGTCGTCGTCTCCGAGCGGTTCCCCGACCTCAGGACCAAGGCGCCCACGGAGCACCGCACGGTGGCCGCGGACGCGATCCCGGCCGGCTTCCTCGGCCTGGACAACGGCCCGGAGACCAACAAGCTGTACGCCTCGAAGCTCGCCGACGCGGCCACCGTCTTCTGGAACGGCCCCATGGGCGTCTTCGAGCACCCCGACTACGCCGAGGGCACCCGGGCCGTCGCCCAGGCCCTCGCCGACTCCCCCGGCTTCAGTGTGGTGGGCGGTGGCGACTCCGCCGCGGCCGTCCGCACCCTGGGCTTCGACGAAAACGCATTCGGACACATCTCGACCGGTGGCGGTGCCAGCCTCGAATACCTCGAAGGCAAGACGCTTCCCGGCCTCGCCGCTCTGGAGGACTGACCTTTCATGACTGCTCCCGCCACTTCTGGCCGTACCCCGCTCATGGCGGGCAACTGGAAGATGAACCTCAACCACCTGGAGGCCATCGCCCACGTCCAGAAGCTCGCCTTCGCCCTGGCCGACAAGGACTACGACGTCGTCGAGGCCGCGGTCCTGGTGCCCTTCACCGACCTGCGCTCCGTGCAGACCCTGGTCGACGGCGACAAGCTGCGGATCAAGTACGGCGCCCAGGACATCTCGGCGCACGACTCCGGCGCGTACACCGGTGAGATCTCCGGCCCGATGCTCGCCAAGCTCAAGTGCACCTACGTCGCCGTCGGGCACAGCGAGCGCCGCCAGTACCACGGCGAGACCGACGAGATCTGCAACAGCAAGGTGAAGGCCGCCTACAAGCACGGTCTGACCCCGATCCTCTGCGTCGGCGAGGAACTGGACGTCCGGGAGGCCGGCGACCACGTCGCGCACACGCTCGCCCAGGTCGACGGCGGTCTCAAGGACGTTCCCGCCGAGCAGGCCGAGTCGATCGTGATCGCGTACGAGCCGGTCTGGGCGATCGGCACCGGCAAGGTCTGCGGTGCCGACGACGCCCAGGAGGTCTGCGCGGCGATCCGCGGGCGCCTCGCCGAGCTGTACTCCCGGGAGCTGGCCGACAAGGTCCGCATCCAGTACGGCGGCTCCGTGAAGTCCGGGAACGTCGCCGAGATCATGGCGCAGCCCGACGTGGACGGCGCGCTGGTCGGCGGTGCCTCGCTCGACGCCGACGAGTTCGTCAAGATCATTCGCTTCCGCGACCAGTGAGTATGCGGTAGCGCGGATCCGTCGTACCCTTGCGGGGGCCGGGCAGGACGTACCCTGCCGGCCCCCGTTGCTCGCAATGCAGTCAGAGGATTCCGGAAAGTAGGGACCAGCCGTGATTTTGGGGTTCGAGATCGCCCTGATCGTCTTCAGCCTGCTGCTGATGCTGCTGGTGCTGATGCACAAGGGCAAGGGCGGCGGCCTCTCCGACATGTTCGGTGGCGGCATGCAGTCGTCCGTGGGCGGTTCCTCGGTCGCGGAGCGGAACCTCGACCGGATCACGGTGGTCGTGGGTCTGCTCTGGTTCGCGTGCATCGTCGTGCTCGGCCTGCTGATCAAGCTGGACTGACGCGGCATACGCGAATCCCGGTGAGGGTGTAACTCCTTTCACTGGACGCGCGTTGGGCCTTACGTAGACTGGGGCATCTTCGAGCACCATCACGCAGGGAGTTACGACCGTGGCAAGTGGCAACGCGATCCGGGGAAGCCGGGTCGGGGCGGGGCCGATGGGGGAGGCCGAGCGGGGCGAGTCAGCGCCGCGCCTCCGCATCTCCTTCTGGTGCTCGAACGGGCACGAGACGCAGCCGAGCTTCGCCAGTGACGCGCAGGTACCGGAGACGTGGGACTGCCCGCGCTGTGGTTTCCCGGCCGGCCAGGACCGGGACAGCCCGCCCGACCCGCCGCGCACCGAACCGTACAAGACACACCTCGCGTACGTGCGCGAGCGGCGCAGCGACGCGGACGGCGAGGCCATTCTCGCCGAGGCCCTGGCGAAGCTCCGGGGCGAGATCTAGGGCGTGCCGTCACGGCACCAGTGCCGTGACGGGATGAGGAATTCACCGGCCGGGCACCCATGGGGTGTCCGGCCGGACCACTTGTGCGTGCCGTGGTTCTCCGTAGCTTCGTCAACCCCTGCGATCAATTAGGTTGGGAAGCCGGCGGGGCATCTGCAAGCACGATCAAGAAGTGGGCTGATATCCGGGATGAACACTCCGAACCGAACCAGGCTCGACCGGACCCCCCAGTGGACCGCTCTGGGCAAGCACCGCGAGCAGCTCGGGGCGACGCATCTGCGGGAGCTCTTCGCGGACGATCCGGAGCGCGGTACCCGGTACACGCTCCAGGTGGGCGACCTGTACATCGACCACTCCAAGCACCTGGTCACCGACGAGACGCTGCGGCTGCTCCGCGATCTCGCCGAGGCCACCGGGGTCGCGGAGCTGCGGGACGCGATGTTCCGCGGCGAGAAGATCAACACCACCGAGGACCGCGCCGTGCTGCACACCGCGCTGCGCGCCCCGCGCGACGCGGTGATCGAGGTCGACGGCGAGAACGTGGTGCCGGGCGTGCACGCGGTGCTCGACAGGATGGCGGCCTTCTCCGACCGGGTCCGTTCGGGGGAGTGGACCGGACACACCGGCAGGCGCATCAGGAACATCGTCAACATCGGTATCGGTGGCTCCGACCTCGGCCCCGCCATGGCGTACGAAGTACTGCGCTCCTTCACCGACCGCTCGCTCACCGTCCGCTTCGTGTCGAACGTCGACGGCGCCGATCTGCACGAGGCCGTGCGCGATCTCGACCCGGCCGAGACGCTGTTCGTCATCGCCTCGAAGACCTTCACCACGATCGAGACCATCACCAACGCCACCTCCGCCCGCGGCTGGCTGCTGAACGGGCTGAACGCCGGTCAGGAAGCGGTCGCCAAGCACTTCGTGGCGCTGTCCACCAATGCCGGGAAGGTCGCGGACTTCGGCATCGACACCGCCAACATGTTCGAGTTCTGGGACTGGGTCGGCGGCCGTTACTCCTACGACTCCGCCATCGGCCTCTCGCTGATGATCGCCATCGGGCCGGACCGCTTCCGCGAGATGCTCGACGGTTTCCACCTCGTCGACGAGCACTTCCGCACCGCCCCCGCCGAGGCCAACGTGCCGCTGCTGATGGGGCTGCTGGGCGTCTGGTACGGGGCGTTCTTCGACGCCCAGTCCCACGCCGTGCTGCCCTACAGCCACTATCTGTCCAAGTTCACCGCGTACCTGCAGCAGTTGGACATGGAGTCCAACGGCAAGTCCGTGGACCGGGAGGGCAATCCCGTCGACTGGCAGACCGGACCGGTCGTCTGGGGCACTCCCGGCACCAACGGGCAGCACGCCTACTACCAGTTGATCCACCAGGGCACCAAGATCATCCCGGCCGACTTCATCGGTTTCGCCGAGCCGGTCGCCGATCTGGAGCCCGGCCTGGTCGCCCAGCACGACCTGCTGATGGCCAACTTCTTCGCCCAGACCCAGGCCCTGGCCTTCGGCAAGACCCCGGACGAGGTCCGCGCCGAGGGCGTCGCCGAGGAACTGGTGCCGCACAAGACCTTCAGGGGCAACCACCCGACGACGACGATCCTCGCCGACCGGCTGACCCCGTCCGTCCTCGGCCAGCTCATCGCACTGTACGAGCACAAGGTCTTCGTCCAGGGTGCCGTCTGGAACATCGACTCCTTCGACCAGTGGGGCGTCGAACTCGGCAAGGTGCTTGCCAAGAAGATCGAACCGGTTCTCACCGGGGGCGAGGAGGGCGAGCACCTGGACAGCTCCACCGCCGCGCTCGTCCAGGCGTACCGCGCCCGCAGGGGGCGCTGAACCGATGCGCGGCACGGGGGAACGGACGGTGCGGCTGAGGCCGCCGAACAACACCCTGGACCCGCGGGCGGTCGGCTGGTGGCGGGCCCGGTGGCTGCTGCTGACCGCGGCGCCGGTGGCCGTCCTGGCCCTGCTGGGCGTGCTCATCGAGCCCGCCCGGTTCTGGCTGCTGCTGCCCGCGGCCGTCCTCGCGGTCCTCGGCGTCGGCTGTGCCGTCCTGTTTCCCCTGTGGTGGTTCCGCACCCACCGCTGGGAGGTCACCGACCGGGCGGTCTACGTCAGGACGGGCGTGCTGCGCCAGGAGTGGCGGATCGCCCCGATGTCCCGCATCCAGACCGTGGACACGGTGCGCGGCCCGCTCGAACAGCTCTACCGGCTCGCCACCGTCACCGTGACCACCGCCTCGGCAAGGGGCGCGGTACGGATCGAGGGGCTGAGCCACGAACTGGCGGCCGAACTCGCCGAACGGCTCACCCAGATCACCCAGGACACCCCCGGGGACGCCACATGAGTTCCCAGGCAGCCGTCTCCCCGGCGGCGGGCGCCGACGGGCCCGGCAGCGCCGACGGGCCCGGTCCGGCCGCGGCGGAGGCGGCCGACTGGCGGCGGCTGGACCGGCGCACGGTCCTGGCCAGCGCACTCCTCACGGCCGGTGTGGCGGTGGGCGCGGCGGTGCCCGCCGCGCTCGGGCTGTCCGGACGGTTCGGGTTCGGGACCGCGGTCGCCTGGGTGCTGTCCGGGGCGATCGTGCTGATCGGCGGCGCGGCGGCCGGCGACTGGGTGCGGTGGCGCCGCACCCGCTACCGCATCGGGGCCGAGCGGGTCGAACTGCACACCGGGCTGCTCCTGCTCAAGAAGCGTTCCCTGGCCCGTGAGCGCGTCCGCAGTGTCGACCTCACCGCCCATCCGCTGCAACGGGTTCTCGGCCTGGTCACGGTCCGTATCGGCACCGGTGAGCACTCCGGGGACTCCACCCTGGAGCTCGACCCGGTCTCCCGGGCGGAGGGCGAACGGCTCCGCCGCGCGCTGCTGGAGCGCACCTCCACCGCGACCGCGGGCACACACCGCGAGGGCGAGCTCGCCGCGCTGGACCCGCGCTGGATCCGCTACGCGCCGGTGTCGTTCGTCGCCCCCGCGCTCGGCGGTGCGGCGGTCGGCGCGGTGATGCAGGTCAGCGACTGGTTCGGGGCGCAGGGGAAGGTGATCGGATGGGTCGGCGACCGGTTCCGGGACACCGCGCTGCCCACCGTGATCCTGGTGCTCGTCGCCGCGGTCGTGGCCGCCGGGGTCGTCGGGGCGCTCGGCCTGTGGGTCGAGATGTGGTGGAACTACCGGCTGGAGCGCGAACCGGGCGGCACCCTGCGCATCCGGCGCGGTCTGCTGACCTCCCGCTCCGTCTCCATCGAGGAGCGCCGACTGCGCGGCGTCGACCTCGTCGAACCGCTCGGCGTCCGGCTGTTCGGCGCGGCCCGGGTCGACGCGATCACGACCGGACTCGCCAAGGACGACGAGGAGCAGCACGGCGACCACAACACGCTGCTGCCCGCCGCGCCCCGGCCGTTCGCCGACACGGTGGCCGCCGCCGTCCTGCGCGAGACGGTGTCCCCGACCGGTGCCGCGCTGACCGGGCACCCGCTCGCGGCCCGCGGACGGCGGGTGCGCCGGTCGCTGGGGGCGGTGGCCGTGCCCGTGGCCGTCCTCGCCGTCACCGGCCTCCTCCTGACGCCCGTCCTGCTGTGGACCGCGCTCGGCTGCGCGGTCGTGGGGCTGCCGGTCGGGCTGTTCCTCGCGAGGGACGCCTACCGGGGCCTGGGGCACGGGCTCAGCGGCGACTACCTGGTGGTGCGCTCCGGCACGGTCCGCCGTTCCACCGCCGCCCTGGAGCGGGCCGGGGTGATCGGCTGGACGGTCCGGCAGACCTACTTCCAGCGGCGGGCCGGGGTGCTGGACATCATCGCGACGACGGCCGCCGGATCGGGCGCCTACACGGCGCACGACGCGGACGCCGACGAGGGACTCGCCTTTGCCGCCCGGGCCGTCCCGGACCTGCTGGAGCCCTTTCTGGAACGCGCCGCGGAGACGGACCGGCCCTTCGACGGCGGCTGAGCACCGGGCCCCCGGGAGCGCCGGAACGCCCGCGGGCCCGGTTGCTCCGAGGAGCGAACCGGGCCCGCGGGCACGTGTGCCGACGTGTGCTCAGGAGGACGCCGGAGGGTACAGCGCGCGCGGCAGCCGCGAGGCCGCCGCCGCGTCCAGCAGCCACAGTGTGCGGGCGCGGCCGTACGCACCGGCCGCCGGGGCCTGGATCTCCCCGGCGCCCGAGAGCGCGATCTCGGCGGCCCGCGCCTTGTCCTCGCCCGCGGCGAGCAGCCACACCTCGCGCGCGGCCCGGATCGCGGGCAGTGTCAGCGAGACCCGGGTGGGCGGCGGCTTGGGGGCACCGTGCACACCGACGACGGTGCGTTCGGTCTCCCGCACCGCGGGCAGCTCCGGGAAGAGCGACGCCACGTGCGTGTCCGGACCGACACCCAGCATCAGCACGTCGAAGGTCGGCACCGGACCGTGGTCCTCCGGGCCGGCCGCCGCGGCCAGCTCGGCGGCGTAGGCTGCCGCCGCCGCGTCGGCGTCGTTGCCCCAGGGACCGTCGGAGGCGGGCATGGCGTGCACCCGTGACGGGTCCAGTTCCACCGCGTCCAGGAGAGCCTCGCGGGCCTGGGTGACGTTGCGCTCCGGGTCGCCCTCCGGCAGGAACCGTTCGTCGCCCCACCACAGGTCCAGCCGCGACCAGTCGACCGCGTCCCGGGCGGGCGCGGCGGCGAGGGCGGCCAGCAGGCCGTTGCCGTTGCGCCCGCCGGTGAGGACCACCGACGCGTGACCGCGCGCGGCCTGGGCGTCCACCACCTTCGTGATCAGCCGGGCCGCGGCGGCCTGAGCCATCAGCTCCTTGTCGCGGTGCACGACGAGTTGAGGGGTGCTCACTTCGACGCCGCCTTCTTGGCCGCCGTCTTCTTCGCGGGGGCCGGGGCGGGCTCGGCGGACTTCGGTTCGGCGGACTTCGACTCGGCCTGCTTCGGCCGCTGCGGCCCGCCGAGCTTCTCCACGCCGAACTTCACCGTCGTCTCGTAGGTGTTGTCCGGGTCCAGGCGCCGCAGCTCCTCGGCGAGCAGCTCGGCGGTGTCCCGGCGCTTGAGCGCCACCGCGCGGTCCGGCTGGTTCTGCATCGACAGCGTGGCGAGCGAGCCGTCCGGCCGGTCCAGGACGATGACGCCGTTCTTGGTCTCCATCCGCACGGCCGTCAGCCCGGGTCCTTCGGACAGGGTGCGTTCCACCGGAACCCCCAGCCGGTCCGCCAGCCACATGGCGAGCAGTTCGCAGCTCGGGTTCTCCGACTCGCCCTCGACCGTCGCCGCGACGACCTCGATCTGCTGCTGGTCGAGCGCGGCCGCCAGCATCGAGCGCCACGGCGTGATCCGGGTCCAGGACAGGTCGGTGTCGCCCGGGGCGTACGAACGGGCGCGCAGCGCGAGTTCGTGACCGGGGTGCTCGGCCGAGTACGCGTCCGTGATCCGGCGCTGGGCAAGCGCGCCCAGCGGGTCCTTCGACGGCTGTTCGGGCGCGTCCTGCGGCCACCAGACCACGACCGGGGCGTCCGGCAGTAGCAGCGGCAGGACCACCGACTGGGCGTGGTTGGCGAGTTCGCCGTGCAGACGCAGCACCACCGTCTCGCCGGTGCCCGCGTCGGAGCCGACCCGCACCTCGGCGTCGAGCCGGGCGTCCCGGCGGCTGCGCGGCGAGCGGGCGGCCCGCTTGATCACCGCGATGATCCGCGAGGGGTGCTCGCGCGAGGCGTCGCCCGCCGACTTGAGCGCGTCGTACGCGTTCTCCTCGTCGGTGACGATGACCAGGGTCAGCACCATGCCGATCGCCGGGGTGCCGATGGCACGGCGAGCCGCCACCAGCGCCTGGTTGATCTTGCTGGAAGTGGTCTCCGTGAGGTCGATCTTCATGGCCGGCGCCAGCTCCGTCCGTCTCGTGCGAGCATCTCGTCGGCCTCGGCCGGGCCCCAGGTGCCCGCCGGATACTGCGCGGGCCTGCCGTGCTTGTCCCAGTACTCCTCGATCGGGTCGAGGATGTTCCAGGAGAGTTCGACCTCCTGGTGCCGCGGGAACAGGTTGGCGTCGCCGAGCAGCACGTCGAGGATGAGCCGTTCGTACGCCTCCGGGCTGGACTCGGTGAAGGACTCGCCGTACGCGAAGTCCATCGTGACGTCCCGGACCTCCATCGAGGTGCCGGGCACCTTCGAGCCGAACCGCACCGTCACGCCCTCGTCCGGCTGGACCCGGATGACCAGGGCGTTGCCGCCCAGCTCCTCGGTCGCGCCGGACTCGAAGGGCAGGTACGGGGCGCGCTTGAAGACGACCGCGATCTCCGTGACCCGGCGGCCGAGCCGCTTTCCGGTGCGGAGGTAGAACGGCACGCCCGCCCAGCGGCGGTTGTTGATCGTCAGCTTGATCGCGGCGTAGGTGTCGGTCGTCGACGCGGGGTCGATGCCGTCCTCCTCCAGATAGCCGAGGACCTCCTCGCCGCCCTGCCAGGCGTGGGCGTACTGGCCGCGCACCGTGTGCTTGCCCAGTTCCTCCGGCAGCTCCACCGCCGCGAGGACCTTGAGCTTCTCGGCGACCAGGGCCTTCGGGTGGAAGGAGCCGGGCTCCTCCATGGCGGTGAGCGCCAGCAGCTGGAGCAGGTGGTTCTGGATGACGTCACGGGCGGCGCCGATGCCGTCGTAGTAGCCGGCCCGGCCGCCGATGCCGATGTCCTCGGCCATCGTGATCTGGACGTGGTCGACGTAGGACCTGTTCCAGATCGGCTCGAACATCGTGTTGGCGAACCGCAGCGCCAGGATGTTCTGGACCGTCTCCTTGCCCAGGTAGTGGTCGATACGGAAGACCTCGTTGGGCGGGAAGACGTCGTGCACGATCCGGTTGAGCTCCTGCGCGCTCTTCAGGTCGTGGCCGAAGGGCTTCTCGATGACGGCACGCCGCCAGGAGCCCTCCTTCTGGTCGGCCAGGCCGTGCTTCTTGAGCTGCTGCACGACCTTGGGGAAGAACTTCGGCGGCACGGACAGGTAGAAGGCGAAGTTGCCGCCCGTGCCCTGTGCCTTGTCGAGCTCCTGGATCGTGGCCTTCAGCGTCTCGAACGCCTCGTCGTCGTCGAAGTTGCCCTGGACGAAGCGCATCCCCTGGATGAGCTGCTGCCAGACCTCCTCGCGGAACGGCGTGCGGGCGTGCTGCTTGACGGCGTCGTGGACCTCCTGGGCGAAGTCCTCGTCCTGCCATTCACGACGCGCGAAGCCGACGAGCGAGAAGCCCGGCGGCAGCAGGCCGCGATTGGCCAGGTCGTAGACGGCGGGCATCAGCTTTTTACGGGACAAATCGCCCGTGACACCAAAGATCACCAGGCCCGACGGCCCCGCGATGCGCGGGAGCCGTCGGTCCTGGGGGTCACGAAGCGGATTGGCTCCGGGAACACCAGACAAGGTGGTCAGCCCTCCGAAGGGGCGAGGCGCTTGAGCTCCGCCTCGGTCGAGTTGAGCAGGTCGATCCAGGACGTCTCGAACTTCTCGACGCCCTCGTCCTCCAGCAGCTGGACGACGTCGTCGTAGGAGATCCCGAGCTTCGCGACGGCGTCGAGGTCGGCGCGCGCCTGCTCGTAGGTACCGGTGATGGTGTCGCCGGTGATCTGCCCGTGGTCGGCGGTGGCGTCCAGGGTGGCCTCGGGCATGGTGTTGACCGTGCCCGGGGCGACGAGGTCGTCGACGTACAGGGTGTCCTTGTACGCGGGGTCCTTGACACCGGTCGAGGCCCACAGCGGACGCTGCTTGTTGGCCTGCGCCTTGTCCAGGGCGGCCCAGCGCTCCGAGGAGAAGACCTCCTCGAACGCCTGGTAGGCGAGCCGGGCGTTGGCGAGCGCCGCCCTGCCCCGGAGCGCCTTGGCCTCGTCGGTGCCGAGGGAGTCGAGACGCTTGTCGATCTCGGTGTCCACCCGGGACACGAAGAACGAGGCCACCGAGTGGATCTTGGACAGGTCCAGGCCCGCGGCCTTCGCCTTCTCCAGACCCGCCAGGTAGGCGTCCATGACCTCGCGGTAGCGCTCCAGCGAGAAGATCAGCGTGACGTTGACGCTGATGCCCTTGCCGATCACCTCGGTGATCGCCGGGAGGCCGGCCTTCGTCGCCGGGATCTTGATGAGCGTGTTGGGCCGGTCCACCAGCCAGGCCAGCTGCTTGGCCTCGGCGACGGTGGCGTCGGTGCGGTGGGCCAGACGCGGGTCGACCTCGATGGAGACCCGGCCGTCCTGGCCGTCCGTGGCGTCGAAGACCGGACGCAGGATGTCCGCGGCGTCCCGTACGTCGGCCGTCGTGATCATGCGGATGGCCTCGTCGACGGTGACCTTGCGGGTGGCGAGGTCGGTGAGCTGCCGCTCGTAGCCGTCGCCGTGCGAGATCGCCTTCTGGAAGATCGACGGGTTGGTGGTGACGCCCACGACGTGCTGTTCGTCGATCAGCTCGGCAAGGTTGCCCGAGGTGATCCGCTTGCGCGACAGGTCGTCGAGCCAGATCGCCACGCCCTCGTCGGAGAGGCGCTTGAGTGCGTCTGTCATGAGAATTGCATCTCCTACTTGTCGTATGACGGCGTCAGCGCGTGGCCGCGGCGAGAGATTCCCGCGCGGCCTCGGCGACGTGCTCGCCGGTGAAGCCGAACTCGCGGAAGAGGACCTTGGCGTCGGCCGAGGCACCGAAGTGCTCCAGCGAGACGATCCGGCCGGCGTCCCCGACGTACCGGTGCCAGGTCAGGCCGATACCGGCCTCGACCGCGACCCGGGCCTTCACGGACGGCGGCAGGACACTGTCCCTGTACGCCTGGTCCTGCTCCTCGAACCACTCGACCGACGGCATCGACACCACACGGGTCGGGATGCCCGCCGCCTGGAGCTCCTCGCGCGCCTCGACGGCGAGGTGCACCTCGGAGCCCGTGCCGATCAGCAGGACCTGGGCATCGCCGCCCTCGGCGTCGAGGAGCACGTAACCGCCCCTGGCGGCGTCCTCGTTCGGCTCGTACGTCGGCACGCCCTGCCGGGTCAGCGCCAGACCGTGCGGGGCGCCCTTGCCGAACACCTTGGTGTGGCGGCGCAGGATCTCGCGCCAGGCGACGGCGGTCTCGTTGGCGTCGGCCGGGCGGACGATGTTCAGGCCCGGGATGGCGCGCAGCGAGGCCAGGTGCTCCACCGGCTGGTGGGTCGGGCCGTCCTCGCCGAGCCCGATCGAGTCGTGCGTCCACACGTACGTCACCGGCAGGTGCATCAGCGCGGACAGCCGCACGGCGTTGCGCATGTAGTCGGAGAACACCAGGAAGGTGCCGCCGTAGATGCGGGTGTTGCCGTGCAGCGCGATGCCGTTCATGGCCGCGGCCATGGCGTGCTCGCGGATGCCGAAGTGGATCGTGCGGCCGTACGGGTCGGCCTCCGGCAGCGGGTTGCCCGCGGGGAGGAACGACGACGTCTTGTCGATCGTCGTGTTGTTCGAGCCCGCCAGGTCCGCGGAGCCGCCCCACAGCTCGGGAACGATCTCGCCGAGCGACTGGAGCACCTTGCCGGAGGCCGCGCGGGTGGCCACGCTCTTGCCCGGCTCGAAGACCGGGAGCCGGTCCTCCCAGCCGGCGGGCAGCTCGCCCGCGGAGATCCGGTCGAACTCGGAGGCGCGCTCCGGGTTGGCGGTGCGCCACGCGGCCAGGGACTTCTCCCACTCGGCCCGGGCCTCGCGGCCGCGGTCCAGCGCCTCACGGGTGTGCGCGATGACCTCGTCGGAGACCTCGAAGGTCTTCTCCGGGTCGAAGCCGAGCACCCGCTTGGTCGCGGCGACCTCCTCCTCGCCGAGCGCCGAGCCGTGCGAGGCCTCGGTGTTCTGGGCGTGCGGGGCGGGCCAGGCGATGATCGAGCGGGCCGCGATGAACGACGGGCGCTCCGTCTCGGCCTGCGCGGCCCGCAGCGCCTCGTACAGACCCGCCGGGTCCAGGTCGCCGTCGGGAAGCTGCTCCACGCGCTGGACGTGCCAGCCGTACGCCTCGTACCGCTTCAGGGTGTCCTCGGAGACCGCGGTCTCCGTGTCGCCCTCGATGGAGATGTGGTTGTCGTCCCACAACAGCACCAGGTTGCCGAGCTTCTGGTGGCCGGCCAGCGAGGACGCCTCGGCGGAGATGCCCTCCTGGAGGCAGCCGTCACCGGCGACGACCCAGACCATGTGGTCGAACGGGGAGGTGCCGGGGGCCGCCTCCGGGTCGAACAGTCCGCGCTCGTAGCGGGCGGCCATCGCCATGCCCACCGCGTTGGCGACCCCCTGGCCCAGCGGGCCCGTGGTCGTCTCCACGCCGGCGGTGTGGCCGTACTCCGGGTGACCGGGGGTCTTGGAGCCCCAGGTGCGGAAGGCCTTGAGGTCGTCGAGCTCCAGGCCGTACCCGGCCAGGTAGAGCTGGATGTAGAGGGTCAGGCTGCTGTGGCCGGCCGAGAGCACGAACCGGTCGCGCCCCGTCCACTCCGGGTCGGCGGGGTCGTGCCGCATCACCTTCTGGAAGAGGGTGTACGCGGCGGGAGCCAGGCTCATCGCCGTGCCCGGGTGGCCGTTTCCGACCTTCTGCACGGCGTCGGCGGCAAGGACGCGAACGGTGTCCACGGCCCGCTGGTCCACTTCGGTCCACTGGAGATCTGTGGTGGTCGGCTTGGTGCTCACCCTGAGTCAGGGCTCCTCTCCACTGTCGTAAACCGGTGACTGTGACCGCACCGGGCGTTGTCGAGCCTACCCTCGTCGGAACGTGCGATTTCCGCTGCTTTCCAGCGTGCGGGCGGTGCGGGGAGTTCGCCTCCCGTATGAGCGCGACGGCTCACTTCTGGGCCGCTCCGGTGAGCGCGCCCCCGTGCGCATGCGCCCCCCGGCGCGTGCCTCTCCCCGCCTGTGCGCGGCTCCGGCGGGTCCGGGGGTGCCGTTCCCGCGGGCGCCCGCACACGCGCCCGGGTTCACCCGGGCGGACGTGATCTTCCCGCCGCCGCACCGTTCCGGCGAGCCGTGCTCCGCGCCCGGGCGCCACCCCAACACGAGCACACCCCCGCGAAGGGCGGCATGTGCCCAACGTCTACAGTGGTCTGGTTCGCGCAAGTCTTTACCGGGCTCTCACGCCCGGAGCTTGCTGGGATTTCTCTGTCAGGGGTGTGCGTGACGGCCGTCGAGTCCCGACCCGCAGGGGTCGCCTTGACTCCCAGCCCAGGGGGCCATCGCCCGTTCGGGGCCCGTGTCAAGGCATTCGTGGCGCTGACCAAGCCCCGGATCATCGAGCTGCTGCTGATCACCACTGTTCCGGTGATGTTCCTGGCCGCTCAGGGCGTACCCGATCTGTGGCTCGTACTGAGTACCACCATCGGCGGATATCTCTCCGCGGGCGGTGCCAACGCGCTGAACATGTACATCGATCGCGACATCGACGCGCTGATGGACCGCACCTCGCAGCGCCCGCTGGTCACCGGCATGGTGAGCCCGCGCGAGTGCCTGGCCTTCGGCATCGCCCTCGCGGTGATCTCCACGGTCTGGTTCGGGCTGCTGGTCAACTGGCTGTCGGCCTGGCTGGCGCTCGGCGCGCTGCTGTTCTACGTCGTGGGCTACACCATGCTGCTGAAGCGGCGCACCTCGCAGAACATCGTCTGGGGCGGCATCGCGGGATGCCTGCCGGTCCTCATCGGCTGGTCCGCCGTGACCAACTCGATGTCATGGGCCGCGGTCATCCTCTTCGCCGTGATGTTCTTCTGGACGCCGCCGCACTACTGGCCGCTGTCCATGAAGGTCAAGGAGGACTACGCCCGCGTCGGCGTCCCGATGCTGCCGGTCGTCGCCTCCAACAAGGTGGTGGCCCGCCAGATCGTCATCTACAGCTGGGTGATGGTCGCCGTCTCGCTGCTGCTGACCCCGCTCGGCTACACCGGCTGGTTCTACACCGTGGTGGCGCTGCTGACCGGCGGGTTCTGGCTCTGGGAGGCGCACGCCCTGCTCAACCGGGCCAAGGCCGGGGCGATCGGTGGAAAGCTCAAGGAGATGCGGCTGTTCCACTGGTCGATCACCTATGTCTCGCTGCTCTTCGTCGCCGTGGCGATCGACCCCTTCCTGAGGTAGTTCCCGTTCCATCGATCCCTGCCGACGGGCGGGGTGCGTGGCCCACGCCACGCACCCCGCCCGTCGCACTTGGTACTACCCGTCGGTAGCATCCTGGCCATGGCAGAGACGGCTGGGACCCAGGTGGAGAGCGGCAAGCGGGCGGCCCGCGCGGAGCGCAGGGCGGCGAAGCTCGCCAAGGAGATCGGCGCCTTCTCCAAGGCGCACGGCGGTGCGGAGGGGCAGCTCGCCTACCTCGGGCAGATGGGCGCCCGCATCGTTCTCGTGGGCGAGGACGGCGACTGGGGCGATCTGGTCGCCCCCACGTACGAGATCGCGGAGAACGCCACCCGGAAGGCCGGGATCACGATGCACGAGTCCTTCGACGGAGACTTCGCGGCGAAGGTCCGCACCGGCCCGTACGAGTGGGCGCGGATGGCCGGGATCCAGGTGGGCGGCCCGTCCAACAAGCCCTGAACGCCGACGGGGCCGGAACGAGAAGGCCCCTTGTACGCCGGTCGCCGGCGGGTCCTGGATCCAGGACCCCCCGGGCGCCCCGGGTCAAATGGGGGACGACCAGTTGGGGCCCGGCCCGGTGAGCCC